>CAYYMH010000029.1:0-49751 GCA_964472785.1 uncultured Cytophagia bacterium | reverse complement strand
TATCTCTGATCCCTCTGTGTCTCGGTGGCATTTTTCTAAAGCCTGAATAGGTACAATTAATTAATTTTAAGCCACTTATTTCATCAGTTTATATGAGCAAAAATAAAAAAATATTGGTGATTGATGATGACGATGTGATTCGGACGTCGTGCGAGTTGACCTTGCAGAAAGAGGACATGACTGTCGAATCGGCGGAGAATGGAAAAGTCGGCATTGAAAAGATTAAAGCAGAACAGTATGATGTTGTTCTGCTGGATTTAATGATGCCGGAGATTACCGGTGCGGATGTACTGGATTTTATTCAGCGTCACGATCCCGGTATCATCGTTATCGTTATTACCGGCTTTGCAACTATTGAGTCAGCTGTGGATACACTGAAGAAAGGCGCTTACGATTACCTGCCCAAACCGTTCACACCTGAAGAGTTACGGAATGTTGTCCGAAAGGGCCTCGAGCGGCGAAAATTGCTGACAGAACGGAAACAGTTGCATCTGGAACGGCAGAGAAATCTGGAACGGATCGAAGCTGAGCAAAATCGACTATCGACGATTATTAATTGCATGAGTGAAGGGTTAATCGCGATAAATAAAGAAGCGAAACTGATTCTTAAAAATGCGGTTGCCTGTAAACTTTTGAATATTGATGACGCCTGTCGGGTCGGTCAGCATGTGAAAGATACGCTCAATAATCAGGAGTTGGAAAACTGGATTATTGAAAATTTAAAAAAAGGAAAATCACTCACTCAATCAGTCAGCAAAGAAATTGTTTTTGATCGTGAACAGGAACGGATTTATTCAGTCACACTGGCTCCGATTTATGAAAAGAAGAATGAAATGAACGGCTTGGTACTGGTCATCACGGACATTTCCGAGGAAAAGAAACTTGAAAGAATGAAAGCCGAATTCCAGAAATTAGTGTCAGTAGTTACACATGAACTGAAAGCACCAATTAATGCAATAGAAGGTTATCTGGATTTGATAATCAAAGGATTTGTTAAAGACAAACCGGATAAAGAAATCGCTTATTTGGAGCGGTCCCGCAGCAAAGCCGAAAAATTGCGCAGTCTGATTCAGGATTTGCTCAGTCTGACATCAATCGAGTCTGGACAATTGACCAAAGAAATGGAGCCAGTCGATATTGGTCCGATTATCAGCGAAATTCTGACATTGATGGAAAATGAAGTCAGTAAGAAAGCAGTTACACTTAAACAAGAAATACCGGATGATCTTCCGCAGGTAACCGGTGATAAAAATGCGCTGACATATCTGTTTTCCAATTTGATCAGCAATGCGATTAAATATAATAAGCCTGATGGAGAAATCGAAATTCGAGTCAGTGAAGAAAAAGATCGTTTATCAATTGCAGTAAAAGATACGGGATATGGTATTGCGAATGAGGAGCTGGAAAAGATCTTTGATGAATTTTTCCGCTCTAAAAATAAACAAATCCAAAAGATTTCAGGGACTGGTCTGGGACTGAGTATTGCGAAAAGAATTGTTGAACTGCACAACGGAGACATTCAGGTTGAAAGTGAAGAGGATAAGGGGAGCGTTTTTACAGTGACATTGCCATTGAGAAAAAGTAGTTAGTGCCTGACCGACAACACAATAATAGACCTCATCCCAGGGAGCTGTATCAAAAGTTAACTTGTAGTGACGAATTTATTCGTCAAATACCATATATTGTATGGAACGAATAAATTCGCTACTACAAATTGGGCTAAACATCTTGCATCGGGACTTTTAATACAGCCCCAGAATAGAAATCCCCCTTATCCTTTCAGGAGAAGTGAATAGGGGATGGGGTAAGTTTAGACAAATTTGAAAATATCATTTTTAGTAAACAAAAAAGAGTTCTCGCTCAGACACTGGTATATGAAAGTCAAGAGAAAAATAAAAGCGATTTAGTTAAAAAGAACTGAAAACAGAGGAGTTGAAAAAGAATATTATGATCGAAATCGAAGTGAACAAACGGAAAATTCAGGCTGAGCCTGGTGAAACAATATTGAAAGCATTACGTCGAGCCGGTATTAATGTTCCTACTCTGTGCTATCAGGAAAATTTGAAACCCCAGGGACGATGCCGGATGTGTGTTGTTGAAGTTGAAGGAAGTAAAGATTTAGTTCCGTCCTGTGCTTCTCCTGTCAGTAAGGGTATGAAAATCAAAACCCATTCTCATCGTGTTTTGGACGCTCGAAAAAAATTGATGGAACTGATGCTGTCTAACCATCCCGACGATTGTCTTTATTGCATCAGAAATGGAAATTGTGATTTGCGGCAATTAGCTGATGAGCTTGGTGTTCGTGAACGTACATTACCGAAAATGGTCAAGAGTGAACCGATAGATGTTACAAGTCCATCGATTGTGCGCGATCCGAATAAATGTATTTTATGCGGAAAATGTGTTCGTGTGTGTGAAGACATTCAGGGTGTAGTCGCAATCGAATTGATGGGACGCGGTTTTGAAAGCATGGTTGGAATCGAAAACGGAAAGGGTATGGGATATTCCCGCTGTATTAATTGCGGCCAATGTGTACTTGCCTGTCCCACTGGCGCGTTATCCGAAGTCAGCCATGTTCAAAATGTCATTGACGCGATAAATGATCCGGAGAAAGTTGTTGTGGTACAACACGCACCGTCGATTTCTGTTTCCATCGCCGAAGAAATGGGCTATGAACCTGGCGAAGACCTCGACGGAATTATGGTGGCAGCAATGAGATCGGTTGGATTTGATTATGTGTTTGATACATCGTTTTCCGCGGATCTGACCATAATGGAAGAGGGATCGGAGTTAGTTCATCGGATTAAAAATAAGGGAAAACTTCCCATGCTCACAAGCTGCTCTCCGGGCTGGATTAAATTTATGGAGCAGTTTTACCCCGATTTTATGGAGAATGTATCCACTTGTAAAAGCCCGCAGCAAATGATGGGCGCAATTATTAAAAGTATGTTTGCTGAAAAAATGGGTATTGATCCGGCGAAAATTTACAGCGTTTCCGTGATGCCTTGTACAGCGAAGAAGTTCGAAGCCGGGCGACCGGAGATGGGTCAAAACGGAATTCCGGATGTGGACGCTGTTTTGACGACCAGAGAATTGGGACGGCTGTTTCACATTTATGGCGTAGATTTTCATACGTTGGATCCTGAAAAAGCAGACACGCCTTTTGGCGAGAGAACAACTGCCGGTAAAATATTCGGCGCCACCGGTGGCGTTATGGAAGCCGCCATCCGATCCGCCTACTATTTAATTACCGGAAAAGAATTGAAAGAGTTGAAAGTTGAAGCTGTGCGTGGGCTGGAGGGTGTTAAAGAAGCGACTGTGGATATTGACGGATTAGAGGCCAAAGTCGCAGTTGTCCATACATTAAAAAACGCTGCCAAATTGCTGGACGAAGTTCGAGCCGGAAGAAAGGACTTGCATTTTATTGAAGTGATGACCTGTCCTGGTGGCTGTGTTGGTGGCGGAGGTCAGCCGATAGGAACAGATGTGGAAAGAGTTGCTGCACGTACCAAAGCACTTTACACTTTGGATGATTCTGAAAAATTGAAAACGTCTCACAGCAATCCATGGATCAAACGGATTTATGAAGAATATCTGGGAGAACCATTGGGAGAGAAGAGTCACCATCTGTTACACACGCATTATGTGAAACGTGATGTATAAATCGTTTGATAATTTATGAAATTTGAATATAGATACGAAGAAAAATATTGGAGGAATAGTAAATGGCATCGCCTTCTGCATATAAAGCCGATGACTCAAATTATAAGCTGAGTCAGAAAGCGAAAGATAAAATTAAAAAATTGATGAACGAATTACCTGACGAAAAATCGGTCATTATTCCTGCATTACATGCGGCGCAGGATGAGTTTGGCTGGTTGCCGGATTCGGTAATCCGTGAATTAGCAGACATGGTCGGCGTTGCTCCGAATAAAATCTACGGAGTTGCTACCTTTTATACCATGTTTAATTTGGAACCGGTGGGTAAATATCATATTCAGATGTGTCGTAATGTATCCTGCCAGTTGTCAGGTGCTGAAAATATCTTAAATCATTTATCGAAAAAATTGAACATTAAACCGGGTGAAACCACCTCGGATAAGAAGTATTCACTTACTTTAGTCGAATGTTTGGGCTCTTGCGGTTCCTCCCCGGTGATGATGATCAATGATAAATATTATGAAAATCTGACTGAAAAAAAAGTTGATGAAATATTGAAATCATTACCAATAAAGGAGTTATGATTGATGATAGAAGAGAAAAAGATTCTGACGCGGCATGTTGGCGTGCCGGGGATGGATAAACTGGAAAATTATGAGAGAGACGGCGGCTACGAAGGTCTTAAAAATGCGCTGTCTAAAAAGCCCGAAGAGATAATTGAAGAAATCAAAAAATCCTTTCTTCGAGGCCGCGGAGGGGCAGGCTTTCCCACCGGGTTTAAATGGGCATTTATCCCAAAGGAAAAAAAGAAACCTCACTATCTAATCTGCAATGCGGATGAGGGAGAACCCGGTACCTTCAAAGACAAGGTGATTATGGAAAGTGATCCGCTGTTGTTAATTGAAGGTATGACCATCGCCGCTTATGTGTTAAAATCTGAATTAGGATTTATTTACATTCGGGGTGAGTTTAAATGGATTGCTGATATATTAGAAAAAGCAATTGAGCAAGCGCGCAAAAAGAACTATCTGGGCAAAAATATTATGGGTAAAGGTTTCGATTTTGACATCGTTGTGATGCGCGGGGCTGGCGCCTATGTATGCGGCGAAGAAACTGCATTAATCGAGTCTGTAGAGGGAAAACGTGGCGAACCCAGAATGAAACCCCCGTTTCCGGCCAATGAGGGACTGTACGGATGTCCGACTATCGTAAATAATGTTGAAACATTAGCTTGCATTCCCTTTATCCTCGAACATGGCGCAGAAACATTTAAATTAATGGGATCATTTCAGAGTTCCGGAACAAAGTTGTACGGTATTTCGGGACATGTCAATAAACCGGGCGTGTACGAGTATCCGCTGGGAACAAACCTAAAAGATTTGATCAATTATGCTGCTGATGGTATAAAAGATGGCAAAAAGCTAAAAGCTGTGATCCCCGGTGGCTTGTCATCACCGATTTTGAAGGCTGATGAGATTGATCTGGATATGGATTTTGATGCATGCGTCAAAGCCAATACCATGCTCGGATCGGGCGGTATTATCGTGATGGATGAAGACACGTCGATCCCCAGGGTTGCCATGACAACTATCAATTTTTATGTACATGAGTCGTGTGGTCAGTGCACACCCTGCCGCGATGGACTGGCAAAAATACAGCAAATATTGAAAAATATGCTGGATGGAAACGGAAAAATTGAAGATATTGATACCATTCTGGAACTGACACGTATGATCCAGGGTATGACACTTTGTCCGTTAGGTGATGCAGGCGCATTGGTTATCGGAACCATGATTAACAAGTTTAGGGATGAATTTGAAGCTTTAGTAAAATAAACTGGAGGAACAATGTCCGACAAAAAGAAAGTGCTTATCATTGACGATGATATGGATTTCAGAGAAATGGCGAAAGTCGTTTTAGAATCTGCAGACTATGAAGTGTTGGAAGCCGCAGACGGTGCAGGTGGCTTGGAAAAAGTGAAAAATGAAGATGTTGATTTTATATTATTAGATGTGATGATGGAAGAGGTAGATACTGGTTGCAAAGTGGCAGATGAAGTTGCAAAATTGAATGTCGAGATCCCGGTTGTGATTCTCTCTTCATTTGCAGATGCTGCGAAACAGACATTTGATACCACTGCTATCCCCGTAAAAGAATATTTACAAAAACCGCTTAAATCAGAAGAGTTATTAACGGTTGTGAATAAGTATATTAAATAACATTGATTAAAATGAAGTTTAAAAGTTGATTAAAGTGGGTTTTGACTTCAGAATCGTAAGGAAATGCTTCATTCACACTTACTCCTTGTGTTTGTTTTAATTATAATTGTGTGGACAATTAATTGTTGAAACAGAAGTGAATGTTAAGCGATATGGCGTTGATGAAGTACGAAACCCATTTTATTTTTGTATATGATTAAAGATACATTCAACAGTCTGTTTGTAGTTGTTAACTAATTATTTAGCATACCTTTCATTCTTTTATTTGTTTTATTTCTGCTTGCTCGCTAAAATTTCTTCCTAAAATGGTGTTGTGATTTAGATATGACATAAAATAAATTTTTTAAAGCATTATAAATCGCAATAAAATAAAATTAAATAATTAAATACAAAATAAAGTAAATATAAATAAGCAAACAAAATTAAATTTGATAAATTCACATAAATTATGGATTATAAAAAAATAGTTAATTTAAAAATGTTAAAACGAATTTATATTACTAATTTAGTATCTAATTAAATTGTAAATTACGATAATTCAATTAAATAATTGTAACATTTAAAAAAGTAATTGACAATATGAGATAAATTTTATAAGTTGAGAATCCTACGCACATCCTATTGATTAGTGGGGGAATTGGAGTGAAGGGAATGGCGAAATAATCAAAGTTCAAATCTTCATGTGAAAGTTAAAAACTACTAATAACATAACAATATTGTTAAAATTGAGCGCTTATCGACTGTATTATAGCGAATATAAAAGGCAAACCGAATCATATTCTGTGATGTATAGGATCTTCATCACCCCCAAAAGTGAGAATTGTTTTGAAAAAAGCGAACATTTTAATAGTTGAAGACTCTTCAATCGATGCTGAAATCATCGTCCGTCAAATAGAGCAGAGCGGTTTCAAGTTGAATTGGGATCGGATATTTACGGCAGAAGATTTATCAAAGGAGATGGAAAAACGAAATTGGGATCTGGTGATTTCTGATTTTGAGATGGGTGAGTTTAATGGTATTGAAGCATTAAAGATTGTTCGTTCGATGCAGCCGAATCTTCCTTTTATTATGGTATCGGGTGTGGTTGGCGAAGAAGTGGCAGTGGAAGCAATGAAATTAGGTGCTAATGATTACGTTATGAAAGAGAACTTGGCAAGATTGGCACCTGCTGTGGAACGCGAACTGGAGGAATCCCGTAAGAAAAAACAGCTTCACTACGAATTAGATGCCGCTGAACAAAGGCTGAAAACCTTGGCTCATATTACTAATGATGCAATTATGCTTATAAATGAAAAGCGGCAAATTTACTTTTGGAATCCTGCTGCAGAGCGGATTTATGGATATAAAGCAGACGAAATACTGAATAAGGATTACATGTATTTTATTGTGCCCAAAGCGCTCCAGCAGGAATATGCAAAGCGATTTGATGATTTCCAAAAAACCGGACATGATGCTGCTTTGAACAAGCCGTTTGAGTTTTTAGCCGTAAAAAAGGACGGGACAGAATTTTTTACAGAAGTTACTTTTTCGGCTTTCAAAGTCAATGATCATTGTCACCTTGCCGGCATCAGTCGCGATATAGCAGCGAGAAAACGAAATGAACAAAAGATGAAAAATCTGTTGAGCGAGAACGAAACGTTCTTGAAGGAGATTTTTCATCGTGTCAAGAATAATTTTCAACTTATCCATTCTCTGATGAGTTTACAAATTAATCGCCTCGACGATCAAAAATTGATTGAGATTTTAAACGAAAGTAAAAATCGAATTCACTCCATGTCGATCATTCACCAAAAATTATACCAATCCAAAAATTTAAAACATTTCGATTTTTCAGATTATCTTAACACCCTCGTGTATCAATTATACAGAACCTATTGCACTGACTTTGATAAAATATCTCTAAAATTGGATATAGATAAAGTTATTTTATCAATTGATCAGGCGATTCCATGCGGACTAATTGTCAATGAATTAGTCACGAATTCGCTAAAATATGGTTTTCCCGGATTATTGAACATTGAAGGTGAGATTAGTGTGCGGCTCAAACAAAAATCGGACAAGACTGTCGAGCTCATGGTATCTGACAACGGTGTCGGAATTCCGGAAAATATAAATTTAGAGAAACCAGTGTCGCTCGGTTTGGAGCTTGTTACCATGTTAAGCAAAGAACAATTAAATGGCGATTTGCAGCTCGATGGCAAATCAGGTACAAAATTCGTAATTCGATTCAAGAAAAAATGACCATGGTTTTCATGCAGATTGAAAAAAGCAGTGAAAAAGTGATAAAAATTGTTGCATTTAACTGGGACATAGTTATATTGTGTGTGAAAATTACAATCTTTCACGATTTGGTTAGTAATCAGTACGAAATTTGTATGTCTCCGGGTTAATAATCGGTAAGCATTGCAATTGACATCAAGAGTTCGAGTAAACAAAATATTAAATATTGTTAAACATCCCAACAAGTCATAATTCCGCTATCAGGTCAAATTTTTAAATTATTGCTTTTGGAATAAAAGTCCTTCAGATATCTTTCGCTGTTTTTAAATGTGGGGATTATATGAAAAAACCTCAAATCCTCATTGTTGAAGATGAGGCTATTGAAGCGAAGTTGATAGAAGAAAACTTGATCAGAATGAACTATGCTGTTTGCGCACAAGCAAGCACCGGTCAAGATGCGATACAGAAGGCAAAAGATTTACAGCCGGATTTAATATTAATGGATATTAATTTGCAAAGCCGGCTGGATGGAATTCAGGCTGCTCAGGAAATAATAGAACATCACGACATCCCTATCATTTATCTGACTGCAATAAATGAGAAAAAAACTCTCGAACGAGCCAGAAAAACTGCCCCCTACGGCATCATCTTTAAACCGATGTTTGAACGAGAGCTATTTGTCGTCATCGAGACCACATTACAAAAGTTCCATCTTGAACAAAAATTAAGAGAACGTGAAGCGCTGCTTTCAAAAACATTGACAAGTATTGGGGAAGGTGTCGTCACGACAGATGAAAAAGGTTTAATATCGTTTATGAATCCTGTCGCGGAAAAGCTAACAGGCTGGAAATGGGAGGAAGCGCTGGGCAAAGAGGTCGATGAGGTAGTTCAGCTCAGTCACGCAAAAACTGGCAAAAGAATGAAAGGATTTTATGAGCAGACCTCCAAACTGGATGATGTGTTCAAAATTCCCGATGATATCGTTTTAGTCTTGAGATCGAATAAAAAAATTCCCATTGATAATACGTGTACGCCAATAAAGGACGATAAAGGAAAAAAACAGGGTATTGTCATCGTCTTTAAAGACATATCCGAAAAGAGACGTTTAGAAAATATCAAAAATCAACATATTAATGATTTGGTATTTCTGTCAGAAGCATCTGCTAAATTTGTTGAAGCATCAACTGAACAGGAAATTTTTGAAATTATCGGAAACATGATTCTGAAACGCATCAAAAATTCAGTCATTTTAATTAATAAATTTTATCAAAAAGAACAGTTATTCCGTCTGGCTTATATAAATGGATTAGGTAAACATACAGTGACTCTTGCAAATAAATTAGGACAAAATCTTATCGGTTTTGAAGCAAAGCTAGAAAATGAAGAAGCTGAAATGGAACTCAAAAGTGGTAAATTAAAACTGGTACCTGAGGGAGTGTATGATCTCGGATTAGGTCGGATTCCCCAAAAAACAGCTAATTTTATTGAAGATTTATTAAATATCAAAAATGTTTATGTGATGGGTCTTACCCGAGAGGATATACTCTTAGGAGATATTGTTATATTTGAAAGAAAGGCAAGTGAATTTCCAAATAAAAACATTATCGAGACAATTATTAATCAAGCCTCAACTTCATTACGGCGTATATATGCAGAAGAAAGAGTAAAACAATCTGCAAAAGATTGGGAAGACACCTTTGCCGCAATAAAGGATTCCATTTTTTTGTTAAATGTTGATGGTAAAATACTGAAATATAATCAGGCATCCAACGACATATTTAATTTAGATAGTAATGAGCCTGTACTGGGGAATTATTGTTATCAAGTGGTGCATAAAGATAATAAGCACATCGAAGGATGTCCGTTTTTTCGAATGAAAAAAAGTCTGAAACGAGAAATAATGGATTTACTGATTAACGGCAAGTGGTATCAGGTTGCTGTGGACCCTGTCTGTGATGAGGCAGGAAGTTTGGTTGGCGCTGTACATATCGTCAAGGACATAACTGACCAAAAACAAACAAATGAAAAACTGACGCAATTAGTCAAGGAAAAAGAGGTGTTGTTAAAAGAGGTTTATCATCGCACGAAAAATAATTTTCAAATGATTATCAGTCTGATGAATCTTCAATCCCGCGATATTAAAGATCCCACTATTTTGAAAATTTTTAATGAGAGCAAGAATCGTATTCGAACTATGACGCTGGTGCATGAAAATCTTTACAAAACACAAGATGTCTCGAGAATTGATGTCTCCGATTTTATAAGGTCACTGGTGAAAGGGTTGTCAAAGTCGTTTGGGGTTGTAGAGCGGAGAATTCAAATAAATTTGGCGGTTGAAGCTATTAATATTGATATCAATCGCGTTATACCGTTCGGATTGATTGTCAATGAGCTAATGACCAATGCGATAAAATATGCCTTTCCGGATAATTTTGAAGAAGAAAAAGTCATTCAGATAGAACTCAAACGAGGGGACGAGAATCAGGTTCGGATGAGAATTTCTGATAATGGTGTCGGATTACCTGAAAATTTTGATCCGTTAAAAGCAGAATCGTTGGGATTGAAATTAGTGAAATCGTTATCTGAACAGCAACTCGAGGGTCAATTAAGCGTGAATCGTGACAAAGGAACCGAATTTATCATAACAATAAAACTGTAAGTTAAAACTGGTTGTAAAGGTATTCATAGAGAAGCAAAAATTCAAGAAAGTCGTTCCCCCGATCAATCTTTGACTGCGTTAAATTCCTCTATCGCTTTTAGATCAATCAATTTGAAAAATAATAATTTTATTAACAGAAAAAAAATAATGGAGAGTAAAGTGAAGAAAAGTGCCGGACTCATCATGTACCGCTCTTACAACAATCAAATTGAAATATTACTCGTTCATCCGGGTGGGCCTTATTGGAAACGGAAAGATGAAGGGGCATGGTCTATTCCAAAAGGTGAGTATCGGGATGGGGAAAATCCCTTGAATGCCGCAAAGCGGGAGTTTCTTGAAGAGACAGGATTTATCGCGAAAGGGGAATTTATAGAATTAGAAGAGATCAGGCAGAAGGGTGGTAAATATGTTAAAGCGTGGATATTCGAGGGAAATTGTGATTCCTCAAAAATAAACAGCAATACCTTTGAAATGGAATGGCCGCCAAAATCCGGAACAAAGCAGACATTCCCGGAAGTGGACCGCGCTGCCTGGTTCCCACTCGAACTCGCCAGAGAAAAAATTTTGAAAAGCCAACGCACATTTTTGGATCAACTAAAGCAGAAAATTGGAGCCTAATATTGATGCTGAAATTCTGAAATGAAAAGGAACATCCACTTTTGGCTCACTAAATACACAAAAATAAACCAACAAATATTTCTCGTGTTTAAATATAACTTAAGTTCCCATGTTTCTGGACAGAAATTTGTGTTTTCATTGCTTTAATTGATTTTAGAAATTCAGGTGCAAGCTCAAAAGCGACGTTGCATTTTTAGTTAAACGGGGACATGAAATAATTTGAAAAATCAAGAGTTGTTTCTTGACTTTTATGTTTATTTTTCTTATAATAATAAGTTTTAATTTTTCCACAAAAATGTAACTAAATGATGATCGTCAGATGAGATTTAAAGAAAAAAATGTGAGAATGAACAGATGCGCCATGCATTAAAAGTGGAGGAAAAATTTATATGTCGAAAATCGAGCCAGGGAAGGTAACAGAGATACTCAGTCAGCACATGTTAGTGGACGGATATGATATTATTGTTGACTTGCATAAGAGTGAAGGAAGCTATTTATACGACGCCCGTAATGGAAAAAAGTACCTCGATTTTTTTACTTTTTATGCGACGTTACCCGTCGGTTTAAATCATCCAAAATTATTGGAACAAGAATATAGAGAAAAAATAGTTTACGCTGCGATTAATAAACCATCAAATTCCGATTTTTATACAGTTGAGATGGCAGAATTTGTCGATACTTTCGGTCGTGTTGCCAAACCCGATTCGCTGCCACATCTGTTTTTTATTAGTGGCGGCGCCCTGGCAGTTGAAAATGCGCTTAAAACCGCGTTTGATTGGAAAGTTCGCTTGAATTTTCAAAAAGGTCACAAAAAAGAATTGGGTCACCAGGTCATTCATTTTCAGCAGGCATTTCATGGCAGAAGCGGCTATACTTTATCATTGACAAATACAGCCGATCCGAGAAAAACACAGTATTTCCCAAAATTTAATTGGCCTCGCGTTCTCAATCCAAAAATCACGTTTCCCTTGAATGAAGAAAATTTAGCTGAAGTCAAAAAGGCAGAAGAAACCAGTTTGCAACAAATTAAAAAAGCCATTCAGGACAATCCTGATGATATTGCTGCCATCATTATCGAACCGATTCAGGGAGAGGGAGGAGACAATCACTTTAGAAAGGAATTTTTCCAAGAACTGAGAACCATCGCCGATGAAAATGATATTTTATTAATTTACGATGAGGTGCAAACCGGATTTGGTGTGACGGGAAAAATGTGGGCTTATCAGAATTTTGATGTCGAGCCGGACATTCTTGCCTTCGGAAAGAAGATGCAGGTTTGTGGCATCATGGTGGGACGACGAATTGACGAGGTTGAGAACAATGTATTCGCTGAGTCGAGCAGAATTAACTCAACCTGGGGCGCGAACCTGGTGGACATGGTTCGCAGTCAACGGTATTTAGAGATTGTAGAGGAAGAAAATCTGGTACATAATTCAGCGGTTGTGGGTGATTACTTCCAAAAAAGATTGTTTGAATTACAAGATAAATATAATAAGCTGATCTCAAATGTGAGGGGAAAAGGATTGTTCATTGCGTTTGATCTTTCAACAGAAGATTTACGGGATCAATTAGCGGATGAAGCTGAGCGTAATTTTATGTTGATACTCAAATGCGGCGAAAAGTCGATTCGCTTCCGACCTTCCTTAAACACAACAGAGGAGACAGTTGACAAGGCGATAGCGATACTCGATAAAAGTCTTGATAAATTAAATAAATAAAAAGTATAAGCTGTTACCAAGATGACACCGAGTCACAGAGGACTCGGAGAAGATATCTATTGAAATTTAGAGTAAGTTAATAATCCGAAAAACATTGACCGTATAGTTAAATTCCTCTGTATATTCTCCACTTCTGTGGCAGTCTATTTTTGTCTGAATAATTCTATTGAATTGATCATAAAATGTGGGAAGAAATGTGTTCCCGGATCAAGCAGGGAAATTATTTTTAATCAGCACACCGATCGGAAATTTAAAAGATTTTTCTTTTCGGTCCGTGGAGGTGCTCGCGAAAGTCGATTTGATCGCTGCGGAGGACACAAGACGAGTTTCTATTTTGTTGAGACATTATAATATTGATAAACCAAAGACCAGCTATTACGATTTCAACAAGGAAAAAAAAACACCTGAGCTGATCCGGAAATTATTGCAGGGACAGACAATTGCCCTTGTTTCGGACGCCGGAACACCTGGCATATCCGATCCTGCGTTTTATTTAGTCAGAGAAGCAATAAAACAAAATATTAAAATTGAAGCAATTCCGGGACCAACGGCGTTTGTTCCTGCATTGATTATTTCCGGTTTACCGACAGACCGATTTGTTTTTGAAGGATTCCTTCCCCATAAAAAAGGCAGACAAACCCGGCTCAAGGAATTGGCTGATGAAAAAAGAACCATCATTTTTTACGAGTCACCAAAACGTGTGCTAAAAACGCTCGCTCAGTTATATAGTATCTGGGGTGACCGTCGAGTTGCGATTGCTCGCGAACTGACAAAAAAATTTGAGCAGGTTTACCGTGGCACATTGCAGGAGTTTGTTGAAAGTCCGGAACAGATTAAGCAAAAGGGCGAGTTTGTGATTGTGGTTGAAGGCAAACCGTGACAAAATATAAACAAGAATTACTGTAACTTTATCTGAGAAGGCAGGTGTCATTTGAAAACTAAAATAAATTTTTTACCGGATTGGATAAAATTTTCATTTTTGAGACTGATCGCGCCAGTGATTGATTTTTTTGTGAAACGCAGATTGAATCCGAACCATTTTACCACGGTCGGTCTAATCTTGAGCATACCGGCAGCCTATTTTTTCGGTAGCGGTCGTTTACGATTGGCGGCGATGATTATGTTGTTGGGCGGACTATTTGATGTCATCGACGGTCAGGTTGCCAGAGCGACAAATCGCGTAACCAAGTTTGGTGCGTTGTACGATTCGACGCTCGACCGGTATTCTGAGTTGATTATCTTTTTTGGATTAGCATACTATTTCATCACATCTGAATGGGAAATGTTCGGATTGAACATTTCCCTAATTACAGCAGTTGCTATTTGTGTGACTATTGGCGGATCGGTGATGACCAGTTATGTCAGGGCGAGAGCGGAAGGTCTGGGTTTTGAATGCAAAGTTGGCATGATGCAGCGTCCCGAGCGGGTGCTCGTTATTGCAATAGGCGCACTGATACACCAATCCGTTTTAGTGATCGCCATTATTACCGTAGCAATATTTTCAAATATCACAGCGATTCAACGCTTATTTTACGTATGGTCAATTGAACGGGGAAAAACACAAAAATCCTCCCCGGAAGCAAAAGGTGTGTAGTTTAGAATTAAGAATAATGGAGTTGGTTTTTATGTTAGTTCAAATGCTCAAATCAAAAATCCATCGGGCGAAAGTAACAGAAGCAAATCTGGACTACGAGGGAAGCATTACAATTGATAAAAAGTTAATGCAGGCTGCGGATATATTTCCGTTTGAAAAAGTTCAGGTTTTGAATATTAGCAACGGAACCAGGGCTGAAACCTATGCGATCGAGGGTGAGGCGGATTCCGGAACCATTTGCTGTAATGGCGCTTTGGCGCGGTTGGCTCATATCGGGGATTTGATCATTATTTTAGCTTACGGATTAACAGAGCAAAATGAGGCGAAAAATATAGAGCCGAAATTAATTCATGTTGATACGAACAACAGGATAGTATCATAGTTTAAGTTAAAGTTTACAATGGAGGAGGAAGGATAAGTGAGAAAAGCAACTGAAATTGAAAAACCAAAGGGAAAATTAGGCGTTCTTTTACCTGGCTTGGGGGCTGTTGCCACGACATTTATCGCAGGTGTTCAGGCAATAAGAAAGGGGATTTCCCAGCCGATCGGCTCTTTAACTCAAATGGGGACGATCCGGCTTGGAAAACGTACGGAAAAAAGAGTTCCGATGATAAAAGAATTTGTGGAATTAGCAGAACTGAACGATCTGGTTTTTGCCGGCTGGGATCTGTTTGAAGATAATGTGTATGAAGCAGCACTGAATGCAGGTGTGTTGAAAAAGGAGCTATTGGATCAGGTCAGACCGGAGATCGAAAAGATTAAACCGATGAAGGCTGTTTTTGATCGTAATTATGTGAAAAAGCTGAATGGTACCCATGTCAAAAAAGCGAACACCAAATATGATTATGCTCAAATGTTAATGGATGACATTCACAATTTCAAGGAAAAAAACAATCTGAGCCGAATGGTTACCGTGTGGTGTGCGAGTACAGAAATCTTTTTGAAAAAGGATCCGGTGCATCAGACGATTGAGAGCTTCGAGAAAGCGATGAAAGAAAATCATCCGGCAATCGCGCCGAGTATGATTTATGCTTATGCTTCAATTAAAGCAGGTGTTCCTTTCGCCAACGGTGCGCCCAATCTGACCATTGATATTCCGGCGTTGCTGCAACTGGCAGATCAAATGAATGTCCCGATTGCTGGAAAAGATTTCAAAACTGGTCAAACGCTGATGAAAACGATTTTAGCGCCCGGATTAAAAGCCCGAATGATCGGATTGAACGGATGGTTTTCGACAAACATTCTGGGTAACCGGGACGGAGAAGTTCTCGACGATCCGGAATCGTTTAAAACAAAAGAAGAAAGCAAACTATCTGTATTAGAATATATTTTGCAACCGGATGTTTATCCCGAATTATACAAAGATTTTTATCACAAAGTCCGCATAAATTATTATCCGCCTCGCGGTGATAATAAAGAGGGCTGGGATAATTTGGATATTTTCGGCTGGTTAGGTTATCCGATGCAGATTAAAGTCGATTTTCTCTGTCGCGATAGTATTTTGGCGGCTCCGATCGTCTTGGATTTAGCGCTATTTATGGATTTAGCGCAACGCTGCAATTGGAAAGGAATTCAGGAATGGTTGTCATTCTATTTCAAGAGTCCGATGGTCGCACCAGAACTATATCCTGAACATGATATTTTTATCCAGCTCATGAAGCTGAAAAACACATTGAGACATTTGAAGGGTGAAGAGCTTATCACCCATTTGGGTATGGAATATTATGATTAATCGATTTTTTGTTTTTAGCTTGAAATATTCTTTTGCCTCGAAGACAAAAAGACTCAAAAATTAATAAATTATTTCATAATTCTGTGTCAAGCAGTGTTCATCTGTGGCAATAAAAAACGAATCGTTTATTGATATTTAGTGATAGTGAATACGATGAGTGGCTGGGATTCATCCTTCCAGCCATTCTTTCAATAATACCGATGATTATTTTGAAATGGTCGATATGAATAGGAGTTGTATCAAAAGTTAACGTGTAGTGACGAATTTATTCGTCAAATACCACATATTGTATGGGGCGAATAAATTCGCTACTACAAATTGTGTTAAACATATTGCATTGGGACTTTTGATACAGTTCTGAACAGGTAGTGATCGAGGTTGAATTGAGGCACGGCAATCCATTAAAAAAGATATTGAAAACATCGATTCCCGCTGTAATTGATTTGTCGTCGCAAACGATTTTTTTTACGGTTGAAGCCATATTTATCGGAAGAATAAGCACGGCGGCATTCGCAGGAAGAGGATTGGCCATCCAGGTGGTGATCACATTCTTAGCCTTGGTCATCACTTTTATTGTTGGTGGTTCGTTGATAATTGCACGCCATATTGGCGCTGATCAACGCAGGGAAGCCAATCATGTGTTCGGACAGGCTGTTATGATCAGTGTTTTTATTTCGATCATTTTTGGGATTGTGTGGTATTTTGGTGGTGTACAGATTTTTAAATTGATAAAAGAGGGCGGATCGGTTGAAGCACAGCGAGCCGGAATTTCTTATTTAAGAATTATTGCTTTATTTGCGCCAATTATCATTACAAATTTGGTCACAGTCGGCTGTATTCGTGGCGCTGGGGATACCCATCTTTCAATGATTGTGAATGTCACTTTGAACAGCATCAATATTGTTTTATCGCCGTTGCTCATTTTTGGCTGGTTTGGATTTCCACGCTGGGAAGTCGAGGGTGCTGCGTTGGCGGTGGGGATTTCCCATTCTGTCGGATTTTTGCTGACATTGTATATTTTGAGAACACGAAAATCGACGCTGTTTCTCTCTTTTCGAGAGCTATCCCGACCCAATTTCAGAACATTCAGACGTTTGCTGAATGCGGGTATCCCGACCACTGTGGAGCAACTGGCGTGGGCCGGAGGCTTGTTAATCGTCTCAATTTATGCGGCGATGCTGGGGAAAGATTATTTAGCTGCACACATGGTATTCAACATAATCTACCAAATTCTGTCGATGGTTTATCTGGGGTTTGGTATCAGCGCGATGACGTTGATGGGTAAGAACTTGGGTGCGGAACAAAAGGAATTGGCGGAGCGGACGGCGCAAACGACAAGTTATGTGAGTTTTGTATTTTCGGTGATTATTGCAACGTTTATGATTATTTTTTCCAAATCGATACTTTATTTTTTCACGCAAGAAGAAAGTGTCGTTAGAGTTGGATCAACGGCGATGATCATTTTTGCCCTGGTTCAAATTCCCAAAGCTGTGGACAGTGTGATTATCGGAAACTTGCGCGGTGCCGGAGATTTGAAATGGATCATGTACATGACGATTATTGGTGTTTTCACGCTCGAGGTCTGTTTGAATTGGGTGGTGGTTTTTATATTTCAATTCGGATTATTTGGTTTATGGAGTGTTCATCTTTTGGATGAAACAGCGCGATTGGCCATCAACTATTGGCGGTTTAAGGGCGGCCGCTGGAAACAAATGAGGATATAATAACCAATGTCAGGTCGATTCGTTACATTTGAAGGAATTGATTTTTGCGGAAAATCAGTTCAGATCGAAAAGCTGATTGAAAGACTGGAAAAAAAGCGAATACCGCATATTTTGTTGCGCGAGCCCGGCGGAACATCAATTTCTGAAAGGATCAGAGAAACTTTGTTGATGAATCATAAAGAAGATATGAGTCCCATTACAGAATTTTTACTTTTTAACGCAGCGAGGGCTCAGTTAGTAAAACAGAGAGTCCGACCTGCATTGCAGCAAAACAAGCTTGTGATTTGTGATCGATACTACGATTCCAGCACTGCCTATCAGGGCTATGGCAGAAATATCGATCTGAAAAACATCCGTTTAGTAAATCAATTTGCAACTCAGGGTTTAAAACCGGATTTAACTTTTTTAATTGATATTGATCTTGAAGAAATGGAGCGAAGGAAACGCGCGCTGAACCAAGCACTGGATAGAATGGAGGATCAAACACGACACTTTTTTGAGCAGGCGAGGAATGGTTTTTTGGAAATCGCTCAAAGCGAACCGGAACGATTTTGTGTTATCAATGGTAAAAAAGAAATATACCAAATTTCTGATGAAATCTGGCAGCAATTAGCAACCAGATTTCCGGATTTGATAAATTAAAAGATATTAATTTGATGGTACCATAAATTAATTTTTCTCCAGGGAGGAGACAATGAAAAAAAATAACAGATATTTGTCGCTATTATTGATGATCGCATTAATAGCCAGTACAGTTTTTCTGGGCGGTTGGATTGCCGGAAAAACAAATACCGCCAAGCCGGATTATTATTTTGAGATTGAAAAAAATATCGCGCTGTTCGGCAAGGTTTATGAAGAGGTCACCAAAAGATATGTTGAGGAAATTGATCCGGAGGAATTTATGAAAGCTGGCATCAATGGCATGTTGCGAACACTTGACCCATACACCATGTATATCGAACGGGAAGGCAACGCTGAATTGAAATTAATGACAACAGGTAAGTACGGTGGTGTGGGAATGAGAATTGCAAAACGGGATGGCTGGGCGACCGTAATCGAGCCACCGTTCGAAGGAACCCCTTCAAAACGCGCCGGTATTCGTGAAGGAGATAAAATTATCGAGGTGGACGGAAAAAGCACAAAAGATTTGTCCATTTCAGAAACTGCTGAGCGACTGCGTGGTGAAATCGGCACTGAAGTTAATGTGAAAATACGCCGTGTTGGTGAAGATGATCCATTGGAATTCAGGTTGATTCGCGCTGAAATAGAGATTAGCGATATTTCGTATGCCGGTTTTGTTGATGATAAAGTCGGCTATATCCGTTTGGGACACTTCTCGCGCTATGCAGGAAAGCAGGTACATGATGCGATTGTTGAGCTTAAAAAACAAGGTATGGAAAGTCTCATTTTCGACCTGAGAAGTAATCCGGGCGGATTACTGGAATCTGCAGTTCAGGTCGCCGAGAATTTTGTTCATAAAGGAGATTTGATTGTTTACACCAAGGGACGGATTTCAGGCAGTGATAAAGAATTCCATTCAAGAGTGGAGCCTGTGTGGGGAGAAAAGCCGTTGATTGTACTGGTGGATCAGTACAGTGCGTCGGCTTCTGAAATTGTCTCTGGCGCAGTGCAGGATTTGGATCGGGGTGTCATTATCGGAAAACCAACTTATGGGAAAGGATTAGTACAAACTGTTATTCCGCTGACCCGCGACGGTAATTCACTCAAAATAACGTCTGCTAAATATTATGTTCCGAGCGGACGGTTGATCCAAAAACCAGATTTCATTCGTTCAAAGGATATCATGTGGAATTACGAAGAAAGCCAGGATACAACTAAAAAAGAAGAAAAAACATTTCATACGGCTTCAAACAGAGAAGTCAAAGGCAACGGAGGTATTACTCCGGATATTGAAGTGGAACAGGAAAAAATGACACCATTGATGGGTAATTTGATTATGAAATCCATGTTTTTCAACTTTGCGCTAAATTATGCAGTTGATCATGAAAACCTGGAACGGAATTTTGAAGTGAGCGATCAAATGGTGGAACAGTTTAAGACATTTTTGGAATCAAAAGATTTTACCTATAAAAATGAAGTTGAGCAACACATTGAAGATTTGGAAAAGGTACTGACCGAGAATGAGTATCCGGAAAATGTGATCAAGGAATTTGAAGATTTCAAGAAATCAGTGGAGATTGCCAAACAAGATGATTTTGCAAAAAATTTGACCCAGATTAAGCAGGAACTGAAAATGGAAATTGCGGCAAAGTTATGGGGTACCGCCGGTAAATACGAAAGCCAGTTTTCTTGGGATCCGGCAATAGAAAAGTCGTTGGATTTATTGATGAATCAAACAGAATATTATACTTTATTGGGTGAAAATACTAACGAGAAATAACGGATAACTAATACGCAGAAAATGAAATTTTAAAGGAGTGCGATTTATGAGTGAAAAATATGTCTACAAATTCGGAGAAGGAAAAGCAGATGGCAAGGCGGATATGAAAGTGTTACTTGGTGGAAAAGGAGCTAATTTGGCCGAAATGTCAAACATTGGCATCCCTGTACCGGCTGGATTTACAATTTCCACTGAAGTGTGTAAACAATATAACGAGGGCGAATATAAAGATGAAGTGAAACAACAGGTCAAAGAAGGTATGCAGCATATTGAAAAAGTGATGGGTGCAACCTTTGGTGATGCAGAAAATCCTTTGCTGGTTTCGGTTCGCTCCGGCGCGCCCGCTTCGATGCCGGGCATGATGGATACTGTCCTGAATTTAGGATTAAATGAAACAACGATTAAAGGGATCATTAAAGAATCGGATAATGAAAGATTCGGATGGGACTCGTATCGTCGTTTTGTGCAGATGTACGGCGATGTTGTCATGGGCTTGAAACCGGAAAGTAAAGAAGAGGAAGATCCTTTTGAAGTCATTATTCATAACGTAAAAACGGAAAAAGGGGTAAAACTCGATACCGATTTAGACGCTGATGATTTGAAAAAATTGGTCGAGCTGTTCAAAGCTGAAATAAAAAAACGAACCGGAAAAGATTTTCCGACCGATCCCTGGGAACAACTCTGGGGTGCAATTGATGCAGTGTTCGGGTCATGGAATAATCCGCGAGCGCTAACGTACCGTAAGTTGAATAAAATTCCTGAACATTGGGGTACAGCCGTTAATGTGCAAGCCATGGTATTTGGCAATATGGGTGATGATTGTGCTACCGGCGTTGCATTCACTCGTGATCCGGCGACCGGCGAAAATATATTTTACGGCGAATATTTGGTGAATGCGCAGGGTGAAGATGTCGTAGCAGGAACTCGAACTCCCCAGCCGCTGAAATCAGAACGGAAAACTGAACCCTCACAGAAGTCTCTGCAGGAAATCATGCCTGAAGCTTATGAAGAGCTTGAAGGAATCCAAAAAAAGTTGGAACGTCATTATAAAGAGATGCAGGATATCGAATTCACGATTCAAAAAGGTCGATTGTGGATGTTACAGACTCGAACAGGTAAGCGGACGGCTGCATCTGCTGTGAGGATTGCTGTTGAAATGGTCGATGAAGGATTGATTGATAAGAAAACAGCACTCATGAGAATTGTGCCTAACCAATTGGATCAATTACTACATCCGATGTTCGATCCCAAAGCTGAAAAGAATGTGATCGCTTCTGGTTTGCCTGCTTCACCGGGTGCTGCAACAGGTCAGATCGTGTTCCATTCCGATGATGCAGAAGAATGGGCAGAAGACGGAAAAGACGTTTTGTTGGTCCGAATTGAAACTTCACCGGAAGATATTGGCGGAATGGATGTTGCCAGGGGAATTTTAACCTCGCGAGGCGGTATGACATCACATGCAGCAGTGGTTGCCCGTGGAATGGGTAAATGTTGTGTTGCTGGCTGCAGCGACTTAGAGATTAGTTACAAAGATAAAACCATGAAAGTAAACGGTAAATCCTATAAAGAGGGCGATTGGATTTCTTTGGATGGATCCAAAGGTGAAGTGATCGAGGGGAAAGTTCCTACTGTTGAACCAGAGCTTTCGGGAAGTTTCGGAAAACTGATGGAGTGGGCAGATCAAATCAGAAAGTTGAAAGTTCGCACGAATGCCGATACACCCAAGGATTCGACTGTGGCACGCGATTTTGGTGCGCAGGGAATCGGGTTATGTCGAACAGAGCACATGTTTTTTGAAGGTGATAGAATTAAAGCCGTGCGTGAGATGATATTGGCGGACGATGAAGAAGGACGCCGTAAGGCACTGGCAAAATTACTGCCATATCAGCGCGACGATTTTTACGGTATTTTCAAGGCAATGCACGATTTACCAGTGACAATTCGAACGCTCGATCCGCCGCTTCATGAGTTTTTACCCCATGAGGAAAAACTTCAAGCTGAAATGGCAAAAGAGTTAGGCGTATCGCTCGAAGAAGTGAAAAACAAAGTTGAAGCGCTTTCAGAATTTAATCCAATGCTGGGGCACCGCGGTTGTCGATTGGGAGTGACTTATCCTGAAATTACAGAGATGCAGACTCGCGCTATTATTGAAGCCGCGTGTAAGCTTACCAAAGAAGGCGTTAAAGTGTATCCGGAAATCATGATTCCTCTGATTGGCACAAAAGAAGAACTGTCAGACCAAAAAGCGGTCGTAGTCAAAGTGGCAGAGGAGGTGCAAAAGGAAATGAATGTGAAGGTCGATTACATGGTCGGAACGATGATCGAAATCCCGAGAGCAGCACTAACTGCCGATCAGGTTGCCGAGGAAGCTGAATTTTTCTCCTTCGGCACCAATGATTTAACCCAGATGACCTTTGGTTATAGCCGTGACGACGCGGGAAAATTTCTCAAAGAATACCAGGAAAAAAAGATACTGCCGGATGATCCCTTTCAGGCGCTGGACCAAACAGGTGTCGGACAATTAGTTGAAATGGGAGTGCAGAAAGGTCGTAAGACCAAACCGAATTTGAAAGTCGGTATCTGTGGTGAACATGGTGGTGATTCGGATTCGATAGATTTTTGTCACCGTGTGGGCATGGATTACGTCAGTTGTTCACCGTATCGAGTCCCGATTGCCCGTTTGTCAGCAGCTCAGGCAGTGATTCGAAATAATTAAGAAATTTTAAGTCGAAGTTAACATTAAATAAGCGATTGGGAAAAGTGGTATGGAAACCCAATCGCTTTTTTATTCGAAAGAAAGTTGGCTCTCACAAACTAAAGACATTCGGAGAGACAAACATGGAAAAAAACGATATCATTCACATCGGTCATTATTTTCAGGAATATACCAAATACAAATACTTTCACCAAACCAGCGATATGGTGCTTGGAAAGCCGGTTCCCGAAGCGCAACAGTTACCTGATAAAAATGCCCCACTTGTGAATTTACCAAACGGTTACGAGGCAACAGCCAAAAGATCCAAAGCAACAATAGCAGGGGTGTTTCGCAATCGCCGCTCAAGAAGGAAATTTACGAAGAAAAATGTGACAATTGATGAATTAGCCGCTTTGCTTTGGTCGATTCAGGGCGCAATCGAACAGGGGTATGGTTACTCCTATCGTACGTCGCCATCGGCAGGAGCGCGTCACCCTTTAGAAACCTATATTAATCTGGACAAAGTGACCGATGTTTCTTCCGGATTGTACCGGTATTTGCCATTGGATCATAAACTTGTTCAATTATCCGATGATCAAAATACGAATTTAGATTTGGCTCAGGCTTGTCTCGGTCAACAGATGTTTGTGGATTGTGCGGTGTCGTTTATTTGGACGGCGCGGATTTACCGAAGCAGTTGGAAATATCAGCAACGGGCATATCGTTATATTTACCTCGATGCGGGCCATGTGTGTCAGAATTTATATTTGGCTTGCGAAGCTTTGAAAATAGGGTGTTGCGCTGTTGCCGCCTTTGATGATGATGCGGTCAATCAAATTATTGGAGTGGACGGACAGGAGGAGTTTGTTATCTATCTGGCAGTTGTTGGTCACGTTTGAATAAAAAAAAGAAATCGGGTCTCCATTGATGCAAGTTCATGATGTCAGACCCGATTTCCTTCACAAATAATCAAAGATGAAGTGCATGTTGTGTAATCATTTTAAGTTGTCAACACGGATGTTTACCAATTCCACGATGCAGTTCGTGATGTAATTTATTTCAAGATGTCGCGCAAGATGCGTTCTTTTGATTAAATGTGTTTTATTTATTTTCCATTTCTTTTTTATCGTCTTTAATTTCTAATGCCTTTCTCAACCGTGTCAGAATCTCGTCCATTTTTTTTCGTTCTTTGATGAGCGTTTCCAATTCGAGCACGGCATCTTCAATGTTCTTCTGTTCATCAGCAATTTGTTCGTAAATGGTTTTTTCCTTCTTTTCAACGACAGCCGGTTCTTCTTCTTTTTTATCAGCAAACCTGTTCTCAAGTTTTGAACTTAAATTCAACTTGAAACCAAAGTTCACTCGCCAGGTCGGATAAGAAGGCAAATGACGGGGTAAAGTACTGTTGATTTCGTGACTGGCGCTCGATTTGTTCGGTGTTAAGCGCAAATCCAACCCGAATTTAAAGGCGAGCCAGTAAAAAGGACTGTAGGTTATTCCCGGCGTAAAATATAAATAGTTATGTCTGCTGAAAGCGGTTTGCGGTGGTTTGGAAATGTAGTAGTTCCCATAAACTTCGGCGGAAAAATCGAACTGCGTCGTCGGATATATCATGGCCAACCCTGCGGTGATTTGCCGGGAATTATGTTTTTTGACACTCTGAACCTGACTATTCTCATTCAATTTGACACCATGGTCATTATGATCAATCAGTCCCAAATTCGCGTGTACGTTAATTCCGTTTTCTGGGAACACTGGATTTGTGGTAAATGACAGGAGTCCAATCACCCCCGCTTCCAGTTTCCCTGCTGAGTAGGGTTCGAGAATAATATTATGGTGTTCAGCCAATGGAATTCGTGTGATTAATTCACCTCCGAAATTAAATTTATTGGATTTTAAGGGTTGTGAAGCATATTTGAAATTCAGATACAAATCATCAGGGAGATTGTAACCTTTCCCGCCTTTGTGATTATCCTGATACAGTACTTGTGAAAGACCGATTTGAAGATGCTTCATTAATCCGTAAGCTAAACTCATTCGTCCTTGCAAATTCCAATATGTAACTGCAGTTACATTGTCGGAACTGGTTGAATATGATTTGTTATTGAAATATAGTCGCGTCCCGGCGTGAACGGTAAGATCACCCTTCAGCAAATTCCATGCACTGGAAACATAAATTGGGCCACGCGATCCCTGTTGCTGATTTGACAGTAAGTCTGACTGATAAAAAATGAAAAAGATTGATAGAGATAAAAGGGCGATACGTTTCATAATGTGTTCAAATGTTTTTGTTCTGAAGAAAGCGATAAACTGTTAAACAAGTAGCCAATTTTTGAAATTTAAGAAAATCAAATACAAAGCGGTGGCGCTGCATCTTTGCACTTATCAAAAATCATACAATTATTATGCCATCGGAAACAAAAATCCTGGATTAAAACAAGCAATTAGGATGTTTTGGAATTAGGGGACCGTGAAGTTGTAACGATAAAATATTTATAAGTTTATTCAATATTATTTAAGATGTAAGAACTTAATAATGCTTAACTGTTTGTAAAAAAACAGTGTTATACATAAGATAAATTTAATGAAAATAAAAATAATGTCTTAAACTGAAACATTCTGCAATATTGTTGTTTCAGATTGGGTCTATTGGGAAGTTAAGAAGCAAAAGCTGACTTGTGAATTTTTTAAGATCTGAACGAATAAGCTTGAATTTTTGAAAGAAATTTTATATAATTTTTTGTGGGGAACGTCGCTTCTATTTTTTGTCACAACTGATCTGGAAGCTGTTTTCTGCATGTGTACTTTGAGCGTATTTCAAAATTTGGGAGATTTAAAAATTGATTGTGAAGAGAAAAAAACTGATGAGTATAATCGTTTCTCTGTTTATTGGCTTGGTTTTTAACTTAGCAAATTTATTCGCAAAATCGGCGATACCGAATCCAGCCGAAGGATTATTTTATATTGCGAATAAATTAATCGTCCGGATTGATGGAGATCTGAACGAATATGAAAACACAGACCCGATTCACCTGAACAGAAAGGATCAGGCTAAGTATAAACAGGGTGACTGGCAAGGCCCAGCCGACTGCAGTGGCAGATTTTGGCTTGGCTGGAACGATTCGGGCTTTGTGGTCGCAGCCGAAACAATTGACGATTCCATTTCATTTCCCTTTGATGGTCACGATTCGTGGGCGAATGATTGTCTCCAATTTGCGGTGGATGTACAGGACGATAATAATCCAAATTTTTATCAAAATGACGACCGTGAATTCGTTGTAACTATGTCCGACAGCCATGCTGTAGTTTATGAATATTCTTATTCGGAACACCGCAATTCAGGATACCGGAATTATCCGGTTCAAATGAATGTTTCAGGAGATACAATTCGTTACGAAATTATGATCCCCTGGGAGGGCCTCGGAATCATCGGGCCTTTCGCAGGTATGCACATTGGTGTCTCGGTGGTCTTGTTTGATAATGACGGCGATAATTACAGAGGCTGGATCGAATGGACAGCGGGCATCACGCAAAAGAAATTTACGCTGCCTTTTGCAAACGTGTTGTTATTCGATCCGGAAATGAATATCGTACAAGCGATTCCGACACAGACTTTTATTTCAAGAAATGATTCGTTGACGTTGTGGGTTTATTCAAGATATTATCGGAAACGGGTGACTTACCAGTTATTACAAAATAATGAGACGTTGTTTCGACAAAGCACTTCGATTCAGGGAAAGAAATGGACTAAATTGGTAATACCATCAAAATTCTTGTATTGGGGCAGGCTGACGCTAATTTTAAGCTCCGTTCGTATTTCTCAGCATTTTGATATTGCAGTGTGGTCGAAACAATTAATCACCGAGCAAATCAGCTATCTCACTCAACAGGTTCATGTTTTCAAAGGACTGAAAAATGTTGCGCCCTCCGCCAGCATGACCGTTGAGTCGTGGATTCACTGGTTGGAGTCCAAATTTTCATCGGCGGTCACAGATTTTGATTTTTATCATGTGATGATGGAAGCAAAAAGGCGCATCGATCAGATTCCCAATTTTTATATGAAAAAACAGGTGTTTTACAACCGGGAGAATCGGATTGTCGAGCAGTTTTACCATTCAAAATTTGAAAAAAGAAGCCGGAGATATTTACTTCATCTGCCAACGGAATTTTCGCGCGATACCAAATATCCGCTGTTCATTTTTCTTCATAACATGCGGGAAAATGAAGAGGAGAGCGCTCGGAAGATCGGGAGTTTGCTGGCAGCGTACGATCTGCCTCTTATCGGTGTTTTCCCGCGCAGTTATCCTGATTTGGGACTCACTCATTTTGGTTTAAACGAGGTAGTAAGCTGCATGAAAGATGTGTTTTCCAAATATCCGATTGACCAGAACAAAGTGTACTTAGCCGGTGAAGGTAAAGGTGGACGCGAGGCATTAATCCTGGCGAATCAAATGCCGGATCGTTTTGCTGTGGTATCTGCAGCTTTTGCCAAAATAGACACTGCGTTTGCCATTGAAAATTTGAAATATGCTCAACTGTGCTTTTTCGACGAAATGAAAAATAATGATGACATTCAATATTTGGTCAATAAAATGCAGAAAGTTGGCGGCAGCGCACTCGCCTCCTTTTTTGAAAAAACCGGGAAAAATGTCTATGGACAAATTTTTTCAAAAGCGCATTTTCAGTGGCTGCTCGAACAGGAAAGGCTGACAGAGCCATTCAGCTTAAAGTTGCACATTAAACATTTGGTTCCTTCCAAAGCATTTTGGTTGGGCGTGTCCTCTCAAAATGATTATCAGTATCCGGCACATATTGAAGCAGAGATTGATTCAAACCAAGTCGAGATTCGAGCAACGAACCTGACTGGATTTACCCTAATGCCAGATCAGTTTCCTGATTCAGTGCCATTTCCACTAAAAGTCATACTTGAGAAAGATTTTCATTTTAGAATTGATGAAGAGATGAAATCGCCTCTGACTTTTATTAAAGAAAATGATAAATGGATTATTGATAAGAATGAAGTTGAGTTAATTTGCAAAAAGCCTTCTTTGACCGGTCCCATATCCGCTATTTTTGATAAACCGGTGCGATTTGTTTACAGCACTAAACATGAACAAAATAAATTTAATCAGTTATGTTATCGGTTAGCAAAACAGGTGAGCCGACGCGGGCGAGATGATTTTCTGACTCATTTGATGACAGCCGATACAGTAATGGCAAAGAAAGATGTTCAGTCTAATTTGATTGTATTTGGAAATGAAAACGCTAACGCCTACCTGAAAAAGATTACTGAAAAACTGCCTATGAAAATTTATCAACAAGGGATCAGATTTGGCAATTCTTATTCTGATTATCCGGGCAGTGCCGCGCTGTATATTTACCCAAATCCGGATAATACTGATTATCTGATTTTGGTGGGTTTATCCCCGGATACGACGGGATTGAAAAATTTGGCAGAGATTTGGGATCATAATCGCGACAATATTATTTACCTGTTCGATTATCTGATAGTGGGAAATGGAGTTGTCAAAAATAGTTATGACCATTGGATCGATTACGGAGATTTTGATAATAACTGGGGCGTGCCCTGGTTTGAGCCGTTATTTGAAAAAGGTCCTAAATATTGGAATAATGAAATTTCAGTTGGTTTGGATGCGAATCAATTGAATATGAACGGTAATTGGCAGGGGGGTGGAAAAGGGAATTTTACCTGGAAGGTTTACACCAAAATGGAGTTTCGCTATCAACGAAAAGCGATCGATTGGAAAAATACAATCTATTGTGCGTTCGGACAAATCTCGGTTCAGGAAGAGGAGCAATGGAAGTCACCGGAAAAATCAAATGATGTGATCGATTTCGATTCAATCATCAATTTTGATTTGGAAAAATTCATCAATCCGTATGTGTCCACTTCATTAAGTACTCAATTTCACGAGGGGTATAATCCCAAAAATAATAAATTGGTTTCCCGCTTTGCAAACCCGTTAAAATTATCACAGGGCGCTGGAATTGCGAGAAAATTGTCGGACAAAAAGAAACTCGAACTCACCACCAGATTGGGCTATGCTTCCAAAGAAGTCATCGCCACCCAGAAAAGATTTCGAGAATTATGGACCGGCGATGAAACAAAATGGATGAAAACCGATGGCGGGATTGAATGGACAACTGAGAGTAAATCGAAATTTAAGTCAGGGATCGAATTAACCAGCAAGATCAAGCTGTTTCAAGCATTATTTTCTTCAATCAGTCCGGAAAAAGATCCCCAAAAAAACTGGCGCCGTCTGGATGTTTACTGGGAGCACATGTTAAGGGCAGAGTTGACAAAATATATTGTTTTAAACGTAGTGATGAAGTTCATCTATGATCGGGATGTTTCGCCTGGCGGTCAATTTATGGAAAATGCATCGTTGGGATTGAGTTATAAGTTTTAGTGTGTCTAATAACTTAATTTATCTGAATTGTGCCTATTCAGATAAAAAAATGCCACAGATACAGAGAGCACAGAGGTATTTCAACACTCAATTAATAGATTTAAGTGTAATGATTTGATTTTGAAACTTAACACTCAAACCTGATTTAAAAAATGAGAAAAATATGTGCCCTAAATTTTATTGATTTTTCCGCTGAGTTCTCTGTAAAATGGTGGCTAAATATCCAATCACTGATTTTCAACCAGTTCCATGAGGATGGCTGAAGCCACGATACCCGCAGTCTCGGATCGTAGCCTTCGTGGTCCTAATGTGAACGGTTTGAAGTTATTTTCGACGGCAAGCCTCACTTCCTGCTCCGAGAATCCAGCTTCAGGACCAATCAGCACAATTGCTGAATTGATATTTACTTTTTCTTTTTTGAGTTCATGAATCATTGTGGATAAGTGAGTACACTTTCCTTCAGGATGTGCGATGAGTCCTAACTTTTGTAGTCCAGTATTATCCATCACATCATGTATCGATTGTGGTGGTAAAATGTCCGGCAGCACAGAGCGTCCGCACTGTTTGATGGCAGCGATGGCCAATTTATCCCAGCGTTTTAGGCGGTTCGTTGTGATTTCCATAACTGAATTTTCGCAGATTAGCGGGACAAAGGCGGAGACGCCGATTTCAGTCCCTTTTTCAATGATCAGATCGAACCGATTTCCTTTGGAAACGGCTTGCGCCAGGGTCAATTCAAAATGGGGTTCCCCGGCAAAGCGCGTTCTTTTTTCGATTTTTCCGCGAGTAAAATTGCGAGTGATTTCGGTAAGCAAAACTGTGTAAAGATTCCCTTTCCCGTCAACGATTTGCACAATGTCCCGGACATTTTTCCGTAAAACCCGGGACAGGTGTTTATGCTCTTCACCAATGATTTCGACAATACCGGTTTTGATATTATCAGGCGGTGTGTAAAAATAATCCCTGTGTTTCATAAGCTTGGTCCTAAAATGCGGTTTCGACTTCTGCGATAAATTCAGTTTGTCCGGCGCTATTTAGACCGAGTTCGACGCGAAAGACGTCAATATAGGGGAAGTGAAAATGCAACCCGGTTCCGAATCCCGATCTGAAATCTGCTGCGGACAATTTTTTATTTTGAAACCAGACGGCACCGGTATCATAAAATATTCCGGCGCTGATACCAAATTTCAATTCCTGAGAATAGCTCTCAAGTCCCGGCGCTGGCGGTAAATTTAAATAGCGAATTCCCAAAATGGGAAATCTCAGCTCAATACCGCCAAACATTAAATTTTCGCCTTCAAAAGTGTCATAAAATCGTCCGCGAATCCGCTCGTTGTAGCCAAAAAAGACCCGGTCGTACAATGGCACGGTACCGGAGGATAAATCGGTCGCCAACCTGCCAGCCAAAGTGATTTTTGAGGTCACCGGCAGATAGCCCCGCAAATCAGCACCGTAGCGATAATAATGGATATGTTTGCTATTTCCGGTGCGCTTTCCCCATAATTTTACATTAAAACCCTCACGTGGATACTCCTGCAAATCACGATTGTCGAATTGCAAACTCAACCACACTGAAGGGAGGCGATCTTTACCGTTTGGGGAAAGTGTCAAACCGGTTTCTTTGGGTGCAGTTATTTCAATGTAATTCAATGTGAGTCCCAGGTAAGTGAAATGGCCGAACCGTTTTCCAATTAACCAATCAATACCCTTTCGTTGAAAGGTTAATCTGTCTAATTGCAGACTTTTCGCTTTGACATCGCCTTTAAAAATCATGAAATTGGTGAATAATTTCATGTCTCCGAAAAACCATGGATTGTAATAAGCGATTTTAAATTCGGGATTATAGCCAAAGGCGGCAGAGAAGTTGAGTAAAATATCCCTGCCCAAAAAATTGTAATACAGCAATTGAAAGCCGTAGGAAATTTTATCCCAGCTTCTTTCGTTGAGATAAAACAGCGGAATGGGATAAATGTACCAGCGCTCGAAAACAGTAATCAACAAATGGCTGATGCTTGGTTCACCGATAATATCAAAACGCACCCGGGTGAATAATCCTGTGTTCAGGACTCGCTTTTGTGCGGCAGATAATTGCTTGAGGGAAACGGTGTCGTTTTTGGCAAACAGCAGTTCGCGATAAATAATATCGGGATGAGTTTTTTTGTTGCCGATCAAATCGATGTTGTCGATCACAAAATAGCTGGTATCCGAATTATGGATTTCACCGACTGGTTCCGAATTCACAAAAATTTGAGACAAACCGGATTGGGTGATGTACAATAAAAATATATTTAAAAATAAAAGTTTTGTATTTAATCTAATCATGAATTCTATAGAAAAATAAAGAGATGCTGATCCTCTGGGGAATAGTTCAAAAATATTTTATTGATTTATTTAAAATTTATGCATCACCCGAAACGTCACTCGCCAGGCATCTTTTGAACGGTCAGTGCGCCTTGAAAAATCGAACTGCGCCAATCCCTCGGTTACGTAAAGTGTCAATCCGACATCGGATTTTAGGTTGTTCGCAGTTAAACCATCGAAACCGGACACAATATTTTTATCCGGATTGACAAAATCGAGCCAGCCGGTCTCGGCAAAAAGTCCTAATGATAATTGGTCATAAAACGGAATAAAGTCCAGCGGAAGTTTGCCCATTACCGTATCATTAAACAGGTAGCGAAAGGTGGCATAGAAAAAGCGGTTACCGTTTTTGAATTCCTTATCTTTGTAACCGATCAAAGAACCAATGCCGCCCATATCCATGAGATACTGATTGTAATTCGGCGTACAACCGGCGCGCGTTCCCAGCATAAATTTTAACTTCAGCAAATGGTTTCCAAACAACAGCTTGTAGCGCTTCAGGGTCAGGAATAAACCATCGGTATCCACTGAATCTCCGAGCGTCTTTTCAACTTTACCTTCGATATACCAGCCTTCCATCGGGATCAGCGGATTATCGCGCCAGTCCAGAACCCACATCAATCTCAGAGCGGTAGTGCTTTCTTCGACAACGGAAGGATTTTTTCTGAAATCATGGTTTTTATAAAGTAGCGCCCAGTTGGTTTCGCGCTGGAGACTTTCGTATTCCATGTTATCAATTTCAAACCGCAGAGTGTGCACCTCGCCCACTTTTTGATCAATAAAAGCCGAGATCCCTTTTTTACCAAAATAGTCCATAAAATCTTCTTTAAATAGCAGCGCTGCAACGGAATTTTCAATTTCACCGATGTACCAATCATCCAACGAGGCAACCTGATCCTGATATGCCACACCGATGGTCAGTGGATTAAATTCGAAGAACGATTTCTGAATGCCGGCTTTGTAGCGATAGGTGTCCTCAAGACCATAACTGAAACGTCCTAACAGTTCGACGTCCTGAAGCTTTTTTAACATAATCGATGCGTTAACTCCGAGTGCTGCACCCTCAACGCGATTATAACGAAAAATGGGAGTAAATTTCGTTTCACCTTTATCTTCCTCAAAGAAAGATTGGACCGCAGGTTTGACTGTTTCAATTTTAAACTGAGCAAACAGATTCGGCGAACTGAATAACACAAAAAACGTGATCATTAAAATGAGGGCAGGGTATAATTTGATGTGAACGATGTTATTGAGACTCATCATTAATCTCCTAAAATTTATTTGGGAACTACTGAAATAGGTACGATGTTTGATATTAGTAAGCAGCACTTTTAATGAAACCTGTTTCATAAAGTAAAAAAAAATATCATTATAGTCAAGTGGTATTTGTTGAACAGTGTCTAATCAATTGTAAATTAAAAATAATTAGAATTTCGCTTGTATGCTCGTTTCACTTTGGTTTTCATCCGATAATTTGTTTTTGTTCATTTGATATAAACAGATAAATTTATTTTTTTATTGATTATTAGGCTATTTTGTTCTATATTCTACATTCAATTTGTACATTAAAGCAGACAATCAATAAATATTAAATTTCTAAATTTAGGAGACAATGATGGAGCGGAAACATCTTCAATTATTTTTTGTTTTATTTTTAATTCTTTCTCTACTTTTTGCTGTTCAATCCTTTGCACTGAATAAAGATGAAATTAAACAGATTCAGCAAGCGATTCAAGCCAAGGGCGCCAACTGGACGGCGACTGAAAATTGGGTGACAAAGTTATCACCCGAGCAAAAAGAAATGCTCATCGGTGAAATTTTAGAGGACCCAGACCCTGAATTGGCACAGGAGAAATACATTTCACTACCAACTCAGGATGATTTGCCCGCCCATTTTGATTGGCGAAATAATAATGGCAACTGGGTGACACCGGTAACCAATCAGTTGAATTGCGGTAGCTGTTGGGCTTTTGCAGCGGTTGCTCAGGTCGAGTCATGGTGGAAGATTCACTTTGACCGTCCTGATACGAACATCGATCTTTCGGAACAGTTTGTTTTATCATGCAGCGATGGGACATGCAGCGGCTGGTCAACTGCTTGGGCGCTAGAATTTATTAGGCAAACTGGAATCCCCTCGGAAGCGTGCATGCCGTACGAAGCCGATGATACCATTCCCTGCGGAGATGCCTGCCCGGATTGGCAAAGTCAGGCAGTCAGCTTTCCCGGATGGGGATATGTAACAATGGAAGAACCCATCGTTGAAAATATTAAACGTGCGGTTTATTTACATCCGTTATCCGTTAGTTTTACGGTTTATTCAGATTTCATGAGCTACGGCGGCGGTGTTTATGAGCATGTGTGGGGAGAATCTGAGGGCGGACATGGTGTTTTGATCGTTGGTTGGGATGACGAAGGTGAGTACTGGATTGTGAAGAACAGTTGGGGGCCGCAATGGGGAGAGAACGGTTATTTTCGCATTAAATGGGGTGACAGCGAAATGGGCAGTTATTCTCCTTTTATCTGGGATGAAATAGGTTCTCCGGCTTCACTCGATATACCAAACAATAACTTTTCCCTTAGTCTGACACGCGGTGATTCCATCGTTCAAGATGTAACCATTAAAAATAATGGCGACAATAATTTAATTTACACATCATTCGATTATAAAGTCGAGCTGCAATTTCACTCTGATAACTTCAGCGCTTATGATGGTGTTTCCTGGTGGTGCGGTAATAAAGCGATCGGCGGCTATTCAGATCACTGGTTGGATTACTTGTACACTCCAGAATTAGATCTGTCAACAACATCAGCACCCAAGTTGACCTGTATGGTGAAGTGGGCGATGGAAGATCCAGCCGGAGCGTCAGACACGGATCCGAATTATGACGGCTGGGACGGTTGCAATGTCTGGGTGTCCACGGACGGCGGCAAGACATTTGATGTACTCATGCCGAGCACACCACAGTACAATACGCAAAGTTTATGGAGCTTTGGACATCCAGAGCAGGGTTGGAATTATGGTCATGGCATCGCCGGTTGGGCCGGTTTAAGTAATGGCTGGAAGCAGGCAGAGTTCGATTTATCTGCCTACAAATCCGATCAGACTATTATTAGATTTGCATTAGCTTCCGATATGGCATATAGTAGGCCTGATGATCCATCACTGCTTGGTTTTTTTGTTGATAATATCCAGGTTGCTGACGGCGCGAATATTATTTTTGAAAACAATGGTGAAGACAATGGTGACATGCGGCGCGATGGATTCAGTTTGCAGGAAGCTGCGGACTGGCTGGATGTCACAAACCGATCCGGGACAATATCAGCGAATGATTCCACTGAAATCGGAATTTCAATCAACACTCGCGAATTGGACGCCGGAGCTTATTCAGCGAAAATTTATGTGAGTTCAAGCGATACCACCGTCGGTATGCTTCCGATCGGTGTCAGTTTTAATCTTCAAAAACCAGCGCACGATCTGGCAATAAAAAAGGTGTGGCTCCCTGGTGAAAATATTCCGATCTTGTTTCCAATCGATCTGGGCGCTGAGATTGCAAACGAAGGCTTAAATAATGAAGCAAACTTTAATGTCGTCTGCCGGGCTTTAAATCAGGGAACGGAAATTTACAGCGATACCGCTTTTGTCGAAACGTTACTCGCTGGCGAAATCAAGGTGATTAATTTCAAACCACTGCTGATGACTGAAACCGGTGAACTGGACTTTCAAATTTCATTGGAAAATATCGTTGATGATTACAACACTTACAATAATCAGTACCAGTCCCTCACCACGGTCAGCAATCTGGTGGATGGTTTTGAAACGGAAACCGGGTTGTGGACTTTTACCGGTGGCTGGGGTATCACCAATGTGCTTATGGGACATACCGGAGAGTTTGCTGCTCACGTCAACGGCGGGAATTTACCATATAGGGAAAACATGGATGCGTACATGACTTTTGCTCCGGGATTTGATGTGACCTCGATCGATGCTGCGACGCTCAAATACTGGACCAAATATGTCACGGAGCCGGATTCGGATGTCTGCTATATCGAAGCAAGCGGCGATAAGGTAAACTGGACAACGTTGGACTCTTTAACCGGTAATAATTTCCGAGCCTGGACGCAACGTGAGGTTGGATTGACACAGTTTATCGACAGCGGTTACGAAAAAATTTGGGTCAGATTTCATTTTGTTTCCAATGGTTCCGTATCCATGGCTGGTGTGCTCATCGATGATGTGGAAATCTATCCAACCAATCCGACTGATGTTCAAACGGATGAGTCGGCTGAACGTGTCCCGACCGAATGGAATCTATCGCAAAACTACCCTAATCCATTCAATTTGAATACCAGTTTCCGTTACACCATGCCGGAACCGGCAGAGGTACACATTACGATTTACAACATTAACGGAAAAGTGGTGCGGAATCTTTTGAATCAGTATCAATCTGCAGGACGTCATGAAATTGGATGGGATGGCAGAAATGATAAAGGACAGACTGTCGGATCCGGTGTCTTTCTGTATCAGGTCAATGTGAAAGGTAAATTTCACGAGACGCGGAAGATGATATTGCTTAAATAGCAGTCAGACTGATTTGCGAAAATAAAGAAATTTCAAAACACAATTTCAAATAATTCATTCAAACACACATCAGATGCTATTCTGCTGGTCAGGATAGCATCTGTTATTTTGGGAAAAGAATTCACAATTTAAGAGCGTTAAGTATTTCTGCAAAAACCAGAGCAGTAGGTTTTTGATCTGAATGAATGTCCGCGAATTTATTATTCTATTACACCCAAAAACTTTGTTATTTTAACAAAATTTCAGATCAATTTTTTTAATCCGTGCAAATCCGTTTAATCCGTGTCATCCGCGTTCTATTTTGGTTGCGGCTTTGCTGCGTTAGGGATTAGCATTGGTAATAAATTTTTCTGATAATGATCAATGGTGAACGGTTAATTGTTAATGGTCAATATTAATAAAAGCGAAATCACCATGCGAAAATGGCTCATTAAAAACCGCCGGACTATCTTGTCCATTTTGTTTATCATACCGATTGGATTTGCCAGTAAGTTTTACAGCGGACTTGGCGCCGATTGGGTGAACAATTCACTCGGTGGTGTATTTTACGAAATATTCTGGTGTCTGGTGATTTTTTTGTCGCTGCCAAAATGGAGTCCGCTCAAAATTGCAGTCACCGTTTTCGTCGTGACCTGCCTGCTGGAAATATTACAACTCTGGCATCCCCCATTTCTGGAAACGATCCGCGGGAATTTTCTGGGTCGCACAATTTTGGGAAATTCGTTTGTGTGGAGTGATTTTGTGTATTACGTTGTTGGTAGCGGGATCGGGTGGATGTGGTTGGTGATATTAGAAAGGAAAGAATTGTCCGATTAAACTTGATTTGTACAGTTTTTGTTCATTGTGAGAAGAAGTTAAAATAATTTTATTATCTATCGGTAAAAATCACTGAAGTGGTTGACTGATCTCATTTTGATTTATCAGCGGGGTTGTATCAAAAGTCCTGATGCAAGATGTTTAGCCCAATTTGTAGTAGCGAATTTATTCGCTCCACAAAATATATGGTATTTGACGAATAAATTCGTCACTACAAGTTAACTTTTGATACAGCCCTCTCGTTCATAATTTTGGGTGTTGAATTCATACACCCGGCTTTTTTTCAGAAAAATTGGAAATAATGCAAATAAAAAAGGTAAATCTAAATGATATCATTTTGCTACTAAAGTCGAAAAAGCCATAATAAGGTTTATTTACTATTGTCGATCTTGTACTACTCCAAATGCTGTGCTCCATAGAACGTTTTATTGTTCAACTCCTATCGGAGTTGTTATCATCAGACATATTTTTTTCTACAAATGTTGAATCCCTTCGGGATTCGTTATATAAAGAATCGACAAGGAGAACACCGAAGGTGTTCAACCTTTGTAGCCTTCAAATGAAAAAACATTACCAACCCTGAAAGGGTTGAACGTTACTACCTGCCCCACAAAGTGTTATTTCAACCAAAAATATTTTCTGCTTGTTTTAAAGCTAAAAATTTTTATATTAAAAGTTGAACTTTCATAAAATAGTGCCGTTAAGGGACGAAACATATTTTATTTTAAGAATCAAATAACACCACCAACAAAACAGGAGTCCTCACAAATGAAAAAATATTTAATCTCTTTCTTATTCGTGCTGATGCTGATTATCTCGAATATCACTGCCGAAGAAGGCATGTATCCGATCAGCGAAATTCACCAATTGAATCTGCAGGAAAAAGGGTTGGAAATCACCGCGCTGGATGTGTACAACCCGGACGGCATCAGCCTGATTGACGGGATCTGCAAGGTGGGCGGCTGCACAGGCTCGTTCGTGTCGGAAAATGGCTTGATTTTGACCAATCATCACTGTGCTTACGGCGCAGTTCAGCGCGCCAGCACTACGGAACACGATTATATCAAAAACGGATTTCTGGCGGAAACACAGGCGGATGAAATTCCTGCCAAAGGTTACACCGTGCGGATCACTGAATCCTACCGTGATGTGTCGGATGAAGTGTTAAGTGCGGTCACCGACGACATGGATTTTGCCGAACGCACCAAAGCCATCGAACGAAAAATGAAAGAGATTATCAAACGGGCGGAAGATGAACATCCAAGCAAGCGCGCGGATGTGTCGGAGATGTTTATCGGAAAAACTTATGTGCTGTTTATTTACACTTATCTCAAAGACATCCGGCTGGTGTACGCGCCGCCTCGTTCCATTGGTAATTTTGGCGGTGAAGTGGACAACTGGATGTGGCCCCGTCACACCGGTGATTTTTCCTTCATGCGGGCGTATGTAGCGCCGGACGGATCTTCGGCGGATTATGCCGAAGATAATGTGCCTTATCAGCCAAAGACATTTTTGAAGGTTGCCCCTGATGGTGTGGACGAAGAAGATTTTGTGTTTATTCTGGGATATCCGGGCAGAACCTATCGCCATCGGACTTCGTATTACGTGGCTTATCAGGAGGAAGTTCGAATGCCGTTTGTCGTGGATTGGTACCAGTGGCAAATTCGTGTGATGCAAGAGCTGAGTAAAGAGAATCGCGAAGTCGCGTTAAAAATGCTATCCCCGATCAAAGGGCTCTCGAATACGGAAAAGAACTACCGCGGCAAATTGATCGGACTGGGTCGCCTGAACCTGGTGGAGAAAAAGCGACAGCAGGAGAAAAAAATGCAGCAGTTTATTGAGGCTGATCCCGAGCGAAAGGAAACTTACGGCAACCTGTTAAAAGAGATCGGGACAATTTATCAGGAAATTCGAGAACGCGCAGACTATGAGCTGATTTTGAGCTATCTCCGGCGCAGTTCGAATTTGCTTATTTGGGCGTACACGGTTTACGAAACGTCGATTGAGCGGCAAAAAGACGATCTGGAGCGCAAGTCCGCCTTTATGGACCGGAATTTCGACCGCACTAAACAGCGCACCGTGATGGGATTGAGAAATTATTACGAGCCTGCGGATAAGATTGTTTTCCGGGAGATGCTGATCCGTGCAGCCCGATTACCGGCAGGTCAAAAAATCGATGCTGTCGAGAACATCGTCGGTCAAAAAGATTTGGTGCAAGCCATTGATCAATTTATTGCTAAAGCCTACGCCAAATCCAAATTAGCAAACGAAGAGGTGTTAAATGATGCTTTTGGCAGAACACCCAAACAAGTTAAAAAAATGGATGATCCGTTCGTCCGACTAGCGATTAACCTGTATCCGATTTATCAAAAATTGGAAGAAACACAGGAAACACGTCAGGGAAAACTGGATAAATTGCACGCCCAACTGATTGATGTGAAAAAGGAATTTCTGGCAACCGATTTTGTACCGGACGCCAACGGCACCCTGCGATTGACGTTCGGTCACATTCGGGGCTATTCACCTCGGGATGCGGTTTACTATCAGCCGATTACCTCAACGAATGGCGTACTGCAAAAAACCACCGGAGAGGAACCGTTTGACACACCGGAGAAGTTGATTGAGCTCATTAAAGCTGAAGAGTTCGGTCAATTTTACAAAGAAAGCGTGGAGGGCGTGCCGGTGGCAATACTTTATGATATGGACACTACCGGTGGTAATTCCGGCAGTCCGATCCTGAACGCGCGCGGCGAAATGGTGGGTATCAATTTTGACCGGGCTTTCGAAGCCACGATCAACGATTTTGCCTGGAGTCAGGATTACAGCCGCTCGATTGGCGTGGACATCCGCTATGTGCTTTGGGTGACGCAGGAGTTTGGCGGAGCGGATTATTTGTTGGAAGAAATGGGAGTCACGAAATAATATTTTTAATGTTTTATGCTGAAGCCAGGCAACTTTTCGCTGGTTCATCTTGTCTATATAATAATGAATAGACCGGAATTAATGCGTAAGCATTTTATAAAATTCTAACGGATTAGAACTTTAAAATAGGTTAATAAATCAGCGTTTTAAAATCCTGACGGATTAAATCCTTTTATTTTTAACACTTATTTTAATTTTCGCTGATTGCAGACAAAAGAAACAGGAGCATGCAAGATGAAAAAAATTGGTTTTATTTTGACGATGCTGTTAATTATCGCTTCTTTCGGTTTTTCACAGAATAAAAATATCAATGAAAATCCGGAAATTCAATCGAAAATAAAATTGTTCGAAACCTGGGTTGAATCGCAGATGGAATATTACAATTTGCCGGGTCTGACCATGGGGATCGTTTACGATCAGGAACTTATCTGGAAAAAAGGATTCGGTTTTGCCGACATGGAAGAGAAAACACCGGTGACGCCACAGACACTATTCCGAATCGCTTCAATCACCAAACTGTTTACCAGCACAGCGATCATGCAGCTTCGGGACGCCGGTAAGTTGGAACTCGATGATCCGATTACCAAATACTTGCCCTGGTTCAAAATCCAGGATCGTTACCCGGATGATCCGCCGATTACGATCTGGCATATTTTAACCCATACTACGGGCTTGCCCAGAGAAGCGGCATTTCCCTACTGGACAGATCACGAATTCCCCACTATCGAGCAAATTAAAGCGGAGCTGCCGGATCAGGAGACCATCTTTCCGACTGCAACAAAATGGAAATATTCAAATTTAGCCATGGCGCTGCTGGGTCAGATTGTTGAATCGGTATCGGGTGAGGATTACGAAAACTATATTGTTAACCATATTCTTCAGCCGTTAAAAATGTACAGCACCAGTGTGCAATTATCAAAAGAACAAATGAAGCAACTTGCCACCGGCTACGGCGTCAGGCTTCCCGATGGAACCCGGGAAGAGATGCCGTTTACCGAATCCAAAGCACTGACACCCGCGGCAAACATGACCTCGAATGTGGAGGATTTAGCCAGGTTTATTTCCTTCCAGTTTCTCGAATCCAATAATGTCGGTGGGAACCAGATTTTGAAAGCCAGCACCTTAAAAGAAATGCACCGCGTTCACTGGTTGCAGCCCAGTTGGTCCAGCGGCTGGGGTTTGGGATTCAGCATTCGCAAGTACGGGGACAAGACACAGGTTGGCCATGGCGGTTGGGTCGGTGGTTATCGGTCTCAAATTTACTTCTGTGAAGATGATAAAGTTGGAGTGGTTGTTTTTTCCAATGGAGAAGACGGTAGCCCTTCCAAATTCGCACTGAAGTTGTTCGATATGATTGTGCCGGCTGTTTTAAAAGTAATGAAACCAAAAACAGCGCCGATTGAATTTAATCCTGAATGGAAAAAATATGTCGGAACTTATGAAGCCCCCGGGCACTGGAAGACAGAGGTGATGATTCTGGATGAAAAATTGGTGCTATACGGTTTTAATTATCCGCCGGATGATAATCCTGAAGGTTCGTATATTGTATTGTATCCGGAGAGTGAACACACCTTTCGCATGTCTGGAGAAAATGGCAATGGTGAACTGGTTGTCTTTGAATTGGATAAAAAGGGAAATGTCGAGCGGATTAAAAAAGGTGAAAATTACATTTATCCGATGAGTGAAAAATAATTTATTTAATAGCCCACTGAATACACTAAAAGACACAAAAATTTATTTAAAAACAAAATGAATGAAGAAATAGGATTCATCTAAAACCAAATTATTGTGAATTTCACGTATTTCGTGGGCTGAAATCAAATAAAACAGGAAAACTTAATAAGATATGCATCGTGATCAAATATCGATAAATAAAGCCGAATTGTCTGACGCAGAGTGGATCGCCCGCTGTCAGGTCAAAATGGCAAAAGAGACGGAAAGCATCGAACTAAATTATGAAACAATCGTAAAAGGCGTCAGCTACACATTCGAGCATCCTGATCAGGGATTTTATGTGATTGCGAAAAATCAGGAGCAGCAGCCGGTGGGTGAGCTGCTTATTTTAAAAGAATGGAGCGATTGGCGGAACGGAGAAATTTGGTGGATTCACAGCGTTTATGTCGTACCTGAACTGCGGGGACAGAAAATATTTACGCGAATGTTCCGATTCGTTGAAGATCTGGCACGACAGAATAAAGCCCGAGGATTACGGCTTTATGTAGAGCGAGCCAATGATCGCGCCCAACAGGTGTATTTAAATTTGGGCATGACCAAAGATCATTATGAAATGTTCGAGAAAATGTTTTAACGGAGAAATTAAAAATGGGAAAAGCGTTTAAAAATATCGGATTTTTCCTGGTGACGATAATGTTAACAGCCGTCATCTTTTGGCTCATTTTTTTAGACAAAGAGTCAAAAGGAAATGTGCTCGACTATTCGTTGAACCTTGTAGGTGACAAATTACTGGCTATGGTTCCGGAAGGTGAACAGAAGGGTTCCGTAAAACAGATGTACGATGATTTTATTAAAAAAGCCAAGGCAGAGCAGGTCGCACCGGAGCAGGTGGAATATGTTGCTGCCAATATTATGAATTTGAGCAATTTGGACACAACCCTGACACCGGAACAAGCTGAAGCGGTGTTAAAATATTCATTGGAAGCGCCGGTTAAATTAGAGCGAGTTAATCCAGAGTCCATCAGGATAGCCATTGATATAAAACGAGTGCAAGCAGTGGAGGAAGACGCCATTTCGAGAGAACAATTGGAAAATGTTGGGATTCGCATTCGAAAATTGAATGAGCTCAACGAAGAATTGCGCAAGGCGATGAAAGAGAAATCAGAAGAGATGCGAGAAAAACATTTACAATTGCATTATCGAATCGATGATGGGTTGAAGATGGCCATTGATCCGCAGTTTAAAATATATCTGGATAAAGAAAAATATCGGGAACTCTCCGATAAAATTCGCCAACTTGAAAGAGAGGAAATGTTGGAGTGGCGCGAGGATTTTAGAAAAGAAATGGAAAAGATGAGAGAAGAATTGAAGGAATTAGAAGAACTGAAAAAGTTTAAAGGTTTGGAAAAGCTCGAAGCTTTAAAAGCTTTGGAAGGATTAAAAGCACTAAATGGATTGGAATTTGTGCCCCCGGTTATCAATGCGGACTCGATCAAGGCGGTTGTGAAGAGGAGTTTGGAAGAAGCTAAAATTCATCAACACGAGCAAAGTTATCCCGTGCCAGAAAAATAAGCGTAACTGGTTTAAATGATGTTTTCCACGCGTGGCTACTCAATTGATATGTTTAATTTAGTTAACAGACACTTTTAGCAATTAGATTTATTGCTACAGATATGAACAGACAAACATGGATTTTAAAGTTTATTACAGAAAATTTCTCAATTCAGTATCTGTTAAAATTTGTGTTAACCTGTAGCAAAGAAAATCCGGTCTTCCTTTTTCAATTCAAACTAAATCCTCAATCAGTTTGCTTACCCGATTGAGCGCTGCTTTCAAATAACTGGTTTGACAACCAAAGCCAATCCGAAGATATTTATCCATGAGAAACTGTTCTCCCGGGACAACCAGTACACTTTTTTCATCCCTTAGCCTCGTGACAAATTCATTTGATGAAAGCGGCAGATTTTGTTTGATGAACGTGATAGCACCCGCTACTGGTGGGATACAAGAAAAAAGTTCTCCTTGCGTATTAAGCCATTGATGAAGCGTTTCAAAATTCATCGAAACAATTTTTTGGGTGCGTTCGATAATTTTTTGTCTGACAGATGGCTGTAGCGCGATTTGTGCTAATTGGTCACTGATCGGATTGGGGCAGATTGACGTGTAATCGTGACATTTCCACAATTCTTCAATAATCGGAGGTGTCGCTAATACCCAGCCAATTCTTAAACCGGGTAGACCATAGGCTTTGGACAGACCGCAGCTCACAATGACCTTTTCATATTGTCCCCAAAAAGTTGGTGTTATGCCTCCCTCTCTTTCAGCGCCGCGATACACTTCATCAGCTAAAATCCAGGCATCGAATTTTTTGGCAGTTTCACAAATACGTTGAATGTCATCAATATTCAACTGAGCGCCAGTGGGATTATTCGGATTGCAGATGATGATTAATTTTGTATTTTTAGAAACGGCCTTTTCGAATTCATCCCAATCGATTTGCCAGCGATTGTTATCCGGAATCAGGTGAAACGATTTGATGTTGCCTTCCATCGCGCGAGCGACGCCCCACATTTGCATATAATTCGGCAGCATAAACGCGATCTCATCCCCGGGTTCAATCATTCTAAAAATCGTGAGAAAATTCGCTTCCGAACTGCCGGTGGTGACCAAAACGTTTTCGACCTTGGCGTTTTCATACATATTAGCGATGATTGTTCGCAACTCAGGAGAGCCATTGGTCTGATTGTAACCTATCTGAATGTTGAGAAATTTGTCTTGATGTTCACTGCTGATTAATTGATTTATTTTTAATGGATGCACACCGCTTTCGGACAAGTTGTATTCGACAACATTTTCCCACAGTGATTGGTAGCGTTCCATTTCAAATGGTTCGATGTTCATTTTTTACCCTATAATTTTTGTAATTATTCAACGTATTTTGTTTGCCACAAAGACTCCAACACTCAAAGTTGCACAAAGAAATATATTTTTATTGTTTTTCATATTTAGAACGTTATTATTTTTTAACATGAATGATTCATTAATTCTTTCAAATTATAAAACCCTGGACTTTATAATGTTTTTAGAAACGAACAATAAAATTCATTTTAATAAGATAGCAATATTCACCTGATGTAGCTTTTTTGAACGATTTGATTTTAAAAACTTTTTTTCTTACGCGGAAAAATGAAAATAGCGGTTAATAAACCAGCAACAAAACCACCGATATGCGCCCACCAGGCAACAGAGCTCATGGATTCACCCATGCCGAGAGAAGCAATCCCGCTTAAAGACTGCATTACAAACCAGATCCCCAGAAACACATAAGCCGGAATATGCAGGATCGGAAAAATGAAAAAGATGGGTATTATCGTTAGCACTCTGGCTGTCGGATATAAAACGATATACGCGCCCATCACGCCGGCAATGGCGCCACTCGCGCCGACAGTGGGGATTGCTGAACTCTGATTGAAATAAACATGCGCCAATCCGGCTAAAATTCCAAACAGGATGTAAAAAGCTAAAAATTTGAAATGACCAAAATGGTCTTCAACGTTGTCCGCGAAAATCCATAAAAACCACATATTCCAAAGCACATGAAACCATCCACCATGCAAAAACATAGATGTTACGAAAGGATAGATTCTGCTGAAAATGGATAATCCATCCAGAGCCGAAGCGCTCAATATTTTTTTCGGCACGAGCCCAAAAACAGAGATAAAACTCTGGAGATGTTCGCCTAACGAGACTTCAAAAAGAAAAATCAAGCCGTTGATAATAATCAGCAAAATCGTCACAAATGGAAAAGTGCGGGACGGAACCGTATCACGCAATGGAATCATTCAACGTCCTTCAACTTAACTGATATACTTTTTCGGATTCTTTGGTGACCGTAACTGTCTGCCCGAAATGAAAGGAAAATGTCTCCCAAAATGGCTTTGCATCGATTCGATAATTTTGCTGCGGTTTTTTTGGCCCCATTGTCCAGACTTCAAACGGCTCAATGTAGGTTTCAAACTCCTTATCTTTAACTTTGAGTTTGAAGGGCTTACCTGGCTTTGGGAAAAAATCCAGACTCTGCTTCACTACCAAAATGTAGCGTTCCTGAGCTTCTTCACCTGAAATTTTGCGGCGATATTGTTCTGCCATTGGTCCTCCCAAGATATGTGGTTGAGTTTTAATTATAATTTACAGAATTTTTATTGAATCGCAAGTAATTTTTTCGATTTTTTATATCCAGAAATTGTTTTCAGCCACTGATTTGCACGGATGAACTCAGATTTATTTAATAGAAATCAAAGGATTTAATATAATTTTTTGATAACGACAAAATTATGGCAAAAAAATTTTAGTGAGCCTCAAGCCAATTCGCTCCTTTGCCAATATCCACTTTGATGGGGACATCGAGTTTGATCGCTTCTTCCATTTCCGAGCGTATGATCTTCTCCGCATCCTGCATTTCATTTTTGGGCACTTCGAAAACCAACTCGTCATGAACCTGCATGATCATTTTCGTGGCTAATTTTTCCTCCTTAAACCGGTTTGAAATATTGATCATCGCAATTTTGATCAAATCAGCGGCGCTTCCCTGAATGCGGGTGTTAATTGCGTTGCGTTCAGCAAATTCACGCATTCTCCGATTATCGCTGTGAATATCCGGAAGATAACGACGCCTGTTGAGCAACGTTTTCACAAATCCCTGTTCACGAGCTGTGTTGATCGAGTCGTTCATAAATTCCTGAATACCCGGATAGTTGGCAAAGTAGTTGGCGATAAATGTTTCTGCCTCCTCCTGGGGAATCTCCAGCCGGCTTGCCAATCCATAAGCGCCCATGCCGTACATGATCCCGAAATTAACCTCTTTGGCGCGACGCCTCATATTGTCTGTGACTTCTTCCTGTTCAACATCGAACACAGTGGCTGCCGTCGCACGATGCACGTCTTTGCCCTCTTCAAACGCCTGGATCAGATTTTTATCCTGTGAGAGATGTGCCATAATTCTCAATTCAATTTGAGAATAATCCGCATCGATAATGATGTGATTTTTGTCCACAGTTACAAAGGCTTTCCGAATTTGACGACCTATTTCAGTTCGAATCGGAATATTTTGCAGATTCGGATCGCTCGAAGAGAGCCGCCCTGTAGCGGCAACAGTCTGATTGTAAGAGGTGTGCAGACGACCGGTTTTCGGATTAATCAGCTTTGGCAGTGCATCGACATAAGTGGATTTGAGCTTGGATAACTGGCGGAACTCCAAGATCTGCTGCGGAAGTTCGTGCTCTTTCGCAAGCGTCTCCAGCACGCTGACATCGGTCGAAGCACCGGTCTTTGTTTTTTTGATGACCGGCAATCCCATTTTTTCGAACAATATTTCTGACAATTGTTTAGGAGAGTTGATGTTGAATATTTGTCCCGCAATCTGATAGATGGACTCCATAATCTCATTCAAACGGTGGTTCAGTTCCTTTGACATTTTATTCAAGAATGGCACGTCTAATGACACGCCATTTTCCTCCATTTCCATTAATACATGGATCAGCGGAAGTTCGACTTCAGCGAATAATTTTTTCAATTCAAGCTCGGCTAATTTTTTCTCAAATATCTCGCGTAAACGCTGAGTGTAATCAGCGTCTTCGCACGCATAAAAACTAATTTTCTCGAGAGGGACTTCAGTCATGTTGATTTGTTTTTTGCCGCTGCCGATCAGCTCTTTAGTTGGGACTTTTTGGTAATTGAAATACTGGAGCGCCAACATGTCCAGATTATGCTGTCTCAACGATGGATTGATCAAATAACTGGCAACCATGGTGTCAAAATCAACACCGCTTACGGTGATGCCCGCCTGTTTCAGTACCATCAGATCGTACTTGATATTTTGACCGCATTTGCGAATCTGTTCATTAGCTAATATCGGCTGAAGTAGTTCTTTTATTTTCTCAAGTGAAAAACCTGTAAATTCTTTTGTATTGAACAAATCTTCATTCTGATTTTGATTAATATTTTCAATCGGAATATAAAATGCTTCACCAGGTTTCCAGCAAAACGACATGCCGACTACCTTGGCACGTAACGGATCGACATCTGTTGTTTCCAAATCCAGTGTAAACTGATCGCATTGTTTTAATTTGTCAATAAAGTCGTGCAACTGTTCTTCAACTGTGATAGCGAGATATTTTTTTTCTTCCTCCTTTTCCGTATCATCGGAAAAACGGTTGAGCATGGAGGTGAACTCCAATTCTTTCATCAATTCAAAGGCTTTTTCTTTGTCTGGCTGGCGGATTTTTAAATTCTCAATCTTGACCGGCACCTGAACGGTAATATCAATTGTCACCAATTTTTTTGATAGAAAAGCATCGTCTTTGGCAGCTTCCAGTTTTTTCTTTGTTGTCGCTGAATCGACCTCATTTATATTTTGATAAATATCTTCGAGATGATCAAATTGCTTGAGGAGTATTAGCGCATTTTTCGGACCGATTCCGCGAACACCGGGAACATTATCAGACTGGTCGCCCGTTAAGCTCAGATAATCAATAATTTTTTCCGGGGGCACACCAATTTTTTTTTGTACCGCTTCTTTATCGATGATTTCAGATGGTGCGCTCCCTTTTCCAGGATTGTAAATTTTAACTAAATCGGAAACCAGTTGCATAAAATCTTTGTCGCCACTGACAAGATAGGTTTCAATCTCTATAGCTTCGGCTGATTTTGCCAGCACGCCGATGACATCATCGGCTTCAAATCCGGGTAATTCAATGATTGGGATATTAAGCGTTGCCAGCACCTCTTTGAGACGGGGAATCTGATCTGCCATTTCGTCAGGCATCTTCTCGCGAGTCGCTTTGTATTCCGGAAAAAGCTTATGCCGAAAGGTCGGTTCTGCCGTATCAAAGACAGCGGCAAAATAGTCGGGCTGTTGTTCATCTAAAATCTTATTGATCGAATTTAAAAAACCGAATACAGCCGAAACATTTTCGCCTTTGGAAGTGATGAGCGGATTGCGTTGAAAAGCAAAGTAGGCGCGGTAGGCAATCGCCATGCTGTCTATTAAGAATAATTTCTTTGATTTGGATTGATCCATTTTTTTGTTTTCCTAAAATAAGAAAAAAGTTGTTATAAAATAATGGTAATTATTCAGCGTGTTTTCTCTGCCACCAAGGCACCAAGACTCGAAGTTACACAAACAAATAAATTTCTATTGATTTTTCTAATCAGTATGTTATTATTTTTTTTAACATGAATGATTCGTTAGCTCTCTTAAGTGGTGTCCAACCGAAAACGACACGAATAGACCTCACCCCGTACAGGGAGGAGGGTTAGGCGAATAAATCAAAAATAAATTCATTACGATAAAATTTATTGCAGTTTTTTGTCAACCACCGCGTCATAAAAATATCGGTTTCTGATTATTTTTATAAAACGAGCAGTAACATTCATTTTAATTCGATAGTAAAATATGATAAAGTTTATTTTTGCTTTTCTTGGTGTCTTTGAAACTTGGTGGCTGAACAGTAACAAATAATGTAATACAATTTTTAGAGAATGTCAATTGAGAAATTAAAAAAAATTAAATTATAATAATCACATAGTGGTTTTAAGATTTCACCTTTTTATCCTCTCTTGCTAAGAGAGGACTGATGTGATTTCTTATCATAGAAAATCTTAAGACCACTTTCCTATTCTATTACCAAATTAATCTTGCGTTTTTTTGCAAGATTAATTTGGTAATAG
>CAYYMH010000028.1:0-51594 GCA_964472785.1 uncultured Cytophagia bacterium | reverse complement strand
ATTATGCGATAACCTTTTATCAGAATTTGGGATTTGACGACTGAAATATTTTAAATAATGGTGTGCTAACAGGGGAATATCTTCCCGATGTTCTCTCAACGGCGGAACCCGAATGGTGACAACATTAATGCGGTAATACAAATCCTGCCGAAAATGTTGATCCTGGGTCGCCTGGACCAAGTTTTTATTGGTTGCAGCAATCACGCGCACGTCAACCTTGGTGGATTGAGTGGCGCCCACCTTTTCGATGTCTCCGGATTCAAGCACACGCAGTAATTTGGACTGTGCAGACAGACTCATGTCTCCGATTTCATCCAGCAGAATTGTGCCGCCATCTGCGGCTTCAAATTTGCCTTTTTTGTTTAAAGTCGCGCTGGTAAATGCTCCTTTGACATGGCCAAACAGTTCGCTTTCCAGCAAAGTTTCCGGCAGTGCCGAGCAATTTACAGTAATAAATGGTTTATTTTTTCGTGGACTTTTTTGGTGAATCTGATGTGCCACCAATTCTTTGCCACTTCCGCTTTCACCAAGTATAAGAACCGTACATTCAGTTTTGGCAATTTTATCGATTTGTTCCCGGAGAAGCTGCATCGGCTTACTTTCGCCCAGCATTTGAGGTTCCAGGGTCAGTTCTTTTTTTAATTCTATATTTTCTGTTTCCAAATGGCGCTTGGCTAAAGCATTTCGGATCGTCACAGCAAGCCTGTTTTCAACATCGTCACGTGCGATAAAATCAAATGCTCCTAATTTCGTCGCTTCTACCGCGTTAGGAATGGACGCATAGCTGGTTACCACAATGACTTCCGGTTTATGCTTGTTCCTTTGGATTCGCTTTAAAACTTGTAAACCGCTTAATTTTGGCATATCCAAATCTAACAACAAAATATCATACTTTTTCTCGGCTAATTTTTGAAGCGTTTCGATCCCGTCCGAGGCTGCGTCTGTTGCGAATTTCATTTCCCGAGCGATATCTGATAGAATGAGCCGGGCGTTTTTGTTGTCGTCAGCAATTAAAATGGAAGTCATTTCTTTTGAGTTCATTTAATCTCCACGATTTATATTTTATATTCATTGAGTCAAGAGGAGATTTTCAGCAATATTTATTCCAATTGTTACAGGGAAGTTCGTATTTTGAATTTCGATTTCTTTTTCATCTTTATTAGAAAAGTAGGGGATACATATATGCATCCCCTACATAAAGCATTGAAAAAATGAGAATAAAAAACAATATTTTCTATTATACACAAAAACTTTGTTATATTACCAGAGTTTTAGATCAATTTTAAATCCGTGCAAATCCGCTTAATCCGTGTCATCCGCGTTCTATTTTGGTTGCGGCTTTGCTGGGTTAGGTATTTTCAGATTTGCTATGTTTTCAGGAAACCAGCCTATTCAGTTATTTCTGTTAAATTAACAGGGGAAAAAATGTATCGTATATAGAGCACTTGGGGAAGGATTAGTTTACAGGAATGTACATGTTAACCGTTGTGCCTAACCCCTCCTTGCTTTCAATGTTGATTGATCCTTCAAATTTATCGATAATTTCTTTGGTGATGACCAGTCCTATTCCGGAACCTCCAGGCTTGGAAGATGATCGACTGGAAAAAATATTTTTCAAATTCTCTTCAGCGATACCGGAACCTGTATCCATTATTTCTACGTTTATCCATTGTCGAATTGCTTTCGCTCTTTGTGCTGGTTTGTCCTCAATTGAAGTTGAAATAATAATTTCCTCTTCCGGATTTGTAGCTTCGATAGCATTGCGAATCACATTTTCAAAAGCCATCTTGGCTAAGTCGTGGCTTACTCGAATAATTGGAAGATCCATGTTTAAACTTAATTTTATTTGCGGCAATCTATCGTGTTTCTGTTGATAGTCATTCACAATTGATTTGATCATTTCATTAATATCGCAAGGACGCGATTTATGCTGCCACGCATCCAAGAAATGTAAAAATTCACTGGTCGCATTTTTTGAAAGTAATAATTCTTCTTCGATGTCACTGAAGTTACACTCTGACTGTATTTTTTTGTTAAATTTTTGAGCGATTTGTTTTTTTAGGTTGTTCAGTTGCATAATCGCGGTTGTGAGTGGATTTTTGAGATCATGGACCATTGCTCTGATCATAATGATCCAATTCATGAATTTATCCGATAGAGATGTATCAATGTCATCAAAAAACATGATATATTTGGTTTTAAAAAATGATCCAGGAAATTTGAAAATATCGATAAAGAAATTTCTTTTCTCATTCGTTGGTAGTGTTATAGTGATACTACCTGTTGGATTTCCCCGACAGTAATTGTCAAAGGCTTTTTTTAGGTTGTCCGCATTTTGATTCTGTAATAGAGTGTCTGCAAATTTGGGCAACTGAATGGTTCTTATCCCTAATAATTTTCTTAATTCCGGACTCATTTCATGAATTCGAAATTTTCGGTCTATCTCCAACCATAATCGTTCGTGTCGAGAAAAAGGTGGGAAACTGATTATTCGAAACATCAGCCAGACGAGTGAAAAAAAACCAACGATGAAAATGAGAAAGATAAAAAATATGGATAGATATTTTATTTTACGTAAAATGAAATTGTAATTTTTTTGATATAATAAAGTGCAGCAACCACCGCCTTCAATTCTGTTAATTAACAGCAGCGGTCTCTCTTTTCCTCTTTCAACTAAGAAGGGATCTCTTGCATTAGGAAATATTGCTGTTATCTCTAAATTCGAGTTCATTACAAAGATTTCATGTTCCCCTCTCAGTACTATCTCTTTTTTTCCATCTAAATTAAGGTCGTGGAATAAAGGAATAATTTGAGGCCACAATTTAATTTTCAAATCTTTTTGATTTTTTAATGTTAACCATCGACCATTGGATTTAAAATTAAATGTCATAGCTCGATATTTGTCATCAATTATGACTAAATCAGTAACACCATCAAGATCGAAATCACCAACTATATTGATGAGTATGTTTCTTGGAATTGGTTCATAAACAGGTATTAATTTCTTAATCGAATATTCAAACCGATAAATCATACTATTTAGCATTGCTGCCTTTTTATGATAATTATTTTCAATGACAATACAATCCTGAATACCATTTCGGTCAATATCACTGATCCAGGGAAAGACCCATGTACCTTTAAGCCCGAGTTGTTGCTCAAATATTTTATTCCCTTGATCATCATAAATTAAAATATAGGCTAATGTATCGACAGTGCCATTCACTTCAACTTTCAGGTTTTCAGGTGTGCTGGTTCCTATGATGTATTCCGGTTTAGTATCACCGTTTAAATCAGCAACTTCAGATTGAGGTGGAGCCGCGCCCATCTTTGTTACCCATTCGATCTTTCCGCCAGGATACTCAATACAATATAAGCCGTGTGGTGAGTTGCCATAAAAAGTTCTGACTAAAAACACCAATTCATCAAGTCCATCATCATCTATATCTCTAAAATCCAATAATTTGCTTGAACATCTCCATTCACCCTCGACATTGCTAAATTTATCTTTCCAGGCGACAGGAAACTTATCAATTTTTTCATCTGGGATTTTTCGAATTTCGAGAAACGCTGTATCCAAGGAGTTTGTCCCAATAAGCACTTCATCTCTACCATCCTTATTCAGATCAGCATAGGATAATGGTGGTCTGATTAACTGTTCAAAATTGAATTGTTCAAAAGTTTTTAGGTCGATCGAACATACTTGTATTTTTTTTGATTTTTCAATATCATAGGTGTGCGGATCAAAAGCTAGGAAAATTTCCGAATATCCATCTTTGTCAAAATCATAAGAATCTATTGCGAGATATTGGTTGGAATTTTGGATAGTTAATTTGTAGGGATAATTTTCCGGATTATATGCATCTGACGATTTGCGATAGCTGATAATTAAAGCGATAATAGAGAGAGGTATAAAGATAATGATAAGAAAAAGAAGATAGTTACGGATTCGGCGAAACACAATACCACCCTTATTAATTTTATACCAATAAGTTTCTGTAATTCGTTTCGCTTGATGTAATGCGACAATTAAAAAATAAAAAATTAAATAATAATAATCAAGTATTTTTCCGAAATATTATTTTTCAATCCCCTTCGGCACCACACAAATAAAACTCATCTGCGAATCCCCGGTGTTCTTAAACTGATGTTGTTCATTCGGCGCGACATAAATGGTGTGACCTGCTTCGAATGGAATTGTTTTTTCCGGTGTGACAAGTTCACCTTTACCTTCGACGATGAAGACTTCGTGTTCAAAATCGTGTGCGTGGTTAAAGGTAAAGCCGCCCGGTTCGACGTGAAATAAGCGCATGACAAAATTCGGTGCCCCATCATCAGGGGATATAAGGACGCGTTTTGTCACGCCTTTGACGCTTGGATCAGTTATTTTTTCCAGGTTGATTTCTGAGAAATGTGCTACTTTCATTTTTGTTACCTCGGTTTATTGTTTTAAAATTAGATCAAAAGCCACTGAGTAGCAGAGTACACAAAGATTTATTTACATTTACTTTGGAATAATTCGAATTCTTTTGAACGGTAAACCGGCGCCGCTCCTTTAAATTGGGCAACGAACGCGCCCAATTGATTGCTGAACAGGGCGATTTCCTTCAGAGATTTTCCGCGTAAATATTGATGAACCATCCCGGCGGCAAACGCATCGCCGCAGCCGGTGGTGTCGCGAACGGTTGTTTCGATTCCGTCCAACTTGACATCATTATGAGCATCTAATAAAATACATCCGTCTGCCCCCAATGTTAAGGCGGCAATTTTCAGATCAAAATTTTTGATGAGGGATCGGAGAAAAGAAATGTTATCAGTATCGGAATCCCACACACTTTTTAATTGCTCAATTTCTGCATCATTCAATTTGATCCCATCCGCCAATTTCAGGGAGGTGAGAACAATTTGTTCAACCTCGGAATCCCACCCTCTCAAGTTAATGTCGTATAAACGAAAAGCATTTTGTGGTATTCGGACAAATTTCTGAATCGTTTCTCGTGAGTTTGGATTTCGCTGCGCCAGTGTACCGAATAAAATACCATCTGCAGAATGAGCTAATTGGCGTAAATTATCGTCCAGCTGCAGATAATCAAAGGCGACATCCTTGGTGCAAACAAAACTTGGACGTCCCTGATCATCCAGTGAGACACGCACTGTGCCGGTTGGCTTAGCGGGACCAGTCTGGATATACTCTGTTGTCAGCTCTTTCGAAGACAAAATATTTTTGAGTTCCGAACCCAATGCATCGTCACCAACCCGGCTGACTATGATGCCGTGATCACCTAATTGTGAGCAATTGATAGCGAAGTTGGTCGGTGCGCCGCCTAAAAATTTCTCGTCTTCATAAATGTCCCACAGAATTTCACCGATGCCGACGATGTTGTATTTTTGTTTGATTTCCTTCATTGTCAATCACTTATTTTGATGCCACAGAGGAGAGGAGAACACAGAGATAGTCTGTAATTTAAGTCGACACACAAAAAATTATTTTGCAGCCTTTGCTACTTGTCAGTTTTTATTTTTTCTCTGTGACCTCAGTGCCACTGTGGCTATTAGTCTAATCATCCCAGCGCCAGCGGTTGCGACGAACGGAATCCGAATTTGATTGATGAATCAATTGTTCCAAAGAATCAATTTTCGTCCGCGTGGTGTCCTCGGTTTCAAAAGGTTGTGTGAAATCCTTGTGCGGCAATTCCGTGCCGGCCTTTAGTGCGACTTGCTGTGCATCGGGAAAAGTTTGGGGCACGATTTCGCCGGTGTTTGGGTCGACGTAAACGAAAATGATACCTTCGGGAATGGGGAAATTGCGATAGCGTTCGCCGCGCAGTGCGTTTTTCATAAAATGCACCCAGATGGGAATGGCTGCACTGCTTCCTGTTAATTCGACGCCGTTTTTGTCTTTTATCGGGCGGTTATCATCAAAACCCACCCAGACAGCGGTGACCAGTTGTGACGTAAACCCGACAAACCAGGCATCCCGCGAATCATTTGTAGTACCGGTTTTTCCGGCTGCCGGACGATTGAAACCAAGTAGCCGCACTCTTTTGCCTGTTCCGTTTTCAACGACGGAGCGCAGCATGTCCAGTACCAAATAAATGGATTGAGGATCAATAACTTGATCACTGTCGCTGGAATATTCCTGGATAATTTTTCCCTGCGGATCTTCAATATATTTCATTGCGATGGGCGTTCTTCGGATCCCTCCATTCGCAAACGGACAATATGCACTGCACAGTTCGAGCGGCGAAACACCGGACGTGCCCAAAGCAAGCGAAGGGATCGGTTGCAGAGTGCTCTTGATTCCCAACATTTTCGCATATTCCACTACATTTCTCGGACTGATATCAGCAATCACTTTTGCAGCGACCACATTTCTCGATTCAGACAAACCGGTTTTAAGTGTAATGGGTCCCATAAATTTTTTGTCAAAATTAGGTGGCGACCAGGTCTGATTGTCATATTCAATTGTCACTGCGGAATCTACCACGATGGTCGCCGGGGTATAATTCGCCTGATCAATCGCTGTGAGATACACAAACGGCTTGAACGCGGAACCGGCTTGCCGGTTATTGCTGATCGCCCGGTTGAATTGGCTCACTGAAAAATCTCTTCCTCCGACCATGGCTTTGACTTTTCCGTTACGGGGATCGATAGCGACCAGCGCCGCCTGAATATAATGCTCCTTTTCCTCAACCGATGCTAATTCATATTCCGGAAAACCGAGCCGTTCATCCAATTTTTGGAGTTCCTCATAAACAGCTTCATGAGCGAAATTTTGTACCCGCGTGTCGATGGTGGTGTAAATTTTCAATCCGCCATAAGAGAGCACTTCCCTTGAATATTGATCTTCCACGGTATTTTTGATGTAATCCAGAAAATAACTGGCTTTTCCCCAAAACAAATTTAAGCGCTTAAGATCAAGCGGTGCGGCATACGCTTCTTCCATTTCTTCCTTTGTAATCATGCCAATTTTATGCATTCGATTGAGTACAATCCGCTGGCGTTTTTTGGCAATGTCAAAGTTTCGATACGGATTATAACGCGTAGGCCAGCGAGTAATATTTGCTAAAAAGGCAGCCTCTGCCAGAGTCAATTCGTCTGCATGTTTGGCAAAGTAGGTCTGGGCAGCCTGTTCGATGCCGAATGAATTGGCGCCCAAGTCGATCTGGTTGCAGTAGGCTTCCAGTATTTCATCTTTTGAATAGCGTTGTTCGATTTGGCAGGCGAGCAGGGCATCTTTTATTTTGCGCCACCAACTCCTGTCAAAAGAGAAAAACATATTTTTTGCCAACTGTTGGGTAATGCTGCTGCCGCCACCGGACTGACGCATCGTAATTAGATGAGTGTAAATTGCCCGGAGCAAACCGCGCTTGTTCAATCCCTGGTGTTCATAAAATTCTGTATCTTCCATCGATAAAATTGCATTGATGAAATGGGGGGAAATTTGAGATAATTTAACTTCCACCCGATTGGACAAAACAGTGATTAATTCACCATTGTCCGAATAAATTTCAGTAGGCGTGCTCAGTGTTAAATCCTGGAGGTTCTCCGGCAGTTTGGGAAGCGAAAACACAATCAGAAAAAAGAGAAAAATGAATGCAAGTAAAAGGATACCAAGAGAAATGAGTAGTATTTTTTTATTGTTGATAGTAGTAATATTCACGATACTTTCTCTCCGGAAAATGCAGATTGAGTTCGGGATAAAGTTCATTTAAATGGGCAATTAAATAATTGGCTGCTAATTCACTGGCTTCAAAAGTATAAACTTCGGTATAAATTCCCTGATTGATTTCAAAACCGATTAACACGACCTGCTCATTCATATAGCGGCCTATGGCAACCTGGCGAATGTTTTTATCCCATTTGATCAGCAAAAAAGGATTGTTGATAAGTTGTAATTTCACGGTATTTGATAAATCGTCAAAGGCAGTGAAAAACTGCTGTGCTGAAAATGTCCGTCCCTGAAAAACTTCCATTGAATCCAGCGACACATTGTGGTTTTTTTCAGAATTGGGAATGTTGTACAGCACCGTGAGTGGGGGATAGGTGTCCATAAGAATTTGTTTGTCGCCATCCAGAAAATAGAAGCTTAAACTATTCTCCCCTTTTACGATTTTTGTCCAGGTCCACTTTTTATTATGCAACAGTTTGAGCAGATTAAACGGAGAGATGATATCATAGGAAAATCTCGGTGGTATTTGATTGTAAAATTTCTTAAACTGTTCACTGGTAATGATAACAGTTTTCTGAACTTCCAATTTGTTTTTCAATTCAATCAGATCATTGATATCAGCCAATTCGATTTTATCATTGTCGATGTTTTGAGTAATTTCTTTGAGTTGATCGCTTGCAATCTGGTCTTTTTTGTTCTGTTCCCAAACCGTGCCTGCTTTCGGGCGGAATGGATTGGTGAGTTCCAGCACGTTCCCGATGACAATTTCCACAAAGTTTGTAGTGAACTCCAGCACAAAAAAGACGATAATCGCAGCGAAAGAGATGATGAATTTTCGATTCGTAATCAGCCGGAGGAGTTTGCTTTTTTGTTTTTCCTCGTCCTGATTTTGATTAATAATTTCTTCTTCCATTGTGCCTTTCGTTTTTTATTGAATATGAAAAGGTACCGGGATAAATGAAATAATAAATATGAAGAAAGCAAAATAACCGATCAATTTCCTTTTTGGATCTAATGGAACATAATTCTCCATCGGCGACGGGTGTTTGAATCCGAACCACAGCAACAACAGGATAAGCAGTAACCAGCCGGGATATAAGAAAATGCAAATACCAGCAAAAATTACAAGCACAATTTGATAAATTCTTTCACTCTTATAACCGAAAATTGAATAGAGCACATGCCCGCCATCCAGTTGACCAATCGGCAACAGGTTCAGCGCAGTGACAAAAAGTCCAGCCCAGCCCGCATACGCCATCGGGTGCAGCAGCGTATCATGACCCGCTGGTTCCGGACCTAAAATCAACTCTGCCAGATTTGAGAATAAAATCGATTCACCCAAGTAAACCCCAATTTCCTGTGTTTCCACTTTCGGAATAAATGTTGAGTTTTGCAACCCGATGATCAAAACAGGTATCGTTACAGCTAATCCGGCTAACGGTCCGGCAACGCCAACATCAAATAATGCTCTCCGGTTCGGAATTGGTGATTTCATTTTGATAAACGCGCCCATCGTGCCAAACGGCGGCAGCGGCAGCGGAATAAAATAGGGCAGTGTCGCCTGGATATTGTATTTTCGGCACATTAAGTAATGCCCCATCTCGTGAGCTAATAAAATAGATACCACAGAAATGGAATAATAAATCCCCTGTACCAAATAGGTTGTTAATATTGTTAGCAAGAAAAGAATAAGATTGATCTGGGGACGATTCCCCTGAATTTTGTTTAAAAAACTTAACCGATTTCTTGCTGAATATCGATTTTTAAATTGATCAAAATCGAATGATCGCCAATCACGCATAGCTCTGTTTCCGATTGTATTTTGAAAAATTGTAAATGGTGGAAGAATTCAGATTCATCAAGAAAATAATAATTCAACCACATCACTTCGGTTTACACCCAACTGTTTTTGCGCATTTCCATTCCTGACTGCAATTTCCAAATAACCCGAACTGCCAATGACTGCAACCGGTTTCCCGTGTTCGACTTCGGAGTAAAAGTTCGATAATTTATCAATTGTGTTTGCGCCAATATGAACGGATATTTCGTGTTTTATAATTTGACTCTGATTTATATTGGTGATTAAATTACCGAAGCGATCAATGTAAATTATCCTGCCGATTAGTTTGTTATCTGACTGCATCGGTTCGATGACTTCCCCGCGATCAAAATCGGTTATCCGTTCACCCAATTCATCCAATGCAATGCCGTTACTGAGATGCGCAGCCACCGGTGAAAAAATATCACGACCATGAAACGTGGTGCTAATCTCATCTAAAAAATATTTCTTGTTTAACACATCCACGACGGTGAATGTTTCGCATTCGTGGAAAATGTATTTTAAAATGTGATTATCCGGCGCTACAAAAAAATAGTTATCAGTCTGAACAGCCAGCACCCGCCGATCCGTTCCTACACCGGGATCGACTACTGCTAAGTGAACAGTTCCCTTCGGAAAATATTGATAGCTGTTGTTCAAAATAAAAGCGCCAGCCTCAATGTCTTGAGGAGTAATATAATGAGTTATATCAACAATCCGGGCAGCCGGATTGATCCCGTAAATTACGCCTTTTATAACGCCGATAAAGCCATCCTGCTCACCAAAGTCTGTGAGTAATGTAATGATCCCGTTTGGTTTCATTGGATATTCAGCACGCTATTTGAGTTTCAAAATTTAATTTTCGCATCTGATTTATATTGCCACCAAGACTCGAAGACACGAAGAAATAATGGAATAATAAAAATTGGAGTTTAAAAATCGTTTTGTATTTTTGAAATATAAATAATATTCTAATTAATTGATTTTTATATCTTTGAGCCTTTGCACCTAAAATGCAAAAGAATATTTCAAATTAAAGACATCTTCAAAAAAAATCAGTGAATATCCGTGTCGATCTGTGGCTAATGAAAAATCATTTTGCCGATGATAAAAGGTAAGTAATTTTGAATAAAAATGCAATTGCAAATTGAATCCAAATTATAAAAAATAGCTTGAATTTTTGGGTAAAAATATCTATATATAGGCATAACAAAGTGGTTTTAAGATTTTACCTTTTTCTCCTCTCTTGCTAAGAGAGGACTAAGGTGAGTTCTTATTATAGAAAATCTTAAAACCACTTTCACATTAGTATAGATGCAAACAAATTAGCACTATCGTAAAAGTAGGTCAGCTCCCCATAGTTTTGTTGATAATAAACCCGCGGAGGATTCAATGAAATATATTCCAATTTCTGTGTTGCTTTTTTCGGTTTTATTATTTATTTTCTGCACTAAAAATGAATCGTCTGAAATGAAAGTTGTGAAAGAAAAATTCGGACAGACTGTAGAGGGAAAGTCAGTGGACATTTTCACACTTACCAACAAAAACGGCATGCAGGCGCGAATAACTAATTATGGCGCGATTGTTCAGTCGCTGTTGGTGAAGGACAGAGATGGTCAGATGGGCGATGTGGTGCTCGGTTTTGATAACCTGGATGATTATGTAAATAATTCACCATATTTTGGTGCGATAGTCGGCAGGTATGGCAACCGGATCGCCGATGGTGAATTCGTGCTTGAGAATAAAAAATACAAACTGGCGAGGAACAATGGTCCCAACCATTTACACGGCGGTTTAAAAGGTTTTGATAAAGTAGTTTGGGATGCAGAGCAATTTGAAAATGAAGTCGGTGTAAAATTAAGCTATTTGAGCCCGGATGGGGAGGAGGGCTATCCGGGCAACCTGAAAGTAACCGTGGTTTATTCACTCACAAACAATGATGAGTTGAAAATAAATTATCGGGCAACGACCGATAAAGCCACTCATTGTAATTTAACACACCACGGATATTTCAATCTATCCGGTAATTGTCAGCGAAACATTCTTGATCACCAGTTATGGATCAATGCGGATTATTTTACGCCGGTTGATAGCGGACTGATTCCCACCGGTGAATTGCGACCCGTGTCAGGTACTCCGTTTGATTTTACCTCGCCGACACCGATCGGCAACCGGATCGAAGCAGAGAATGAACAACTCAAATTTGGTCTGGGCTACGATCATAACTGGGTGCTAAATGAAGTTGACGGAAGTCTAAAGTTGCAGGCGTCGCTTTATGATTCAGCCAGCGGTCGTTTTATGGAGGTGCTTACCACAGAGCCGGGACTGCAATTTTACTCCGGCAATTTTTTGGACGGTACGTTGACGGGGAAAGACCGAAAAGTGTATCAGTTTCGTGACGGATTATGCTTGGAAACGCAGCACTTTCCCGATTCGCCGAATAAACCGGATTTTCCTTCGACCGTTTTGAAGCCGGGAGAAACCTACGAAACACAAACCGTTTATCGGTTTTCATTGAAATAGAATTACACTTGTTTACAGGAAGGATCAGATCATTAATTATATCAAGGTGAAAAATACAATTATTATAAAACACGGGATTAGTATTTGATTGAAAGGAACAACCATGCGGCTCGAAATGCTTGATATTGTTGTTTTTGCTGTGTATGTTTTGGCGATTGTGGCTTTGGGTTTATGGGTTTCTCGTACGAAAAAAGGTCATGAAAAAAGTGCTGAAGATTATTTTCTGGCTGGTAAGTCTCTCCCCTGGTGGGCGATCGGCGCGTCGCTCATTGCCGCGAATATTTCAGCGGAACAATTTATTGGCATGGCCGGATCCGGCTTTGCCATTGGATTGGCAATTGCATCCTACGAATGGATGGCAGCGCTTACATTGATTATCGTGGCAAAATATTTTATGCCGGTGTTTATCGAAAAAAAATTGTACACGATTCCGGAATTCATCGAGCACCGGTTTAATACCAGCCTGAAAACTATTTTAGCTATTTTCTGGATTGGACTGTTTATTTTTGTTAACCTGACTTCGGTGTTATTTTTAGGGGCAAAAGCTGTTGACACCATTGTCGGTGTGGGAGACGGCAGTTTAATCATTTACTCAATCATAGCTTTGGGGCTGATTGCGGTGGCTTATTCATTGTACGGTGGTTTATCTGCGGTTGCGTGGACTGATGTTATTCAAGTGGTAATGTTGGTTTTGGGGGGATTGATTACGACAATTCTGGCGCTGAAAAATTTAACCCCGGAAGCCAATATTTTTGCCGGCATCAATCATCTTGCCAAAACAGCCGGGGACAAATTTCACATGATTTTGGATCGAAGCCATCCCGAGTACTTTAACCTACCGGGGATTGCCGTGCTTATCGGAGGTATGTGGGTGGCAAATCTTTACTACTGGGGATTTAACCAGTACATTATTCAGCGGGCACTGGCTGCCAAGTCGATCCGTGAAGCACAGCGCGGATTGGCGTTTGCCGCTTTCTTGAAGCTGATCATTCCGTTAGTCGTTGTGATTCCGGGTATCATTGCGTTTGTCATGTTCACTCAACCGGAAGGAACAGCGATAATTCCAGGTGTCGAAGAAGCGTTCTCGAAGGCTGAAGGCGGCGTCAATTATGACAAAGCCTATCCGTGGCTGATCAGCGTATTTATTCCAACCGGATTAAAAGGAGTGGTCATCGCTGCATTGGTGGCAGCAATTGTGTCCTCGTTAGCATCGATGCTAAATTCGACATCAACTATTTTCACGATGGATATTTACAAGCCATACATCAATAAAAATGCGTCTCACAAAACAACCGTCAATATTGGCAGGTTGACTGCGGCAGTCGCATTGGTTATCGCCAGTTTTACAGCGCCGTTATTAGGAAATATCCCGCAGATGTTTCAGTACATCCAGGAATATACCGGATTGGTGAGTCCCGGAATTTTGGCTGTATTTCTGATGGGACTATTTTGGAAAAAATCCACCAGCAAAGGCGCGATTTATGGTGTGGTATTATCCATCCCGGTGGCACTACTGTTAAAGACGCCGACTGTTAATTTACCATGGATGGATCAGATGTTCTACACCATGATCATCACGATGGCAATCATCGCCGGAGTGAGTCTGACAACATCGAAAGAGGAAGATGACTCCAAGGCTATTAAATTAACAGCGGGTTTGTTTAAGACAGGACGTGTGTTCAATGTCGCCGCGTATGTGATTGTTATTATTTTGGCGTTTTTATACACTGTTTTTTGGTAAGTTCACAAAAATATTATTAATCGAGTAAAAATTTAAAATGATTGGGTTTTCTGTTCAGCTTTCAATTATTAATATCCCCCTAACTACCCCTTCAAAGGGGGACTCTTAAAAATCCCCCATTTGAAGGGTGCAAGGGGGGATGTAGCTATTTAACTTTCAATATTATAATAAGTTTGACGATTTATTTCTGAACAGATGACCTAATCATTAAATTTAACCTAAAATTCTAAAATGAAAAATTTTACTTCGCTTTAATTTGTTATTTACTATGGAGTGAATCGCCTTTATGCGATTCATTTTGCAATGCATAAAGGCATTGCACTCCATTCATTTAGAAAATCAACAATTTACCATTTGAAGTAATAAACTCAATTTAGAAATTTAGGTTTAATACCCATCTTGTCAGCTTTTTGACCGGAGCAGATAGATGGGTTTTAATTTATAACTCATGCGTACTCTAACTGTTTAAACTAAATCCGTGTTGATCTGCGATAATCTGTGGCTGAAAAAATCCTCAGGGGCAAGGATAAAAATAAGGCTTTTCTTTCAAACGTCACTTGTAATTAAAATAAAATTCAATATAACTATCGAGTTTGAATCCATAATATTTGGCAAGGATATCCAGATAGTAGCTTGAAATATTGATGACACTGTAATTTAGGCTGCTGGTTATAAAACTCCCATTGATGGTTTTCATATACCTGTTGCACCGATTGCAAGCTTCGATTCGGAAGGGTTTTTTATCGGCCGGGAAAATGAATTTTTGCTCTTCAATTTTATCATTCAGGCAATAAGGACAAATCTTATCATAAAATGTCCAGGTGGTATCACACAAACGACACCACAATAGTTTGGTTTTCTTTTGTTCATTGATTTTTGCCAAAGCCGGTGAATTTCCACAAACCGGACAAACGGGTTCGCGGTAGTGAATTTCAGCTAATTGCTTGTTGAAATATTCGGCGATGAGTTCAAAGTAGGGGACTGATATCAATTCGATGACAATTTCCAATAACTGCTGGGAAAGACCGTGCTTCTCGGCGATTTCCATAAAAAATTTTTCATCTTTGCCCACCATGGCAGCGACTAATTGTTTTAACGAAAACCGACGCTTGTCTGCTAAATCTTCCAGCTTCAATAGTGGTTTTTTACGTTTGGAAAAATATTTTTTGATGACCGGGAAAACAAAATCGAATATTTTTTCCAGGTCTTTTTCTTCGATGATGAGATTTTTTGCATCTAAAATTGGCTTGCGCTGAGAAAGGCGGGCTGATACATCCATATTGCTGAATTTTTGGAGTGGTAGCGCTGCAACCAGATGTTGCATACATTTCACATGAGTATTAAATATATTCTCATGAAATTCGATGTAAAATTTGGAAAATCGATGCAGTTTGGTTAAGTTGTCAGCCATCAATGTCTCAATTCATTAGTTGCAGCGCAAAGTGTGTCATTATTTTATATTTTGAGAATTCCCCCTTTCCATCCAATAAAAAAGAAATATCGGCGATACTATTTTTCTGAAAGTGCTTCTATGCCGGGAAGTGCTATGCCGCCTAAAAATTCTAGTGAGGCTCCTCCACCGGTGGAAACATGCGTGACTTTATTCGTCTTGTTTGCTTTGGCAATAGCAGCCGCGGAATCACCGCCGCCGATAACCGTAATCGCTCCTTTGTCTGTGATTTTAGCTAATATTTCAGCAATTTGAATTGTGCCTTTGGAAAATTGATCGATTTCGAAAACACCCATCGGACCGTTCCAAACGACTGTTTGAGCCGATTCCAAAATATCCTGATACTTTTTCAGAGTTTTAGGTCCGATGTCTACGCCTGCCCATCCGTCTGGGATTTTTTCATCATTGGTAACTTTAACATCTGCGGATCCTGACACTTCATTAGCAATCACATGATCAACCGGAAGATGCAGATCGACATTTTTCGCTTCCGCTTTTTTGAGCACATCAGCGGCTAATTCAATTTTGTCCTTCTCAAGCAGCGAGTTGCCGATGCTGATTCCTTTGGCTTCCAAAAAGGTGTAAGTCATCCCGCCGCCGATGAGAAAGGAATCCACTTTATCCAGCAGATTTTCGATTACATCAATTTTGCCGGAAATTTTCGCACCGCCAAGAATCGCGACAAATGGATGGTTCGGATTTTCAACAGCTTTGCCGAGATATTCCAGTTCTTTTTGAATTAAATAGCCGGCTGCGCACTGATTAAAATATTTGGTGATGCCTTCAGTGGAAGCATGAGCGCGATGGGCTGTACCGAACGCATCATTCACATAGACATCCCCAAGCTTTGCCAGCTTTTGCGCAAATTCCGGGTCATTCTTTTTCTCGCCTTTGTGGAAGCGGAGATTTTCGAGTAGCAGCACGTCGCCATTTTCCAGCTCGCTAACAGCTTTTTCTACCTCTTCACCAATACAGTCAGTGACAAATTTTACATTTTTCCCTAATAATTTTGAAAGCTCCTCAGCTGCTGGTTTCAATCGCATTTTTTCTTCGACCTGTCCGCCGGGTCGTCCTAAATGTGACATTAGAATAGCTTTGCCCCCGGATTCGATTATTTTTTTGATTGTTGGCAGGGCTGCTTCAATTCGTGCGTTATTGGTGACTTCCAGTTTATCATTCAAAGGTACATTAAAATCAACTCGCACTAAAACGCGTTTATTTTTTAAATCTAAATCATCAATTGTTAATTTTGACATCTTCCATCTCCTCTACAAATAAAATATTTATTCCAATCCTAAAGTTCAAATAGAGCAAGAAATCATGCTATTCGATTATATCAAATTATGCTTTTTCGCGTGAAATGTCAACTCATCTCTAAAATTTGGATGGGCGATCTGAATTAATGCCTGTGCCCGGCGGCGTAAACTTCTGCCGTGCAAGTAAGCCACACCATGTTCGGTAACAACGTAGTGTACATCTCCGCGACTTGTGACCACGCCCGCACCTTCTTTGAGATGAGGGACAACTTTACTGATGGTGTCATTTTTGGTCGTTGAAGGAAGGGCAATAATTGGTTTTCCACCTTTGGACCGGGCTGCCCCTCGGATAAAATCGACCTGTCCGCCGAAACCGGAAAAAATTCTGTATCCAATTGAGTCAGAACAGACCTGACCGGTCAAATCCACTTCAATCGCTGAATTGATTGCAACCATTTTATCATTTTGTGCAACAATGAACGGATCGTTGCTATAATCAACAGGATGCATTTCAAATAAAGGATTGTTGTGGGAAAATTCGTACAAGTTCTTTGTACCCAGTAAAAACGTAGCAACAACTTTGCCAGTATGCAAAGACTTTTTGGCGCCGGTGATGACGCCTTTCTCTATTGCCTGCATGATACCGTCAGATACCATCTCCGTATGCGCACCTAAATCCTTTTTATTATCCATGGCACTCAAAGCTGCGTTCGGAATTCCGCCGATTCCAAGTTGCAGAGTTGAGCCATCTTCGACCAGATCGGCAATATATTCACCGATTTTCTGTTCAACAGGATTGGGTGGGTTAATGGATAATTCAGGCAGGTCTTCCGATGTTTCCACGATTTTTGTTGCTCTGGAAATATGAATGAAACAATCGCCCAGCGTACGTGGCATTTTATCGTTTATCTGAACGATCAATTTCTGTGCGTTTTCTGCGGCAGCTTTTGTTGCCAGATCTTCAACTCCAAAGGAGATAAAACCATGTGCATCTGGTGGGGATGTTTGGATGATTGCTGTGTCCAAAGGCAATGTTCCTCCCTTAAAAAGCTGAGGAATTTCATAGAGAAAAATGGGAAAATAGTCGGCTTTGCCTTCGTTAACAGCCTCTCTATCCGCCGGTCCGACAAACAAGGATTTGTGTCTGAAATGTCCTTCCATGCCCGGCGCTGATAGTGGGTCATTTCCTAATAACAATACATGAACAACATCCACGTCCTTTAATCTGTCTTTTTGTGCTGCGAGAGCATTGACCAGCTTGTAGGGAGTTGCTGCGTTTCCTGAAACATATATTCGGGATCCGCTTTCAATAATTGACACTGCTTCTTCCGGTGTCGATAACTTCTGCTTGTACTTTTCCATAATCTTCATTTTTATCTCTTTACCTTTCTGTTAACATTAACATTTATATTCGTGATATTCAAAATCAAATAAGTTGGCAATACCTTTATTAATACACTGTTTTTGATGGATGTACATACCACTGATTAAATTTTTATTGCTGTGACAGGTTTCCTGAAAACCATTGCGTGTGATTGACAGGATGATGGGCATGACGATATTGTTAATGGCGCGGGAAGCCGTGCGAGCTACGGCAGCCGTGATATTGGGTACGCAATAATGGATCACATTATGTTTAATAAAAATTGGATCCGAGTGTGTTGTCGGACGGCTGGTTTCGACGCAACCGCCATGATCAATCGATGCATCGATAATCAATGATCCTTGTTTCAGTAGCTCGAGTTGATTTTCAGCAATGATAATCGGAGTACGCTTATTGGCTTGAAAAACAGCTCCGATAAACACATCAGCAGATCTGAGTGCCTTTTCGATTGAATAATGGTTAGCGACTGCTGTAATGATTCGGTTACCTAACTGATCTTCCAGATATCGCAATCGGGAAATATCTTCATCTAAAACAATCAACTGAGCGCCCAATGCCAGGAAACTTTTGGCGGCATTATAACCAAGATTACCAGCACCAAGGATGACGATTGTTGATGGTGGAATGCCGGGAAAACCACCGATCGCGATCCCGCGACCACCCGTATCGCATTGCAAAAATCTGCCAGCAATCTGCGGCATCATATTTCCGGCAATTTCACCCATCGCCACTAAAATCGGCCGATATTTTGGCGCGAATTCAATCAGTTCAGTTCCGATTGCGGTTATATTTTTATCAATCAAATTTTGCAAGGCAGTTTTTGATTGCAATCCTAACTGCAAAAAGGAAAATATCATTTGATCTGATTTCACAAGTTTTGTTTCCTCTTCAGTGGGAGGCATCACTTTCACAACTAAATCAGATCGCTTGTAAACTTCATCGGGAGAAAATACGATTTCACCACCCATTTTTTGAAAATCTTCATCAGAAAATCGTGAATCGATTCCAGCTCCCTTTTCGATGTAAACATTGTGCCCCTCTTTTACCAGTGAATAAACACCTTGCGCCGTTAATGATATCCTTTTTTCATCTGCAAAAATTTCCTTTGGAATTCCAATATTCATTTTATTCCTCCAATCGGATACGTGTACGATAACAAAAGAGTGAAAATATTTTGATTATAAGATAAATTTTTTCGGCAAAAATGCAAGGAAAATATTTGATTTTTAGGACATGAAATCTGAAATTTTGATAATAAAAAGAAATTGAAATCTCTGTTAATTGGTATAATTTTTGATACTTATTCATATTAAATTTTGATAGCCGGTATAATATGTTCATATCGTCTGAAACTTTTTAGTATGTGGGATTAAGTTTTTATTATTTAGCGTCTGTCCGTAAATGATGATATTTGTAGTACAAGCATCTTGCTTGTAATCTGAATATTGGACTTAGCATAGATTTTTTCGCAAGCTGGAAGCTTGCGTTACAATTCCGGTCAGACACTATTTAATAAATAGCCTGATATAAATTGTTCAAGCAAAAAAGAATCAGTACTGGTGATTTATTGACCAGTTTCAAGATGAAATTTTATCCGATTACTCAATGAAAAAAATGTAATTGAAACCGAAATTTTGTAGAGGAACGAAAATTTACTCAGAAATTTATTTTATTGAACTTTGATTTATACTTGACATTTATTTGTAAAAATTTGTATTTTAAAAGGTCAATTTTACTGTAAAGACCTGATTAAAACATCACTTTAAATCAAAACCGGGGCATGGAGTGAAAAAGAACAGCTTAGCAAATAACAATCAGAGCGTAAAAAAAATAAGGCAATCCAGGACTGATTCCGCCGATCAGTCTTCCAAAAGTTCGGTGAGTTTTTATTTGGAAAGATTTCCGAAAGAGTTTAAGCGAAACTTTTTACAAAATCTGGACAAACGGTTTTTAATCATTCTGCTGCTCTCTTTTATTGTTAATATTGCTACAGTAATTTATTTAGAGCGTTTAATACCAAAACAATTGAGTTCAAAAACAATCGCCAAAATTCAGCGACAGTATGCTAATCTGTTATTAGACCGTAAATTCGATTCCGGCACTGCTCTGAAACCAAGCGCAAAATCGATCTATGATTTTCAGGGAGATCTGATTACCGGAATTGATAAATGGGTGGAATCGTTAACATTTGATATTTTCGAATCATTGGATAATTTAGAAACGCCCGATCTGCCGCTGGGAGATATGAAACTCAAAGAACCAGCCGGATTAACCAGAGAAGATATTGAGCAATTGCGTAATGCCTCTGCTCAGCGAAGAATAACTGCCAGTTCCGAACGTGAAAGTGAAATGGGAAATGTTGGCATTTTAGGTGTGATTTCCGGGTCCAATAAGAGTATTGATCAGGAATATATTCAGGACTTATTGGAGTATGCGAACGAAAATTCTGAACATTTGGTGCAAGTTTTATCCAAACTCAGCCGAATCCGTGTTCCGCATTCGGGCGCACAGCTTAATCTTAAAAAAGTACAGGGAATTTCTTCCGGTGAAAAATTTGCTTCCGTCAGAGGTGAACGAGCAACTGTGAATAACGAGGTTAAAAAGTTAATTCGCGATATGGAACCAGTTAGAGAGGCGGAAACGGAAACGGTGACCCGAAATCTGCAATATGAGGAAATCAATTCCAGTTATCTGAATCAACCCGTAAAATCTGAGAGAGCAGGATTAACCAGAAAGTCAAGAGATGTCGTCCGGATTGTTCGCTCTCACATGAAAGCTTTGGAAGATTGTTATAAGCAAGGCTTAAAAATGGATCCGGATTTAAAAGGGAAAATATTGATTCGGTTTTCAATTAATCCGGACGGTGAGGTGATTTATGCCTCTGCCATTTCTTCCACATTGAACAACAGCCAGGTTGAAAATTGTATACTCTCAAAAATTAGACGTTGGCGAGATTTTCCTCCGTGTGACCCGGCTTTTGGGAATAAAACATATCGTCAATCGTTCAAGTTTGGAATTTGATTTTCCGATTTAGTTTCCTGAGTGATTCTACCATCATAACCATCCTTTCTCTTTTTTTCAGTTTTAGCTTGCCAGTATTTTAGCGTGCCCTTTCTTTGAACAACATTTTGATAAAAAAATAACGAAAAAAACTTGATAAATTAAAATTAAAGTTTTATATTCAATTCACTTATAGACAGAAACAGTACTCACAGCAAAAGTCAGGGAAAGGAAATGAGCTTATTTATTGGAATTGATTTGGGCGGAACAAATCTGAAATATGCGATTGGTAATGCTGAAGGCGACATATTCGTAAAAAAAAGTCGTCCCACAAACGCCAATCAATCGCAGGGTGAGATTTTTGAAACGATATTTTTGTCAATCGAAGAATTGCTTGAAGAAGCCAAAAAGCGGAATGAATCTGTTGAAGGGATCGGTGTCGGCAGCCCGGGCAGTATTGATTTCTGGAAAGGACAACTAATTGGCAGCACACCGAATATTCCGTCCTGGACAAATGCACCGATCAAAAAAAGAATCGAGGATAAATTTCAGATACCAGTGTGGGCGGACAACGATGCCAATATTATGGCGCTCGCGGAAGCCCGAAAAGGCGCAGGAAAAGGTCATAAAAATATACTGTGTTTAACCATCGGTACGGGAATTGGCGGCGGGATTGTGATAAACAAACAAGTATTGAGAGGAGAACATTTTTCCGCGGCCGAGGTTGGGCACATCATCATTGTAAAAGACGGGAAGAAATGTAATTGCGGAAACAACGGCTGTTTTGAGGCGTATGCTTCTGCTCCGGCGATGGTGGATCGCTATCAACATAAAGTCACAAATGGCGGATCAACTTCTCAAAACAATGATGTCGATGCTCAATATATTTTTGAAAAAGCAGAAGCGGGCGACAAATTCGCTCAAGAAACGGTACAGGAGTCATGTGAATTTTTGGGAGCGGGAATAGCCAGTATCTCTAACATCATTGATCCCGAAATCGTCATCATAGGCGGTGGTGTTGCCGGTGCCGGTGAAAAATTTATCCGCTTGATCGAACAAGAGGTGAAAAAATATTCGATAAAGGCAATTACAACTCCTCTCAAAATTCTCCGGGCAGAAATGGGAAACGATGCCGGTATTATTGGCGCCATCATGCTGGCTGTTGAGAGTACGAAAAAGAACGAATGATTTTAAACATTATTAAAATTTTGGCTCATAAGTATTTTCATATTTCGTGAAGGTAGCGGATGAGAAAAATCACAGTTGTCGGAAGTACAAATATTGATCTGGTCGTGAAAACGAGTCGCTTTGCCGAAACAGGAGAAACGGTTATCGGAGAAACTTTTGCTATTTACCATGGCGGAAAAGGCGCGAATCAGGCTGTTGGGATCAGTCGCCTGGGTGCTCAAGTTAATTTCATTTCTAAAATCGGTTTGGATGATTTTGGGAGACAGGCGGTGGAAAATTTGGTACGCCAGGGATTGAAAACCGATCACTTGATTTATGATGACCGAAATCCGACTGGGACCGCAGTAATTGAGGTTGACAAACACGGAAATAACAAAATCATCGTTGTCCCTGGCGCCAATGCAAATCTTTCGGTTAATGATATTAAAACTAAACAGCACATCATCGAATCATCAGATATTTTGGTAATGCAAATGGAAATACCGGTGGAAACCATCGGATATATTTTAAAAGTGACAAAATCAACTGGCGCGCTGGTCATTCTCAACCCGGCGCCGGCTGTCGATTTTCCTGATGAGTATTTTCATTGCATCTCAATTATTACCCCAAATATAACTGAGGCGATTAAAGTAGCTAAAACCGATCACAAAGAAATAGCTGAATTGGCGAAGGAAATTAAAAACAAAGGTGTGTCAACGGCTATCATCACAAGAGGGGAAAAGGGCGCCTATTTTTTGTCGGATGAAGCACAGGGGCATGTCGATGCCTGGACTGTACAGGCTGTAGATACAACAGCCGCCGGCGATGGATTCAACGCCGGACTGGCTGTTGCTTTGAGTAAGGACTTCGAGCTTTTCGATGCAATCCGTTTTGCAAATGCCGTTGGTGCATTATCTGCCACAAAAATGGGAGCGCAATCTGCTTTACCGAGTTACATCGAGGTAAAAAAGTTTATCAGCGTCATTGAATAATAATGTTTGCGCTACCGTTCAAGCTTATCAAAAAAATCACTTTATTGGATGCAACACTTTATTCCGCACTTGAACAGTTTTGCTCGAAATTTTTTCTGTAATTACACGCTGAAATTATCTTTTAAAAGGCATTTCTGTTTCAACCTTTTTATAGCCTTTTGGAACTTCAAATTCACTGTCTGAAACTGATGTCGGGACAATTTTTTCAACTGTTGTTTCCGTTTCTATCGTGCCCATGGGTCCGGCACTGATCTCGGTTTTACTGTAGATCGGAAAGCCTCTGACTTCATCGATGTTCTCCGGCAGCTCTCCTTTGATAAGTCCCATTTTTTTATACATTTCGACAAAATCATCGCCAAGGTCGTATTTATCGGTCAGCCACATTTCCATCATCGGCTCGCTATTGACACTAAGTATTACCTGATGACAATCATATCCCTGAATTTTTTTCTTCTTTCCGGTGCTTTCAAAACTCACAGTTGGTGTTTGTTGATTAAACATTTTGCTAAAACGTTCTCCCATCATTTTCTGCATTTGTTGGCGTTCTTCGGGTGACAAGTCTTTCATACCCTCGGACATAGCTTCCTGCATTTGTTTCATGCCTTGTTCAACATCAGAAAATTTCATCTCTCTGTATCTTTTTGAATCCGGCGAAATTGTCCAGGACACTTCTTTGTCCAGACGAATGATGGTGATTTCATTCTTTTTCTGGTCCACCATTTTCATTTTACCGTCTTTGTAATAGACTTTTTGATCTGTGGTTTGTTCTTTTGGTTGACCAGGCAGGTTGGATTTTTGATAGGTTTTGGTAATCCAATAACCTTCAAATTTGCCTTTTGCTGACAAGTTGGTGACTGATAAACTGATGGCAAAGACCAGGATTAAAAAATAAATTGCAGATTTTCGGCAGTAGTTCATGATTTGTTCCTCCGTAGTTAATTTTTTGATTACTTTATTTTCTTTGATAACTTTGTTCAGAGAAGGATTCTTTTGAGATATTGTCGATAAGTAACTTTTTACTTCCCTGAAAAATGTATTTAAACGGTAATAAATTTTATAGAATATGCCAGTAATAGTCCGGAGCCAATTAACAGACCCGACATGATCACCAGCATCAGGTAATTACTAAACTCTAACTCCTCATTATTTTCGGTGTCCCCTTTTAACGCAATATAGAGCATGGTAACAATCGCAACAACGACGGTGATAAAATAACCGTAAATCGCCATCTGCATGTAAACGCCAGCTTTCACTATCGAAATGCTCTCTTTAACGGATTTACCGCTCATGGCAAGTCTGAACAAAATAATGCCAACTATGAGCGTAATTGCCTGAAGGCTCACTCGAAAGGCGATGTGGGTCTTCTTTTTGAACCATGCATTTAAGAGAGTGAGCACAGAACACAGAAATGATGCAATTAAAAGAAAGGCTGCGTTATAGGCCAAGATTTTATATTTAAAAGGATCGTTAGAAAGCAGTAGAAAAAAAAGACCAACAACTTCACCGATGACGATTGTTTCTAAAAGCAAAATGACGCGTGGATTAATCTGGTGCGATTTTGTTAAGGTTTGTATTGATGGTTGTGAATGATGAACACGGATTTTTCTGGCTGATTTTTGAATGAATTCTCCTTTATTCTTTTTCTTTTTTCTCGGACTGAAAGAGAAAATGAGGAGAATGTAAAGTCCGATTAAACTTATTAGAACGCTAAAACCACCAAGATATACCATCAAATATAACTCCGGTTGGCTGCTTTGTTTGACATTTAAATGATGTCGATGTCAGATATAAAATAACAAAGAAAGTAATGGTGACGATTTGAGATAGTCATAATTCTTTATATGTAAATATATGAAATATTCTTACAATGTCAAGAGAAAAAGTGTTGGTTGGCGTTGATGAATTAGGATTGAAAAATCTGGTTGGGTTTATCTTAAAAACTGTAAACACGGTCGATCGCGCGTAAAACCATCGCTGTGATCCAATCGGATTCGTTTCGATTATGGGCGAAATCAAACTCAGACCACCCCGGAATTCGTTTTTCAGAACAGAGAAAATGTCTGCCATCCCATCGTTCTAAAATGTTCTCAAATAAAAGGTGGCTATCGTTTGTGTGGAAAAACGATGGAAAATGAGAAAGGCTGTCGGTGAGATTTAGAGCATCCAGCGCCGAAAAATGGGGAGGATACCTTAATTTATCAATGTTCAGGTTAGTGTCAGGCTGGTAGGGACAATTGGTTTGATGCCTAAAAAGATTTTCTGAAATGAATTTTAAAGCCGGTTGAGTGATTGATTGATATTTTGGCAGAAGCAAACCGAGTACGCGAAGAACATAAATTGTCGCTGTATAACAACTGGGATCGTGCTGTCGAGCTTCACCGGGAAATTTCGATCGGGAACAGTGCCATCCCCCGTCATGGCGTTGACTTGAAAAAATAAATTGCAAAGCTCTTTCCACTGTTATGCTATTTAAATAACCAATATTTATTAAACAATAAATCAGGTGAGCTGTCATACAGATGAGTTTAATAACTTGTTTACGTTTTTTGTGGTGATTAATGATGATTTCACCATCTTCATCCTGTTGTAATTGAAGCCGGTGGATTAATTTTTCGATCATTAAATCTTCGGCATATATTCCAATATCTGCAAAAAAACGCAATACCCAAAAATAAGAATTGTAAACCCGGAAATCAGCTGGTTTGTGATCGAGTGAGGGGATTCCCAGTTTTGGATCAGCCAATTGATCACGAATTTCATGAATATTGGGATGGTTGAGTAACTCGGTTTTGATTTTTTGTTTGGTTACTCGATCCGTGTTTGGCAAAATGAACTTTGACCAGGGTGTTCCTTCGTTCTTTATACGCTGATACGTAACATTGTAAAAATTTGTAATCAGATTTTTTTCTATCATATTTGATTATCTTTATCTTACACTTTATGTTAAGGAAGGGTGTTCTCAAATAATTTAAATTCATTTTTGATTTAATATACGATTGTGAGGCTAACGAATCAAGGATAATTTGAAAATTGAGATTTAATTCTTATTCTCTATCCTTATTGTCAGTTGTTTTTTGAAGGTAGCGAGGTTGAAATCATTTCCAAGAAGTCCAGTGTAATGAGCAGTGATCGGTCAATATTTTAAATCGAAGTTGACTGAAAATTTTTTAACCTGAAAAATTTGTAGCCACAGAGGCTCAGAGGACACAGAGTTTTATTTTTCAAAACGTTACAAAAAATATGCGGTCAGATATTTATCAACTTTATTTGAAAGTTACTATGTTCACAAGTTATTGTTTCTCTGTGACCTCATTGCCTCTGTGGCAAAGTTTATAATTAATGCAGGTTAAAGTGATTATCTACTCCACCAGAATCATCTTTTTTGAGATTCGAGAGCTACCGGACTGCAAGGAATAGATATAAATACCATTGGGTACTTGTTTCCCCTGTGCGTTGTCACCATTCCAGTGTATTGTGTATTGTCCGCTTTCTAAATTGTCGTCGATCAAGCAACGAATAAATTCTCCTTTAATATTAAATATTGTTAGTGATGCTCGATCTTTTTGCGGCGTTTTAAAGCGGATGGTCGTTGTCGGATTGAATGGATTGGGATAATTTTGTTCAAGAGAAATAATATCAGGCAGGGCGACATCCACTTTCACTGAACTGGAAAACTCAAATGAGCCATCCGTATCGATCTGTTTGAGCCGATAGAAATATATTCCCGATGATTGAGTCTGATCTTCAAATTGGTAGCGCTGAACCACTGAAGTTGTTCCGTGACCCTGAACAAAGCCGATTTTCGTGTAAGATTTATTATCCCTGCTTTTTTGAACTTCGAAGCCGAAATTATTCGACTCGGAGGCAGTGGTCCACGATAACAGAACAGCATCATGATTTATTGATGCATAAAAAGACGAAAGCTCAACAGGGATGTAATCCTGATTTATCAAATTTAATTGCTGATTTACTCCTGAAGCCCAGGCGCCAGACGGAGTCATGATATACTCATTTAATTGGGTGATCGCTTTAAAAACAACTGAATCGCCGAAAACGCCGCCTTCCTTTGTAGAAGGCGTTGACGGATCGTCCGCATGTACGAATAGCAGTCCATAGTTACCGGCTGTTTTTACTGTGTCGCTTGCCGGATAAGCGACGCCTCTGATGAGTGGCACGATGATCGTTCCTACAGGTGCTAATTGACCATTAATTGATATGGTACCATAGTAACCTGCCGGCAAAGGTGGTTGTGCCGTTGCTTGATTTTGGAATAAAATTATCCGACTTATAATGATAATTAATAATGCAAACTTTCTCATTTTGAATAACCCCTTCTTGTTCTCTTGTGCTACCGGGATCGTGATTACCTTATATTTTTTTTATCAGAAAATGGGAACTCAAAATTTAATACTTCCTGAAATGCGATGCGTATTCCCGAGATCGTAGCTTACAAAAGCGTAGTCCACCGCCAAAAATTTAAACTGAATACCGGTTCCGGCTGTGAAATTTTTACGTTCCATACCAGCGCGAAAAGCTACAGTATTCATGAATGAATATTCAAAACCAGCTTGAAAGTCACTTCCGGCAATATCGCCGAATGAAATAGCGTTTTCACTATTTTGTCCCTCAAGGCGAATATTCTGTGATCCGGCAATGGTGAGCGCACCGTAGAGAAAGTTGACTTTCTGAGTCAACGCAAATCCCCAGTTAATTGTCGGATAACGGGTGTCACGGTGTCCTGTATCCCAGAAAACGTGGGTACCGGTAATGTCCTGAAAATTTGCACCGAACGACAATCTGTCTGTAATTTGATAAATTCCTCCCAGGTCGATTCCAAAACCCATTGCAGAATAATCATCAATGGTCTGAAAAATCGTTTTCAGATTTCCACCAATGGAAAAATTCGGAGTCACTTTTTTACTAAAGGAAAGGAAAATCGCCTGTTCAATATCCTGCATATACCCTTCAATGATCGGCCGTTCAAATTCATCTAATCGAGTGGATTTTGGAATGTCATCAATGCCAATTCGAAAATAACTGATTGCAAATGTGAGTCCGGTATGTGTTGGTAAACTCAATCCGATGAAATTGGTATGAACTATTCCTGAAAAGCGGCTGGCATGCATTAAAAACAGTTCTTTTTGCCGGAGCCGGGATAAACCCGCAGGGTTCCAATAAACAGCAGTTCCGTCATTGGCAAGTGCTACGAAAGCGCCGCCCATACTCAATGCTTTCGCCCCAACGCCGACTGATAAAAATTCGGCAGCATATTTTTGCGCATGTAATTGCTGCGATTGTGCTAAAAAAGCAGTAATGATAATGGCACTCAAAAATATTTTTCTGAGTTTTTGTGTCAATTGATTGTTGATCTCCATTTATCAATATTTTCCAGAGAATATTTGAAAAGCTCAAATCTTTATTTCATCATGACCAGTTTTTCTATAACTTCAACTTTCTCTTCACCATCATTTGCCGTGATTTTGTAAAAATAGACACCGTTTGCAATTCTATTACCAAACTCATCTCGTCCGTTCCAATAGGTTTCATTATAGCCGATGTCATTTGAAGCGTGTTGAATTTCATTAATTAATCTACCGCTAACCGTGTAAATTTTTATTTCAATTTTAGTGGATTTATCATTCAACAGATAATAGGTAAATTTTGTATCATCGACCATTGGATTCGGAAAATTAACCACTTTATCAAAACTCAGTTTTGAGCTGATTAAAAATTTAAAATTAGCTGATTTTGACTCTGAAGAGAGGTTGATGTCTGGAATTTCAATTTTTAATTCGTGATATCCGTCCTGTAAAAAAGCAGGTTGAAAGATTATTTTCCCTTTGATATCTTGCTGATTTTTGATTGGGATAAAAGTGTAAGCTGTTTTCTCAACCAGTTCATCATCAATATATAAGTTGATGTTTTCATTTGCTATTTCCGAAATGTCACCCTTTATTGTCACAGAGATATTTGAATTTGGGGAAATCGGATCTCCGTCCAAAATATCCACTCCTACGAGTCGATTGTCCACACGGAATTCATAAAACAAAGTGTAATTTAACGTGTTTGGAACTGATAACGCTGTCAAATTTAAGCGGTGATTCACCCCTTCTTCCCAGATGCCGTTTGTCTCGGCGGTAACAGTTTCACCGGAAGGTGTTTCAATTTTAAAAATGACAATATCACCTTGTTTGCCACCTTCTATTTCAGGAGTTTCCGGATCGTCTCCGTTGATCAACAACAGACTATATTTGCCGGGTTGTTCGATTTTTATTTGCGGTTCATATTGGACATCGTTGATCCAGGCGCTCAATTTTGAGCCGACCGGTGCTGGTTCACCTCTGATTTTGATGGTGCCGAAATAACCTGAAGGCATGGGAATGGTGAGTTTAAACTGTTTATTGATTTCCAGCGCAGTTTTGTTGAATGTTTGCTGAATGGGAGGAGGTGTTGTTTCAGACGTTGGATTAAAGCCTGATAATGCTTTTTCATTTAACGGATCGGGACTGTTGTTTCGTTCGGGAATTCTTACAAAATGCAGGGTGTCCGCTTTATCCATTTCTAACCAGTATCCGGCGCCGGCTCTAAAGTTTTTTAATGTCCAGTAAGTTGTCGGCAGAGAGGCATCCGCACCGAACCAATTCCCATTCGCATAATAAAGACATTTTTTCCAATTACCGTTGATGGATATGAAAGCATCGGTTAAATCAGTTTTGAAAGGAAGTGGGTAGCCAATTAAATTCCAGCCCTCATGCAGAAATATAGAACGATTTTTTTCAACGCCGTCACTTTTAAATGTTCCTTCTGACGTTGTTTGTAGCCAGTATCCTTTACCCACTTCCATTTTACTTAGCGACCAAAAAGAAGAGGGAATTTCATCATCCGCTCCGATCCAGGTGTCGTTGGAATAGGCGAGCAGCTTGGTCCAACTACCATCGAGTGAGGACAGTACCGAATCCACGGAGGTATTGGATGGTTGTCGCGGCAAAGAGATGAGATTCCAGCCTTCATTTACGGTAATCTCTTCTGTTGGCAGGTTAATTTTTAGTGCCGGATCACCCAGCAGATTAAAGAACTCGACATGGTCGTAATAGGATTGCCCTGCAGAAAAGACAGATAATTTTGCTTTTGTGACTACGGAACCCAAAAGGTTATCGCTTTCATTGAATAAGGCGGAAAAAAAACCGTCACCCAAATATTGATCGGCTATAGTATATTGAGGACCACTTGGCGCGAAGAAAGCAATAGCTCCGGTGTATACTTGATTGATAAATTTCTCAGGCATACAATAGGGAATCGTAGGATGATGAAAAAAACCGTTATCACAACTCATTGAGATTCCGATAAAAAGTTTTTTGCGGTTTACTATTCCATAAAAATCCTCTTCTAAAAATATATTTTCATGTGCCCATCTCCTAATAGACCCATGGCCGATATAGTTTAAAATAAGACAACCATTATTTATCTCATTAACGATTGACTCCCGTATCTGTGATGGGATATTATAATCTCTGAGATAAATTTTTCGGGGATTATAATTTTCAGGAATATAATTGTCAACAAAATGGTCAGATACGTTTTCAAATTGACCAGCATCATCTTCATTATCAGCGATGAACAAGATGTTTTTATTCCAATCACTTTCATCAGGATCCATCTCATAAAGCAATATTTTGTCAATCATGTTTTTTAAATGTTGAATTGTTCGCACCGGAATTCTGCCAATCAGCATATCAGGCAGAATGTCTTCTCCTGCGACACAGGCAAACCAGTTATCAGATGAACTTTCAAAGTTTGATATTGGTTTGGTAAAGAGATGCGTCGGCATTAAATCCGGATAACCGGAAGAGAGGTAGTCTTTGTAATCATAACTTGCGTCACCAACCAATAGCACATAAGTGGGAGCCGGTTTGCGCCAATTATGGAATGTATAAGATAAAAAGTCCCGGATCGCTTTTGGATTTTTTATCCCATGATTAAATTCGTCATAAATATCACCCACCTTAACAATTTTAACATTCAATCCCTGACTGTTTCGGAAATGGGCAAGCTGGACCAACTCGTCGGCAAATTCCTCGGGAGTGATCATGATATAATCTGCCTGGTTATTCTTTAATCTGAGGTCAGAGGGATTGTCTGATATTAAAGAATGAGGTGTTCTCAACTGATCTTCTGTCATCGTAAAATATAAGCGGTTTTGTGCTTCGTCCTGAAATCTCAACTTAAATTGATCTCCGACTGGCTCGGTTTGGAAATCGGTAACTCGTTGCACATTCGCGGAATCTGTAATATCAAAGATGTGAACTTTCTCGGATGTGAAATGTTTAATCTCGAATTGGTATGTTCCAAATTCTTCCCTACCCCGGAATAAGAAGAAATCATTGTTTGCAATATAATTTCGCCAGTAATAGACTTCGAACCAGTTGAGATAAACATTGTCCACAATTGAACCTGTATCTCCGGGTAATAGGATATTTATCGTATTGATACCTTCTTTGAGAATTCCTTGATTGAAATTGGCCTGATTATTAAACTTGATTTGACCGTCCCACAAGTCATCCAACAGTTGTTTTCCATTGACTGATAGGATTGTATGATGGTCTGGATTAATTGCAGTATATGTATTGCCTCGATATTCGATGATCAGGCTACAAGGCAAGGCTGAAATTTGAACGACATCGTTAAGAAAAAAATTGATATCAATCGAAATTGGGGCTCCCATTTTTTGCCAGAACCAGTGATCTTGATTTTCACCATCAGGAATTCCCGGGAAATAGATATGATTTTCCTCGAAATGCTTTTTATAAACAGACCGGGTTACAATTGGATAATCACCATGGACGTTACCTTTTTTTTCTCGCATTCTTAAACCAAAGTTATTACCAATTGTTAACCAATAAACATTTTCGTTGGTATATTTTGTGTGAGGTTTAGTGCCATAAAAGATAATATAATCCGACTCGTTAAAGGTACTATCTTCTTCTCCAAAAACATATATTGGTATTTCTTCTCCCCGGTTAAATATTTGAATTTTATTGGGATCAATGTCAGCAGTATTTAAGCCTGCCTGTTCCAAATCATCTTTGGTAATTCGATATATCCAATCCTCATTAACGATTATCTTGTACCGAATATTTTGCATGTATTGATTTTGCTGATTAGTTTCAGGGAATGGTTGGGACATTACTTGATTTTTATTCCGCCATTTTTTTGCGGTCTCATAGTTAATGAGTGAACGCCGAAGTATTTTGTCAAATGGATCATTGTTTGTCTTGATTTCCTGATAACCATCAGGGCTCTGATTCTGACCGGTGAAAGTTACTTTCAGTTTGATGAACGTGTACAACCTGATTTTATTTTCTGAATGATTGTACTGAATCGGATAAATCTGTACTTGGCCAACTTTTTGATAGCGAAGATAGCCTGCCGTTTCACCTTTCACAATCATTTCGGGGTAATAATTTTTGGATTCTTCATAGGTTAGATCAAAAAACGGTTCATAGTTGACTACAAAATTAGAATTGTTTTCAGTTGGTTGGTCAATAATTATTTTGGGTGTAAAATACAGATTTTTTATCGGTAATAATTTAAATTGGGATTTCAGAATGTCAATTTTTACTTGTGCGTTTTCTGGCAACCCAAATAGCAGACCTTTCACAGGTAATTGTGGTTTCCCTGGTGTCGCGGTTTGGAAAAAATCCGGAATATCTATGTACTGAAAAACTTTTCCCTCTAAGGTCTTTGTTCTGACCGAATATTCCGAAAGCCTTACTTCAAACGTCAGACTACTTTTGTTGTTTGAAATAACTTGAATTGATTTTCCCCATGTATTATTATTTTTGCTAATCACAATCCGGGAAAATCCTTCCACAAAAATAGAGGTGATTATCAGAAAGAAAAGTAAAGCATATTTATTGAGAGAGTTTGACATTCGTGTATGATTTAGTTGAAATTAAAAGATTGATGTGCCATATCCGAAATTTAGTAACGGTGATCGCGAGAAATTTACCGTTATTTTGATTAAAATTTGCAAATATAATGCCATTTATTTTAAATATAATAAGTTATTAGTACTATGAAATGTTAGCCAGTTTATAAATAATTAATAAGAAATACTGAATTTGTAACATATTTAAAAACAATGTAATAGATAATTAATACTGATGACGTCAAAAAAAAATTTGGGTGATGAATCTGGATTTTATAACATGTATCTGATTCGCATCATATTCGGGGTGAATTTTTGTATCAGAATAAAACATTACTAATATTTCTGGACCATAAAGAGTAGAGTTTCTAATGACTCAAAAGTTAGTCAAAATTAATAATTTTTTGTTCGACATTTCTGGTACGAAAATGGTTCGAATTTCATAAGATTGAGTTGTACGAAATTGTAAAAATGTTTTAATAAAGATTGAGGATGAAAAATGTAAAACTGATAGGTTATAGAGTAGAGTACCATTCGAGTTGACAAATAAAAATATTGAAAAAACATTTCAAAATGAAATGGTTAGTTAATTTATTGATTTCAATAGTTGGCTTGGCAAAAATGAAAGTTTTGTCAAATGTGATTTATAACACCCGTGCTTCAAAAAAGCAAGTTAAATTTAGATAGCTGGCAGTTACTTTATTGAAATCATGAAACCATCTTATAAGGTATAATGAATTAGAATATTAATAAAAGTCTGCCAAAAAAACGAAAGAAAGAAAAGAATAATCTAATTTTTCTAAGTATTTTGCTAAGTAAAATAAAACGTTAAGTTTATTAAAACATTCTATTTTTGAATATGTTATTGTTAAAAAAAACTGATAAAATTAATAATTTTCTTTGTATTGTTGAGTTTCAATTGTTTTAAACACTGACATAGGTATTTTGTTTATTTTTTGGATGACGTAAATTAATCACAAAGTTGTATTATTGAAGCTACTAATTAAATTTAGGTTAAAAAATAATACTGTATAAGTCAAATATTTACTAAAATGGAATATATAGTTTTGATTTAATATATTTGAAAACAACTAATTAACATGATTCATCAAATATTTGTGATTGAATGCCGACATAAGTAATAAAAAAATAAGTAAATACGTTGTTAATAAAAAATAACCATAATTTAATATCTATTTAGGGAAATATGGCATATAAATTGCATTCAGAATGGCGAATGCTTGATTAGGCAATTAAAAACAAATTGTTAAGTTTAATTTCTTAAATTGTATAAATTAAAAGAATAAAGAGAAACGAAGATGAGCATGAAATTTAATCACATAATATTAGGTTTGATCCTTATTGTCGTTTTTGCGACGGTTGGATTAAGTCAAAATTCCGGTTCGAGATGGATTAAAACCAATAAACCCGGAAGTGCCAGTTTCGATGACGCATCAATTGACAAGGAAGCGCTTGCTTTCCTCGACAGTCTAATGCAGCGTGATGATATTGTTGTGACGTTTTTAGGCGCTGCAGATAATTTAAAATGGAAAAATTTACCAAACGATTCCAAAGTATCCCGTGCATTCGATCAGGCAAAAAAACTGGAGCGTGCTTTATCTTTACAAAGCCGCTACGGTCGAGGACAGGTTGGAATTACGGATGAACCAGTTCGTGGTGTCAAAGTTGTCTGGGAGCCAAAACCGCCGGATGTATTTAAAATGCGCGAAGATGTTGATCGATTGGAAGCCATGAACGATTCTCTGTTAAGGATGATGGCTGACTTGAAGAAAAATCAGCGACATCTTTTTGCGTCGCTTCAGGATTCAATTACACATTTGCTGAATTCCAGACTTGATGTTAAAGAACACACTGTCAATGATGATTATTTTGATTGGGAAGTTAAAACCGGCGTTTTAGCATGGACGGGCAGATCGAATTATGACCTGATGGTTCCCAGTTTAGGGATTGCATTAAAAAGACAATATTGGGCATTTGAGATTGAGGGTGGATTTACGCCCTGGAGTCGACAAGATGTCACTGGGGAACGTGGCGACGCAATGTTAATGGGAACGGTTTCATTATTACCAAGAAATTTAATTGAATACAAATTGGGTGTTTTTTCCGGCTGGGAGTTTTTATCGAAAACCGACAATTGGACAATGAAGGTCCTCGGCGTCTCCGTCGGTCCCTCAATAACATGGAAATACTTTGAAGTCTTTGCCGGATATGCTTTTTCAAAAATCAGCACATTAACAGAAGATGATCAATGGAATAACGGGGCGCTATTCCTTTTAAACTTTAAATTTTTGATTCATTAATATCAGTGAGGTTAAGCTATGAGCACCATAAGAATTACATCGGTGTGGGGGATAGTTATCTTACTATTGTTGGGTTGGGCGTGCAGCAAAGCTCCAATGCCTACTGATGGAGATCAAGGAAACGTTGATAAACCAAATAATTTAAGCAAGATAATTGTATCCACCACTGATTACCAGGGAGAAATAGTTGATAGTGCACAAGTGTATTTTGATGGCGAATTTATCGGCTACACTCCCTTAACACAGGAGAATATCAATCTAGGAACCCATTCGCTGAGAGTTCAAAAAAGTGGCTATGAACTATATACCGAAAGGATCAATTTTAGCTCTTCGCAACCCGTTTTTATTGAAGCTGTACTAAAAAAGATGATTATTAATAAGGGGCAGCTACTGGTAACAGTCGATCGAGACTCGGTAACCACTTTTTTAACTGATGAAAATAATCAACTCATTGATTTGTTTTATTCCCGAGAAAAAAGTTTTGTTTTAGACCCGGGCGGCTATTTTTTGAAAGCAGAGCGCGAAGGGTATCGCTTGTTTTATGTGGCTGTGAAAGTTGTGGTTGACAGCATTGTGATTCAGAATATTCACCTGGAGAAAATTGCCGATACGGAGCTGCCTGATATTGTTCTGGCCATCCCCGATTCGGTTCCAAAAGATACGCCTTTTATTGTCTCCTGGGAATCTACAAACGCCGAACGAGTTGATATCGATTATATTGAAAATCCGGGTTTACACGGAAGACGTGAACTGAGTTTTCAAATATCGGGTTTGAAATACATAAATGCAACTGCCTACAACGATTTTGGTTCTTATACCGTTAATGACAGTATTGTTGTGTACGATCCAGTAGAAGATCCGGCAGTAAAACCGCAAATTCGATTGTCAGTAACCCCGGAAAAAGTAAAGACCGGTGAATCGGCGACTTTACGTTGGCGGTCAACAAATGCGACTTCAGTGTCTGTGGATTATGTTCCGGCAGCCGGTTTGGACGGTGCATGGCAGGTCGCGTTTGATGTTCCGGGTCAATATATTATACAGGCTCATGCCTATGGACCGGGAGGAAGTGCTGGAGATGAGGATACGTTGATTGTTGAAGAAGATTTTAACGATCCAACCATTGATCCGCCAGTTATTTCGGCTTTTACTCTATCACCTGATTCGATTCAGCAGGGAGAGACTGCTGTTTTGCACTGGGAAATTGCCGGAGAAAATGTAACCGTGTTCATTGACCAGGGCATCGGACAAGTTGGCATGACAGGTAATCAGAATGTTAGTCCTCCGGTGAACACAACGTTTACATTGTCAGCGACAAATTCTGGAGGTAGTGTATCCAGAACAGTTGAACTCAAAGTTAGGCGGACAAGTGACCCGACAATCGATCCGCCGGTCATTGAGAATTTTACCCTATCGCCTGATTCAATTACTAATGGTGAGACAGCAGTATTACATTGGCAGGTTAGCGGTGAAAATGTCACAGTATTCATTGACCAGGGTATCGGGCAGGTCGGCGAGAAGGGAAACCAAAATGTCAGTCCGCCGGTCAATACAACCTTTACTCTGTCGGCAACTAATCCGGGCGGGACAGTTTCAAAATCTGTTGAACTTAAAGTTGGTCAGACGATTGATCCGACAATTGATCCGCCGGTTATTGAGAGTTTTACGGTTTCACCGGACTCGATTACAGAAGGCGAAACAGCAGTCTTACAATGGTTGGTGAGCGGCGAAAATGTGACAGTCTATATTGATCAGGGCATTGGCGAAGTGGGAGCGACCGGAAATCAGAATGTCAGCCCACAGGTAAATACGGTTTTCACGATTTCTGCTGTGAATCAGGCCGGAAGTGTGAACCAATCAGTAATGCTCAAGGTTGGTGATCAAAACATACCTGATCCTGATCCGCCTACCATCACACTGAACGCTGATCCGGGAGTTGTTTCAGTTAATCAGGAATTTAACTTAAGTTGGGTTTCAACTCATGCAACATCAGTTACAGTGGATTATGTTCCGAATGCAGGAGTGGCTGGTCAATATCAACTGAGTTTTTCGGAGTCCGGACAGTATGTGATCAGAGCTATTGCGTACGGAGAAGGGGGAACAGCAGAGGCAAAAGATACTGTTCTTGTACAGGATGTAAATCCTCCCACTTTGGAATTCGAGGTTTCGCCAGACAATGTAAATTTTGGTGTTCCGGTTCATATTTCCTGGAATAGCAATGGATATCAGGTAGTTATTGATCAGGGGGTAGGCGTCCGCGGACCATTTGGAAGCGAAGATATTATTTTCCAAAATCCTGGTAAAAAGGTGTTTACAGCAACCGCATACGGTGAAAACCAAAAAACAACGGTTGTGACAGATTCTGTTTTTGTCGAAGAACCTGAACCACCGCAGCTGCCAACAATTTTCTTAGCAACAGTGGACAGTGTCGAAGTCGGTGAGCCGGCTTTAATAGAATGGCATAGCGAAAATGCACAACGAGTGGATGTCGATTTTGTTCAGAATCCGGGATTGAACGGAAAAGCAGAAGTCATTTTTTACTCTACAGGGGTGAGAACGATCAATGCAACAGCCTATAATGCAGCCGGTCAGCTAACCGCTTCAGAAAATATCGTGGTTGTTTCATCCAATGTTCAACCTCAGGTTTTACCAATTTATATTTCGTCATTGACAATGGTGACTGCTTTTCACCCTAATATACCACAGTTTGTGGAAAACGCAGGTCAGACTGAAATCCCCTATGATGGTCATTATCGGGTTCGGGCACAAATATGGTACAACAGTGGAGATTATCAAAAAAACGAAAGTTTCTTTATTAAGATAACTGATCAGTACGGGCAAGAGGTTTATCCTCAAGATGCGAATGGCGGTAATTATAAAGTTGTGCCGGATGATCCGGGTCCGCCGCATGTCAATTCACGAGATGCCGGATTGTTTTATCTTGAAAGGGGGCAAATTACGATCGGTCTTTATCATTATTATACGATTTGTGAGGATTACCCACAGTTTGTCGTCGATGGACCGATAGACGGACCTGAAAGTGTTGAAGTCATTAGCTTTGTATTAGAATATGTCGAACCTTGAGAATCGATATTAAAAAATCATCTTTGTACTGCATCAATGGTAATAAGCTCCTGTCGATTTATGGCGGGAGCTTATTTTATTTACACGCGTATTTGTTTTATTAAAATTTGCTGATTGGTAAAAATTTATCATTTTTTGTATCAATTGCTTTTTATTAAGGATGAAATTTTAAAAGTTGATCCATATTACATTTGTGAAATCTGTAGCAGTGCAATAAGAAAAAATTGTAAATTTTTAGAAAAATATTGACATTTAATGGTTGTTTTCGTATTATGAATCAGATGTCATGATCAATATTCAACCATTTTAATTTGAAACACAATTGAAAAAACCTTGTATAGATAAGTAGTTGCGGCTTTCCCTATTCACTAAATATAAATTTGATATCATCAATTTCTGTTGTTAATCAATTCAGAAACACTAACAAACGTGTCACAGAGCCTAAATTGTGATTTTATAATAAAGTGGAATAATATTTGATACATTTTTGTGATATTTAGCACATCTTTTATTAAAAAGAATTTTATAATTTGTAAACAAAATTATTATCACGAGATTTGAATCTAAATAAAAATTCAACTTTTAGATAGAATAAATCCAGGTAGGAATGAGGAGGCGAATACATTGCAAGTCAGATTTTGGGGTACAAGAGGTTCCATCCCTTCACCAGGCGATGAAACGATAAAATATGGCGGCAATACAACATGTTTGGAAGTCGAATTGGATGACGGAACGCTGATCATCTTTGATGCTGGAACCGGCATTAAAAGATTAGGACAGAGAATCATTGAAAAAAAGGAGACAAAAGAAATACATCTTTTTTTCACGCATTCTCATTGGGATCATATTCAGGGCTTTCCGCTGTTCTTACCTGCTTATTCAGAAATGATGAAAATTAATATCTACTGCTCTCAGTCCGTTTTTCAAAATGTTAAAGATATTCTTTCCTATCAAATGGATGCTCGTTTTTTCCCGGTTAAGTTCAGTGAATTGAAAGCAGATATTAATTTTAATAAAATCAGGGATAAAGAGTTTAGGTTGAATAGTGCGACCCTGTCTTGTATCGAAAACAATCATCCCGGAAATGCGACGGGTTTTCGTGTTACTGAAAAGAATAAGTCATTGGTTTTTATTACCGATAATGAATTATTGCCAAAACATAACGAGAAAACTCAATGGCAGGAGTTTGTCAGTTTTTGTCAAAATGCAGACATCTTGATTCATGACGCCCATTATTTAAATCACGAGATGACTGAAACGGCTGGATGGGGGCATTCATCTTACGAGCAGGCTTTCGAACTTGGGATTCAAGCGAATGTGAAACATCTCATCTTTTTCCATCATGATCCGGACAGGTCCGACGAACTGATTGAAAGAATTGTCAAAAAATTTAAAGAGAGGTTAACTCAAATGGACAATTCTATGAAACTTGACGCAGCAATTGAAGGTTCAAAATATAGATTGTAATGAATAAATAATTATCAAGAGTTGCTTTATATGGATCAGAAAATATTTTACAGCAAATTATCTCATAATAATCCTTGGCAAAAGAAAAAATGTTGGGGAGTAAAAATTTTTTTAAAATATTGATATAGATCACAAAAAATGCTAGAATAATTTTGTAAATATAATCATCTATTTATTTAAGAGCTCAATTAAATCACAGTAATATATCATTTTTTTTCATCTATCATAAAAATAGGTAGGTGATATCTATGAAAAAAAATAAACGAGCGAAAAAAACTAAAGATATTCTAGCCAAATATTTGAGCGACATCGATCAAATTCCGATGGTAACGCCAAAGCAAGAAATCGAATTAGCAAAAAAGATAAAGCAGGGAGACTGGCAGGCGTTAACAAAGTTAGTGAACGCAAATTTAAAATTTGTCGTATTTATTGCGCGGGATTATCAGGATAGAGGCATGCCTTTGGATGAGTTGATTTGCGAAGGAAATGTCGGATTATTGGAGGCTGCAAAACGTTACGATTCGCAAAAAGGAGTAAAATTTATTTCCTACGCTGTTTGGTGGGTCAGACAGGCAATTCTGAGAGCGCTGGCAAACCATTCGAGATTGGTGAGACTTCCAATTAATCATGTTTGGGCGTTGCAAAAAATGATTTCGACCGTTGAAACGCTGGAGCAGAATCTTGGACGGCAACCGGAACTGGAGGAAGTAGCTGAAGAAATGCAAATTTCTCCCCAAAAACTCTCAAAAAATATGACGTATTGGGGACGTGAGTTTTCACTGGAAGATTCAACCCGTCCTAATTATGATAGTTTATCATTTATTGATCGAATCGGTAGTGAGGAATATTCAGAACCATCGAGCAGTTTGATTGATGAATCGCTTAAAGCTGACATCGAAATGGCGCTGGAGACACTGACGAAAAATGAATCTCAGATCATTCGTTTATACTATGGCATCAATCGTGAACGTCCGTTGACATTACTTGAGATTGGGAAAAAGATGGATCTGAGCCGTGAAAGAATACGGCAAATCAAAAAGAAGGCATTGCGGAAACTGCGTTATTTGAATCGCCGGGAAAAACTGCAACAATATTTAGGTTAACAATTTTTTTGAAACTCTGGATGAGCCATCAGAGCTGATAGGTATTTTAAGAAGCTGAATGAATAATTTCAAGATTAAAGCCTATCTGTTTTGATGGCTTTTTTTATTTAGTTATTGTATTTTAATGAAATTTTGTTATATTTATTTTGTCACAAATTTAAAGTACGAATCAGATTTTTTAAAAAACATTCATTGGGTAATAGCATGTTACTGGGCGCGCATGTTTCAATAGCAGGTGGTTTATTTAATGCCCCGTTGAGAGGACGAGAGATCAGAGCGAATGTTATTCAAATTTTCACTCGAAATCAACGTCAATGGAAATTGTCTCCGCTGGAATCCGAGCAGATTGCCCAGTTTCAGGATAAAAGGGTCGAGGCTGACATTCAGTACGTGGCAGTTCACGGCTCGTATTTGATGAATTTGAGCTCTCCGGACGTCGAAAAATATGGTCGATCCAAAGAGACATTTTTATTCGAACTGCAAAGCGCTGAAAACATTTCTGCTGATGCTTACGTTTTTCATCCGGGTTCTCATCAGGGAATGGGGGAGAAGAAGGGAATTAAGCAAATTGCGGATAGTTTGAATTCCATTTTGGATAGTTTGCCGGATTTGCATGTTGATATATTATTAGAAACGACATCGGGGCAGGGGACGAGTTTAGGCTATCAATTCGAGCAACTGAATGAAATGATCAATAGAGTAAAAAGCAATAATAAAGTAGGCGTGTGTTTGGACACGTGCCATTGCTTTGCTGCCGGTTATGATTTCAGAGATGTTAAAAGTTATGAAGCAACTTTCCGTCAGTTCGATCGTGTCATCGGACTAAATCGACTGAAGGTCATCCATTTGAATGATTCGAAAAAACCATTAAATTCAAGAATAGATCGACACGCGCCAATCGGTGAAGGACAGATTGGGATTGAGGCATTTCGTTGCATCATGAACGATCAGCAATTCAGTGCCATACCCAAAATTCTTGAAATACCAGGCGGGATGCCCAGGTTTAAGCAGGACATAGAACTATTGAAAAGTTTAATGAAATTTTAATTCAACCTTTGAAATAAATGAATAGAAGGGGAGAGGTTATGCCTAATCAAAGATACGATTTAATCGTGATTGGTTCCGGACCCGGCGGATATGTCGCAGCAATTCGTGCTGCCCAGTTGAGGATGAAGGTTGCTGTGATTGAGAAAGAGAGTGTGGGGGGAATCTGTTTAAACTGGGGTTGTATTCCGACCAAAGTTTTGCTGAAAAGCGCTGATGTTTTTTCAACCTTAAAATCAGCCAAAAAATTTGGTTTTTCCGCTGATAATATTGCCATGGATTTTAACGCAATTGTCAAGCGAAGCCGGCAAATCGCTACACGGATGTCTAAAGGCGTTCAGTTTTTGTTCAAGAAAAATAACATCGATCTGTATTCCGGTTTCGGAAAATTAATGGGACATTCCCAAGTCGCTGTGCTGGATGAAAACGGAAATGATGTTGAGCAACTTCAGGCAAATAAAATCATTATTGCAACCGGTGCTCGCCCAAGATCTATTCCTAAAGTTGACATCGACAGGAAAAACATAATTACCAGCAGAGAGGCGATGTCCCTCGAAAAGTTACCCGAATCCATGATCGTGATCGGAGCGGGCGCTATCGGAATTGAGTTTGCTTATTTTTATCAGACATTGGGCTGCCAGGTTACGGTTGTGGAGATGTTGCCGAATATTTTGCCGGTCGAGGATGAGGAAATTACTGACGCATTGACCCGCTCATTTAAAAAGCTCAAAATGAAAATTCATACAAACAGTCTGGTGAAAAAAGTAACCACTTTAAAAGGTGGCGTTGAAGTTAAGATAGAAGCCGACGGAGAAAGTCAGACATTGCAGGCGGAAAAAGCATTGATGGCGATCGGCGTGCAGGGAAATTATGAAGGGATGGGATTAGAAGAGTCAGGCGTCGAGATTGAAAAAGGCTATATCCAGGTCGATGATTCCTACCGCACCAGTGCTGAAAATATTTATGCTATCGGTGATATCATTGGACCGCCGTGGCTGGCGCATGTGGCATCGGCTGAAGCGATCAATGCAGTGGAACGCATGGCAGGTAAAAATGTTGAACCGATAAATTACAATAATATTCCGGGATGCACCTACTGTAAACCCCAGGTCGCCAGTATCGGTTTGACTGAATCCAAAGCAAAGGAGCAGGGATTTGATGTGAGGATCGGTCAGTTTCCGTTTGTGGCGAATGGTAAATCCCTGGCGCTCGGTGAAAGCGAAGGAACCGCGAAATTAATTTTCGATAAGAAAACGGACAAATTGTTGGGCGCTCATATTTTGCATGCAGAAGCTACCGAATTGATTAGTGAGTTGTCACTTTTGAAATCATCTGATTCCAAAGCGTTTGACTTGCTGAAAACAATTCATCCGCATCCGACTTTATCGGAGGCGATCATGGAAGCTGGTGCTGCGGCTTATGATGAAGCAGTTCATTTGTAGTTTTAATTAAAAAAAATATAATAAAAGATGAAAATCAGAAAAAAACGACATCCCAAATGGCTCAAAGTTCCATTGCCCGCGGGTCAAAATTTTCACGAGGTACGGAAGCTAATTAATGAAAATAAATTGCACACGGTTTGTCAAAGTGCTCACTGCCCCAATATTGGCGAATGCTGGAGCCAGCGCACTGCCACGTTTATGATCTTAGGCGATGTATGTACCCGAAATTGCCGGTTTTGTGCGGTGAATTCCAATAAACCGGAAAGCGTGGATGAAAGAGAACCGGAACGTATCGCACGGGCTGTGAAGAAACTCGACCTGAAATATGCGGTCATAACTTCAGTGACGCGGGATGATTTGGCAGACGGCGGTGCTTCTGTTTTTGTGGGAACGATCAGTGAGATAGAAAAGTCGTCACCGAATTGCAAGATCGAAGTTTTGATTCCGGATTTTCAGGGATCAGAAAAAGCGTTATCTTCGGTTTTTGCTGCGAAGCCGGATGTATTAAATCACAATTTGGAAACTGTCCCGGCGTTGTATCCGAGGGCACGCCCCGAGGCAAATTACCAGCGGTCTCTGATGGTGTTGGAAAAAGCGAAAGCATTCAATCTGAATACGAAATCCGGTTTAATGCTCGGTTTGGGTGAGACCAACGAAGAGGTTAAACAGGTGATGAGAGATTTGGTCGCGGTCGGATGTGATTTTTTAACCCTGGGACAGTATTTACAACCTTCGGCTCAGCATCTCCCCATCGACCGATATTTATCGCCAGATGAATTCAATGAATTGAAAGAAACCGGGCTTGAGCTCGGTTTCAAATTTGTCGAAGCCGGTCCGCTGGTTCGAAGTTCTTATCACGCGGCTCAGGCTTTTAAGGCGTTGGATGCTTTAAATGGCAAAGAGAATGGTAAAAGAACCAAGTAGCGGACACTTTGTAAAATAGAACAATTTTTTTCAAATCATTGAAAAGATCTGTAAAAATCCTTGTTAATCTGTGGTATGAAAAAGTTTTCAGACCACTTTTTCATTCAGCTTGAACTTAATTATCGATCTAAATTTTGAATAAATTAAGAATAGCATGGACATCGAACTGAGACATATCTGGAAGCACAAAATACTGCAACTCAACAACAAATCCGACAAGGTCACGATTCTGTCCGATGTTAATATCGATTTTTGTGGCACATGTGTGCAAATGATTATTGGCCCCTCGGGGAGCGGCAAAACCACGTTGCTTCGGCTGCTGAATAAATTGGAATCACCTGATGAGGGAGAGATAATTTATCAGGGAAAGGAAATTCAGAATATCCCCGCACAGGAATTGCGAAAAGATATCGCGATGGTTTTTCAGACGCCGGCGCTGTTCAGGGGTAGTATATATGAAAATATCAGTTACGGACCGGTTTTGCACAAAAATAAAATCAGCCGGGAGAAAGTTGCCGAATTATTGAAAGTTGTTCTTTTGGATGAAATGGATCAAGACCGAAATGTGGAAAATCTCTCTCAAGGTCAGCAGCAACGAATATCATTGGCGAGAGCGCTGGCGAATGATCCCAAAGTTTTATTGCTGGATGAACCAACATCCGCACTGGATCCGTCGGCAGCGAACACCATTCTTGACCTGATTCAAAAAATTAACCGGGAGATGGGCATAACGATCATCATGGTTACACATGTTATGGAACATGCAAAACGTATTGCTGATAAAATATGCCTGATAGCTGGTGGTCGGGTCGTTGAAACCAACACTTCAGATTCCTTTTTTGAGCACCCAAAATCGGATGTGGCGAAAAAATTTATCCGCGGAGAATTGTAAATGGAATATCTGGCACTGGATTATTACGACTTGGTGATTGCGCTTATTCTCATCTTGATTCCGATTGCGATTTCGTTTCAAACCAAGTTAGGCATTGAAAAAGACATCCTCATCGGAACGGTGAGAACGTTTGTCCAATTGATGATCATTGGCTATATTTTGAAATATATTTTCAGCTTCAAAAAATGGTATTTCGTTTTGCTGATGATTTTTATCATGGCTGTCGTTGCCGGCTACAATGCACTAAAACGACAAAAACGGCACATTCCGGGATTATTCCCCATGATCACGGCGTCAATTTTTCTCGGAGCCGGTGTCGCCATGGCAACATTGATCGGGCTGATACTCAAAGTCGATCCCTGGTACGAGCCCCAGTATTTAATACCGATCAGTGGGATGATGTTGGGGAATGCCATGAATGCTTCTGCGCTGGCTGTAGATCGGCTGCTGGGAGAAGCGAAAAGCCGGCGCTGGGAAATCGAAGCAGCGCTGGCATTGGGTGCGTCGTCGCATCGCGCAATCAATCCAATCTTGCGGGAAGCAGCAAGGGCTGCGATGATGCCCACGATTAATGCCATGATGGTAGTCGGGATTGTCCAATTGCCCGGCATGATGACCGGTCAAATTATCGGAGGTGTCGCGCCCGAGCAATCGGTCCGTTATCAAATTATTATCATGTACATGCTGACGACTTCTGTAACGATTTCGTGCATCACCATTCTTTACCTGGTTTATCGAAAGCTGTTCGTCGGCGATGAGCAGTTGAATTTAGATTTATTAGCTTCGTAAATCTGAACACTTTAATAAATTTTTTGAAAAAAATGTGAGGATTCAAAATGGGGTTTAAATGTGGTTTGGTCGGATTGCCGAATGTTGGCAAATCCACGATTTTTAATGCACTCACCTCCAAGCAGGTAGCGGCTTCGAATTACCCGTTTTGCACCATCGAACCGAATATGGGGATTGTTCCGCTCAAAGATGAACGGTTGACAAAAATTGCTGAAATCATCGGTTCGGCAAAGGTCACTCCCACCACGCTGGAATTTATCGACATCGCCGGATTGGTAAAAGACGCCAGTAAAGGCGAAGGGCTGGGAAATCAATTTTTGAACCATATCCAGGGTGTGGATGCCATCGCACATGTTATCCGCTGTTTCGAAGATGAAAATGTGGCTCACACCTCCGATGTGCTGAATCCGGTGAATGACATCGAGGTTGTGATGACAGAATTAATGTTAAAAGATCTTGAAATTATTGAACGGCGTTTGGAGAAATACAGACATGCTGCGAAAATCGGGGATCAAAAGCTCAAAGATCAGGCGCAGTATTTGGAAAAACTGAAAACAGAATTGGAACAGGGCAAGCCGTTAAAACAGATTATCTTGTCTCAACAGGAACTGGAATTAATTGCGGAAATGAATTTGTTGACGATTAAACCGGCGATTTACATTGCCAATGTAGATGAAATCTCATTTGAAGATAATGGTCATGTTGATGAAATTGCAGCGTATGCGGCTAAACAAAACGAACCGTGCGTTACCATCTGCGGTAAAATCCAGGAAGAGATCGCTCAATTGGATCCGGAGAGTCAGCAGGAATTTTTATCCGAATGGGGATTGGACGAACTGAGCCTCGATAAAATTATCAGGGCAGGATATCAGGTGCTGGATTTGATTACCTTTTTTACGGCTAATGAAAATGAAGCCCATGCCTGGACTATCCCGCGAAATAACAATGTACAAAAAGCAGCCGGAAAAGTGCACACTGATTTTGAAAAAGGGTTTATAAAAGCGGAAGTGATCAAATATGATGATCTTATTTCGCTGAAATCACAGGCTGAAGTAAAACACCACGGTAAAATGGCAATTCACGGCAAAGAATATATCGTGGAAGATGGTGATTTGATATTTTTTCGAGCTGCGAATTAATGTAAGCGAATAAGATGTTATCCAAAGGAGCACACGAAAAAACTCGAAAATTAGAAATGAAAAATTTACTTCTTGTAATTTAATGTGTTTCGCATGTAAAAATTAGTTAAGCTGACCTAACCGTTTTTTCATATTTTCCACAAAAACGTAAGGCACATTCATGCATCCGATTTGGATATTGTTGCCGTTATTTCCGTGACAATCGGAACCCCCTGTTTCAACGAGATGATATGTTTTGGCTAATTCTCTCAAGTGATCCACCTGATGTTGATTGTGACGCGGATGAAGTGTCTCAATTCCTTCCAGTCCCGATTTGATTAATTTATAAATGCCATCGTCCGTAATATCCATTGCCGGATGAGCTAACACACTCAAACCACCGGCTTGATTAATTAATGAGATCGCCTCCTCGGGTAAGATTTTATATTTCGGAACGGCACACGGACGCCCGTCGCCGATATATCGGTCGAACGCCTGCTGGTAATTCGCAACGAATTTCTGCTCAACCAACGCCTGGGCAATGTGCGGACGACCGATCGATTTATCACGACTCAATTGATTGATCGCATCGCATGAGAGTGAAATGCCACATTTATTTAAATTTTTGACAATCTTGATCGCCCTTTTGTAACGTTCGTTTTGAAAGTAATTGACATACTCGATCAGACGGCGGCTTTTATAATCAAAAAAATATCCTAAAATGTGAATATCGAATTTTGTCATACGCGCGGATATTTCCATCCCCGAGACAAATTCCAATCCTTGCTGTTTACTGTATTTTTCAGCAGATTCCAGAGCAGAGATGTTATCATGATCCGTAATGCTGATGGCTTTCAAACCAATTTGCAGCGCATACCCAACAATCGCTTTGAAACTCAGTTGACCATCGGAGCGGTCAGAATGGATGTGGAGATCGACTTTTTGGTCGGTATGTAGTGAGTCCGTTTGTGTTGAGTTCATCCAGTATTTTTTAGTATAAAAATTAAAATTGGGTTTCGATTGAGTTAAATGTAATTTGGGGCACTTTTTCTTGTGTTCGGTACAAATCAACTGTTTTTCAGCATTCGATCCAGCGCGATGTGTGCATATTTTTTGACATCTTCGGGTACGCGAACAATATTCACTTTTCCCGGATTGTCTAATGTCCAGCTCAAATTATGAAGATTGATTTTGAACATGTTCGGACAAATAGATTTGGCTAAAGGGAGGATCTTTTTTTCAGGATGCGCGTTGTTTAATCGCCTGACCAGGTTAAATTCGGTTCCCACCGCGATAGTGGCGCCTTTGGGCGCATCTTCGACATAATTAATGATTGCCGAAGTTGAGCCGTTCACGTCAGCAGCATCGACAACTTCTTCCGGGCATTCCGGGTGAACAATGACTTGACCTTGAGGATATTTTTCCCGAAACCGATTGATATGTTCTAATTTGAACCTTGTGTGAACATGGCAATGACCCTGCCAGAGGATCAATTTTGCCTGGCGAATGTTATCCGGTGAGTGTCCGCCAAAAGGCTGATCGGGGTTCCAGAGGATTTGTTCGTTTTTAGGGATGCCGATTTTATTTCCGGTGTTGCGACCCAGATGCTGGTCCGGAAAGAAGAAGATTTTTTCGCTGCGTTGAAGCGCCCATTCCATAATTTGTTTCGCATTCGATGACGTACAAACAATGCCATTGTTCTGTCCGCAAAACGCTTTTAATTCCGCTGTGGAATTAATGTATGTAATGGGTGTAATGCGTTTCAGATCGACAATTTCTCCGATCTCTTGCCATGCATTCACCACAAAATTGTAATCTCCGAAATCAGCTAACGGACATCCTGCCTGCATATCAGGTAACTGCACTATCTGGGTTGGATCAGAGAGAATCGCGGCTGCTTCTGCCATAAAATGAACACCGCAAAAAACGATGTAACGGCAGTTCTTCTGCTCCGCTGCTTTTTGGCTGAGTCCGTAGGAATCGCCCCGGTGATCGGCAAATTCAATCACCTCATCCCGCTGATAATGATGCCCCAGGATCACCAACTTTTCGCCTGATTCAGATTTACGCTGTCGAATTTTTTGCTTTAACTGTTCTTCGGTCAATGTCAAATACGTATCAGGAATCATCGTTCTCCAAACTTTCTTTTCGTTTGGTTTGGGCTAATTTAGCAACCCAAATACTGATTTCATAAAGGATAATCAACGGCCCCGCTAAAAAGAGCTGGGTGACGACATCCGGCGGTGTCAGAATCGCGGCAAAAATGAATATGATCACAATGCCGTAGCGTCTTTTAGTCCGCATGAATTCGGGAGTAACTATTCCCATCCTGGAGAGGAAATACGACAGCAGTGGTAGTTCAAAAATAATCCCGAAAACCATTATGAGCAAGGTGACAAATTTGAGATATTCTTTAATCTGGATGGCGGCTTCCAGTTGATCGGTGTTAAAGCCTAATAAAAAATTGAGTCCGTAGGGGATAATAATGAAATAACAAAAAGCGCCACCAGCTAAAAATGAGAGTGAAGAAAAAATGACAATCAACGGGATGAAACGCCGTTCTTTTTTGTAGAGGCCAGGTGCGATAAATTGCCACAGTTGATAAAAGATAACCGGCAAGCTCAAAATGAGACCGGCAAATACGGCAATCTTGATATGGACAATGAAACCTTCAGTCGGCGCCAGAAATATCAGTTTCTCATCTTTAGGGTAAGGCTTGAGCAGTAGCTGCATTATCTGACGGGATATGAAATAACTGCCCATGCTAAATAATACGATCGAAAGAATACATCGGATCAGTCTTTGCCGGAGCTCCTCAAGATGATCCAGAAAAGGCATCACTTTTTCTTTGGTGTCTTTCTCTTCTTCGGTTTTTGGTTCAGCTTCTTTTTTGTTTTTTTCGTTTGCCATCAGCTTATAAGTTTGATAATGAAGTTAATATAAATTCATAATTGGTATCAAGCCAAGCGAATTCCGTTTAATTTAAGAGAGCGAAAATACGAAAATTAATTTTAAAAATCAAGTGGAAACTGTAGTTGGTGGATTTGATTTGTGTTTTGAAGTAATTGATGAAATTCAAGATGTGAGTAAAGGCTTTTTTCTGAATGTTTAGGGCGAAGAAAATCTATCTAATAATTATAGTAATCGGAGAAATGCGTAAAAATTATGGGGGGTATTTAACGACTGGCTCACCTGACAGCGAAACATCCCCACAGAGTTCCAGAAAAGTACGAAGCAAAATTAACAGTCATAATTTCAGAAATCGCGCTTCGATTAGCTGTTCAGGTGAAGCCACAGGTTAGCACAAAAACTGGAGCTAAACAAATCAGTATTTTGTTATTTCAGCTTTTTGATTGATTTGTTTGCAACAAGTATTTTCATTTGGTCAATGGCGATTTTATTTAATTTCAGTAATCTTTCATCCGAAGGGATTTGTTGTTTGATAAGTTCAGAATTATAACTCTCCATATTTGATAAAACAACCAATTGCTCCAATGTAGCATAATCCCTAATATTACCCTGTAAGCTCGGATTTTCATCTCGCCATTTTTTTGCCGTTTTTCCGAATAAAGCAATGTTTAATAAGTCGGCTTCATCGGCATAAACATATTTCCGTTTGCTTTTAGATAGATTTTCAGGGATCAAATTTTCTCTTATCGCATCAGTATGTATCTGGTAATTAACCTTCGCAAGTGTTCGAGATACATCCCACTCTAACTGATTTTGTTCAATTTCTGCTTGTTTTAGTCTCTGGAATTCTTTGAGTAGATATAATTTAAATTCAGCGCTAATCCAAGATGCAAATTCAAACGCTATATCTTGATGAGCAAAAGTTCCACCATATCGCCCCGATTTGGAAATTATACCAATTGCATTTGTAGCAGTTATCCACCTTTTGGGTGTCAGAGAAAAACTATTTGAACCTGCTTCATTTTTAAACCCATCGAATTCGATGGAATTAAAATCAGGATTATGCAGTTGTTCCCACAGACCAATAAATTCAATAGTACTTCGATTTCTAATCCAGTTTTGAAGAATATAATCGCTTCTTTCAGAGTCCTTATATTTTGCTATATCAGTCAGTGAAATATAATCTTCCTTCTCTTTCGAGAAAATTACTATTTCTGTTCCTTTAACATCTATTTTTTGTTTTTTCATAATATGTCTGCTATTTTCTATTGAACACAACAAATTTAAAAACACTTGGCAACAAATCATAAAAAAAAATGATCCGCAGAGCCAGACAGCTTTTTGCCCTTCCTTTAAAAATATAATAACAAAGGGCAACAGGATGGCTGGCGGTGTTTAGGTATTGAACCAGATCCAAAATGACAATTTACGACCTAGCGTAGCAATGCTGTCGGGCTTGCTTCACTTTAAAAGAAAAATCTGGATCTATAAATAATGCGTTGAACAATAATTTTTTTTGTTTTTTCAAAAACCACTGCCTATGGCAGTGGTCCCCATAAAATGGTTTGACC
>CAYYMH010000027.1:0-52044 GCA_964472785.1 uncultured Cytophagia bacterium | reverse complement strand
TATTTTTTAGCCTTTTTTGGGCTGTTTTTTGGGAGTTGTGGTGAAGTTGGGTTAATGTTATTACTGTGAAGTTGGAATTGTTTAGAAAAATTTTCTGAATCTTGCCTGAATTTATTGTAAGCGATTAACAAACCGAGTAATGTAGTAGTAGCAATAGATATTTGAAAAGGGAATGAGAAAATTTGGATAAAATTATTAAAGCCAATATATGTCAAGTCTGGTTTTAGCAAGGATTCTGATGTAATAATCTCAATTAAAAAAATAATAAAGGCTATCCCATAGCCTATCAATGCTACTATTAAAATAGTATTTTTATTTTTCAGAAGCATTTTGTTGTTATCTTTTTTCATAGTTTACATATTATGGCATTTATTGTGGATTTGATGAAATTTAGTTTAAATGAATCCGTTGAGTTATAAATTTTCCAAAGTACATTATAGAATATAGCTTTTAGCCTACAACCTTATGCGTAGATTCGCTTATTGAGGATAAAGTCTATAAAAAAAGAAAAATTTGTATATGATTGGGCGTAACGATGCGTAAAATAATAGAGGCCAATCCAAATTAAATTAAAAATAATAGCACAATGAAATACCAAAGTTACTTTTCAATGGTTCAATGTCAAAGCTATATTTTGCTTTATAACTAGAATCTTTAATAATATAATAAATCCAATAGCTGAAGAAAGATACTTGTAAAACACCTGAAGTTATTAACAATTCCCTTCCACCTGGTAGATAAGTTAAATTAGGATCACTTTCAATCCTGTGAATAGTAATAAAGGGACCTATTACTGGAATTACGGTCGTTGAGAACATCTGATCATCCATTGCAGCGCTACCAATTAAGGTGATCGCTGATACACTTGCCCAGCCATAGCGTCCGATATCTTTTTGGATCTTATATTTATATGGATTATAACCACCTCTATTTAGAACAAAATCAATTTCATCAATTGGATCAATTATAACTATATCACTTATTTTTATTGTTTCAATTTTATAAATTATTTTCAAAGCTGATATTTTTTCTTTTACATATATAGCTCTAGCTTTACCAATGCTTTTATTGTTTCTGATAATAGTAAAAATAGTATTAAGTTGAATTCCATCCTTTGATCCTCTATTTATAGCAAATTTGTTACCCTCAATTTTGAGTATATTTATTGTATAGTCTTGTGGATAAGCCTGTGTTGCTGAAAAAGCGTATGAAAAAAGCATATAATAAATATAATTGGTTTGTAAAGCTTCATTATCGATACCTTAGGTAGATAAGTTTGAAATTTATTATCTTGGAATATAAAGTTTCCAGCAATCACAAAATCAATATAAACGAAAATAGCAAAAATGTCAATAAAAAAATAAAAAAGATGGAAGTCCATTTATCACAAAAAAAGCCTGGAAAACTCTAAAGTTCCGCCACCCCCGTCTCAAAAAACTGCCTCATCGAAGACAGCGACTGATCCGCGTAGCTTTGGGCACGGGCGGGATTTTTGTGTCGGGCGGAGATGCTGATGACGATGTATTTCTGGTGTTCGTAAAGCAGGTAAAACCATTTCCGGATCGCCCATTCTTCAGTGGGTTCGGGTTTGGAGCCGTAACCCTGCCAAAAAGCGTCCGTGGTCAAACCGCAGTATTCAGCCACGGCAACTTCGTTGCCCACATCACCAAAACAGGATCGGTCAAAATCAAACAACGCGGTTAAGTTGCCGTCCCGGTCAACCAGCACATTTTGAATCCATAAATCCATGTGGCAGAGGGAGGAGGGGCAGTCAATCCGGAAGACTGAATGGTACCGCTCCCACAAATCCATGCCCAGTTGATAATCCTGTTCCGAATAGACGCCGCAGTTGAGACAACCGGACAGCATTTTCTCCCACATGATTGCAAATGCATCGTGCCAGTTTGGCTGCGGTTCCATGGGTCGGTGGGCACCGATATAGCCATATTTTTTGGCAGTGATTTGATGAAGTTTAGCAACGTACCCGCCCAGGTTTTCTAAAACCCGGTCGAGTTTGCGCTGGTCGAGCTGGTATCTTACTTCAGAGAGCGGCTCCCCGGGCATGCGGTTCATGATCAAAAAATCACGGTCGATTAGCTTTCTGTTGAAATCATAAGCCAGAATGGTGGGCACCGGAATGTCGGTTTTTTGCTGGATGAGGCGGTGCAGTGCAGGTTCCTGGCGCATCATCCGTTTTTCGTAAAACAGTTGCAGCAAATTATCCGGCGGAGCGATGCGCAGTACCAGATCGTCCTGATCCGCTGGTGTTTCGGCAAAATAGGTGGAACTGAATTTTCCGGTACGCGCCGGAATAATGTTGAGGGGAATTTTTTCTTCAATGTCGAGTTTTTTTCGGATGAGATTTTCGGCGATTTGTTGCATGGCGTAGGCTTTGGTTTTTTAATTTAGCGTCCACGACCTGAAGGTCATGGCAATTTATAAATGAATTTTAATTATAATTCGTCTGAACCGGTTTCGGTTTTAACCAATTCAAAAAGACAGCGTCATCGAAAACTGATGACCGTTGCCCAAAATTTTATAATCCAGATAGGAATAATCGATAATCATCGCTGCAAAATCAAACTGATACTTGAGACCCGCGCCGGCGGCATAACTGGCTGTGATGTACGAATTGTAGCTATCTTCTTCCAGCGAAATTCCACGGTAACCGAAACGAAGTGCCAGCATATCGTGCCAGGTGAACTCGACGCCGAAATTGGAACGCAGCAACGCGTCATTGGGATCAAAGGTGTCGGCAGCCACCAAGATTTTGTTTTCCGCGCTTTCGAGCAATTGACCGTTAGGTCCGATCAATTCGGTGGACAGTCCCAGCCGGAAAATCAACGGCAGGGGCCATTGATCCGTTTCCAGATAGGCGGGCGTGGACACGGGATCGGTGTGATCTGGATTCCACTCATGATCGATCTTCAAACTCGAGCCGCTTAATTGCATTTCCTGTCCCAGATTACTCAGACTCATGCCCAGCTTCATTCCCAGCACGCCGGTATCCAGCAACGAACCAATGTCAATGGCAAATGCCTGCGCTGTCTGTCGGTAGGCGCCTTCGCGGACGTATTTTACCGAAGCTCCCAAACTGAGCCGATCTGTAATGTACTGACTGTACGTGAAGCCCAGCGCAAAGGATTCCCACGAAAACATATCGCCGGTGCCCTGCGGCTCATCCAATGTGGTCACTTCCATTTCACCGGAGTTGAGAAAAATCGCGCTGAATCCGATGGCTCTGTCCTTTCCCAGCGGATAGGAGACGCCCACGAAACTGTAGGAGATATCCGCGTACAGTTCGTTGCGCGACACGCCGAAAGTCAATTTATCCAGCCGGGCAATTGTTGCCGGATTCCAGTAAACACAGCTCATGTCATCGGAAAGCGTGACCCCGGCTTCACCAAGGGCAGTGGCGCGGGCGCCAACACCGAATTTCAAAAACTGCGCCGCCGATGTGCCGGTGCGATTGATATTTTGTGCAGTCAATTGGGTACCAATTAAAAAAGTGCACAATAAGATAATTTGCTTTAAATTTTTCATCTGCTTCTCTAATTTGCTTTTTCAAAAGAAATTTTTAATCCGAGATTCACCCTGCGGCCGATGTCCCAGGCACTGGGATCCATTAGTTCCCCGCCGATCCGGCCGTCCGATGCGATCCACAGGACATTATATTTATCAAACAGATTGCGGATGTCCAGATAGGTCTGCACCGAAAGCCGTTCCGCGATCTGCCACTGTTTGTAAATTTTCAGGTCAACATAGGACATGTCCCGCATGCGGGCATTGTTCGGTTTCATTTCGATACTCATGTCCGGGACATAGCCGGTGCGCGACGGATAATACGTGTAAGGACGCGGTGAATTCCAGCGCCACAACAGATTGATGCCGTATTCACCGGGCACGCCAAAAAATAATTCAGATACCACGGTGTGACGCTGATCCCAGCTCAGGTAAAATTCTTCGTTGGGAACAGAAAAGCCCCAGACAAAGTAATTGAGCCCCTGATCCGTGCTGCCGCTCAATCCCTGCGCTTTCATGTAGGTGTAGCTTATTTTGCCGGAGAAAAAATCGCTGTATTTTTTCTTGAAAAATATTTCAAAACCACTGGAGTTGCCACCAGCCAGGTTGACATATTGGGAAAAACCGTCGTCTTCCGCTTTGCTGTCAGACGCCAGATAGGTTTTGGTATCAATCAATCCGGAAATGTCTTTATTAAAATAGGTGAATGAAAACATCCAGTTTTCCAAAAAAGTACGCTTGTAGCTCAATTCGATGGCGCGTGTTTTTTCCGGTTTTAGATCGGGATTTCCGTACAGTGCTTTGATCCCTTTTTTCAAATCATAATTCAAACCGGAGAACAAATAGTCGAACAGCGGCACCTGAAAAAAGAATCCGTAGTTGATAAAAAAGAAATCATTTTCCGTGATCGGAAATGAGAAACCGATTCTCGGGCTCCATTGGGATTTGATGCTGGCGGGAACCCAGCTTTGGACTTCCTGTTCGTAATCTTCATTGGACACCGGAATCCATTCCACAACCGGACGGCTTGCCCGCGGATGCAGAAAATCGTAGCGCAATCCCAGATTCATCACCACGATGTCGTTGTCCACCTTGTTTTGCAGGTAGAAAGCGCCCTGATAGGGACGGTAATGGTAGTAACTGTTGAAATTGAGCAGCTCGGCATCCAGCAGCGGTTTTCCCCAAAATGATTTCTGGGGTTCGTACTTTAACAGATCGCTTTCGAGGTCAAAGTACTGAAATTCAAATCCCATTTTCAGTTGCGAAATCGGATGGTACTGAGCAGTGAAATTTCCCTTAACCAGATAATTGATTTCTTTGGCATCCTGCCACCACAGCCGGTTTCCGGCGAACACAAAATAGTACCATGGCAATTCGTACTGATAAGGCGGCATGTTTTCGACTTCATTCTTTTCGAACTGCTTCATTTCGTGATGCACCTGATAGCGGCTGAAATTCAGCGAGTAAAAAACTTTTGGCGATAAGGTGTGCGTAAAAATAGAACTCAGCCGAATCGAGCGTTTGGATTTGGGCGGCAGTCCGTCCAAATTATAGCGCCAGCGGTACTCGTACTGGTTTAGTTCCCAGTCCGAAAAAATCGCTTGAGTGGTGAGTTTGATGTTATCGGTCAAATTGAACGTTAGCTTACCCATGAGATTGATATTTCGCTCCATGGGAGAATCGAAATCTTTCCGCATGTCCTGCCACCAGCGGGTGTCAGAAATTTTGAGATTGGTTGACAAGAAATAACTGATTCTGTTGTTTAAAACAGGCCCGGAGAACAGCAGCTCCAGCTCGCTTTTTTTATTGGATTTGTCGATCCCGATGCGGTCGTCCACCAGACGTGCCCAGAATTCATGGGAGTTCCCGCCTTGTTTGGTGACGATATTCACGATACCGGACATGGCGTTCCCGTATTCGGCATTGAAGCCGCCGGTTTGCACTGTCATTTCGGCAACCGAAGCCTGCGGGATTTCTGAACCGGCGCCGCCCTGCATATTTTCCTGAACCGGAATACCGTCGATCAGGTAGAGTATTTCCGTTTCTCTGCCGCCGCGGACGTGCATGTCCGACGTGACGCCCGGCTGCAGCGCGATGACATCTTTGTATGAATCCACAGGCAGTTCATTAATTTGCCGGGCGCCAACAGAATGTAATGTTCCGGTGACGTCCTTTTGAATTAGCGGTCGTTCCGCTGTTACGACGACCTCTTTGCCCAGTTCCACCGCCTTTTCGGTCATTTCGATCAGCAGCTCGGTTTTCAAATCCATGATGATGCGAACGTTTTCCACAAGATAGGGCTGGTATCCGATCATGGTCACTTTGAGCTGATACTGCCCCGCCGGAATATGATAAATAACGAACGAGCCATCAAGACCCGCGGCTGCGCCTAATTTTGTCCCAACCAACTGGATATTGGCTCCGATAAGCGGTTGTTCCGTGGCTTTATCGATTACTTTTCCTTTGAGCAAACCGGTGGTTCCGCTCATTAGTTGACTTGCTGAGAGAAAGATAATTAATAAAATTGTGTTTAGTTTAAATTTCATCCTCATCTCTGTTGTTATGCTGTCTAAATTCCATTCAATAATCAAGGTCGTCCAAACGGACAAGGGGGATCTCCCTGGATTACTTTACCTTCCACACACCAAAACTTCTTTTTAAATCCGTCAACCGGATAATAATAATGAATGTCAAGTTCAAAAATATTGGATTTGACCACGTGATAATTTTTGAAAAGCTGCACTTCTGCCTGGGCAAAAAATTTCTTTTTTGTCCCGAATGCCATCACGGTATCTACCGGCGCTAATTTGGTTGTATCACAATAGCGCCAGGGAACGGTCTGATTCGGATTTTTGAATACGGAGTCGAACATGGTGCATTCGATCCAGATCGGTTCGAATGATTTGGTTGCGTGAATGCTGTTACCGGCACTGTCCTTTTGCGTCCAGATTAGCTGGTTGCCGACAATAATCGTCAAGTCGTCACCGGGCGGAATAACCAAATTCCGGTTCACGCTCGTATCGGCGTAGGTCAATTGCGTTCGCCATTTTGCCTGCTCGTCCGCGGGCCAGATATTGAGCTTCACGTGAATCCATTTCTTTCCCTCAATCGCCTCGTCAAATCCATTGTACGCGTTGATAGTGAACGGGACTTCCCAGGTGGACATATCCTGAAAATCATCCATTGACATCCATTTGGGAGGAAGCTTGTAGCGCGTATCCCAGTTATTTTCCTGAGCGTACTCGGTCCTGTTCTCACGGGTACTTAAATTTATCTCCAGAATTTCCGACCGTTCGGGTCCTTCGGGGATCTTTTGTTCACAGAATAAAAATAGTACCAAAAAAATGAGCCCGAGCGTGATATATTTATTTTTCATTTAAAACTCCGTACTCAATTTATTGTCCACGAAATACACGAATTAACGCTAAAATTCAAAAATAATAAAGATTATTTCGTGTACTTTCGTGTGTTTAGTGGGCCAGATCTAAAACTATCTTAAAATAGCAAATTTTCCTTTGGTTGATTTCCCGTCCGGGGTTTCAACCACAAAAATATACAATCCAAAACTCACTCTCAAATTGCTGTAATTGAGCAAATCCCAAAATTCAAAATCCGTTTGATCATTGTGGTGCAGCGTTCGTACCTGATCTCCTGCCATTGAAAAAATGTGAATCGTGCACTCCGACGGCAAATTGATGAATTGAATCTTTGCCTCGCTGGAGCTGAGTTCCAATCCGGAATGAACAATAAACGGATTGGGCACGACTTTGATGTCTGATAATGTTCTCGGTTGCTCAGACTCCTGGTCGAGTGATTTTGTCCGAATAATAAACTGATCACCGGTTCGAAACGGTCGCTGGAATTCGAAATGAATGGCGTCTCCGGGAACCGGTGGATTATTCACAATGCCTTCATAAGTGGCATAAGAGCGTTCAAAAATGCGGACGACGATGGTGAATTTTTTCGTGTCCAGAAATTCATCCCAAATATAAATAAGATCACCGCTGGTCCAGGTGTTTTTCATCGCATCAGTCGTATCATCTTTGGAATTGAAATAAATGTCCCACTGGCATTTTTTCTCTGTGACGGTATTATAAATTTCGAACGGCGCTGTTTTACCGGTAAACGCGCCGGTTTCGTATCCGTCGATGAAATAAATCTCGTAGGCAAACGGATACGGGTCCCAGGTCAGTTTGTCGCCGAAGATGCGCCAGGTGCAATCCGAAGGATCGCCGGTTTCGTATTTGTACCAGTAGGTTTTTTCGTTCAGCGTTTCCAGCTTATCAAAACGTTGAACAGATAATTGGATGCCATCAAAGAAGATTCCTTCACCGCCGTCTGTCTCTCTGACCTTTTCCCGGATAAATTTATCTGTCGATTCATCATATAAATTGTACACCGCAAATCCGTAGGTCGTGTCCTCAAACGATATCAGATAGTCATGACCGGTGATGGCATAGGGATCGATGACAGTGGCTTGGATCGGTCCATTGCCCGCGCTTTGACTGGTTGATTCAATAGTCAAAGATGGCGTTTGCAAATTTGAAGCATGCAAGCCGGGAATTACCTTGACCAGATTCAGTGATTCGTTGGGATTGGTGCCTTTGGGGCTTTCTTTCAGCGCAGCCGGCGGAAAGCCATCCGGATTATACAGTTCGTCATCCAAAACACCGTGGTCATAGGCACAGACCGAGTACCAGTATGTTTTGCCGTTGGTCACATTGGTATCGACCCAGGTGTGAATCAAACCGGTGTCGTCACCTAGCTTCTGATGCGGATAAACTTTTTCATAGCCGGTAATACCGTTTTCCAAATCACAACTTTCAACCGGAATGAAATTGATTAAATTTCCGTCGTGATCCAGAATCGGTTCCCCCCAGTCATTGTTTGTGGGATCAGTCTCGGTTCGATAAATTTTGTAACCTTCGAAATCACTGTATCCGGTGATAAAATCTTCCGTTTGTTCGGCGCTTTTATCCCAGTATATCGTGATTTTATTATCGCCCGGCACAGCAGTCACATTCGGGGACGGAGGCGCCTCGGGACGATTGTAGTTATTTTGCACCACTTTCCGGGCGATGCGGGCGCTGGTTTTCAACTTTTCAAAATCTTCCGCTACCACGATGCCAAAAACGAAGTCCAGCGTATCGCCGCTTGCCCAATTGATAGGCCCACACGACAACAAACTGAACATCAACCAGACAGTGCCACGATTGCCGCTGCCGTAGTAAGAATAATCGTAAATCATTTCCGGATCATCAAAATTCGAATTCAATTCACCATCTTCATTTTTAAAAAAACATCTTCTGTCAATCAGATCCGGATTTACATCTGATGTATCACCGGCGAGAATTTTGTACTGGAGCTTTTCCCGCTCGGTACTGTAGGGACCCCGATACGGATAGAACAATAGATCCGAGATATAATGCCAGCCGGTCAGTCCCAAATCTTCGCCTTCTGCTTCATCAATGACACCGTCGCCGTCGTTATCGATTTGATCTGCATGGGCTTGAGGGGTCTTTAAAAGCTGAACGCCAAAATAGCTTGAATCGGGGTGCCGGTGCGCAGGATGATCTTTTTTATTGTAATTATATGCCAGATTGTAGGGAATAGTTTTATTTAATTGCGGTTCGAATTCATTTTTTATAAAATCTGTTTTTAAACCCGGATAATAGGGACGCGCTCCAGTAGTCGTGTACCAGGGATTATCTGATTCATAATAGACGCCGAGATACACATCATGATAATTCCATGGACTGGTATTAATCAGTTTAAGGTCGTAAATAATGATATTTGATGCTGTGCTGCTTTGAAATCCGATCACTTCTGACAGGACTTCAATACCGATCGGATAACCCCGTTGCGATGGAAATGTCCCTCCGTAGTTTCTATAAAAATCTTCTTCAGGGTAATCCAAACCGGCGCGCGTTTTATCATCAAATGCCAGAAACACGGTTTGGTCGCCTAAAAATTTGCCTTCGATCGGATCACCGGTTTCCGGGTCCGTCATCCAGCGACCGGGCCATTCAGGAAATCCGGTGAATGAATTTTTGGGCCAGGTTCGCTCATAATCACTGGTTGGCGCTAATATGAAGTCAAACAAATCGGATTTTTTATAAACGTCGCTGTAGAGCAATTCATGAGTATAAAAAACACCTTTCGTTGCTAAAATAGTTGCCCAGTCAGTGTCTCCGGGTCTGGGATCATAAATCGTTCCAGAGACTGTCGGTCCCATGGACACAAATTTTTGTGAATCTGCTTCCCAAATTTTCGGCGCCCATGGTCCATCGGGAATGCCCACCCATAAGTCCAGCCGGTTCAAGTAGCCGTTTTCACCGAAAAGCGCACTGGGTAAGTCCGGGATGAATTCGGATGGGGCACAGAATCTGCCGTTATTCAAAAATCCGATTTTGAGATTCGACTTATTGATAATTCCGCCGATAAGCGCTTCACTCAACCGGTTAGTATTTAAAGTCGGATTGTTGGCGATCTGTTTTTTCAGTTGCTGATTTTGACTGAATGCGTACTCAAAAGTTGAAATTAATATCAGGAAGACGCTAATAAAGACTAAAATATATTGGGCTTTAATTACTCTTATCTTCAAAATTCTCTCCGCTCAATTTCTTCTAAAATCAAAATACTTTATCCAATTGGGAGACTATCTGACTTATCAGAAGTATTTGTCTAACTTAGCTTTATCAATACAGCAGGCAACATTGACAAAAAGAGGAAGAAGCTGTAATCATGCAGCATTCCGAGTTATAACAAACAAAATGAATATAAAGATATGGGAGTTTAAAAGCAAGCTATTTTTAGGATGATTTAATGGCGTTCTGCAAAATAAATACGTCAATTTTTAAATATTGCTGTCATGGCTACATAATTAGCCACAAGGAGACTCCTACATTAGCAGGAGCGACATCTTTTAACTACTTGTTTGTCTATTTTGCAGGACGCTATGATTTAACGAAACGGAGTGCCAGAAAAATTTAAAAATTAAATTTGATCTAAGACGGCTGCTACTAAGAGCGGAATCATTATTTCATGATGGCCTGTAAAATTCATGCCTTTACCACCCGTTTGTACGGGCCGTTGAATTACATTTACGTTGGGTCTGTAATGCCTCAGCATATCAAAGTTTGCCGTGGTAAAACCGTGTGCATCGTTGCCAAGATTTCGGGCGACTGTCAACGCTTTTAAAAACACTTCCGGCAAGATGACTGCTGAACCGAAATTCAACACAACAGCGTCCTTGTTCAATCGACCCACCTGGTCACAAAAAATTTTGAAATCCCGATACGAAAGTTCTCCGATGACTTTTCCGTCTGAATTGGGATGTTGATGAATGATGTCGGTGCCGATGGCGACGTGTACGGTGACCGGAATATCCGATCGATAAGCCTGTGCTAAAATACTCAGGTTTTGGAATTTGGAATCTGAATCGGTCAATTTTTTGCCAACACTTTCACCAAAGCCTAACTTTTGTTGATAACCCTCTTGCAGAGCCGAATTGATAAATTGCGGCGTTTCTGAAACCATGCCGAAACTGCCGTCGTCTATGGCTTCCCCCACATCTTCGGACGTAAACCCCCATTGCGCGATTTCTGTGTCGTGAATGACGCAGGCGCCGTTGAACGCGATGCACTTGATAATGTTTTTTTCCATCAATTGGATAATCAAGGGGTTTAATCCGCATTTGATCACATGAGCGCCCATCATCAGAATGATTTGTTTATCCGCCTTGTGAGCGGATACGATGGCGTTCACTAATGTTTTGAAATCTTCACCGACGAGAATATCGGGCAGGTTTTCGATGAATTTTTGGAGGGACTGTCCTTTTTGAAATGGTTTGGCAAAATTTTTGAAATTTACTTTGCTGTATCGATTTTTGATGGAATATGTCTTTATTTTTGATAAATCGATTTCCCGGTACTTTGACATGATGTTATTTCCTGATTCCTTTCATTTCTTTCAATTCTGCAGTGATGTATCCGATAATAATTTTGCTTTTCATTTGAACGGGAATTTTTCGCTCGTCATCGGTTAACCAGACTAATAATCTTCCCTTGCTTTTAAAAATGCCACTGGCACGCAGGATCGGCTCGACAATGACACAGTCGAAAGTGCCGGCTTTTACCTTCACGCGCTCTCTTTTATGAACTTTAATTTCCAGCGGATACAATTTGTTGTCAGCATGATTGTCAAGAAAGATGGATTTGCCGACTTCCAGCGGTTGAGTTCGGATGAAATAAAACGATGTGAGTATATCCTGAACACAGGGTGGAATTTGTAAACTGTCTTTTTTGTTGGTCACTGCCCAGCCATTGAACTGATCATATTCCACGATCTGGTCTGCGCTGTACGAGCCTTCGCGGAGATGTTTCTCAAATCCCCATGTAAACAATCCCTCCCGATCCATATAAGAAATGACTTTATCTTTGACCTTGAAAAAAACCGAGAAAAATGAACTGGATCGCGCTTCAGTCTGAATTTTAAAACATTCGACGCCGCGGTGTTTCACAATTTTGGGAATGCCCATAATTGCAGAGCCAGCCACAACCGGACCGTAGCGGATGATAAATGTTAATTTTTCGCCGACTTTGAAAGCATCATTTTGAACGACGCGATCGATGGATTGAGTTGCATCGAAGTAGGCGAATTTCGTTTTCTTTAAATTGACCGGAAGCCGAACTTTATTTAACGTGTCATAATCAGCCGGAGTCGAAATGTAATCGTCCTCAAGCAGCTCGTCTCCCGAAACCGTGCTGTCGATTTTGAAGGACTCAATTGAAGAATCGACAGTCGTCGTATCAAGGCTGATTTGAATGAGAGTGTCTTTTCGCGTTGTATCAATTTTTGCGCGTTCTAACTTTGTTGTGTCCTGTGCCTGCTTTTTAATAGAATGTTGAGCTGATAACCGGTCTGGTATTATGGAATGAATTAAATGATACAAAAGGAAAATAATCAGCGCAAACACAAGATTAAACAATGTTTTATTCATAAATTGAGAATTCATTTGTTTTCGATCCGTTTTTTTAATTCCGGTAAAATGCGCTCAAGTTCGCGGTCAATTTGATGGATTATCTGCCGGTAAAAAGTCAAATTTTCGCCAATCGGATCACGTATGTCTTTGGCATTGTTCGTTTTCTCTTCTACACCAAAAGCCGTTAAAAGAAAAACATCATCTTTCTTTTCCGGGAAAATTTCCAATAATGTCTCTTTGTGATGGGCAGCCATTGTAAAAATAATATCCGCTTTCTGAATGAGATTCGCGCTGATCCCCTGAGAAAGGTGCGATGAAATGTCCACTCCTTTTTCTTTAGCAACGGTGATCGTGTTCGGTGTTGCCGGATTACCGTTGAGACCTAAAGTTCCGGCGGATTTGATAACAACTTGTTTTTGATAGTACGGAAAAAGTTTCTTTTTCAATAACCCTTCAGCCATGGGGCTGCGGCAGGCGTTGCCCGAACAGACAAAAAGAATGGTGAATGGTTTATTATTCATTAATTTCTCCTATGAAGGCTTCAATGTCGGTTTTTGAAATCGCCCCCTTTCTGACTAACTTTGGCACCGCCTCTGTCACATCGACTACTGTAGAGGGCTCTGCTTTTCTACGGTCTCCGTCATCGATAATCATATCCAGCGAATCTCCAAAATATTTGTGAACTTCCTCACTACTTTTTGCAGGAGGAAATCCTGCCGGATTGGCACTTGTCGAAACCAGCGGCTTTTTAAAAACGCCTAACAACTGCTGACAAAAATGATCGGGTGATACTCGAATGCCGATTTTTTTACTCCCGCCTAACAAATTTATCGGCAATTTAGAGTTGGCTTCGAATAGCAGTGTCAGCGGTCCGGGCCAAAATTGTCTCATCAATATGGTCGCTTTTTCGTGAATATCAACAGTGTATTCCCCGACAGCTTTTTCTGAAACAACCAGTATCAGCAATGGATTTTTAAAATTTCTGCCTTTGAGTCGATAAATCCGGTCAATGGATTTCGCGTTCAATGCATCGCAACCCAATCCGTAAACAGTCTCGGTGGGATAGCCGATGATACCGCCCTGATTTAACAGCTCAGCGACCTGCTGCATCAATTTGTTTGATAAACGGTCAGTATTTAATTTTACTAAATTTTTCAAATTAAAAGTGATTATTTGTTTAAAACAGCTCTCATTATTGATTACGTTAAACTTATGGCACTCGCTATTTGTTTCTTATTTTTTGGAATTACATAATCGTTTAAAAAAGCTTTCGTAATTGGTGATTGTATTGTCGATCGAGAAATCTTCCAATGCTGTTTTGCGCGCGTTTTTGATCATTTTTTTTGTTTGATCCGGATTTTGTTTGATGCTGTTAATTTTCGCTGCCAATCCTTTGATGTCACCATCAGTGAATAAAAGCCCATTTTGCTGCTCCGTAATTAGATCGAGATTGCCGGCGGCTGCGGTTGCAATCACCGGGACGCCGATTGCCATTGCTTCCAGCAATGTCTGGGACAAGCCTTCGGTCACCGAGGGCAAAACATGGACGTCAAATAATTTGTAATAGTTTAAAATTTCATCAGTTGGGACCCGACCGCAAAAATGAATCGGATTTTTGATGTTTAAATGACTGATAAGTTTTTCATAAATTTTATCCCTGTTAATTCCGATAAAAACAACCCTGGCATCAAAATCTAATAACGGTAGCGCTTGAATGATTTGCTCCTGCCGTTTTCGGCGAGACACACAGCCGATCACAAACGATCCGCTGTCGATGCCGAGTTTTTTTCTCAAATGTTCAGTTTGAGCAGGGGAGAGGTTTTGGTATTTTTCTTTAGGCGTACCATTAAAAATAACCTCAATATGGCGCTTGGGGATTCCCATTTTTGCCAGGCTCTTTTTCACACCGCGGCTGACAGCAACAATTTTATCGGTGAACAGCGTATAAAACATCGCCTGAAAAATACCGCCGCTGCTTTTCGGTGTCTGTCGTCTGGTATGCACCAGTTTGTATTTGAGCCCAAAAAGGATTTTGGCGAAAATGGAAACGTACCTGTCAATACTGGACTGTGCATTCACAATGTCAATCTGATATTCGAGAGTAATATCCCGCACCAATTTAATTGAATGAAAATCCAATTTACTTTTGAAGGGGATCGGTATTAAATTAACATTCGTGTTTTCCAGTAATTGGTAAAGCAGCGTATTTTCCCGACAACCAAGATAAACGACGTGTCCGCGATTTGCCAATCCTCTGGCAAGATAATAAATCGAGAGCGTGGAACCAGCGATTCCACCCTGATATGTCAGTAACAAAATATTCATCATTTTTCAAAACGAGTAGTCAAACAAGTCGATTGTTTTTTTAAACCGTTCTGCCACGATTTGAATCGATTCATCGTTGTAATATTTCCGGTAATCTCTGTGCTTCGATTTGTTAATGTGTGGCAACGGCATTTGTTTTATCTTCAGTTGCTCGCAAATGTGCTCCCAATCCTTTTCAATGGTTTCCAATTTGCCCACATAATCGACGATGATTTTGTTGTTTTCACTGATCCAATCGAACATGTTCCCGTAACGCTCGTTGATCATTTTTCTGCCGAACTTTGATTGCATGAATTCATTAAAGTCCTTCATCGCAGCCACCTGTTTGGCTTTGCCGCTGTGATATTTGATGTCCTTCGCTTTTTGCAGCCACCAGTGATAACATGAGACCATCAGCGACCACGGATTTCGGACAAAGGCAAATGAAAAGTACTGCTCCCACAATTCTTCCCCCAATAAATATTTGATCTCAAACGCTTTGGCATGTTTACTGATTTTAGGGGATAGGTTGTCAGATTCTCGGGGTAACTGATTTAAAACATGAGATACGCTATTGCCGGCAGTTTTCGGAATGTGCACGAAGATGCACTGGTAATCATGTAAAATTCGGGCATTCCGATATTTGATCCGGCTTTTGTAGCCCACCAGTCTTTTGCCGAATAATTTTAGTTTTGCCAATTGATAGTTCATTGTAATTCTGTCTGCAATTTATAAGTGTATTCCACCTTTGAGGTAAAGCACACAAATTTAATTTTTTCTCTGTGTTCTCTGTTGCTCTGTGGCAATCAATCCACAAATTTCAAAAGTTGCATGGAAAATTCCGGATAATTCATAAATTTATCTTCAACTGTTTTTTTATAAAATTCAATCAATTCTTTTTCATGATCATACGATTTTTTAATCACAAACACATCGAGACAATCGTCAATCCATTTCTGATCTTTTTTAATGTCAAGGAAATTCGCTAAATTTTTTAATATCTGCTCAGTGAACTTGTTTTCAAAATAAAAGAAAAACCGTTCCGGGAACTGGTCTTTCAGTTTCAAGAACCAGACGAATTCGTCCAAAATCGCTGCCGTCAACTGTGCGATTGAAGGGTCTTTCCCTAAATTTTGAAATAATTCGTAATGTCCGGTTTTCCGGTTGGAAACAGCGCAATCCAGCGGATGCCGAACCGGCAGCAGAAATCTCAATCTGGAATTTTCGGTGAAAATTCGCTCCAAATCGGGTTGGTATCTTCGAATATAATTTGAGGTGCGGAGCGATTCTTTCCAAAATACAGCGTGTATATTTTCTTTGACCAACCGGTCACCGAAACGCTGCTGGTACATGTCCTGCATTCTTGAGCGGGTGAACGCATGAGAAAGAGTGATCGATCCGCCAAAATCACCCCGCTTCCCGCCGCCGGAGAGATAAATCGCATAACGGGTGAACGCATCGAATTTATCATTGGCATATTTTTTCAAAAAATTCAATTTCCTGCTTTTGAAAATTCGCATTCCCGCGTGATTCAATACCTGACAATTCGGATGCAACGCCAGCATCGAGGCTGTGAGTGTTGTTAAGTTACGATAGGGACCAAGGGCTAAACAAACGGTTCTCACACTGTCGATGTCGATTTTTTCGGACGAGCGAATCTCAAACGGGTATTTGAAAAAATGCTGAATGTTCCGTGCTACCATCATTTTTCTGCTCTCAATGTTGGGGAGTGATTGGTTTTCATTTCAGTGAGTTTCAAGTGTTCTCGAACTGCTTGAAAAACATCAATCGGCTTAATCAGTCTCATACAATTGTGGTGGTCCAACGGACATTTTTTTCCACCGTGAGCGGAGCAGGGTCGGCAATCCAACTCAATTTCAAAAATTTTATCATGTTCCCGAAAAGGATAACAACCAAATTCCCTGACCGTCGGACCAAAAAATGCGAAGACATCCGTTTTTACAGCGTTCGCCATGTGCAAAGGGGCGCTGTCGTTGGTGATCAGCAGGTCAAATTCTTTAATTAATGCGCTGCTCTCCAACAAGGTTAATTGACCGGCTAAATTTTTTGTTTTTTTATTGCCGCTTTTTTTGATAATTCGCTGACATAAATTTCGCTCGTCGGCGCCACCCAGAAAGAAAATGAACACCTGCTCATTAGCCAATCGTTGCACCAGTTCTGCGTAATACTCTTCGGGCCACATCTTGGTTCGGCGGACAGAGCCTGGAGCGATGCCAATCGGGATTTCATTTTTGGAGACAAATTGGTTGATGAATTGTTTTGCCTTGTTGGTTTCCTTTTCGGAGAAAAATAATTCAGTTTCGCTATTCAACGGTTTTTTCGTTAAAATGGATATTAAACTCAAATCCTGCTCTCTCCGGTGCAAATTGGAAGAAGGTTTAATCGAATGGGTCGTCAGGATCTGTTCTTTGTAGCCAATGCGTCTCCGAATTCCTGCAAAAAATAGTAACAATCCCGAGGTAACCGATTTCTGAAGTGAAACAGACAGATCGTATTTTTCCTTTCGTAACTTTATCATTAACGAAAGAAAATTGAACAATTTGTGAATCGGCTTTTTTTTGTAAAATGTAAAGCGTTTTCGAATATACGGATTATATTGAAAAAGCGCTGATGTCACCGGGGTGGTCAGCATATCAATCTCTGCATCCGGATAGATTTTATGCAATTCCCGAATCACCGGTGTACTCATGATGGTGTCGCCGATATACGCTGTTTGAAGAATAAGTATTTTATGAATTGATGATCTTTTCATAGAGTTCGATGTTTTTTTCACAAGTCTTTTCTATACTGAACTGCCTGACAAATTGTTTCCCGGCACTGCCAAATTGTGTGCGCTTTTCTGGGTTGTTCACTAATTCCAATATCGTGTCTGCTAATAATTTGTCATTGGCGATCGGAACCAAAAACCCATTGTGCTCGTGCTGAATCGCCTCAGGAATACCACCGGCTTTGGTGCCAATCACCGGAAGACCGACTGCCTGGGCGTCAAGCAAGGAAGTGCCAAACCCCTCTTCATTTGAAGCGAGGACGAAAATATCAAAACTTTTCAGCAGGGCACCGATATCTTTCCGATAGCCCAGAAATTTGAACCGATTTTTCAAATCCAAATTCTGGGCGAGCTTGTGAACTTCCTTTTTCTTATCGCCGTCGCCAACAGCACAAAATGTGACGTTATCCGTCTCCTGAATCACCCGTTCCGCCGCTCTGAGCAACGTGGGATAATCTTTGTGTCCCACGATCGCAGCCACCGTGCCCACAATGATGTGATCCGCTTCGATTCCCAAGTTCCTTTTTAATTTTTTATCAGGTTCAACTGAGTCAAATTTGTGTAAATCAACACCGCTGTGGATGGTGATGAGTTTGTCCTCCGGAATGCCATCAGATAAAAGAACCTGCTTTATGGCATTGGAAATGCAGACAATTTTGTCCGTTAAAGCTGAATTATATTTGAATTGGCTGAACCAGTTTTTTTTAATGTGGAAATCAACCCGCCGGACGGCAATTAACTTAAGCTTCGGATGAAACATTTTCGCCCAGAGTCCAATGGCAAGCGCATGTGCTGTGTGCAGATGTAAAATGTTATATTGTTTCTTTTTACATAATCGCGCGATTTTAAAACCGGAGATAAAATCAAGCTCATTGCGCATCCGAATTGGGTAGTAGGGTAACTGTTTAATTTCACAGTAGCGTTCTAATTCCGACCCGGGCTGACAAACCAGCGCTGTCCCAATACCCTTTGAAATCAGCTCTTCGTGTAAATATATTGCCTGCTGTTGTCCGCCACGCCAGCCTTTACCTGTATCGATGTGAAGAATTTTTAGATTTGTCTTCATTTATTATTTTCTTTAAATTTAAATTCTTTTTCCAAAAAGAGTTTGATCGTCCTGGCTCGTTTCTCCCACGAAAAAAAATGGCCAGTTTCCAAACAATTGACTGAAAGTTTTTTATAAAAATCAAAATTTGAATATAATTGATCTATTGACGCTGCCCATTTGTGTGGATCATTTTCTATCGTAAAACCATTTTTTCCGTTTTTGATGATATATTCAATACCTTCCAGGTTCGTAGCAAGTACCGGAATACCTGCCGAAAGATATTCCAAAACTTTCAGGGGAGAGCATATTTTATTTCGAGCATTTTTGATCATCGGCGCGCAACCAATATCAATTTCTGATTTTAATAATTCAACTTGTTTTGGTGACATCCAGGGTTTAATGGCAACCCGGCTACTTAATTTGTATCGGTTAACTAAATTTTCTATTTTTTTATATTCCCTGTCGTTCTTTACACCGGCGATTATAAAATTAATTTTTTTATTATTTACTTTAGAGAAAGCCTGTAACAAAAAATCCAAATCGTAGTCTCGTAAATCAAGAGCGCCAATATAACCAATATTGTATGAAAAATGCGTTTTCGGTTGATGGTTAACATGTGTTTTGATGCCGGTAATTGCTGTGAGAAATTTTTTTTGAGGATAATATTTTAAATAATATTGTTTCTGCATTTCCGAAACACATATAACAGCGTCAACTTTAGGGATATACTTTCGTTCCTGCTTCATCTGTTTAAAACGTGGTTTTTCTTTGATATTATTCCGCAATTTTAGATCGGTGTAAAAGTCATGGGATTCAAATATCAGCTTAAAATTTTTGAACTTTTTAAGAATTAATGCATAAGGTAAAAAGCTGAGGTTTCTTGTAATTAATACATCAAATTTATTTTTATAAAGGTATGAGATAGCAAAAAAATACACTACAGGATGTTTCCTCTTTAACCAACCGACATTTAAAAGGTGGATGGGTAGATCTTCTTTGATCGCAAATCTTTTTTTTAGTGTTTTTTGGACAGTTTCATTTGAATTTCTGGTGATAATTAATTCGAAATCAATATTATTTCTAAAAAATCCCAAGGCGTTAAAGGTTACAAATGTTACTGATGGTGAATCACCAGGCCATAGTCCCTGGTGAAAATATTTTATCTTCATTTATTTTGATTCCAAAATTGAATAATAAGCTGATATTAATCGTTGTTCCATATTTTTCCAATTGAAAGTTGTTTTAAATGCTTTTTCTGCATTCGTTTTTAATTTAGACCATAATTTTTGATTATCGTATAATTCTTTAATTTGTATTGCTATTTCTTTTGCTTCGTTTTTGTCAAACACATATCCTACTTCATATTCTGCAATAATATCATCGATGATGGGATGATGCAATGACAAAATTGGAATCCCGAATCTAATGTAGTTAAAAAATTTATTTGAGATAGTTGTTTTAGCATTATCGGACAACATAAATGTCAATCCGACTTTCCCTTTTTTTAACCATAATGGTACTTCCTGATAGGGAAGAAATCCGGTAATATGAAATTTATCTTGAATTTGATATTGTGAAGTTGTATTTTGAAAATACCGTTCTTCAGCTTTTGCAAGATTTCCAATTATTAAAAATTTAATATTTGGATGATCAAGTTTACGAGCGACTTCAATTATTAATTTCAATCCTCTGTCGAATAGCATTCTGCCTTCATGAACGATCCAAAATATTCCATCATCAACAATATTCTCTTTTGATGTTGGGAAAATTTTTTCTGACTGACAATTATAAAGTGAGATTATGGGGCATTGGCACAATGTTTTATAATAAGCGCTTATAAAATCGGTAACAGTAATAATCAAATCAGCCTGTTTTACGATTTTATTTTCCAGCTTAATGTATTCATTAATTCGATTTATTTTTCTCTTTTTTTCCCTGTAACTATGAATAAAAAATTCGTGAAAATCAAAAACTATTTTTTTCCCTGGCAATATCTCTTTCAATTGAGCAGCAATTTCCATAGTCAAACCATCTTCATGAAAGTGATAAACATCAGCATCAATTTGTTTTAGTTTTTTCAACAAGTCCTGTTTACAAAAATATTGTCTGATATTGAGTTGCTTTGGTAATTTCTTGTTGTAAAAATATGTGTGAAATTTTATTCCTTGTGATTCATAAGTTTTATTTTCGGATAAAGGCGCCTCTTTTTTTAATCCCAATGACTTTTTATCGATTGTCGGAGCCAGAATAATGACTTCAAAGCCGTTTTGTGCCAATGAAATAGCTTCTTTGAAAAAAATACGTCCATCAAAAATACGATGTTCAAAGATAATGTGACAGATTCGATTCATAGTGATTTTACTTCCGCGCTAATACAGCAATAAACGTGGCTTTGTATGAAAAAAGAAAATTAAAAATCTTATCTAAGTAGATGGTAACTTTATTGGCCGGCAGATGTAAATTTGCAAGCCATTTTATTGATCGTTTGTTAGTAATTAATTTAACATCCAAAATTTTAAACCCGGCATTCTTAATGCTATTTACAAATTTTTCTTCTGTAAAACTATGAAGATGACCATTTCTGTGAACATATTTTCCGGTATCAGGACAGAAAATCATTTTTGCCTGTAAATTTTCTTTGTAAGGCACACTAAACAATCCATATCCGCCATCATGCACAAAAGATGATAATTTATTCAACGCAGCTTGATAATCTTCAATATGCTCGATCATTTCCTGTGATAGCACGAGGTCAAAATTATTTTGATTTAATGTAAAAAAGTCAGTACAAATTTGTTTGATATTATATTTTTCTGCAATTTTTTCAAAACTTGCTAACGATTCTTTTGAAATGTCTACTGCAGTTATTTCAATTTTCTTTTGCGCTAACAGATAAGCCATAAATCCTTTGCCACAACCCACATCGATAATTTTGTTGATGTTTTTTGGTAACATTTGTAGTAATTGTTTATAGCGCAACATTTCTGTGATATACATTTTTTTAAATTTTGCTGGTTGCTTTTTAGCCCAGATATTTATTCGGTCATTGTCCATATCAAAACCCGATACTAATATGAAAGTAGATTTAAGATAATTTTGTTTTAAGAACTCATCTAAGTCAATTCTAAAAAAGAGAAGATTCAAATGAGAAATCTCAAAACCAATTTGTGATGACTATATTAGATGTGTTTAAGTAAAATATAATTCTTAAAACCACCAATTTGTTTCCCGTGAACAAAGGTTTTTTCAAGAAAACTTAAAAATCGGTATTTGAATCGTTCATGTTTATTTTTAGCACGAAATCGATTTGGTTTGCCTGTGTATTGTAACTTGTCTTTCCAATTCATGCGGCTAATCATGTCTTCCATGACTTTTGGATGAGTTCCGGTAAATTTTTCCAACCGATCCAACGGACCATAGTCAAATTCGGTTGGGGCTTTATCGTAATGGTCTTTCGCTTTTTTGGGACCCCAGTGAATACTGTGAAACGCGCGATTTTTTGTTTGCATGAGATGGGGCGGACGAACCCAGCCGTAATGGTAAATGTGGGCATCAATTGAGGCGACCTTTAACTTGCGTGTACCATCTTCCTGGCGTGGATTATCATAATATGAGAATGATCGAAAAGATTGGGCGCTTTGATAGGAATGAATATCCGGGCGGTTACGGATAATTCTAATTTCAAAAGGATACCATCCGTGACTCTTGTGAAAATGGTGGTAATCACCCCAGAAATGTAAGTATTTAAATAACAGCCCTTCAACTTCTTCATTTTTGTGCAATTCTTCACAACGTGCTTTGATCGTGGGAAGATCTTTTTCATGAACAACTTCATCCGCTTGTAAATAAAAGAGCCAATCTCCGGAGCAGGCCGCTTTTGCAATATCTGTTTGGATGGAGTTGATAATACCTTTTTTAAAATATTTCTCTTCCCAGACCGTATCAATTATTTTGATTTTTGGATCCTTAATGGCAACGAGCCGCTCTCTTGTCATGTCGTCTTCATCTCCCTTGCCAACAGCAATTATAAATTCATCAACAATTGGCAATATCGATTTAACCGCCTCTGCAATTGGGTAATAAAGCTTTGTCGCATTTTTTCCGAAAGAAAAACCGCTGATTTTCATTTAAACGTCCTCTGCTTCTGAATTGTCAAATTGCAAATTGTAAAGTGTTTGATACCGTGGACACCTTTGCATTAATTCCTGATGATTTCCGGTGTCGATAATTTTACCGCGATCCATCACAACAATTTTATTCGCTGACAGTACAGTGGACAAACGGTGCGCAATGACCAGTACGGTTCTGTTTTTTGTCGCCTGATTTATGGCACGCTGTACTTTTTGTTCTGCTTCGGTGTCCAAAGCGCTGGTCGCTTCGTCGAAAATCAGAATCGGCGGATCGTCCACAATAGCGCGGGCAATACACAACCGCTGCTGCTGGCCACCGGATAAATTGGAACCCCGCTGATGCAGCAGTTCATTATATTGATTTGGCATTTGTTCAATAAACTCATCGGCATTGGCGATTTTTGCCGCTTTTCTGATCTGTTCATCAGAGACGCTATTCAGACTGCCGTAGCGGATATTGTTGGCGATCGTCTCACTGAACAGAATGGATTCCTGGGTCACCGTTCCGAAAAGTCGGCGTAAATCTTTCAAATCGATCTGCTTAATGTTTACCCCATCAATCAGGATTTCCCCGGAGTTGATATCGTACATTCGAGGCAGCAGATTCACCAACGTGGTTTTCCCGGCGCCGCTGCTGCCAACAAATGCTACTTTTTCGCCTTTTTTAATTTCGAGATTGATGCTGCGCAAAACATCGGCTTCAGTATTATAACCGAAATTGACATTTTTCAGTGTAATGTCACTGGTAAAGTTGTCTTTGGGAATGGGATTGTCTGTGTTCCTGATTCCGGTTTCTAAATTTAAAATGTAAAAGATTCGATCCAGGGAGACCTGCGCCCGGCGGATGTCAGCGTAAGCCTTAGTCAATGTTTTCATAGGATGGAGCATGGAAAAAATAGCGAACAGAAAAAGCAGAAATTCACCGGAGGTGAAACCACTTTCCGGTTGAAGCACGAGCTTGCCACCAATCAGAATGACCAAGATTGCGGTTGCCGTACCGTGCAATTCGCCCAAAGGTACATTTAAGCCAGCGTAAATAATGGATTTTCGCCAAAACAGAAAATACTTCCAGTTAATTTTTTTAAATTTATCCAGTTCATAATTCTCCCGTGAAAACGCTTGCACGATTTTCATGCTGTTCAACACTTCTTCGATGTTGGAAAACATATCGGAAAATTTGGATTGGATGCGTCTGGCGTATTTTTTTATCTTCTTTCCTAACCATGTAATCACCAAACTGAAAAGCGGTAAAATGACCAGACTCAACAAAAAGAAATTAGCATTGACGGAAATGGCAATGCTGGCATAAACCAACATCAAAATGAAATCTCTGACCAGATTGAACATCTGATTGACGAACATTTCGCTGACGATATTGACATCATTGACTAACCGAACCAACGAATCACCGGGTTTGTTGATGTTGAAAAACTTTAGTGACTGATGTAAATAGGTTTCAAAAATCGTGTTGCGGATGTCCAAAATTGTTTTTCCGCGTAAATTGGCGAACGATACTTTATTGAGAAAGAAGAAAATATTTTTTAATACTACCAGGCTCAGAAACGTAACGCAGATGATCATCAGCAACAGCCAGGGGTCGGTTTTCGAAAGTAAATCTGATAACCCCTGAGCGAGTGGTTCGCGGGATTCTTTACGCACCAGATCAAAAATACTGCCGGTCTGTTCCATAACCTGATCCAACTTATCTCCCAGCGTATTGAAAAATTCAGAGACCTTGTAAATAGTGGGCGTGGTTTCTCTGGGGGTGAATACGTAATCAAACAGCGGAATTACCATGGTGATACTGACGCCGCTGAAAAGGGCAAATATGAACATAAAAATCAGTCCTGCCACTAAATAGCCCCAGTAATGAAGCATGATTTTGTAAATGCGAATCAGGTTTTTCACGATGCTTTTATTTCCTTAAATCAGATTCGGTCATGATTGTTTTGCCACCAAGGCTCCAAGAAAAAAGCTGTCATCTTTTTGCCTTCGAGTCTTCGCGGCAATATTTGATTTCGGCAGCTAATTTAACAAATTTGAGGTAAATATACAAGGATTAAATGAGGATTGGAGGAAAGTTTGTTGCTTTTTACAGAATTATCAAGTGGACTCAACTTTCGTTCTGGTTTTAGTGTGCTCCACTTCTGAAGTGGGGTACAATTGATAACATCAACTTTTCGAAGCCACATGCCGTTCCCACGTCAACCATCGCCGGTGCATCCAAAACCACTGTTCCGGGTACTGGCGAATGTAGCTTTCCAGCCGCTGATTGTAGGTCTCGATAAATTTCTCGATTCCCGCGTCGTCACCGGAAAACTGATCCGGTGAAGGGAAGCCCTCTAAAATGATTTTGATGCCCTGTCGTTTGGTGCGGATACTGATGGCAAACACGGTGGGGATGTTGTGCTTGATTGCGATGCGCGCCGGTCCGTCAGCGGTTGAGGCAGGTCTGCCCAGAAAGTTGACAAATCGACCTTTACCGCCGGCATCCTGATCAAATACAATCAGTACTTTTGCCTTTTTCCTGAGCGCAGCGATGATACCGCGGGCAGCGCCGCCTTTAACCGCCAGCGGGCGCAATCCCAACTTCATGCGCTGCTGTTTAATCAGGTCGTCAACAAGCAGGTTTTTCTGAGCTTTGAACACAGCGTAAAGCGGTGGTCCGATCTGCGCTACAGTGGCTGCCAAATATTCCCAATTGCCAAAATGCCCGGACAGCACCAGCACGCCCTTATTTTTCGCCAGCGCATTTTCTAAAATTTCCTTATTTTCAAGTTGAGTTTCTTGCAGAATATTTTGGGGATCGAGCACCTGAAAGCGGGCAAATTCCAGCAGCATCCGTCCGAAGTGGCAGTAGTTTCGGTGGAGAATTTCGGTCAATTCCTGTTCGGATTTTTCGTGTCCGAATGCATGTTTCAAATTGTTAAAGGCGACATCGCGGCGGATGCGCAGCAGATAGAAAAACAGATCGCCGATTCGGTCGCCGATAAAATAAGTGACTTTCAGCGACATGCCTTTAGCCAAAATACCTACCAATCGCGTGAGCCAGTATTCCAGTCTGTACCTTACCAGTATTCCGGATTTTCGTCTTCTTCCTCTTCTTCCCATTGCTGAATTTTCCGTCTGTTTCTCATTCTCATTAGCGCAAACCCTAACAAAAATAACAACCCCATCAATATCCAAAGATAGGTGTCAAAATCCATCAGGAATTGCCAGCGATATTTCTTTTTTATATGTTCCAGCCATTCGGTTTCAAATTCCCAGAGATCAGTGTCGATGACCCGGATGAATGCATCGTTCAGATTCAATCCATTGCCAACCAGATTCAGGATTTCGCGCACCTCTGCTTCGCCGTATTCATTGAACAGATAACGTACAGCCAGGTAGCTTTCCTGGTACGCCAACTGTGCTTTTTCCAGATGAAACCGTAAAACCCGGTCGATGTCGCTCAACGGTATAACAGATTTTGAAATTAGCGCTTTGGATACCAGCGAACTGGAAGCGAATCCCTTCTCACCGGAATAATAAACCGAAAGTCCTTCGTTCAACCAGCGTGGAATGGGGGTGCCTTTGGTGATTTTATCGACCAAAATGTGCGTTAGTTCGTGGATGACAATTTTGCTGTTATCCGGATAGTCTGGCTGGAGTCGGGGTGATTTCAGGATAATCGAGTTTCGCGACGGCGAGGCGACACCATCGCTCCATTCTGGAAATGTTTTACCAACAAATTGTCTAAAACTTTTTTTCGTGGGCGAGATAAAAATGAAAACCGTATCCTGTAACTCAATCCCCAACTGTTGAGATAAAATCGGATAATTTTCGTTTAGTGTATTTAAAATATTTTCAGCGTTTTTTGAATCGGTTTCCTGAAAGTACAGGGTGAAGGGAAAGTGTGTCATTCGCTCCCATTCTCCAGTGTTCAGAAAGTTACTTCTACCGAACGCACTCGAACTCAGCAGCAAAACCAACAGCAAGTATTTAATAATAAAGATTACTTTAGCGAATTTTTTCATATTGTTGTTTGATCCGAATATATTCGTGGACTTTTTCAGACATGATGTTGATGTGCTCCTTAATTTTTTTTCGGGCACATTCCGGATGGGTCTCAATGCAGGAGGTGCCTTTGCAGGCATAGACACGCTCTGTGCAACCCCTCTTTTTTTGATAGGCTGCGGTTGGTGTCATTTTTCGTGTAATCTCTTTGCGGGTAAAGTTTTTGCCGTGACAAATGATTCCGAATTCAGCGGCGGTTTCCCATAAAAATTTTTGCAGACCGATCACTCTGCGGGTGTCCAGTTTGTCAACCAGTTCGCTCATCTTTTGACCGTGGAAAAGCCGGTAAAGGACATCCAATTTTTCGCTGGGTCGGAGTTGGTTCTGATTTCTGAACATTCGTGAATTCCTTCATGTTAGCTTAAATTACAAATTGGAACCGGAGCAGGTTTTCAATACGCTGCTACTGGTGAACATGTTCCAGTAGCATATCAACTAATAATACCAAAACATCTTTGGCGCTGTGCAAATCATTGAGTTGTGAGAAGGTGAAACGACAATCTCTTGACAGGATAAATCCGTTCGATTTGTAAAAAATCTTGGGGACAGGCGCTGCTTGCTTATTTTTGGTGTTCGCGACGATGACAGAAGGTGCGCTGATTGTGCTGGTAAATTTGTCGATGACCGGTTTGATGGTTTGCAAAGATATTTGGTCGTCCCAATTAAAAATGAACACGTAACCTAACATTTTTCTCGAAATCAAGTCCCATGATAGCTCTGTGTTTTCCTTGTCGATGCTGATTCCGTACAAGTGCAGGGCTAATTGGTCGTTAATTTCGAATCGTCCGAACGAGATGATTTCGTCTTTGATGTCAATTTCGCTGCAAACGGACTGAATAAAATTGTCTCTGCTCTGCTGGTCGTGACTGATAACTGCAACTTCGCCAATCTTCATGTTGACAATGAGTCCTTCAAAATAGGTAGTGTCTGAATGAAAACTCTTTTTTGTTTAATAAAAATGATATTTTTAAATTTGGCTAAACTTACCTCTTCCCCTGTCGGGCCTGTATCAAAAGTTAAATGTAGTGACGAATTTATTCGTCAAATACCACATATTGTATGGGGCGAATAAATTCGCTACTACAAATTGTCCTAAACATATTGTATTATTACCAATAAATTATTCTTTTAGCGCTTGTTTGAGCATCAGCAATTCGGCTTTGGTCAAATACACCGGATTGGATTGCTGCAAACGGTCGTATCTGCGCCGGCCGTGTTGACGGCGATCCGGGATCTGCCGGCGTTCCGCTTTACGCCGTTCGACGAGTTGATTTTCATTTGCTGATTTTTTGAACAAATTGGATAAAATCGAAACGGCTTTTTCCGAAGGTGATTGAAATGTGGATGAATTCCGTTTTATCTTTTCCAGATAATTATTCACATAATGAGAATAATTGTCTTCAGTTTCCTGCAAATATCCTTTTTGGTGTAAACTCCGAACAATCTCTAAAGCCTTAAGATCATCGTAATTGCTTTTTTCGATAATTTCACTGAGTGTGGATTTGTGTTTGAGATTTTTGAGCAAGCCAATCTCTTCTTGGCTCAGTTGATCATAATTATTGGTGTTCGATTTAACGATCATGGCATTTAATGGCGGAATGCCCTGTTTCAATTGATCCCATTCATTGACCCGCCGAATCCCAATTTCAAGTAGTTGCTTGTTGTTTTTGGCTATTTTCCTTTCCGAGTTAACCGGTACAATGTTGACATAAAATGTGCCGATCGTCCAGGTAAACATGCGCATAATTGCCTTTTCCGGGGGAAGTCCATCCAAAGAAGCATCAGCGACTTCGCCTTTTGCAATGTAAACCGTACCCACAGAAGTATGATGTTTAAGTTTGATGATTGCCGATTTTTTCCCTAATTCGAGAGTTTGAATGAGATCAACCAGATTCATTTCTGTCAAATTTCCCGAAAAGCCCTTTTTAGTCTCAATCTGGATGTCGTTATGTTCAGTTATTTCACTTAACAGATTTTTGATCCGGGCGACAATCTCGTCATCGTGAAAAGGCTTGGTGATATAGTCGTCAACACCGACTTCGATGAACTTGATTCGATCATCCACTTTTTTTTCATCACTGATAAATACGAACGGTGTGGTCGCATAATTGGGGAGAGATCTCAATTTATGAAACAATTGGGAACCGTCAATTGATCCCAAATCAACTGTTGAAATGATTAAGTCGGCTTTGATTTGTTTCGCCAGTTCAACAGGCTCCTTGCCTTCTTCCAAATGATGAACTGCAAATCCAGCGCTGGTCAGTGTCGTTTTTAACTGATTTATATTGTTCGTATCATAATCTAAAATAAGTATTGTTTCGTTCATTAAAGAACTCCTCATTTAAAAAAATGGCAGCTCTCGAAGCAACGCATCATCAGTTAAAAAAAATCGGTAAATTGCTTCAACTGCTGCCGGGAGCAGTTTAAATATATCTTATTGGAAAGAACTCGAACTGAATGAAAAAGTTTCCATAAATCGATATCAATAAGAAAGATTAAAGAGTTGCTTTTTCAGTTTGTGGATCATGTTCTTTTGATTGCTTTTCTTCCGCATGATGTGTCGAGTTATTCAAAGAAGATAGCAGACTCGGAATGCTCGATTTATCCGATTCATTCCAAAGCACCATGTTCTTGTCTTCATCCAGATGCAATTTGTAGCGTATCACTTCCTGCTTCAATGACTGCTCTTCATCGAAATTAAAAACGGCAATAACGAACGGTATTTTAAATTTATCATAAATTGAATGGATCAAATAACTGGTGTATTCCCATGTATCGGGGCGCGTACAATCAAAGGTAAAGATAAATCCGCGAATCTCACGTTTTAATGATTCCAAAACAGGATTCAGGTGTTTTTCCACCGAAAGTGCGATGATGTTGTACTGGGGATATCCATTGATATGAATCTTACCATAATCAATTTGGAAATTATCCGCCTGTTCGATTTTGGATGTCTTGAAATTGTCATTGGTGAGAATATCCATTAATTCATCTTTGTTGTCATCATCAATGCTGATCAGAACCAATTTATCCCGGTGTTCGCCATCCGTTATTCTATCCTCTTGTTTTTCTGCAGAAATCATTTGTTCAGATTCAGCCAGATGCTCTACTTTTTCAGCCTCTTTTTTTGAAATAGCATTGGCAATTTCATCGATCAGTTCTTCGTCAATGTAAACCTTTACTTCTTTGTCTTCATCAACAGGTTTTTTTGTTAATTCGACAGACTTCTCTTTTGGAGCGCCTTCCGGCTCCGGTTTAGGTTTTCGTTCTACCGGCTTCTGATCTTTTTGCTGAGGTGGTTTTTGATTTTCCTTATCGATACTCTCGATAAGCGGTTTGATTTCTTTTTCAAGTTCATCCTTTTTGGAGAGTGGTTTTATTTTAAATATTTCATCTTCGCTGAACTCCGGTTGTTGATCATCAGTTGATTTGTCGCGTAGCGTCTCATCGGATGTTTCAATTGCATCTTCTGCTGCTGTTGATTGTTTAATTACATCAGCAGGTGGTGCATCATCTTCTTCCGGTACCAATTTGAAGACACTTTCCTCATCCAATTCATCGGTTGGAACTTCTTCTGTTTTCTTATCAGCAGTGATATCTGTTGCAAAATTGTCTTCTTCCGGCTTTTCTGAGAGTTCTGGTTCTGATGTATGTTCGATAGTTTCTTCGTCCAATCTATCTGATTCCTGGTGCCTGGACGTTATTTCTTCGATGTTCAAATCCGGTTCTTCCGCACCGGGGATTTGATCATCGATGACCGGCTCTTGAATTGGCTGCTCAAAGACTTTGGAATCAAAATGATCATCTTCCGGAATAAATGGCTTTTTGATGTATTCGACCTTTTTTTCAGGCTCGATGGATTCAGCGTAAGCAGGTTCGGGCTTTTTCGGCTGCACAGTCGGTTCGATGAAGCCCTGGTTGTATAATCTGACCAAACGTTTCAGCGCGACCAGATCGTCCAGTTTGCACTCATCAATAATTTGCTCAACAGAATGTTCACCATCCAATAATTTTGTGAATTCATGAACATCAGCGCCAGTCTTGTTTTTATTCATCAGTTTTTTGAACGATGGCGTCATGTGAAAACCTGTGTCCGAAACAGGAAATTGACTGATGAGCTTTTTTCGTATTTCCAAACGTTTAATCCCCTGCAGCAACAATCCTAAATTACTGATCGAAATTTCATCTGCAATATCAACATCACGAAAAATCATATTGAAATAACCCCGGTTCCAGGGAATCATTTGGTAGATGGCATGCTCTTTTTTAAAATCCCCCAGGTTTGCATTAATGACAGAACCCTCACGGAAAAATACCTGGCCTGTGCGTCGTCCGTTGCTGATGGTTAATATTCCGGTCTTTCGCTCCACACCGAAATTTTCAATCAAGTCGGACAGTGTAAATTGATTTAGCCGTCCGGAAAATCGTTTGTGGGTATCATTTTGTTCGGGTTTTCTTTGCTCTAATCGGCGAAGCACCATTCGAATGTGCGCAATCACCTCTTTCACATGCAGCGGTTTAACCAGATAATCCTTGGCGCCCAATTCAAATGCCCTGACTCGTTGCTGGATTTCGCGCTGTTTAGTCAGGAAGATCAAAGGAATTGAAGATGTTTTTGGATCTGCTTTAAGTCGCTCAAGTAATTGAAACCCGGATAAATCAGGCAGATTTATCTCGGTTAAGATCAGCGTTGGCGGAGATTGCTGAATCTCCTCGAAGGCATTTTTGCCGTTGGACACTTTGACCACCATAAATCCGGACGCCTCAAGATTGTCCTTGAGAATTTGCAGATTTTTGGGATCAGCGTCTGCAACTAATATGAGTTGATTATCCATAACACTTTTCCACATTGAAATAACATGAACCGGGAAAGCTTAAAGTTCATCTATTTCCAATATAAACAAATTTTAAAACCTTGTCAAGTTTTTTTTTATTCATTTATTGTTACAAATATTGAGCCAACTTATTGTCAATTTTGCGAGTTATGCTATTAATTTTTTGTTCGAGTCAACTAAATCTCTGATACCAAAAAAATCTTTTTGTAAATAGAGATAGTTTTTAGAAAAATGAACGCTCAATTCAATACCATATTTTTTTTAAACTCAATTAATGCTCATTTAAACACAAATTTAACTTGCTGTTATGACTAAATTTAAATAGATCCGATATTGGCAAGTCAAAAAAATATCTTGTTTGTTTTTGAAATTATTCTAAATTTAGCCTAATATTTTGAACTGTCCAAGTGAGGGTTCATGTGCAAAGAACGAAGTCATTTTTTTATCTGAGCAAAAATGGAATTATTTCGACCATTCATAACTGCTCAGAAATGAGTCAATTTCAAATTAGAAATTCCAGTGCTTAAAATGAAATAGCAGCATTATTGAAATGAATTGAGCTATCGAAACCGATTTTATTTTAATCAAAATGGTACGACTGTCGGTATTAACTACATATTTTCTGGAATCATACGACAGAAAATCAAAATCGAGGGAATAGACACGTGTATTTTTTGGGTCTTCATGTTCTCGATCTATTTATCATCTGTATCTATGTGATCTTTATTCTATGGTTAGGTCAGCGGGCAGCGCGAAGAACGAAAGATACCGGTGACTTTTACATTGCCGGACGAAAGCTGGGAAAATTCTATCAGTTCTTTCTCAATTTCGGGAACTCCACCAATGCGGATCAGGCAATGGCTGTATCCCGGGAGGTGTACCGCCAGGGAATCGGTGGCATGTGGATTCAGTATCTGGTGCTATTCCTGACGCCATTTTACTGGTTTACGACCATGCTTTACCGACGTTCCAGATTTATCACCATCGGTGATTTTTTCACGGAACGATTTCGCAGTCAATTTTTAGGTGGCGCATTTGCCGTTTTTACGCTGATTATGGCATTCATTGGTGGCGGCGTCGGATATATGGTTGCTGGAAAAACACTGATGGGTCTAACGCCAAAACCCATCGAACAATACAATGCTGCGGAAAGACAAAGTGCAAACTGGTTCAATGAACGAAATCTACTCATTGAGAAAAAGGAAAAAGATATTGAGTTGACTCCTGAACAGGAGTTGAAGCTGAACGAATTAAACGAGCGTTTCAAAAAAGGTGAACTGAAATCATTTGTCTCGTATGTCAATCCGGTGGCATTTTATTTTATTTATGCCGTGATCGTGGCAATTTATACCATGATGGGCGGATTCACTGCGGCTGCGATCACTGATGCGATTCAAGGATTTTTGATCATCACGTTTTCGTTTTTACTGATTCCGATTGGATTAAATAAAATCGGTGGCTTTTCTGGTTTACATGCAGCAGTACCGGATTGGAAATTTGAGCTGTTCGGATCCGCGACCATGAGTGAATATGCCTGGTACACGATTTTAGCGATGGTTATTGCCAATCTTGTTTCCATTGTGGCGAGTGCGCCCATGATGGCGACTGCCGGCTCTGCTAAAGATGAAAACACCGCCCGCTTCGGCATGATCGGCGGGATGTTCTTCAAGCGGTTTCTGATGATTTTGTGGGCATTGGCTGGATTGCTGGCAGTAGGGCTTTACGCCGGTCAATTACACGATCCGGATTTGATCTGGGGATTCATGACCAATGATTTGCTGTTCCCGGGCGCCATTGGCTTGATGTTAGCCGGTATTTTGGCAGCGAATATGTCCACACTGGATGCCGGTGCGGTGACAAATTCCGCACTTTTTATTCGGAATATTTACCAACCTCTGGCACCGGACAAAAGTGAAACACACTATCTCAATTTGGGAAGAGTGATAATTTTGGTTACCCTGTTAGGCGGAATCGGAACTGCGGTTTTCGTGGGAAATCTGCTTGACCTGTTCAAATATTTCATCTCCATTCCGGCGATATTCGGGGCGCCGATCTGGCTGTCTTTTGTGTGGCGTCGCTTAACCAAATGGGCGGTCATTATACAAGTGTTCGTTTGTTTTACAATTTATGCAATTATTCCCAATCTTTTCCAGACTTTGGATTGGGCAAAATACAATCCGAACTTTTTGATTGAAACCAATCCCAAAGTCGTTCACGTAACCGAAAAAGCGAACGCGGGGGATGTTGAAACCGGACGGGCTCAACAGATTGGGGAAGAAATCGAGAAAGAACTCACTATCGAGCCGACTGGCATGTTTTTTGAAAAGGTTGCGCTGACTGATCCGACAGATTCAAATTCACGCAAAGTCGGAATGGGACGATTCCATGCGGAAATCTGGGTGATTAGCTGGCTGGGAATCGATTTTTCGAATTTTACCAAAGCGCAATTGGTCATGGTGCGTTTTTTGTTCGATGCATTATTTCCGTTTTTATTGCTGTTTATTTTAAGTTACGTAACCAGTCAGGTCCCGAAGGGAGATTTGGATCGGTTTTACGGCAAACTGCACACGCCGGTTCAAAAAACACCTGAAGATGAAGAGCGTGCGATAAAGGAAGCGTCCGAACATCCAGAGAAATTTGAGAAGGATAAAATCTTTCCCGGCACAAATTGGGAAATATTAAAACCATCGAAACAAGATGCATTCGGTTTCGGTGGAAGCTGGTTACTGGTTTTGTTTATTTTATTTTTACTTTGGCTTATGGTGAATATTAAATAGCAACTTATTGAATATATATGACTATTAGCAATTGGAGGACGAACATGCAACAGGACACGATCACAATCGTTTCAGGATTACCCCGCTCCGGGACGTCGATGATGATGAAAATTTTGCAATCCGGTGGATTGGAAATTATGACTGACGGTCAGCGCACTGCTGACGATGATAATCCCAAGGGATATTTTGAACTGGAACGGGTTAAAAAGATGAACGAGGACACATCATGGCTGGCTGACGCAAAAGGGAAAGTGGTTAAAGTGATTTCAGCATTGTTGAAAGATTTGCCCGATGATTATCGTTATAAGATTATTTTCATGCGCCGGCGCATGGAGGAAATTTTGGCGTCGCAACGTAAAATGCTCATCAGAAGGGGAGAGTCAACCGACAAAGTGAGTGACGAAATTATGGCAACGGAATTTCAAAAACATTTGGATAAAGTGGAAAAATGGCTGGCAGAACAACCGAACATGGATGTGCTTTACGTGACGTACCACGAAGCAGTCCAAAATCCCTATGATAACGTAAAACGTGTAAATGAATTTTTAGGCGATATTTTAAATGAAGAAACAATGACAGCAGCGATTGATAAAGACCTTTATCGGAACAGGAAGAAGTGATGATGAAATAGCCACCGAGGCACGGAGGACACAGAGAAAAATAAAAAAATATTTTTTGATAATCTCTGTGCTCTCTGCGTCTCCGTGGCATATTTTTTAAAATCCTGACGGATTAAATCCGATTTTTTCAAGTTGCGTAAATCAGAGCTTGGCGCCACAATACTTACAATAAACCGCATCCTCATCGTGATCTTCCGCACTGCATTTTGGGCAGGCTTGCATGGTCTGACTGGATTGTTTGGCTCGCGAAATTTCAACAGTAACAATGCCAGTAGGAACCGCGATGATACTGTACCCCAAAATCATGATCATTGCTGCCAATGTTTGCCCTAATCCCGTTTTCGGTGAAATGTCGCCGTAGCCAACAGTGGTTAGTGTAACGATTGCCCAGTAAATGCTGCGCGGAATACTGGTAAAACCATTGGCTTCCCCTTCGATGGTGTACATCAGCGATCCCAAAATGACGACCAATATTAACACCGTAAACAGGAAAACGGTGATTTTCCGTCTGCTGGCAGCTAATGCTTTTCTCAATTGTTTTGCTTCACTGATATATTGAACTAATTTGAGTACGCGAAAAATCCGCAAAACCCGAATGATGCGAATCACTGTCAGGTAATGGCTGCCCGGAAAGATCAGGCTCAAATAGGTGGGAAGTATTGCCAGCAAATCCACAATCCCGTAAAAACTCACTGCATATCTCATTGGTTTGATCACAACAATCAGTCTGAAAACATATTCAATCGTGAACAGGATGGTGAAAAACCATTCCAGGTAATAAAATAACTGGCCGTGCCGCAGTTTCAACGAGCTGACACTGTCCAGCATCACCACGAGCACGCTGATCAAAATGCTCATGATCAAAATAATGTCGAACCATTTGCCAGCCGGCGTGTCTGCCTCGAAAATGATTTCGCGGAGCTTTCTTCGCCAAACGGGTAAATTTGGGTTTAGGTTTTCTTTGGTCATGATCGGGACAATTTAAACTAAAAATTATTCATAATAAAAAAGAACAAAATCAGGAACAGAAAGGTCAATGTGTAAAACAGACCGCGTCTTTTTTTGGCAAATTGTTTTGCCTTTTCTTCTTCCATGAAATATCTGTTTTCCTTGGTTTGTACAAACACGTCCTTCTTTTTCATATTCTTGAATAAAACAGATTCGCTCACGCCGATGGAAGCCAGCGGTTTTGCCTGATTATTTTTATTCGCTTTCTCCTTCCTGAATTTTCGGATGATGGACAACTGTTTTAAAATGAGATAGGCGAGGATAAGATAAATAATCAACACAATGAATTCATACATAATACATTCCCTTTCGCATTAATCAAAGTATGTTGGTCGGTTCGGATTTTCAAGATGTTTTTGGATCTCGTTTAAATGACGTTCATTAGTGCGCGCTGATGACAGCGGCGGCAAATCATCAAACGGAAAAAAGTCCACTGCCAATGTCTCGTAACTGGGTCTGGCGTGTCCGCCCAAAATCTCGCACAGAAAAACGATTTTGTAGGCGTGGTAAAATTCCATCGGGCGTCCGTCGCGGTTGGCGTCGTACACGCCGACCACTTTGGTCGCTTTTACCTCGAAGCCGCTCTCTTCCCGGACTTCGCGCACCACCATATCCGATGGCAAATCGCCCACATCTGCCCAGCCACCGGGCATGCACCATTTTTCATCGAGGCGTTCCTGCACCATGAGAATTTTGCCGTCCCGGATAATCGCACCGCGCACATCAACTTTGGGCGTGGCATAGCCGGGCTGTACTTTGAAATTCTCGATGGAGCCGGCTTTTTCCAGTCCGGTTTGGGTTTCCAGCATTTCTGCTGCTATCTGCTGCAACCGGATGTAGCGGTCTTTTTCGTATTCGTTTTGACAATAGGTCAAACCGGTTTGGCTGAGTGCCTGAATCTCGCGCGCCCATTTGAGCCAGGGATTAATTTGGTTTTTATCCACGATAATATGATCCTAAAAATATTTATCAAAATAAGTTGTCGGACTTCTGCCATAGTCACTGTTTTCGGATTCAATTTCTTTCAAACTCTAAATCCTGTCCTGCTTCCAAAGTGAACGGGATGACTTTCTCATCAATTTCGATGGAATATTTTCCCGGTGGCAGCGGCATCCAGTTACCGGTATTACTTACGCTTCCAACCACAGTTTCCTGATCGTCTCGAATTTTGTGTCCGGAATAATGTGCTCCTTTAACAGTGACCGTTCCCGGGTTCAACTCGGTGGTTTCTCCTGCTTTTACGGTAATGTGCCACGACGTTTTTCCAAAAGACACGTCATACTTTCCGGGTAAAATCGCCATCGAAGAATTTGAGCGGCTCACAGACCCAAATAAGATGCCGGTCTCTGACTCATGAATCTTATGACCCCTTAATGTGGCGTTTTTTATGCTAATCCATCCGGGTACGATAGTGGTCGTTTGTCCCTTTTTCACCTCGATGCTTTTCCACACAAATTTTCCAAAAGTCACATTGTAGATTCCCGCTGGAACCTCGATTGACGTTTTTGATCGACTGATCGATTTGTTCAATTTTTCTCCGCTTTTCGCATCGATGACATCGTGACCTAAAAGATCAGGCTTCTCAATAGCCAACCAACCAGAACCGGACTCCTCCGAGGTTGCTTCGCCCTGAACGTTTACTGCCTTGTTCAGCACAGTGATCAATTCTTCAGTGTCCGCAGCGTCAAAATAAGTCCCTCCGGTCGCATGGGCGATACATTCCAGTTGTCCTTTTGTCGCAGCGTCGACGCCGAAACCAATGCAGTGAATAACGAGCTCAATATCATTTGCTTTCAGCGATGCTGCTAAGGCACACGGATCACCGTCGCACGTTTCTTTGCCATCGCTTACCAGAATGATAATTTTTTCACCCGCTATTTCTTCCGGGAAGTCCTCACTTGCCAGTTTCAACGCATGCGTAATCGGTGTATAGCCTCGGGCGACTAAATTTTGTGATTTTTTTATGACGTCTTGGCAGATTTGAGAAACCGGCGCAAAACTGACCAACAATTCTGTGTCTTGACAATTGTGTTCGTCACGGTGAAACTGATGTCCATAAGCCCGAAAGGCGAGTTGGATTGTTTCAGCTAATTCCTGAATCATCAATTTGACTGCTTTTTTAGCACCAGCTATTTTGGTTTCACCACCGGGTAGCTTACCGTTCATGCTGCCGGAGGCGTCTAAAATGAGCTCGATAAACTTCTGATCATTCTGAGCACGCAATGCAGTTAGTGAGCTCATAAAAAAGATGATAATAAACAGACAAAAAATTGTGTTAAATAAATGTTTGTTCGAGTGTCTCATGTTTTTACCTCATTGTTTTGTCAATCAATAAAGATACTTATTGAAACTAAAAATGTCAATGGAAAATTTTTATTTGCATAATATTTCAACAAAAAAGGCTGCGATAATATTTCTTTTGCTATATTAGCACTACTTAGAGTCTGTCCGGAATTGTAACGCAAGGTTCCAGCTTGAGAAAAAATCTATGCTAAGTCTAATATTCAGATTACAAGCAAGATGCTTGTACTACAAATATCATCATTTACGGACAGACACTAATTAACGTCGCGTTAGCGACGAAATATTTATTGTAAATTAGAAAATAAAACAGTCCGAGTCCTGTAGAAACGAGATATAACTATAATTATTTACAATTAGTTAAGGTCTTAACCTGACTGCTATGCTCTTCAATCCGCATACAACCCACCCATCTCCTCCAACCAATCCGCGATATTATCCACTGCTTTTGGAATATCATTATCCGAAACATCCAGTTCCAGTGTCGGCAGGATGGATTCGTTCACCAACTGACGGATCAGTTGCTGTTCGTCGATGAATTGTTGCAGGTCATCGTACTGGGAGGGCTTGCCGGAGACTTTCAGCCGTTCGGCGCGGGCAGCGGCAAACGATTCCGGTGTGCGGCTGCAGAAAATTAGGTGGAAGCCAAGCGGCAGCAGCTTTTCTTCCAGCCAGCGGAAATCGTATTTTTTGGAATAGGTCTGGTACTGACAGGCGATGGTGGAAATATGAAACCGGTCAACGATCCAGGAATAGTAGCGCAGCAGCTCGAACAGATGCGCCCAGGTGCGGTAGGTCTCCATGGCTTTGTCTGCTTCGTGCGGTTCAAAATTGATCAGCCCGCGTCCCCAGGGGAAATTGGTAAACGCGCACCACTCCGCAGAAATGAGCGGGGAATGGTAGCGGTATTTCCGCGGTCCCACAATGCGGGGATGTTCGTTCAGGGCAAAGGCGATTTCGGTTTTGAAGGTGAGCCGGGTACCTTCCAGGATGATCTTGGGGCAGAGTTTTCCTCCCACTATTCCTCCTGTAATATTAAAAAGTAGTCACCGTAGAGGCGCGGAGCGCGCAGAGAAAAAATAATTTTGAAAAGTGAATTATTTGAAGATGAAATGTTTTCGGACGTCTTTTTTAACATTCCAGGTACACGACATGTCTTTGGGGAAGGTGACCAAATCTGCCTTTTTGATTTCCACCGGCTCGCCGTTCTTCGGTGTGACGATTACATGGCCTTCCAACAGATAGCAGGTTTCCTGCTCTTCGTAATACCACGGGAATTCAGACACTTCTTTTTCCCAAATGCCCCATGAGAAAACGCCCATTTGTTCCAATTTTTGTTTGTCCGGATTGTGTTCGATTTTGATTTTGTTCATTTTCCCTCTCCAATCAATTTGATTGACTGTGTTGATTTTAAGCTAAATGAGAAAAATGTTTCCCACGAAATGACACGAAAAATTAAAAAAGAGCAAATAAAGTTAACAAAAAATTATTTCAATTTGATGTGCTGTTCTTTTTCCGCAGATTCCAGTGCTGTTAAAATGGTTTTAAAATCATCATAAGACTTTTGGAAAGAGGCGATGACTGGCTCGCCGTTGCGGATCGCCTGATAAAAATTATCGAACTCGCCGATGTAGCCGCCGTCGTCATCCATTTTTTCCACGATATCTTTTTTATCATTGGCTTTTTTAATGATGGTGTTGCCTTCGATGATGTAACTTCCCTGATCACCTAAAATGATAATCCTGTTTTCCGCATAGCCGTTAGCGCTGAAAAATGTATTAAATAAACCGTCGATATTCTGAATGGTTTTGAATTGCAGACTTAATGAGTCCAATTTTCCGATCTTTCGATTGATGCTTTTGGAAAATGCGTGCACCGAAACAAAATCACCGAACAGGTCCCGCAGCGCCGCAATATTGTGAACACCGCCGTCAGTGATGAATCCACCCTCATATTGGTGATTGATCCTCCATTTGGTTTTGGCGTATTTATTGTCCTCGTCAACCCGATGAAACAAATTCCAGAATACCGCATAAGGACGACCGATCTCACCATTTTCCAGATATTCCTTAATTCGGGAAAAGGTGTTTCGATAGCGAAAATTTTCTCCCACCATCATTACCTGTGAATGTTTGCTTTCCAGGGCTAACATTTTTTTTGCCTGTTCCAGATTGACTGCCAGCGGTTTTTCGACAATCACATGTTTGCCGGCTTCGAGCGCGTCTTTTGTCACCTGACAATTGAGCTCAATCGGCAAGATGATGTCCACTGCTTCGGTGTCATCCCGTTTCAGCAAATCGCGATAGTCCAACACATACGGCACACCGCCGACCTTTTCGGCAAAGGACTTCGCCTTTGGCTCGGTGTGGTTGCAGACGGCTGTGATTTCAAATTTATCGGTTAACTTTTGCAGGGCGGGCCAATGCAATTCATTGGCAGCAATGCCGCAGCCGATGACGCCTAATTTGATTGGTTTTTCCATGAAAATAGAATCCTTTTTTAAAGTTGATCAGTCGAATATGAATTTGTGACTATTGAGATAACATAAAATGCCACAGAGAAACAGAGAGCACAGAGGCACTTCAATAATTATTTTGTAGCTTTTGGTGTAACCATGTGGTTTTAAAACTTAATCCGAAATCCTTATTCACAAAAATGAGAAAAATATGTGCTCTAAATGTTATTGATTTTTTCTCCGAGCTCTCTTTCTGTGGCATAAAGCTACTGAATTTTTATAGAATTATTTTTATGTTAGGATATTCCATTATCCGCCAAAAAACGGCAGAACTGAAATGACACTGCTTAACTATTTTTTAAGCTGATAGCTGACTGCTGAAAGCTTTACGCATAAAAATTCGAATTTTCCACAGCCGGAAAAATTTCAATCAATTTTTCATTCAAATACGGATCGATTTCAACTTCTAACGCTTTCAAGTTTTCTCTGATCTGTTTTTCCGATGTGGCACCCAGCAGCACACTGGAGACATTCGGCTGAGCTGCTGCCCAGGCAATAGCTAATTGGGCTCTGGAATAGCCCAGACCTTCCGCAACAGCTTTGAACTCGAGCAGTCGCTTAATATTCCCCTGATTGTAAAGCCATTCTTTCAGCCAGGACATTTTGGAAAGACGGCTATTTTCGGGGATACCGTTATCATACTTTCCGGTCAGAAAACCGGACGCCAATGGGCTGTAAGTCACCGTTCCCATGCCTGTTTTGTCGATTACCGGTCGAACCTGTTTTTCAAATTTATAGCGCGCAATCAGATTGTACATCGGCTGCTCAACCTGCAGTTGATACAGATTTTTGAGTTCGGCAATACCGTGAGCTTCTGTCAGTTGCTGGGCTGTCCATTCGCTGGTTCCCCAGTACAATATTTTTCCCTGATGGACCAAATCATCCATGGCTCGGATCGTTTCTTCCAGCGGTGTTTCTTTGTCGAAACGGTGGCAGAAGTAGATGTCCAAATAGTCAGTGCCAATACGTTTCAGGCTGCGTTCCACCGATTCCATCAAATGTTTCCGCGACAAGCCACGGTCGTTGACATCCTCGCTGAAGGGCCAATAGGCTTTGCTGCTGATCACTAATTCATGCCTGGTGAAATCCTGCAACAGCTTGCCCATCATTTTTTCCGATTCGCCGTCGGCGTACACATCTGCCATATCGAAAAAGTTGATCCCGGCATCCCGCGCGATGTAGATGATGTCTTTTGATGTTCTTCTGTCCTTTACCCGCTCGCCAAACGTTGCCCATCCTCCTAATCCAAACTGACTCAATTTTAATCCGCTTTTTCCCATTGATCGATATTTCATTTCCATAAAAAACACCCTAACTTTATAATTTTTATTCTATTTTTGCTAAATTAATTTGTAATTTAGATGGTCTTTAGCTTTTCTTGATTCAAAAATTGTTTTTGGCAGTTTCCCCGTTCCAACTTTTCTCAACTCGAAATTATCAAAAAGATAGAAAATCTCATCATGAAAGTCAAGTCATAAATCTGATTGTTTTGGTTTAAAAAAATTGTCATTGATCCAGACCTAATTTGCAAATTCAAAAGAAATTGGTTTTCGTGATAAGTGTGAAATGATGGTTTTGGAGCGTGAATTCTGATTTTTAAATAAACTCAAAATTTATGTTGCTTTTTTCTAAATTTTTTCTAAATTTTATAATGGTTATGATTTAAAAATAATAATTGGAGTTCACGCATGGATATCATTACAGTCCCAAAACCCTTGAGAGAGAAAATCGGAGATGATGGATCAGACGCATTGGTGGAATTGCTCAACAAATCAAATGAACGGTTAAAAGAAGATACCCTCGCTTTTGTCGAGGAAAAATTTGAAAGAAGGCTTGCCGAGGAGATTTCAAAAGTCAACCAAAAAATTGCAGAGTCTAATTCAAACACGATCAAATGGATGTTCATCTTTTGGGTCGGGCAAGTTGGGGCTATTGTTGCAATTCTATTCGCCTTTTTTAAATAAAATCCTCCGGATAAAATGCCAACTAAAGAGCCACATGACGTAGCATTCCACAGCAAATGGCAGAAATCCCAGAAATCCTGCAGCAGGCATTTCGAAAATTTTCGGATTTTGCAAAAACGGTAGCGTATAAATCCACTTTGTCAGCGCCCAGTAGTTCCAGAATTCCCACAATAATCCACATACGATTCCGGACAAAAACAGTGACAGTAGCTTATTTATTTTTCCCTGCCTTAAATCTAAAAGGAGTGAATGTTCTCCTAAAAATCCGTTGATCGGATCCAGCAAAAAAATAAATCCTATCCAGACCAGAGCGAATAAATATTGTGCATAATTTTGTTGTAATATTATCGGTATAATTAAAAAGAGAACACCGATAATTAGCCAAAAATAAAGCGTGTTTTTGGAAATGCTAAAATTTCTTATTTTTACGCGATCAAATATTCCCCAGGAATCGATAAGTTCGCTGGTTAAAATAATCCCCGGAAAAATGGTGATGAACGACCACACATATCCGATAAGCCGAACGATTATGTTTTCCGGCAGGTTAATATATTTCCAGTTTTGTAAATGGAGATTGTACGCTTCAAAGATTAACCAACAAACCAAGGAGACCGGCAGCATGACGAAAAATTCTTTACGACGATTCATCAAATAGGAACTGCCGTTGATTTTATACAAAATCGCATCAATAAAAAGAATATAACCAGTCCACATGATCGGGGTGAAGAACATTTTTATTAGTTGAAAATCAACGATGAGCAAAATTTCCCCTAACAGGATGATGAAGATTCCTAACCAGCCATAAATCTTAAATCCGGATTTATTTGTTTTTGTTTGCATTACTGGACTCCAAAACTTTTAAATTCTTTTAAATATACAAGTCCACTGACAAAAAGTCAATAAAAAAATGGCTGAAAAAATCATTGACTATCATTCAGAAAACTCTTATATTTGAAACTTTATAATCGCTAACTATAAATATTGAAATTTATTTGGAATAAATTGTAAATTTATTAAATATGGAGATTTACTTATGGCAAACGTTAAAAAGAAAAAAGGAAGAATCGGAATTTTAACCGGAGGGGGAGACGTTCCAGGATTGAATCCGGCTATACGCGCAGTCACTATTCGAGCAAATCGGGAAGGTTACGAAGTTGTTGGAATTCGCAGAGGCTGGCAGGGCATGATTGATATTATTCCCCAAAAAGATGCTGATAATTCAGGTAACTATTGGATTTTAACGGAAGAAATGGTAAACAAGGTTGGTCGTACTGGTGGCACGTTTTTACACACATCTCGCACGCGTCCCAGTCGAGTTCCCAAAGGCCTTGTCCCATACCATTTGAAAGATAAGTACCAGGATGAACGAAATGATATAACAGAGGAAGTACTAAAAAATTTGGATTTTCTGGAAATTGATTATCTGATTCCGATCGGTGGCGACGATACATTAAGCTATGGCGTTGAACTCCATCGAAAAGGGGTGAAAGTGATCGCTATTCCGAAAACGATGGATAACGACGTGCCGGGTACCGATTATTGCATCGGTTTCAGCACCTGCGTGACGCGAACAATTGAAATGACGCACCGTCTGCGAACATCTGCCGGCTCGCATGAGCGAATCCTTGTTATTGAAGTATTCGGACGCTATGCGGGTTTTACGGCACTTCTGCCAACGATGGCTGGCGCTGCCAATCGCTGTGTTATTCCCGAATATAAATTTAATGTGGAACGGCTGACCGAACTGCTCGTCGAGGATCGTTTTACTAATCCGAGTAAATATTCGGTGGTACTGGTTTCCGAGGGTTCCATGTTCGAAGGTGGCGAGATGGTATTTCAAAATCAGGAACAGGACATGTTCGGTCATAAAAAATTAGGCGGCGTCGGTGATTTGATTTCGGAAAAATTGAAAGAACTAACGCCGAAGCAAAATGACGGACAGCGAATCAATGTCATCAACCAGCGGTTGGGTTACCTGGTTCGCTGCGGTGATCCGGACGCGATCGATTCGATTGTACCAATGGCTTATGGGAACTTGGCGCTGGATTTAATCATGGATGGAGCCCATGGCAGATTGACGATTTTGAATAATGGACGCTACGATAACGCCCCGATCGAAGTAGTCACGAGTTACAATAAATTGGTCGATGTGGAGAAATATTACAACACGGATCGGCTGCGACCTTTCTACAAAAGTTTTGAATCCAAGCCGCTGTTTATTATGGCGAGTGATTAAAAGTTGTCTTAAAATACGTTGCCTGGCATTGATGAAGTGTCAGGCATCGGTTTTATATGAACATTTGAATTAAAAAATTTAGAAAATGAAATTATTTGAATTATTTTGATTTTGTACGCTTGCTTTTTTCATATATCCAGCGTCTTTTCAGTCTCGCTAATCTATTAACTTCTCGATAACTACAATTTTTCCGTTCAAAACTTTTGACATTTTTCACAAATCCGCACTCTTGTTCTTCGTGTTTTCTTTCAAATAAACGATGATCATTTAAATTGGATAAATTAATAATCTAACCGACTTGACTTGTATTTTGTCAGCAAATTGTAATTTTTGTGTAATCTTGCTGTAAGGTGAAACCTCTATCTTCGTTGTAAAAAAATACTAAATGCACAAATATTTAAATTTCTGTTTTTGATTTGAAGCAGTCGAAATTAAAATAATGGACAGAAGTTGAAATGCTAAGGGCGAATAACAAAAACATGAATCTCTCCAAAATATTAAAAAGAGCATTAATCATTATCCCAATTGGTATTCTTGTTAATTTGACCTTCATGATTTTCACGCGGGAAGAAAGCACTTTTGATTACTTGCTAAATTTTTCCACACTTTATTTCCTGTTGGCTGTCCTGTTAATTGTTATTCCCTGGTTTACTAATGTCGGTCGATTACTCATCTGGACCCGGTTTTTCGGAAAGAAACTTACGATCATCGAAGTGTTAAAGATTGTTGTTATTAGTGAATTGGGAGCGTCCATTAGCCCCACAGCGATTGGTGGTGCACCGATCAAAATAGGCCTATTGATTGAAAAAAGAATCAAGCCGGGAGCAGCCATTTCCATTGCATCAATCGCGAGTTTGGAAGATAGCGTATTTTTCGTTACAATAATGCCAATAGCCATCTTTATCTCTTCAATCTGGAAGATGCCTTTCATCAACTCTTTTTTTCAACGACTTTATGATTCTGTTTTTATCCTGATTTTAATTTCCATCATTTTAATTTTGGCTGCATTCATTTTTTTTAAAATTATATCAAGTCGAAAATTTAAAGCTGAAAGATCAAAAATCCATTCACCCTTTTGGCAGAAAATATGGATTAAATTGAAATCAGTTTGGGGCGAGTTTAAATCAGCTTACATCATTATTATAAAGAAAGGAAAGCTGCGGTTTTTACTTACCACAATTTTAACTGGTATTCAATGGGTGTGTCGCTATTCTGTTATTACGGCGCTGTCGGCTAGCCTGGGTTTATCGGTCAAACCGATTTTGTTCTTTGTGCTCCAATGGTTGGTTTTTACATTAGCTGTCTTTATTCCGACTCCCGGAGCTGCTGGTGGGGCCGAGGCTTCATTTTATTTTATCTTTCAAACTGTCCTGCCTGATGAAACCATCGGTATGATAACTGCCGGATGGCGTTTTTTAGCATTTTATGGATTATTGGCGACCGGAATTTTGTTACTGATTATTTTGTACAGCATTCAAAAAATAAGAAAGAGAGTTTATCAACAATCCCGGCTAATCCCTGCTGAGTCTTTGTAAAGGCATACATCTCCCTGAATCAAAATAGTGATATTTTGTCGCCACGGGAATCCGCTTGTTTCTGTGTGTGATTTGCTAACGGCAATGGATAAAGGGAGGGATTTCACTTAATTAAAAAAATCAAGCTAAATATTTTTTACAAACCGCTGCAATATTTTTAGCCGATCGACCATCATTTTGCACAGGTGATAACCTTTTTAACAGATTCGCATCCAGGTCCGAATACACCAATTTGCCCAATGCCTGTGCGATTAAAACGACAGACGAATATTTGGTTACCAGACTATCGCAGTTGGCAATCATGTGATTGGTATTTCCTTCTGTATAAATGTGGCTATCCGGTGCATACTTTTTTATTTCACGAATCGCTCTGTCAAATTTTTCATTTGGGTGAAGCTTAAAAATAACCTCTTTCCCATTTGCAATCGACTTTACTTTCCGAATAAATCCTTTTCTGTCCTCATATTTGTAAGTTTCGCGTAAGTGAGATGTCGCTGCCAGCACATAGCTTTTATGTGGAAAATTATTATTTTTATATTTTTTTACATCGTCAAAATTTGGTATTCCGGTAACGATTAGTTTCTCGGGATTCACCCCTTTTTTAATAAACAATTCCTTGAAGCCATCTGATGCAACACAAAATTTATGATAATTATCGGACAGACCGGTCATTGAAGTGTTCGCTAAATATCTGGGGAGGTTAAGATTTTTAACCAGGTGATAAACCACATTTTCAGGAACTGTCATGCCTTCTTGCACAAGGACGATGTTTTTATCCTTTATATTATCGGGCACAAATAAATCCTGACAGGCAACAACGAGGTCATAGTTGAATTTTTTCCCCCCATAGTCCATATTTAACTTTTTTTCTGTAAAAAAACGCTCTGTTCGTTGCCTTGCTCTTCCACCTAAAATTGTGAAATCCAAAAGACCGTTTTCAGCTAAATACTGAACAAATCCGTCACCATAATATGGCGTAAAATAAGCATCATAATCTTTGAGGTGCTGATAGATTTTGTACATAATCGTCGTTTGATTCAGAGAGCCGCATATAAAAAGAATTTTTTTCTTCTTCATAATTCCCCGGTGTTTTTTACACAATTTAGAAATTCCATTCTTGTTAGGTTGCAATTTTCTAATCTGAAATTCTGCATTTAAAAAAAGCCAATTTGCAAACGCGTCAGTTAATAAAATTAAATTGACAATTTAACCGATAAAATTATAATCAATATAAGTTACAGATCAATGAGATGTTTGTTACATCATCGTTACAAAATATCTGCTGAGGGTGTTTTATGAATGAAAATTCGGTTTGTAATATGACGGTAACAATAATGTTATGAGTTCTTAATTTAGATTTCACGGTTTGTTAATTTAATGAGTTTACATTTGATAACTGAAAACAAATATTAGACATTAAAACGGAACAGATTTCTAAATGCAAAATAAAGTATTGGCCCTCATACCGGCACGAAGTGGCTCAAAAACGATCAAAGACAAAAATATCAGAATGATCAACCGTAAGCCGTTGATCGCATATTCCATTGAACATGCACTTCAGTCAAAATTGATCAATCGGGTTGTTGTCAGTACGGACAGTCAGAAATATGCAAAGATAGCGCGTGCTTTTGGTGCTGAAACACCATTTATTCGTCCGCAGCAGTTTGCTGAAGATTTTTCCACAGATTTGGAGGTGTTCCAACATGCGCTATCTTGGCTGATGGAAAATGAAAATTATCAGCCGGATATTTGTGTCCATCTGCGTCCGACGAATCCGATTCGGACGCCAGCAGATATTGATCGAATGATTGACATTTTGATTAAAGATGAGCGTTTGGATTCGGTGCGCTCTGTTGTCGCCGCACCTGTTACGCCCTTTAAAATGTGGTTTCGGGATAGTGAGGGAATGCTGAAGCCGGTGGCTGAATGTGATATCAAAGAGGCATTCAATGCTCCGAGACAGGCTTTGCCCCAGGCTTTTTTGCAAAATGCAAGTATTGATGTGGTGAGAACGGAGGTGATTTTAAAGAAAAAATCCATGACCGGCGAACGAATCCACGGCTATGTGATGAACGAATTATTTGATATTGATACAAAAGACGAATTGAAGAGCGCACGAAGGTATTTGAAAAAGGTGAAATAAATGGAATATAAAAAGACATTTTGCTTTGATGTAGATGGCGTGATTATGGGATTAGTCCCGGGGAATGACTATCATAAATCCGAACCGATTTACGAAAACGTCAATGTGATCAATCAACTTTATGACGCAGGGCATTACATTATTTTATACACCGCCCGGGGTTTTGTCACAAAAATTGATTGGAAGCAAAAGACCATCGACCAGTTAAAACGAGCCGGATTAAAATATCATGAATTATACTTTGGTAAACCGGCGGCTGATTTTTACATTGATGATAGAATGACAACATTCGATGACATTATTAAACAGTTTATTGATAAATAAATTTAACAGGGTGGTGAAAAATGAACAAATTATTTGAAAATCTTTTTATCTTTGAAATGGCGAATAATCACCAAGGCGATGTGGACCATGGGCTGAAAATTATTCGCGAAATGGGAAAAATTAGCCGAAAACACGAGATAAACGGTGCTGTAAAATTTCAGTACAGAAATCTGGACACCTTTATCCATAAAGATTATGTCAACCGGGATGATGTGAAACACATTCCCAGATTCAAATCTACCCGACTCGAACCGGAACAATTCGCAACCATGGTACAGGCGGTCAGAGATGAAGGTATGATTACTGTTTGCACGCCCTTTGATGAAGCTTCAGTCAGTACCATATTGGATCATGGGATTGATATTATCAAAGTCGCCAGTTGCAGTGCCAACGATTGGCCCCTGCTCGAAGAAATCGCCAAAACCCGCAGACCGGTGATCTGCTCAACCGGTGGCTTGTCGCTGAGACGCATTGATAACCTGGTTAGTTTTTTAACACACCGGGATGTCGAATTTGCGATATTGCATTGTGTCGGACTTTATCCAACTCCAATCGAACGGGTTCACGCCAATTTTATTTCAAAATTAATCCGAAGATTTCCCTATATTGCGATTGGTTACTCCGGTCATGAGGACCCGGATGAGATAGATATTATCAAAGCGTTTGTTTCAAAAGGAGCGAAAATTTTTGAACGGCATGTCGGTGTGGAAACCGATACCATTAAGTTGAATAAATATTCAATGAATCCGCAGCAGACAGAAAAATGGGTGGAAAGTGCGGTGAAAACATTCAAGATTTGTGGCAATTCGGAAGACAAGCGGGTGTCTCAGGCAGAGATCGATTCACTCAAATCCCTCATGCGCGGGGTATTTGCTAAAACTGATATTAAAAAAGGAGAGCTAATCAGCAAGGATAATATCTATTTGGCAATGCCCTGTACGGAAAATCAGACTTCTGCTGCCGACTATCACCAATCTCTGGTGGCTTCGAGAGATTACAAAAAAGATGAAGCAATAAATGAAAAAAGATCATTTAATAAAATTTTTATGCTGCGGGAAGTGATCCATGATATCAAAGGGATGTTGTACGAAGCCAATATTGTGGTCAATAAAAATTTCACTATTGAATTATCTCATCACTACGGGATTGAACAAATTCGCCAATATGGTGCGGTCATTGTGAATATTGTCAACCGGAGCTATTGCAAAAAGCTCATCATCGTGATGCCGGGACAAAAACATCCCACACATTTGCATAAGAAAAAAGAAGAAACGTTTCAACTGCTGTGGGGAGATTTGGAAATTAAATTGAACGGCGGAAAAACTATGAAATTAAAACCGGGTGATAGCCAGTTAGTCGAGCCAAGGGTCAAACATAGTTTCACTTCGGTAAATGGCGCCATTATCGAAGAAATTTCCACGACCCACATCAAGGGTGATTCTTATTATGACGATGAGTATGTCCGAAATCTGGACTTGATGCAGCGCAAAACAATCCTCGAAGATTGGTAGGATTTCATAAAACAGGGAGATGTGCCCATGATTCGATTTTTCAGAGAATCTTTCTCAAGTTTTGATATTTTTTTCTTTAACCTGATTTTTGGCTGGAATGGCAGGAAATACATCGATTATATGATTTATTGGATTTCCCGCAGCGGGGACGGTTATTTGTATCCGGTTTTCGGTGTGTTTCTGATTTTCTGGAAAAATCCGCTTGCCCACCAACTGCTCTGGGCGGGAGTGATCGCATTTTTGATCGAACTGCCGGCTCATAAGTTGATCAAACAAAAGGTAAAACGTGCCCGTCCGTTCGAATATGTTACCGGTGTGATCCGACTGATCGCACCGCCGGATAAGTACAGTTTCCCCTCCGGTCACACCGCCGCCGCATTTCTGATGGCAACCCTGCTGAGTGTCGCCTTCCCGCAACTCAAATGGCTCTTTTTCAGTTGGGCGTCACTGGTAGGATTTTCGCGGGTGTATCTTGGCGTGCACTATCCGATGGATGTGATGGTGGGATTAGCGATTGGTTTGGTGAGCGCGCACACCGGTGTGTGGATTGCGTTTTAGAGAGTTAACATGCTTTTTTGAATCGCTTCAAGCGATTTGTATCCTGATTATGAGCAGCGCAAACGCTAAAACCAGTCCCGTCTCTAACAACCAGTAACCACGTTCCAGAAATTTTTGTTTTTCAATAATCAGCTTTTCCGCTGTCTGCTTGATATTATCCGGCGCGTGAAGGTAAATCGTCAGCTTTCGGGTCATCACCACCTGCACGCAAAAATAGAGCGCAATCAGCCACACTAACAGCGGCAGGACGAACAATCCTTTGTACCAAACCGCCCAGTCCTCCGGAATAAATTTGGCAAATCCCAGAATTCCCAAATAAATCGCTTTGATCACTCCCAGCGCAGAAATCAACGCGGTCGCAGCAGACCGAACTGATGCCAGCGATTCCGTGACCATTCTCTGCCCCTGCTCCAGCCAGAACGGGTCGTCCGGTGCAGCGGGCGGGCTGTCATAAATAATTTCGTTTTGATCGGGCATTTTGTTTTCCTTTTTTTGTGTTATGGACATCCCCCTAAATCCCTCCGCCAGCTGGCGGAGGGACTTTCTCATTCCCCACGTCGAAGTGGAACCCTATCATTTCCCCCCTTTTGAAGGAGAACTGGCGTATTTCCCCCCTTCGAAGGGGGGATCAAGGGGGGATGTAAACTATTCTAAATCCCCACTAACCCTAATCACCCTCCCCCTGCCTCCTCCGAAAATCCTCAATCATCTCCCGCGTCACGATCACATCCTCGGTGCATTTTTGACAGCGCAGCACGTAGCGGCTCTGCAGCTCGTAAGACGCAGGCAGATCCGTGGTGAAGCGGGCGATGGTGGTGCCTTCCAGCACTTTGTCTAAATTGATTTCGTTCACGTGTTTGTCGCTGCCGTTGCAGCGGACTTTAAT
>CAYYMH010000026.1:0-52089 GCA_964472785.1 uncultured Cytophagia bacterium | reverse complement strand
TTTTAAGGTCAAAATTAATGACATATTTTTATTGCACCTTTAGGTGCGCTGGGGATAATAAAGAATTAACCGAAAACAAGCAGCGCTATATTCTCGAGTGCCTGAAAACCATAGACAACGAAGATTCAAAACGTTATCTAAAATCATTTGCGCAAAAAGCCGAAATCAAAGGTTCTGCTTTGGATTACGCCAGGGAATTTAGCAGTGAAAGTGAAGAAGAAAAAATCGTTACCTACGCCACCGCAACTGAAGACATCTTCAAGTCCCTGCCCAAATCCTTTCGCAATCCATTTGAACAATCCGCCGAATACATCCTCATCCCCGGCGGCTCGTACAAATTTGAAGTGAAAGGAAAAAGTGAGCAGGTAACCATTCCGAACACGTACTTTGCCAAATACCCGGTGACGCACAAACGCTACCGCGCGTTTATCGAATATTTGCAGGGAAAAAACAGCGAAACAGCTAATGTATTGGAACCGGACATTTATAAAAGAGAATTGGAAAAGTTCGCGCAACAAGTGAAAGGCGGATTCGTTGAATATTTGAAGGGGGCGCCCGGTGACCTGTCCGAAAAAATGAAAACCAGAGAAGATGACAAAAAATTTCTTGGCGATGATCAGCCGGTGGAACGTGTAACCTGGTTTGACGCGCAGGCGTATTGTCTCTGGCTGACGCTACTGGAACTGGCAGCAAAGAAGGGCAGCAAAGACGTCAGCTTGTTGGACGCCGGAACTTTTTACCGTTTGCCGCATGAAAAAGAGTGGTTTTGGGCTGCCGCCGGCAGAGAAAAGGACGGTACTCTGCGCGAATTTCCCTGGCGTAAACAAATGGGAAACCCCACACCAAAGCTGGCGAATTACGACGGAAATGTGGGCGCCACAACCCCGGTGGGTCGTTACCCGGATGGCGCGACGCCGGAAGGATTGATGGATATGGCGGGCAATGTCTGGGAGTGGCAAGCGAATTGGTATGATAAAGATGAAGCTGCGGTGCGTTCGTTGCGCGGCGGCTCGTGGGGCCTTAATGATAGCGCTCTGCGTTGTTCTGCCCGCTTCAGCGCTCGTCCCGATACTCTATGGATCAACTATATCGGTTTTCGTGTCGCGCTCTGCGAGTCATCATTTTTTGATACTCTGTTACTCTGATTATCTGTTACTCTGAAAGGTTAAAAAATGGCAAAGCAAGAAGAAATGTTGATCATTAAAAAGGCGTACGACTTCAGCAAATGGTTGCTCAATCATACCGGGAAATTTCCTAAGAGTCATCGTTTTAGTGTGGCGGTGCGGTTGGTTTTGTCACCGAAAATGGTGTTGTTGTTCAGTAAAAAATAATGACCAATTCCGAACTTCACGGATCATCGAAAAACAAGATAAACCGTTAAAACGGTTATTCGTGATCGATTTTTATCGAAAAGTCACCACGTTAAAACGTGGTGTTAGTTCAATGTTTATATTGAATTAGCACCGATACAAAACCATTTCGATAACCGTTTCAAAGGTTTTAAGGCATTAAAATAGCATTTTCGGACAACCTGTTCGACCTGGTAGATGAGCAAATATCTCTCCTCAAATCAATGTTTTACCCAATATTCTACCGTTGTTTAAAAACGCAAAGAAAGGAACAACCATGCGAAAAAAACAATTCTATTTATTATTCATTCTGCTGATCGTTTTCCTAATGAACTCCGCTCCTGCTTTATTATCCCAGGAGAATGTCAAAATCCATGGCATCTGGCAGGGCACGCTGGCTGTGTCCGGCATGGAACTTCGGATTTTGTTTAAAGTTGAAGGGCAAAGTCCAGATTCGCTAACTGCGAAAATGGACAGCCCGGATCAGGGCGCGAAGAATATTCCGGTGAGCAATGTTATTGTCAAAGGGGACTCTGTCGTTTTTCAGGTCGCGGCTGTCCGGGGTTCGTATCGCGGTGAATTTGAAAGCAATGAGCTGATCAAAGGGAACTGGAGCCAAAGCGGCATGACCTTCCCGCTGGAATTAAAACGTACGGAAAAAGAATTCGAACTGAACCGTCCGCAGGAGCCCGAAAAACCGTATCCCTATCTGGAAGAGGAGGTGACTTACTTCAATGCGACCGACTCGATCGAGCTCGCCGGTACGCTGACAATGCCGAAATCAGACGCGCCTTTCCCGGCGGCAATTTTGATTTCAGGTTCGGGAGCGCAGAACCGCAATGCGGAGATTTTTGGTCACAAGCCGTTTCTCGTGCTTGCTGATCATCTCACCAGAAATGGCATCGCTGTGCTGCGCGTGGATGACCGGGGCGTTGGCGGATCAGAGGGAAATATCGCTACATCCACCAGCAGTGATTTTGCTTCGGACGTGATGGCAGGGATTCAATTTTTAAAAAGCAGAGAGAATATCAATTCAAGCCAGATCGGCTTAATCGGGCACAGTGAGGGCGGTATTATTGCGCCGATTGTTGCCAACCGAATGGATGATGTGGATTTTATCGTTTTAATGGCAGGTACCGGTTTACCCGGCGAAGACATTTTGTACCTGCAGGGAGAACTGATTTTCAGAGCGATAGGTGTGGATGAAGAGACCATTGAGAAAAACAAGAGGCGGCATGAAAAAATCTTTCACGAGCTCAAGACTGAAAAAAATGATTCTTTAGCTAAAAAGAAGATTATCCAAATTATAAAAAATTCATTAGACGACATGGCTGAGGCAGAGAAACAAGCCACTGGTATCAGTGACAAGAATATCGAACAGCAAGTTGAAGGTTTGGTATCGCCCTGGTTTCGTTATTTCCTGACGTTTGATCCCAGAAATGTTTTGAAACAGGTGACCTGTCCGGTGTTAGCCATCATCGGTGAAAAAGATTTGCAGGTGCCGCCGGAAGATAATTTGCAGGAAATTGAGCGGGCTTTGAAAGAAGCGGGCAATCAAAATGTCACTGTCAAAATGCTGCCGGGATTGAACCATTTGTTCCAAACCGCTGGAACCGGCGCCCCTTCGGAGTACGGGAAAATTGAAGAGACGATGTCGCCGGTGGCGCTGGAGCTGATTTCGGATTGGATTTTAAAACAGGTAAATTGATTTCATTTCATGACGCTGTTGATTTAATACCCTTGCGAAGGTTACTTTTTTTTATCAGCGATATATTGTAATAACTCCCCAAATTATCTTCAATATATTGTATTTATAAAAACCTTCGCAAGGGTAAATGGCGCTAAATCAACAAGGATATTTCATAGCGAGAAATTTTTGGAGAACGTATGACACACAAATTTATCCTCATCGGCTTCGGAACGGTTGGGCAGGGATTGGCAAAGATTCTGAAAGACAAACGCGCTTTTTTGAAAAATAAGTATGACTTTGAGTACGAAATCGTGGCTGTGGCGACCAAGACCCGCGGATCGGTTGTCGATGAAAAGGGGATTGATTGCGATAAGCTGATTTCGCTGCTGGATCAGCAGAAGAGCCTCAATGATTTTGGGAACGGTGTTGTCGGATTATCAGTAAACGAGATTATTGAAAAAACGAACGCGGATATGCTGATCGAAATCAGCCACACGAACATCGAGACCGGACAGCCTGCTACCGATTACTGCCGGGCGGCGCTGGAACGGGGCATGTCTGTGGTGACAGCCAATAAAGGTCCGATTGTTTTGCATTATCCGCAGCTCAAAAAACTGGCTGACGCGAACAAGGTATTTTTAGGGATCGAAGGCACGGTGATGGCGGGAACGCCGGTACTGAATACCGGCATGTGGAGTCTGGCTGGCTGCAAGATTTCCGGGATTCGCGGGATATTGAACAGTACCACCAATTTCATGCTGTCAGAAATGGAATCCGGAAAAAGCTATTCGGCTGCTTTGGAAGAGGCGCAGAAACTGGGATTTGCTGAAGCAGATCCGACCGCGGATGTGGACGGCTGGGACGCTGTCGCTAAAGTGGTGATTTTGTCCAATGTGCTGATGGACGGAAATTTAAGTCCTGCTGATGTGAAGCGAAAGGGAATAACCGGAATCACCAAAGCAGATATTGAGCAGGCAAAAGCTGAAAATAAACGTTGGAAATTGATCGGTGAAGTCAGGAAGAAAAACGGTGAACTATCTGCCAGCGTCCAATCGGCGCTATTGCCGATATCCGATCCGCTGGCTCGAATTTCCGGGCGATTGAATGGGATTACTTTTAAGACTGACCTGTTGGGTCCGGTGACTGTGATGGGTTCCGGTGGAGGTGGGCAATCCACCGGGTTTGCGTTATTGAGTGATATGTTGGCGATACATCGAAATTTTTCTTACAAACAAGCTATATAATTATTTAGCCATTTTGATTGCCACAAAGGCGCCAGGACTCGAAGTTACAAAAGGAGTAATGATTTCCTTAGTGTCTTCGAGAAATGGTGGCTAAACAATAATCAAATTAATCACAAAATTGGAGGAGTCATGTTAAATTCAAAAAACCATCGGATTGTTTTACTGCTTTTGGTGGTCGTCCTTTTGTCTGCAATTTTCTTTTTTTGCGGGAAGGATTCCGACCGCCTGATCCACTTCAAAGGCAGGAAAATCGATCTCAAGCCGTATGTGGAGGGATTTCCCTATAGTGGGTTCAATCCGTTTTATGAAGCGGAAAAAATGTACTACTACAAAATTGGTGACGAAACCCAGTTGATGGAAATTTCTTTATCTGACAGCGGTATCGATCTGGCGAAGGGGAGAGTCGTTTCGGAAATCGACTTTGCCAAGCGCAATGTGTGGGGGATCCGTTACCGGAAAACCGAGGAGCAGCTTTATTGGAATGGCGACGAGAAGAATGACGAAGTGCTGAATTTATACCGCTTCGACCCGGACACTGATCATCTGGAAAAGCTGACGGATGTCCCCTATGTTTTTGGCTGGCGCTGGGGACCGGATCAGCGGAAGATTGCCTACATTGCCCGGCTGGGCACCAAAGATGAGCGAAAAAGTGAACTGCGAATTCTTGATTTGGAGACCGGTAAAGAAAAGACGATCATTCAGGATACGCCGGAATTTCGTTTCACATGGGGCAGCCCGAGCTGGCAGCCGGATGCCGAAGGTGTTGTTCTGTCCGCGAATAAAAATGCGGACCGGACGTTCGGTAATTTCGTGTATGTGCCATTTAAGGATACGCCGGAGAAAGCGATTCTTCTCACCGATGATAGCAAACCGCGGGCGGTGGGCGTTTTTGAAGAGTGGTTGAATGCTGATGAATTTATCTACGTTTCGAATGAATCCGGCTACATGAATATTTATATTTACAATATCAGAACACGGCAAAAAAAACCAGTGACGCTGTATAAAGAGGATATAAAAACCGCTTCTTTGCTGGATATTGAAGGGCAGAAGCGCCTGGTCGCGGTGATTGACAGGAAGGTTGAAAATGAATTGCTGCTGATTGATCCGTTCACCAGCAAAGTGCTGCAGAGAAAAGTGTTGGATAAAAATGTGAGCATTCTTGAAGATGACAAAAATAAAATGTTGATCAGCACCACTTCCGCGGTCAGTCCGTTTCAGATTGACGAATTGGTGGTTAAGGACAATCAGTTTGTTTTCGAGGAAAAGATTTCGTTGCCGGAAGAACTGGAACAAAAAATAATTCACTCGACAGTGGAGCGGGTGAAATACGAGACGTTCGATTATGATCCGGCAACCGGTGAAAAACGGAAGTTACACGCGTTCCTCTACATTCCCAAGAATCCGCTTCCCAAAGAACAGCAGATGGTTTTGATTACGTCTTTTTATGGTGGTGGGAATTACTTCAGTGATCAAACACAGATTTTTTGCGAAGCCGGCATTTATGTCCTCAGTCCGTCGCCGCGTGGCAGCAGTGGTTTTGGACGAGAATTCGCCGAGCTCAACGACAAGGATTTGGGCGGAAATGAGATTATTGATATTATCTATGCCGCGAAATACATCAGCGACCGCTTGGATATCCCGCCGGAACGGGTGGGCTGTTATGGTGGCAGTCACGGTGGTTACGCTACCATGCGTTTGCTTACTTTTCCGGGTGAGATCAATGGCATTGAGGCGCAATTTGACTGGGGCTTTGGCGTCAGTCACGCCGGATTCAGCGACATTATTCGTTTTTATGAAATGTGCAATATCCCGGATTGGGTGACACTCGAAGCAGGTGATCCGGAAGCTGAGCGGAAAAAACTGCTGGATCGCTCGCCGATCACCCATGCGGATAAGTTAATGGGCAAATTGCTCTTGCTGCACGGCGAAAATGACAATCGGGTGCCGGTGATCGAAAGCCGTACCATGGCAGCAAAGCTGGATTCGCTGGGCAAGCCGGTGACTTATGTTGAATTTGCAGGACAGGGGCACGGCGTCAAGGGACTGGATAATATTGTCAAACGCTATCGCGCCTGGTTCGATTTTTTGGAGATGATTGAGTAACCGGTCAACATTTGCTCTTATGACCTTCCACTTCAAAAAGTAGGATTTGAATAATTTCAATTAATTTAGAAACTTTTGCATTAAGGTCACGTAAGATGCGGTAATTTTAACAGGAAAATGTTTACAGTCAAACGAAACTTAACGAAAGCGATTAATGACGTGGGAGGTTACAATGAAATCAAAAATTAACATTCGGGCTTTAGGCGCAGTCTCGACTATCTTGTTAGTCATTTATTTAATCCTGGGTTGTGCTGCCAAAAAGCAGTTCTGGGGCGATGCTGAAAATGGTTATAATTTACGTTACCGCATTCCGAAGGGAGTGACGTTAAATTATGAGGCAAAAGTCAAACAGATCACCAATCAGGAGATGATGGGACAGACAATGGAAATTGTCAACACGGTGAAAAATAATTACTCCGTTTCCGGTGTGGATGTTGACGAGCAAAGGAATCTTGTGACGAGTGTAAAAATGGATTCGATTTCGATTCATGTGAAAAATCCCAGAGGTGAACAGGATTTGGATGCCAGTGAAATCGTTGGGAAAGATTTTGGAATGATCTTTTCGGACGTTGGTAAAAAAATCGAATTCAATGATCCGGAATCAATTCAAGTCGAATTTGTTGGCGGTTCAAAAAGAACAGCGGAATCATTTTTCAGAAATATGCTGCCTGTTTTGTCAAATGAGCCTGTGAAAATTGGTGAATCCTGGAAAGTCACTGAAGTGGATTCGATGAAAGAAGGCGGGCTGGACGTCGTTGTTGATGCTGTTACCACCAGCACATTAGTCGGCACCGAAACGATTGATGAAATGGATTGCTTCAAAATTGAAGCGAAAACAACAGCCACGGTGGAGGGCTCTGGAAACCAAATGGGAGCCAATTTGTATTTGGAAGGAGACTCTGAAGGGAATTCTGTCTGGTATTTTGCTTACAAAAAAGGCATTTTTGTTAAAGCAACAACGGATATGTTGATGGAAGGTACTGTCACCGTGTCCGGTCCTTCAAATATGACCATTCCGATTACCCAGGAAACCAAAGTTGATGTCGAATTAGTAAAGTAAAATTTATTGAATACATTGCAAAAAGCTCCTGTTTTTTTTGTAAGCAGGGGCTTTTTTTTGAGTTAAACAATTGTTGAAGTAATCAATAAACTTTTCAAAAAAATTCCTTGTAAATATTAAATTGTTTTATTACTTTAAAAAATAAATGACTTACCTTGTTTTTTGGGTAGCTATTCAGCCACCGAGTCACAGAGAACTCGGAGAAAAAATCAATAAAATTTAGGGCAGATATATTTCTCATTTTTGTGAATCAGGGTTTCGGATTAAATTTTCAAACCACATCCTTACACTAAAATCTATCAATTGATTATTGAAATGCCTCTGTGCTGTGGCATTTTTTGTTGTCTGAATAGTCGCTTTTTTTGAAACATCTCGCGATCCTAATTTTAATATTCTCCGGATTGATAAAATTTAACCTGTTCATTTAAATCGCAGGAGAGATCACATGTATCACTTTAAACAAACCTTTTTTGTAGTTGCTCTATTACTTATTTTGTTCAGCTCAGTCCAGGCTCAACCCGTTCTTTTTCCTGAGCCATTGAGTCCGCGAATTGCAAATTACGAGATTGATGTTGCATTGGATGCTGAAACTCGCACCCTCACTGCTACGGAGAAATTAATCTGGTACAATAAAACACCAGATACAGCGACCGAACTTCAATTTCATCTTTATCTTAATGCATTCCGCAATACAAAATCAACGTTTATGATTGAGTCGGGCGGTACCCATCGGGGATACAAACTCAATGATGACGGTTGGGGATTTATTGAAATTGAAAAAATTCGTCTGGAAAATGGCGCTGATGTGACCGACCGGATGGAATTTATTCATCCGGATAACGATGATTCATTGGATCAGACTGTTTTTCGCCTGCCTTTGCCACGACCGGTGAGACCCAATAAATCAATTGTTCTCGATATTGATTTTACGGCTAAACTGCCGCAGCCTCCGTTTGCTCGAACCGGAGCTAAGGAGGAATACTTTTTTGTGGGACAATGGTTTCCCAAAATCGGTGTTTTTCAAGACGGTGAATGGAACTGTCACCAGTATCACCGGAATTCCGAATATTTTGCGGACTTCGGCGTGTACGATGTGAAAATCACAGTACCAGCAGAAAATATTGTCGGTGCTACGGGAATTCGGGTTGATTTGAAAAAAAATGAAGACGGCACAGCTACGCATATTTATCATGTCGAAGATGTCCACGATTTTGCATGGACCACCAGTCCCAATTTTGTTGAATTTCACCAACAGGCACAGGACGTTGATATTCGGTTACTTCTCCAAAAGGATCATGTTTCTCAAGCACAGCGGCATTTGGATGCGGCAAAGGTCGCAGTCGAATATTTTCAAAATTGGTACGGTGATTATCCCTATCCGAATTTAACGGTCGTTGATCCCAGAAGGGGAGCCCGAGGTTCCGGAGGAATGGAGTATCCGACATTGATCACAGCCGGTACATTTTACGGGATACCCGAAGGTGTGCGGGCACCGGAAATGGTGATCATACACGAATTTGGTCATAACTATTGGTACGGTTTGGTCGCTTCCAATGAGTTTGAAGAGGCCTGGTTAGACGAAGGCATTAACTCGTACAGTGAATGTCAGATTATCGATGATCATTATGAGGGCAGAGGAACAATGATCGATCTGATGGGGATCAAAATAAGCGATCGGCAATTTCACCGTGCCTCATATATTGGAATGCCCGATGTTGATCCGATTGTTCAAAACTCCTGGGATTTTTATTCGTTCGCCAGTTATGGCACATATACCTATCAAAAAGCTTCATTAATACTGACGACATTGCAGTATTATCTCGGAGAGGATGTGATGCGGCGGATTATGCGCACTTACTTTGAGCGCTGGAAATTTCGCCATCCGACGACCCAGGATTTTATCGATGTGGCGAATGAAGTAGCGGGGCAAAATTTGGATTGGTATTTCGATCAGGCATTATTTACAACCAAAGTGCTGGATTACAGCGTCAGATCCATCTTTACGAGAAAAGTAAGAAAAGATAAAGGTTACGGCTTTACACTGGCAGTAAATCAGGACTCAGTGAATGCAGGTACCGAATCTGATTCTACATCGCTGGCAGATTCTCTGTCGAGTCCCGATTCGCTTTTATCAGAGGATGATTCTTCAAAGGCTGATGAGCCGACCATGTACACAAACGGTGTGAATGTGAGACGCATGGGAGATTTTATTTTTCCGGTTGACATCCGAATGACTTTTGCCAAAGGGGATACAATCATCGAACATTGGGACGGGAAAGCTCTCTGGAAAAAATTCCGTTATGTCAGAGCAGATAAAATCGTTTCCGCTGAAATTGATCCGTTTCGGAAAATTCCCATTGATGTAAATTTTACCAACAACAGTAAAACACTGGAAAGTAATTCCAAAGGGGTGAATAAACTTTCGGTTCGATTTTTATTTTGGATGCAGTTCTTGATGGAACAACCGGAGATCATGAATTTATTTTCGATTTTTGCAAGTGTTAATTAAAGAAGGTGATTTAAATTTTGAACAAAAGGTGAACTAATGATATTCAAAATTTTAAAAAATGGATTTTCCCAAACATGGAATAATAAAAAGCTAATTCTGATCTATTATCTGATTAATCTCGTTTTTGGTATAATTATTCTTCTGCCGTTTCGGGCGATTCTGAATGAATATATTGGCAGCAGCCTCATGGGACAAACCCTTGCCGGCAGACTGGATATGGATTTTCTGTTTGAGCTGTTCGCGCATCGGGGTGAGGCGTTGAAATCAGGGATGAGTTTACTTTTGATTGTGCCGGTCTTGTATTGGCTGATGCAATTATTTTTATCCGGTGGCGTGCTTTCTCTATTTTTTCGCCAGGAACTATTTTCAGCAGCTCAATTCTGGGGAGATGCAGCGAAATACTTCGGTCGTTTTATCCGCTTAGTGTTATGGTGTATCCCGGCGATTATCATTTTATTTTTGCTGCAATTTATCTGGACCGGATTTCAGAAACTGGTTTTCGGAGCTGATTCCATGGAAGCTGTTCTGTATTATGGCGCCTGGATCAAAGTGGGCTTGCGCTATTTGAGCATAATTCTAATCGCCATGGTGATCGATTACGCACGAATTCACGCTGTCATTAATGATGAACGAAAAATGAGGGTCTCTATGTGGCAGGGGATTAAATTCGCGTTTGGCAAGTTTGGGAAAACATTTTCGCTGGCATTTTTGTTTTTTCTTTTCAGTGCGATTGTATTAATTATCTACAATCCGATTGCTGATCTGCTCCATTTTCCTAATTCGATTGTCATTTTGTTGCTATTTCTGTTGCAGCAGATTTACATGCTGACGACGTTGTTTTTCAAATTAGCGAAATATTCCAGTGAGGTAGGGCTTTATAAGAAGGTGTTAGAGTATTGAAAAAATTAGCGCACGAAAAACACTAAAGAACACGAAAAATTTTTTGAGAAAAAGGATGAATGACTTGTCCTGAATTATTAATAACATAGCAGCAGGTTACACACAAAATACATTATCCACGCAAAGCCGCAAAGAATGCAAAGTTTGTCAATTTCCTTCTTTTTTCTTTGCAGGCTTGGCGACTTTGCGTGAGTTTTATCAAAAAATTATTTATACTGAAAAATCATCGCCCAAATTATCATACCGACCAAAATGTAGCCAAAGATTAAGCAGCAAATCCCAAAAATGTGCGCCCATTTGGTCACCCATTGCGGTGGCGCTTTTTCCAGTCTTTGTCTCAACTTGCCTTCCTTTTTAACCAATTCATATTCCCGTGGTCGATCAATTTTAAACTCTTCCAGTGGGACTTTACCGGTGAAGATCACCGGGTCCATGGGAAATTTTTCCGGCCGGAAATGGGTGTTAAAAAAGTGAAAGGTAAAAATAAAACCCGTTGCCAGCAGTGCTTCGTCGCTGTGGATAATGGTGGCGACATTGATGATCCAGCCCGGCAGAAAACGAGTGAAAAATTCCGGAAACCACAAAATCAGGCCGGTAAATCCGATCATGGCAACACCCCAGAAAACAGCCAGATAATCAAATTTTTCCCAGTACGTCCAGCGTCCGTAATTCGGTCGTTTTTTCCCGGTGAAGAACCAGCGGATGGTTTGAAAGAATTCTTTGACGTCATGCCAGGTGGGCGCTAATCCGTGTTCTTTATCAAAAATAAACTGACGTAACGACTTTCCTGAATTTTTCCAATTTTTATAAACGAAATAAAAGTGCACAGCAAAATAGAGAAAAGTCACGATGGCACCGAGACGGTGAATGACACCCGCACTCTCGAAGCCGCCTAACAGATTAGCAAAAAAGACCGCCCATTTTGTGGCGGCAAATTTCAGTATCATCCCGGTAACCACTAACGCAAAGAAACTGATGATGACGACAATGTGTAAAATCCGCCATACTTTTCCAAAACGCACGTAATAACTTTTTGACTCTCGCCTTAGCTTTTTGTGCAGCCGAAAACGCTCTAAAAACGAACGGGGAATCCAGAGCAACGTATGAATTCCGAAAAACAGAAACGTGCCGACAAGCAAAAAGGTCATTGCCCAGAATGTATAAAACAGAATTGGATATTTGTGACGATTATGATGCGTTGCGTGTGATAAATAGCCGGTAAATTTACGATTGGAATTGGGGTGACATTGTTTACACGTCTCGATCGCATTTTCTCTGCTGAGCGTGGATTTCGGATTTGACACCGGTAAAATATTGTGAGCGCCGTGACAATCGGAACATTTGGCAGTTTTACCCGATCCCAATAAAGACACCTTGCCGTGATATGTGTCAAAATACGAATGGGTTTCATATTCATGACAGGTGCCGCATTCAGCTAAAATTTGCTGCCGGAACGACGTTCGGTCAATACGTTCAACTTCGTGAGCATTGTGACAGGTATGGCATGTCGGTAAATTTTCTTCTGATTTGGCGACACTCGGGCTGTGGATTGAACTGCTATAATCTTCATAAATTCCCAAATGACACTGGGCGCATGTTTCGCCGATATTGTTCGGATTCACCAGTGACCGGGCGTCGGTGGCAGGTAAAATAAAATGAGCAGAATGACAACTTGTACAAACGGCTGATACGAGCAGTCCGCTGGTCAGTAGTCCTTTACCGTGGATACTCATGGTGTAGTTTTCAACAATAGCTGTACTGTCTTCAGCAATACGCTCCACCTTGTCTTCACCGGCTCGATGACATTTTCCACACAAACCCGGTATGTTTTTGGTAAAAATGGGAGAATCAAGCTCATCTTTTGTTTGAATAAAATGATCGCCGTGACATTCTTTACAATTCGGTGCGTTCGGATTTCCTTCTGCCAGAGATGTCCCGTGGGTGCTTCTTTGATAATCCAACACATTCTGCGCGTGGCAAATCGAACAATCGACTGGCCCGGAGTCTTCGCACACCGGATCTTTCAGATTACTCACGTTAACGTGACATTTGATACATTCAATATTGTTGGCGTGGGCTGAATGGCGTAATTTGGAGATATCCACAAAAAGTGTATCAACTGAACCGTCATCATTTATTCTAACGACATCTTTTTGTGAATGACAACGCATACAATATTCGTCTGTCATGGTGTCCACATAAAAAACACGTCTGATTTTATGGGGAGAGTGGCACTCAATACAAGCAGGAATCACATCGGGCTGTTTTTCCCAAAGCTCTCCGCGAACAACCTTGGTGTGAACTTGTTCGATCAATGCATGACATTGCATACAGGTTGCTGCAATATTGTTTCGATTAATTGAAGATTTGGGATCGGTATGCGGAAGTATTTGATGTGCTTTGTGGCAACTCGTACAAACAGCAGTGCCAATTAATCCGCGAGTAAAAAGTCCTTCGCCGTGTATTGACATGGAATAATTATAAATAATATCTTTTTCAGGAATATCATGAACTTTCACCATATCCGTACCCTCTTTGTGGCACCGACCGCACATTACGGGGATGTTCATCACATAAGTGTTGGATTCAGAGTCAGATGGCGGCAAAATGTAATGAGTGCCATGGCAGCTTACACAAGTAGGTGCGAATGGATCATTTCGGTCGTATGCTTCACCGTGGAGACTCGTCTGATAGGATTCAGCAATTTTATCATGGCAATTCGAGCATTGCACTTTTTCGAGTTGCGATTCATGGGGCAATTCCTCAATATCCATGTGGCACGAAATACAATCGTTGTCGCCATGGACCGAGGCTTGATATTTTTTATTCCGGATAAGTAACGATATTGTTTTTCCATCTCGCTGGACTGTTAATGTCGGGTCTTCATGACAGTCCAAACAATCCTGATTCTCTTGCGATCGTAGGGGAGAGAATGGGAAAAGCAACGATATAAAGAAAATAAAAATGACGAGGAATGGACTTTTTTTCATGAAAATGACTCCAAATGGGCTTTAGAAATTCAGTTTTATTTAAATATAATAATTACTTTGAAAATGTCAAGTAAATTTAATACGAAATCTTTAATGCCATCAGAATAAAAATAATGTTTTGAATATTTGAAAAAATATTTTATATTCAAGAAAACAAGAATGGGACTAATTCAAAAGAGTCATCGAATGAAGGATAAATTTATCATTTTTTCAACAGCAACGTTCATCATCTTTGTTTTAGGATTTATCGCCCACATTCAATATTTCCAAACCAAAGATAATTTGATTCAGCTCTACAGCGAGAAACAGAAAACGCTGGCATTACAAGCCGGAATCAGTTTAGAATCTTATTTCAAAGAACGATTTAATGCGCTGGAATTTTTGGCACACATTCCCAGCCATATTGATTTTGACCAGAATGCCTACCAGGATAAGATCAAGCGCACCTATGAAGTGCTCTCCGGGTTTCAGCACATTTTTTATGTAACACCAGAAATGATATCCATTTTCGGTTATCCTGAAGGGTACCCTTGTCCCGCTAAACAATCTGATGACGTGCAGATGCGGTTTAAGCAGGTATTTGACAAAGCGGCAGCAAATAAAAAGACATTATTCTTTGAAAGAAATATATTGAGTGACGGTAAGGTGATAGCCTGTTTTGTTTCTCCGATTTATTCTGACAACGACCAGTTTATTGGCGCTGTTATCGGTTCGATTGATGTCAAGGAAGCGCTCCATGAAGCATTGCAGCCAATCACGGTTGATAGCGAAGATCACGTTTGGGTGATAAATGAAGCCGGGTATTTGATTTATCATCCTGAGCATGAGGAAATGTTAATACAAAACCTGAACAATGCAGAACCCAGATGTTTTAATTGCCACGGTGATTTTAGTTTGGAAAAGGAGATGATGGATTCAGATTCCGGTGTTGAAATCAAGACTAATGTGGAATTGCCAAAACAACTCATCGGATATGCAAATATCCAACTGGAAAACACAAAATGGACTGTTGCGATCAGCACCCCGTTCGCTGAGATTACTCAATCGTTAAGGAGTGAATTCAGGAATTTTTTATTACTGATTATTGCCATCATCATCACAATTGTTTTCGGTGCCACATTGGTAAGTAGAATAAATGCTAAACACATTACGACCAAAAAAGAATTAGAAAATTTAAAAATCCAAACAGCGCTTATCGAAGAAAAAAATAAAGCCGAATCACGCTATCGTATTTTAGTAGAGCAGTCACCGGATCCAATTTTTTTGTGTACACTGAAAAAAATTATTATGATAAATCAAAGTTTTGAAAAACTTTTTGATTTTACTGAGGCTGAGCTATGCAAAGGAACTTTTACAATCGAAAAAATAATTCAACCTTCTGAAGTTAAAAAGTTTGAGAACAGCATTAAGTCTTTTGTTAGAGAACGGAAAAAGATGATGACTTTGTCTTTAGGTATGAAATCGAAATCAGGAAAATTATTAGATGTCGAAATATCTCTCAGTCGTTTTAGGTTAGGTAACACAATAATGTATCAAGGAGTTGTACATGATGTAACATTAACTCGTCAATTGGAACGGGAGCGAGAAAGGAGAAAACATCTGGCCATGATCGGGGAGATGTCTGCTCGAATTGCCCATGAGATCAAAAATCCATTAGCTAGCATTCAAACTGGTATTCAACTACTCGAAACAAAGCTGACAGAGAATGATCAGTTAAGAGACTATTATCAGAGGCTGCGAAAAGAAATTCTGCGAGTGGATAAAATATTAAAAGGATTGCTATCTTATGCCCGGGAAGATCATCTCAATATCAGGAAATCTGATATTTATGCATTGATAAAAAGATTTGAACATTTATTCGAACCAACAATTAAAAAATATGAAATGAACTTGAAAGTAGATGTTGATAATAATCTTCATGAAGTTATGATTGACGAACAAAAGATTGAGCAGGTTCTGTGGAACGTGTGCCTAAATGCAATTCAAGCAAGTGAAAAAGATGACACGATCAAAATCAGTATTCAAAATAAAAATAATGGTGTACAATTGCAGGTTAAAGATAATGGTGCCGGAATACCGGAAGCAATAAGAAGAAAGATTTTCCATCCATTTTTTAGTACCCGCACACACGGCAGCGGCTTGGGATTAGCGATTACTCAAAAGATTATCGAGCAACACCACGGGCGTATTGACATTAGCAGCGAGCCCAATAATGGAACTACAGTAACAATTTATTTGCCAAAGGAGCAGAATTAATAATGAATCCATATATTCTGATCGTTGATGATGAAGAAAGTCTGGCCTTCTTTTTGAAAGGGGCGCTTGAAGAAAAGGGGTATTCAGCTGATAGCGTGCATGTTATTGAGGATGCCAAAAAAACGATCAAATCCAACTATCCGGATTTGATTTTGTTGGATCTAAATTTACCGGATGGAAACGGTTTGGATTTGTATCGCTTTGTCAAAAAAGAAGGGTTGAATATTCCGACGATAATTATTACTGCACATGCGTCGGTTAAATCAGCAATCGAGGCGCTCAAATTGGGCGTTGAAGATTACATTATTAAACCATTTGAATTGGATGAATTGTTTGTGAATATCGAGAAGCAGCTTGAAAATTTTCAATTGAATAACCAATTTAATTATTATAAAAAACAGATTCAGCAGTCTTACAATGAGGCATTTTTTGTAAGCCAATTGCCCCATATTGAGGAAGTCCAAAATTTGGGATTGAAAGTTGCTCAGGTTGAAGAAGGCGTTATCTTGATCGAGGGACCGAGCGGCACAGGAAAAGAAATGTTAGCGCGGTTTATTCATCAAAATTCGCCGCAGGCAGAAGCGCCATTTGTTGAAATTAACTGTGCATCACTGCCTGAAAATCTGCTGGAAAGCGAACTTTTTGGCTACGAACCCGGCGCGTTTACCGATGCGAAAAAACGAAAAATCGGTCTCATCGAACTTGCTAAAGGCGGGACTTTATTTCTGGATGAAATTTCTGAAATGTCACCTTCTCTGCAAGCTAAGTTGCTGCGTGTTATCGAAACCAGAGTTTTCAAGAGATTAGGAGGTGTTCGGGACATCAAAGTAAAAATCAGAATCATTGCTGCAACGAATCAGGATATCCACAAATTGGTTGAAGCGGGTGATTTCAGAAAAGATTTATTTTTCAGGTTAAATATGTTCCATCTTAAAATTCCACCTCTTTCCCAGAGAAAAGAAGAGATACTATTAATTTCACAATTTTTTCTAAGTAAAATCGCAGCCAAATTAAAACGCAAAGTCCGAAACATTTCAAAAGAAGCACGTGATATGATTTTACGATATGATTGGCCCGGAAACATGCGAGAGCTACATAATTCCATAGAGCGGGCAGTTATTTTGTGTGAGGGTGACACAATTGAGTTAAAGCACCTTGCCTGCGAAATGATGAATGACAATAAAGAAACTGCCAACAGCGCACCTGATTTAAAAGATTTAGACGATAAATCTTTAAAAAAATATGTTGAAGAGGTCGAAAAATCACTGGTTACCCAGGCATTGCGGGTCAGCCAGGGGAATCAGCTAAAGGCAGCAAAAATATTGGGTGAGGAACGGCACATCATTCGTTACCTGATAAAAAAACACCATATTAATGAGAATTTTGACCAATAATACCCAAACAGTGGACAAAATTATCCAACTCCTAACACTCATAAAAATAAATAATTAAATTTTATTTTGATAAACTTGCCATTTTAATCACCACAGATTTTGATAAAATTCTCCATTAACTCCGTTACATACGTAATTTAGCAATCTCATAAGTTTCTGTAAATAAAAAGAATAAGTCTGCTTCCAATGTATGGTATGCAATTTGATAAGATAAATACCTTATGTGAGAGGTTTTCTTTTATTTAAGGAATTTTATGAAAATATTAGTGATCGAAGATGAGGCATTTTTCGCTGAAAATTTATGTAATTATATTTATCGTCAGAATGAAAATGTTCAAATAAAGAATGCTACTTCAGCAAAGGAGGCACTTGAATGCCTGATCCAAAATTCATTCGATCTTGTTATTGCAGATATTCGTTTACCTGACACTCAAGGTGATGAGTGGCTGCTCAAAATTGGCGAAATAAGTATTGGTCAGAAAGTAATCATCATTTCTTCTTATGAATTATCTGATAAGGTTCTCCATTCTGGTAACATTAATATAATCAAGTATTTTGAAAAACCGTTTGATTTGGAAGAAATTAATATTTTAATTAACCGTTTAATTAACTAAAGGAGCAATTATGGCTAAAAAATTGAGTACGATTCTGATCGCATTAATATGTATCGCAACAATGGCAAGTGCACAAACATTAATGCTGGAGCCGCATGGTGTGACACCAGCCAACGTAAAAGCAGATACAGTCGGTGATCCACACTATGTCGGACTATTTGATCGACCTTTTTCCGGTTTGGCGAATGTCGGTGTTGAAACCCAGATGTATCTGAAAGGATCATTGCCGGGCGGCCGTTTATCAAACCCAACGTTCACAGTGACAGAATTTCCAACCGGTTCAGTTGCTGCCGTAGGTGTTCCCGTTGACATCGATTCGTCAGCACAGATCGCTGTATTTACACCGGATCTCGAAGGTACCTATGTTGTTGAATTTACGGATGGTGAAGAAACTGCAACACTAACCATCAATGCAGCGAAATACCTTGGTGTGCAAGATGGAGGTTGTCGTTTTTGTCATAGTGAGCAAACCAGCGAGTGGGAAGCCACAGGACATGCGGATATGTTTCAAAGAGGATTGGACGGTATGATAGGCAGTTACTATGGCGAGAATTGTATCGAATGCCATACTGTTGGTTATGATACATTTGCTGTGAATGATGGTTTTGACGATTTCGATTTCGTCTTTCCTGATTCATTATTTGTTGGCCAGTATGATAACATGGTTGCCGCATATCCCGCAGCGATGAAACGTGGAAATATTCAGTGTGAATCGTGTCACGGTCCGGCAAGTGCTCATAACGGTCTTGTTGGGGATGCCAGAATTGTGTCCAGTTTATCTTCGGCCAGTTGTGGCGTGTGTCACGATGATGATCATTACCATGTGTACCCGTCACAGTGGCGAGTTGCTGGCCATTCTAATTTGCCGCCTTATCCTGCAGGAAACCGAACAGACTGTCAGGGTTGTCATAATGGCGCCCAATTTATCCAGTTCGTCAAGGGGCAAACAATCACGAGGCAACCAGCCGTTGATATTACGTGTGCTGTATGTCACGATCCACATGATGCCACAAATCCAGATCAGCTTCGCGCAATGAATGCGACTTTGGCGAATGGACAGACTCTTACGGAAGGTGGCAAAGGTTTACTTTGTATGAATTGTCATCAAAGCAGACGCGATGCAAAAACTTACACAAATTCAGCAAAGCCGCACTATGGTCCACATTATGCGCCTCAGGCTGATATGTTGTTAGGTACCAACGCAGTCACATTTGGCAAGACGTTGCCATCATCACCTCATTTAGCCGCTTTGGAAGATGCTTGTGTCGATTGTCACATGTATGAAGCCGGAGCATATGGCGAACATGACGAAGCGGGAAACTTGACAACAGCAGGTATGCATTCATTTAGTATGGTGAGCAAAGACGGTGTTGATAATGTTGCCGCTTGTGAAGACTGTCACGGAAATGTTGGCGAAACCTTTGATGAGAAAAAATTCTACGTCAACGGAGATGCTGATTTGGACGGCGATGGCACAGAGGAAGGCTTGCAGGAAGAAGTCCATGGTTTGATGGATGAATTAGGTTCGTTGCTTCCGTCCGATGATCCGCATGCGGATGTGGACAGTACTTGGACGTTGACCGAGTTAAAAGCGACGTTTAATCATCGCTTGGTTTACTACGATCATAGTTACGGTATTCATAATCCGGCGTTCACAGTTGCATTACTCAAAGTTACAATTCAGGCTTTGAAAAATAATGCGATCGAAGGTGAAATCGTCGCAATTCAGGATGTTCCGAATGATCAGGGAAAACAGGTTTGGATTATTTGGGATAAGTTTGTCGATGACGGACTGGCTGTTGATCCGGTTGAGAAGTACATCGTAAAACGCCAGGATGGCGATGTTTGGGTCGGCGTTGGTGAATACACAGCTCATGGCGTGCCGCGATATGCGTTGGTCGTACCAACTTTGTTCGACTCGACTGATGCGGGAATGGCAATGACAACATTTAAAGTCGCTGCCGTAACAAGAGGAGGCATGGTTACCGAATCAGTAGCGGCTCAGGGCTATTCCGTGGATAATCTCATACCTCACGCACCAGGTAACTTAATGGCCATGGCTGCCGGCGGTGATGTTGAGTTAACATGGGAAGCGCCTGCAGATCCGGATGTCAAATATTACAAAATATACAGAGCGGATCAAGCAGATTTCGTGGCCGATGAAACAACTGAAATTGGTAACACGGCGGAGCTGAATTTTATGGATGTACAACCGGGTGTCGGAACCTGGTACTACAAAGTATTAGCGGTGGATTTTTCTGGCAACCTGGGTCAATTAACTCCTGCTGTTAATGCAACGTTGACATCGGTTTCACAGGATGATATTGTTCCCAATGAATATGATTTAGGTCAGAACTATCCGAATCCGTTTAATCCTGAAACCTTGATTGCGTTCTCATTGAAAAATCCAGGTCGTGTGACTTTAGAAATTTACAATGCGCGTGGTCAAAAAGTTTCAACGTTAGTGGATAAGAATATGAGTTCTGGTAAGTATTCGATCAATTTCATCGCTGACGGATTATCTTCCGGTGTTTATCTCTATCGTCTAAAAGTATCATCATCTGACGGCAACGGAGTTCAGTTCCAGTCAATGAAAAAGATGATATTGATGAAATAATTTTGAACCGAATTTATACTTAATTAAAAAGCCGATGCTGATAGATTCTAGCACCGGCTTTTTTATAATTAACTTCAGCCATCTGATGACGAATTCAGGTTTGTAGTTAGGAATACAACACCTTGTAAATTGAGCACATTCAAGTATTTTGCAATAAATCAATTTTAGATTCCGTTTAAGTTGGAACACAACTTTTGAGGGGTTGGAAAAACATTTCTTTTTTGTTATGCACCTTCAAACCTTTAATGACAAAACAAAAAAGCCCCGGCTCAATTAAGTCGGGGCTTTGGTTTAAATTTTCAATGTAACGAATATATGTTATTTATCTCTGACCATATATCCCGCTTCCTTTTTTAAAAATTTCACCATCAGGTTCTTTAAATCACTGATATCATTGTGCATTTCAGAAAGGCGTTGGTTCGTATCGCTTCGCAGATCATCGATTCTTTTATTTAAGTCATTCAATCTGCTGTTGTTATAAAAAAAACCGATGACTAAAGCTAATACGACAGGTAGGGTAATTGCCAGAACCTGAATCCATTCCATAATTTATCATCCTTCATAATATTGATTACTCTAATAATACAAAATTTATTGCTAAATGTCAAGTATTTTGAGCAATCAATAAATTTTAGACACGGTTTGAATTGGGACACACATTTTGAGGGATCAGACGAACATATTTTTCCCCTAATCACCTTCAAATCTTTAATGACAAACAAAAAAACCCTGACTTTTGCAGAGTCGAAGCTTTATTTACAATTCTCCAATGTAATTGATATCAGTTATTTATCTCTCAAAGTATATCCCGCTTCCTTTTTTAAAAAATTCCACCATCAGGTTCTTTCAATCACTGATTTCATTGTGCATTTCAGATAGGCGTTGGTTTACATCAGAAAAACGTTGGTTCATATCAGAGCGGAGATCGTCTATCCGGTGGTGTACTTCTTCGAACCTTTTGTTCATGTCACCTAATCTACGATAAGTGAAAAAGAACCCCACAGCTAAAGCCAATAAAATCGGCACCACGATCGACAGTCCTTGTATCCATTCCATCAACTTTTTCCCTCAGTATTTTAATGTGCTCAATAATACCATATCTATACTAAAATGTCAGATGAAAAGCATGGTAATTTGTTTTTCTCCGATATCGTATCTGAGGCTGAAAAACGTTAATTCAGGATAGCTGAATTTAACGAGGCGATAACATAAACGATTTCGACCAGAAAAGTATGTAATCTAAACGTTCCCAATCAAGCAAAATGGTAAAATATTTGAAAACGAGGAGGCAGATTAACAAAAAAATTGAAGAAAAATTCATTTTTCTGTTGCAATTTAAAAAATCATGTTGTATATTTAATACCTAAAATACAGTCAAAAGTGTTCCAGCAGGTTTATTATAAGATGAACATTGGATGAGGCGTTTGATTATTTTCCTGCTGAAATATTTGGAACGCTTTGTTGCATTGTTAATAAAAGATAATAGATGAGTACAATTTAAAATTCACCATGCTCTTGTTATTCTGTGATATAAAAAAAATCAATTGAATATTTTGAAACATGTAATTTAATTGGATCAAAATACTCTTTGAATGAAATTATACCGGTATTGAATTCACAAATTAAAAGCATATCATAAAATAATAAATCAGGAGCATTGCTCGACAAAATTTTTAGTTTAGTAACTGATTGAAATTTTAACAATAAATTAATTAATTTTTATGTTCGTTTATGGAGGCTTTTATGCTTAAAAGACTTTTGATTTTACTCACCATTGCTTCTTTGCTAATGCTGATAGCTGGTTGTTCAAAGGACAATAATCCGACTGAACCAGAAGTTACAGAATATGAAGTGATTCAACCAGCCCTTGATGCATACACAGGTGGTACCCAGGGACCAGTTGTATTAGCAGCTGATTTGTTTGCGAATATGAATGATGGAGACGCTACAAATGATTATTTTGTCCTCAGTGTTCGTACGGCTGAACATTATGCTATTGGTCATATCCCAGGTGCAATTAATATTCCTTGGCGTGATATTGCCAAAACAGAAAATTTGGCAAAATTACCAACGGATCAAAAAATTGCTGTTTACTGCTATACAGGACATACAGCAGGAATCGCGACAACTATTCTGAATTCACTTGGATATGAAGCATACAATATGAAGTATGGCATTATGGCTTGGACCAAAGATGCGGCCGTTCGCGCGCAAAGTGCTTTCAGCGAAGAAATTGATGCCCATGATTATGCGACTGAAACCACAATCAATGCCCCAACAACAACTTATGATATTCCGACGACAAATTATACAACTTCTACTGACGAGGAAGAAATAATTCGCGCTGCTGCTGATAACTATGCTGCGAATCATGCTCCAGTAATTACAGCTGCTGATTTGTTTACCAATTTAAATGATGGGGATACTTCAAACGATCCTATCATTATTAGTGTCAGAAGCGCTGAGCACTACGCAATCGGACACATCCCGGGCTCGATAAATATCCCTTGGCGTGAAATTTCAAAAGAAGAAAACCTGAAAAAAATCGATCCCAGCAAAGAGATTGCTGTCTATTGCTACACCGGTCATACTGCAGGCGTTGCAACAACTGCTTTAAATATGTTGGGATACGATGCGCTCAATATGAAATGGGGAATGATGGCGTGGACAAAAGATGCAACTGTTAGAGTACAAAGTGCTTTTAGTGAAGATACTGATGTTCATGACTATTCAACAACTGCAGGCGTAAATCCATAAAGTTAATATACTGCTGGACTGGCTCTGTTTCCAGTCCAGCCTATTTTTAAATGATTGTAAAGAGGTTAGAAATGCGAAATTTAATTTTGGTGTTTGTGCTTTTTACAACTTTAGTTATTTTTCTATTAAGCTGTTCAGATAAGTATCCAACTCCGGTTGAAAAATTTGCTGTCGAGAAGAATAGCTGTACCAATTGTCATCTTAATGCTGAATTGTTAAAGGAAGTTGCTGATCCGTTACCAGTGGATCCTGGCGGTGATACAGGAGAAACCTGAGGCGGTTCTGTGGCTCCGTTGGAGGCATGGGAAATAGTTAATGTAAAAGAGGGATTTTTAACCACACAACACGGCAAGGTTGCCTGTACATCGTGCCATGGTGGCAATGATCAAGGAACTTCAAAGGAGGAAGCGCACGTCGATTTGACACCCTACCCAAGCGAAGATCACAACACATATTGTGCTTCGTGTCATTCAGAAGAATCATCTGTATTTTCAACCAGTTTACACCGAAACCAGAATGGTTATTACGATCTTTTTGAAAAACGCGCCGGATTCGATTTAAGAACAGACGAACACATGCAACAAGAGTTTGATAAAGAATGCGGCAAATGCCACGTTTCTTGCGGACAATGCCACATTACTCGTCCCAGGCAGGTAAATGGTGGTTTTCTTGATGGACATTCATTTAAAAAATTACCCAGTATGACCAACAATTGTACCGCATGCCATGGTTCTCGAGTTGGAGAAGAATACCTGGGTAGTCGTGCAGAAAATGCTGATCTCCATTGGGAAAAGAAAGGTAAACGATGCGACTTTTGTCATCCGGCAGAGGAAATGCATGGTAATGGAATGGATTTAAATCATCGTTATGATGTTAATAATACCCATTTGCCGAAATGTGAAGAGTGTCATATTGGTGAAAAAGAGTCAAATTTCTATCACCAGGTGCACTGGGGAGATGGTTATTCAAACAAAACTTTGTCCTGTTATGTTTGCCACTCTCAACCGTATAAAAACTGTTATGGCTGTCATACTGGTTCCGGATTAGAAAGACCCTCAAATATTGCTTTTAAAATTGGTAAAAATTACAACCAGTCTTCTAGGTATCCGTATGATTATATAACAGTTCGGCATATTCCAATCGCACCTGATACTTATGCATCTTGGGGCGTGCCCGATTTGCCAAATTTTGATTCTGAACCGACATGGAAAATGACAACCCCGCATAATATCCAAAAATGGACAGCTCAAACGGATACAACGGGTGGTGCATATTGCTTTGAAAATTGTCACGATTCAGAATATTATCTTGAACAAGCGGATCTTGAAAGTTATGAAATTAACGCGAACCAATCAGTAATAATGAATTAAATGTACAACCAAAGAAATTTTTGGTCAGGATTTGGTTGACAATTAGAAATCAAAAGTTAACAAACCGTTATTTCATTAAACTTATTTAACAATTTTAATTGTGAGAATAAATATGATTAAAGTTAAGTTTATAACTTTATGCGTGATACTATTGATTTTCTCAGGGAAAATCAATTCTCAGGGACTTCAGTTCCATGGAAGAGCATCCAACTCGGTATATAGCTACGAAGATACATCTTCGCATACACGGCTTTATCAGTTGGTTAAATTTTCTCTGCAGTCACCTGGCTTTAATAACATGTCGCTGAACGGATCGTTCAGAGCGCTTTCTGATCTTGACGCGACACTTGACGACGATCAACGTTTTAAGTCGTACTATCTCAATCTTGAATTTAAAAAGCTTTTCAATCGGCTGGATGTTGTGCTTGGTAGGCAATTTTTGCACCCAGGAACCGTTTTAGGCGGACTCGATGGTTTATACACGAAATTTCGCTTTACGAATAACATCAGTCTGGCGGCTTACGGAGGTGTAGAGGCGCATTTTAACCGAAGCTTTAAAATTTATGAATTCGAGGACAGCTTCACAGCAGGCGGGTTATTTGATTGGAAAAACTTGTACTCAACAAATTTGCAGTTATTGTACCTGCAAAAAGCCAACGAGAATGAAACCTATTGGCAAATTGCCGGTTTGAATTTTACAAACAAAATCATTCCCAAAACAATGTTACAATTTCAGGGACATTATGATTTGCAGAACTCGAGGTTTCACCGGCTCCTTGTTTCAGCTCGCCACAAATTGAATAAAAAAATCGCTTTTAACCTGGCATTCAAAAATCAATATCCTCAAGTGTATGCCAATTCATTTTACACGATTTTTGAAATCGAAGCGTACCGGCAATACCGATTGGGCACATCGTACCAGATTAATAACAAATGCTTTGTGAACGCTCAATATCAACTCGTCCAGTTCGGCGGAGAGGAAAACGCCAACCGGGTTTTTCTGACACTCAATCGGCTGAATGGCAGTTTGGGATTTGTTTATGAAACCGGCTACGCTGGCGAACAGTTGGGAGTGGTTTTTGATTATGCTTATAACATTACGCCGAAATTAATGGCTTCTTTGAACATTGATTATTCACGATACAAAACCGAAGAAGTTTATGAATTCGATAATCAAATTGCCAATGCCGTTAGGCTATCTTATGAATTATTAAGCAATTTGAGAATCGATGCGGAATATCAATGGCTCACAAATCGATTTAAAGAACAAGATTCACGGTTTCTAAATCACATCCACTTTAGTTGGTAAGGAAAAAAACATGAAACGAAAAATTATTACTTTTATCGTCCTCATTTTCCTGATTGCTCTGACTTATCTTTTATTAGCACAAGACGTCGAGCTTATTTTTTCGCATAAATTTCACGCTGAAGACGTCGGCTCTGCTTGTACGGATTGTCACAAAGCGGAAGAAAGTAATTTTGCTACGGATAATTTATTGCCGGATATGGAATCATGCTATACCTGCCATGATGAAGACGCCGAATGCACAATGTGTCACAAAGATCCGGACAATGCCGTACCGTATCCGAGAATAACCACTTACATTGCAAAATTCCCGCACAGCAAGCATGTCTCTGATAAATTGACATGTGAAAAATGTCATGCCGGTGTGTCGAAAAGTGAAAATATCTTTGACAAGCATCTGCCAAATATGGCATCGTGTGTGACTTGTCATGCGGATATGGATAAAAAAGACTATTGCTACACTTGTCACGGCAAGGAAGAAAACCTGAAGCCAGATGATCACTTTTTAGCATGGCAAAAAGAACACGGTATCGTTTCCGCGATGGACGCGAATTCCTGTACGCAATGTCATACCACAGCTTATTGTATCGATTGTCATCAAAAAGACAATCTGGATCACGAGGTACATCCGCTGAATTATGTTAACAATCATGGCATGTATGCAAAAGGAAACAAGGACAATTGTTACACATGCCACGAAGAATTAGCTTTTTGTGTGGATTGTCATCAGACAAGAATGGTGATGCCGAGAAATCATTCTTATGCCAATTGGTCCAATAAAACAACAGGCGGCGGACATGCGAGAGCGGCAAAGCTCGATTTGGATTCATGCATCGGTTGCCATTCGGATGCTCAAAGTGATCCGGTTTGTATTGTCTGTCATAATTAATCGGTTTCGTTGAAAAATCTAAATTCGATTAAACATACTGAGTCAATTATTAACACGAGGCACACATGAAAATATATTTAAAAACAATCATGGCGCTTTTTTGTATCGTTATCTTGCTGTCAGGATGTTCTGAGGATAAAAATCCAATGCCCAGCGAAAGCCACCCCGATGGATGGAATACGGCGACTGCCGATAATTTTCACGGCAGCAAGGTACTGGAAACAAATTATGCATCCTGTAAAAGCTGCCACGGCACAGATCTGAAAGGCGGCAAATCCGGTGTTAGCTGTTTCACGTGCCATCAAACTTATCCGCATCCGGATGAGTGGACGCAATTTAATTCGGATAGTAGCCATGCTGCATATATAAAAGAAACGACCGGCGCAATCGATTACTGTAAAAATTGTCATGGAGATGATTTACAAGGCGGAAAAAGCGGTATAGCGTGCAGCGATTGCCATTAAGCTAAATCGTGAAAACAAGGATGATGATTTTTTGATGCAAAGGTTTAAAACGGAAATCCATCAAATTAATGGCTATATTCTGTATTGGAATTTAAAAAGTCAAAAGTACATGCTTTTGGCTTTTTTCATTGCGAACTTTGCAACATATTTTCGCAGTTAAATTATAAATAAATGTAGCTTTCCTTCGAGGTGGACTACATTTTAGAGGGGAATCCGAAATTCAAAAATAGTATCTTCAATTTAATACGATATTCTTATTATCTACAAGCCAACATTCTTTGACTGTTGGCTTGATTTATTTTAGTCAATTCGTTATCTCCGATTGTTTGAATTGTTTTTAAAGATAGGGCTGGGGCAATAATTTTACATATCAATAAAAAAGCATTGATTTATTAATTTATATGTATTATATTTTTATTGTCGTGTTCTATTAACTAAATAACCGAAGGTGACATGAGAAAATTTTTACAATCATTTCAAGGCATCAGTTTAAAATTATTTATTTTGCTTTCAATTCTTCTGCTATTTGTTTTCGCTATCATTATTTACATCAATATTAATTTTTTCGCCCGTCAGATTGAAAGCAATATCAGAGATCATGCAATACAGGCAAGCAATTTAATTAAGCGGTCCACGCATACAAGTATGTTAAAAAATGAGCGAGAAGAACTTGCCAACATTATTTCCAATATCGGTCAAGAACAATATATCAAAGCTATACGAATCTATAATAAAAAGGGGCGGATAGAATTCACCAATGAACCCAGTGAACTTTATCAGATGGTCGATATAAATGCTGAGCAATGTATTTTTTGCCATGACAGCGATAAAGCCAAAGGTGCTATACCCAAAGAGAACCGCTTTCGTGAAAGTCGTTCGAAAAATAATGAACGCATACTGGGATTAATTAATCCTATCGAAAACGAGCCGGTGTGTTATAATGCGGCATGCCATGTTCATAAAAAGGATGAGCGATTGTTGGGACTGCTGGACATCAAAATATCATTAAGTGCTATAGACCAAAGTGCATCAGCAACGCGTACCAAGACGCTTATTTTTTCCGTATTGCTCATAATTTTGACAACCATATTACTGGGAAGAGTTATTCGAAATCAAATTCAGGTTCCCATTTCGAAATTGATTTATGGGACAAGTCAAGTTGCAGACCTCAACCTGGATTATACAATTGACATTAAATCGGAAGATGAAATTGGGGCTCTGGCAGTCTCGTTCAATAAGATGACAAGAAAACTAAGGCAGGCAAAGGATGAACTACAAAATTGGTCGAATACTTTAGAAGATAAAGTGAAAGAAAAGACAAAGGAACTGGAACGAACACAAAATCAATTGATACTGGCTGAGAAAATGGCTTCCATGGGAAAACTGGCAGCAGTGGTGGCGCATGAAATTAATAATCCGATGTCGGGAATATTAACTTATGCTAAGGTTTCCATTAAGAAACTCCAGAATAATCCTAAAGAGGAAGCGATTCAAGATTCGATTGAAAATTTGAAGACAATCCGTGATGAATCAAAACGCTGCGGTGACATTGTCAGAAATCTGCTCCTGTTTTCTAAAAAGTCCTTTGGGGATATATCAAAAAATGATTTAAAGATAATTTTAGACAAAAGCATCGCACTTGTGCGGCATGGTATTGAGATGAAAAATATGCGAATGATCAAGGATTTCACTGATCAAGAAACGATGCTAATTTGTGACAACGCAGCGATTCAGCAAATGTTAATTGCTTTGCTCATCAATGCCATCCAAGCCAGTCCGGAACATACAGGCGAAGTAAGGGTGAGTTTAGAGCGATCCGATTCTGAAAAAGTATTTCGTTTGAAAATTTCTGATAATGGCGCTGGTATCCCCGAGGATGTTTTGCCTCACATTTTTGAACCTTTTTATACGACAAAGGATTCCGATAAAAATACCGGCTTGGGATTGGCGGTTGTTTATGGCATTTTAGAGCGTCACGGTGGCAAGGTTGACGTCCAATCAGAGGTAAACAAGGGAACGACTTTCATAATAAATTTTCCAATAAATTCAATTTAAAGGTCTGAAGAATGAACAATAGCGACATTAATATTTTAATTGTTGATGATGAATTTTCAGTTCGAGACTCTCTTTACAAATGGTTCAAAACTGATGGCTTTAACGTGGATACAGCCGAGAATGCCGATGCAGCTTTGCAAAAATTTAAAGAAAAGAGATGGGATATAATTTTATTAGATATAAAAATGCCCGGTATGGATGGGATTGAATTTAATCGGCATATTCAGAGTATCGACAAAAACATCATGGTAATTATCATCACGGCATATCCCGCTGTGGATACTGCTGTTCAAGCAATAAAAGATGGCGCCTTTGAATATGTATCAAAACCCATTGATCCGGATAATCTCACCCATATTATTCGCAATGCGATTGAAAAACGTCGGCTGGTAAAAGAAAATGTTCAGCTGCGACAAAAAATTGAAGATTTAACCAGCGCTGATGATATTGTGGGAACTTCGTCGCAACTTCGACGGGTGTTAAAAATGGTCGCTTCAGTGGCAAAAACAGATTCAACTGTCATGATTCGCGGCGAGAGCGGAACCGGAAAAGAACTGATTGCTCGCGCTATTCATAGCAATAGTATGCGGCGTTACGCACCGATAATTTCAATAAATTGTGGTGCATTTACAGAGACATTGCTGGAAAGCGAATTGTTCGGTCACGAAAAAGGCGCATTTACCGGCGCCGATCGTCTGCGCATCGGCAAATTGGAACGCGCAAATAACGGTACAATATTTTTTGATGAAATTGGAAATATTAGCATGAAAATGCAGATGGATCTGCTTAGAGTGTTGGACACAAAAAATTTCAGTCGATTGGGAAGTGAAAAGTCCATTGAAGTTGATTTTCGCGTGATTAGTGCTACCAACAGAGATTTGGAAAAGGCAGTGAAAGAAGGCCATTTTCGAGAAGATTTATATTTTCGTCTCAATGTTGTCACGATTGATATTCCACCGCTCCGAGAACGTAGGGAGGATATTCCTTTGCTCGCCAGATATTATTTCAATAGATATACACGATCCATGACCAAAGCGATTGGAGATATTTCGCCGAAGGCTATGGAAATGCTGGTTAATTACGATTGGCCTGGCAACGTACGAGAGTTGAGAAATGTGATTGAACGGGCTATCGTTGTCTGTGATGATAAAAAAGTCAGGCCAAGTGATTTATTATTTCCATTCAAACTTGGGAGCAAACAAAAGTACGGTGACAGTTTAGAGGAACTGGAAAAGAATCACATTGAACGGATTCTGAATCGAACTGAATGGCATATTTCTCAGGCTTCGGAAATTCTTAAAATTGATCGAACAACCCTGTACAACAAAATAAAAAAGTATAATCTGAGTAAATAGATGTGATAGAAAAACGTATTTACGTTGTACCTATTGAATTTTATGATTCTGCTTTATTAGATTCATTGCGTCTTTATCTTTCCAACGCTTTTAACATGCCTGTTTTGATTGAAGACCAGAAAATGAAACTCAACAATGCTTTTGATCCGCTGAGAAATCAGTACAACTCCTCCTATATCCTGAAACAATTAATTCATAATCCGCACAAAGATGCCGCGCGGATTTTGGGTGTATGCAATGTTGATCTGTTTATTCCTATTTTGACATATTTGTTTGGTGAAGCTCAGCTGGAGGGTATCGGCGCCCTCGTTTCAACTTATCGATTGAGAAACGAATTCTACGGAGGAAAGCCAGATAATCATGCTTTGATGGAACGGTTATTAAAAGAGGCGACTCATGAATTAGGACATACTTACGGTTTATACCATTGCCATAAACCGGGTTGCGTCATGAATAGCTCAACTTATGTGGAAGATATTGATGAGAAAAGTGTTTTGTTCTGTAGCGATTGTCAATCAATCATTAGACAATAAAAGTCGTTACGGTAGATTTCTAATTTGAGAATGTCAGGTAATAACGGCTTCCGCAGTGTTGCAAACTGGGAATTGGGTTAATGAATTTATGATATTCAAATATTGTTTTAAGCAACCTGAACAAACTTAAAAAGCTGATGTTGAATTTTGTTCGACATCAGCTTTTTAATTATAGAAACAGATAATAATTAGTTGTTAATCGGAAACCGCACTGACAGCTTCGCTGGATCCTTCTTTGGGAAAGATTGGCAAATATTTAACTGCCAGCGTAAATGCAGTAAAACCGAGTGCCACCAGAAATAGCGTAACCATCCATTCTGTCCAGGCAGGAAAATATGTTGCCCTGGCAACGCCTTCCATGCTTGTAATTGCAACATTCATTCTGCCAAAGAAAAAGCCGAATACCGCGAAACAGACAGCTGTAAACATGCCGTTGGGATTGTTTCGTACTTTGGGAATAAATAGTAGAATCGCTGGCAATAATACACCCAATAAAATTTCTGCCAGGAAAAGCCAGCTTTCATAACTTCCTTCAAACATTGCCATAAATGCGCCTTGACGAACTAAGTCTTCTATTTTAAATAAAAAATAGAATGCTAAAATAACGGCTAACACCCTGCTCAACCGGACGAGAATATCGAATTCCAACTGTCTTTTGAAAGCACGGGAACTTAAAAATGATTCAAATATCACCATTGCCAGCCCGATAGCGATACATGAAATGTAAAAGAAAAGAGGTAATAATGGAGTGTACCATAATGGATGAACTTTGTCCGGGAAAATTAAGAACAGAGATCCCAATGAAGATTGGTGCATTGTTGACAAGATTATGCCAAAAATAACCAGTGGAATAATCAAAGCATGCTGAATTTTCACCAATTTTGTCCATCTCATTTTTTCAAAAAAATTGCCGGAAAACTCTAATGCTAACACTGTTGTATAAGTCATTACACACCAGCCGACTTCAAAAAGTACCGAATGGTGATTCCAATAAATGAGTAAATGCCAGATACGATGCGGCTGTCCAAGATCATAAAGCAACCCAATAATCACTAACACATAGCCTAAAAATGCAGTCAGAACGGCTGGTTTAACAATTGGTCGATATCGCTCTAAATTAAAAATATATACAATAGCAGTAATGACAAAGCCTCCAGCGCCAAGTCCGACACCCGAAACAACATCAAAACCGATCCAGATTCCCCAGGGGAAAACATCGGACATGTTGGTAGCGTCGCCCAGTCCAAAAACAAAACGACGAAATGTCGAGTAGAGACCTAGTACTAAAATAACAAACAGAACACCTCGCCAGAAGGTGAGTTTTGGTAAACGTATACTTTTCATTCATTTCCCTCGCAAAATTTATTCTTCGGTTTCATTGTTTTCCATTTCAACGCGTTCTTTTGACAGTTTAATCCTTCGGTTGATGATCCACCATGTACCGAATAGCCCTAAACCTCCGAGCGAAATTATATTTGGGACAAGCGACATAACGCCCCAGGTGGTTGAAGGCAATGGTTTCTTTGTCAAATCCATTCTGAAACCCAATTCTTCGAACGGTACATCTGATAAATACATCACGGATGTTCCTCCAACTTCGTGTTCGCCATAGATGTAAGGAACGTATTTATCGGGATCATTGCGAATTCTTTTTTTAGCTATCGCGAGTAATTTTTCACGTTCTCCAAACAAAGTTGCCTCGGTCGGACAGGCTTGAGCGCAAGCGGTTTGTTCGCCATCCTTGATCCGATCGGAACAGAGAATACATTTTTGAACAAGGGGGAATTGTTTGTCCCATTGATATTTAGGAACCGAAAACGGACAGGCAACCATGCAATAGCGGCAGCCGATACATCTCTTGCTATCGTAAATCACAGCGCCGGTGTCAGTTTTTCTAAATGCGGCAACCGGACAAACAGAAGCACAGGCCGGCTCTTCGCAATGCATGCAGAGTCTTCGGACGTACAATTCATCACCGTTTTGTTTTTGTTTTGTTTCTAAAGTAGCCCATGTTGTGGCAGTGAGAACCGGTTCAACTTCTTCAGGTAGATTGTATTGTTCTTTACAGGCGTTAACGCAAGCCTCACAACCGATACATAGTGTGATGTCAATAAGCAATCCTTTCATAAATTACACAATCCTCCTACTAAAATTGAGTTCTAATTTTAAGAGATTTTGGATTTAAAGTTCATTGTTTTAAAAGATAGAATTAATTATCCACAGACGTCTAAATATAATACACCAGGAAAACAGTTAAACTATTGTCCTGTTTATCGATGTTTTAAAACAGATTTTGAATATATTAATTCAGAAAATAAAAATCAAGTATTGTTTTACTTTGCCAAAAATTCTTCCTGCATTTTCATCCATGAAAAATCGTCCATATGTTGCATTATACCTTCCACAGGCATACCACCATCGGCCATTGTTGTACCCAATACTTTGTCTTCAACAAACTGTTCGGAAATGAAATTTTTAAATCTGGTTACTTCATTTTTTAACCAGTTTTTTGCTTCTTCTGCAACCGATAGTGATTTAACATTTTGTGCCAAATTGCTCGGTGTGATTGAATAAATCCAACCTTTGTAGGGATTGTTTTTTAATAACTGAGGATTTTTGAGGACTTCTTCATTAATAGCACTGATAACACCATCAACCGGCGCATTAAATTCGGCTTTTCTTTTGCCTTGTTCAATGGTAAGAACTTTGTCTCCCTGGCTGACAGAATCTCCAACTTTATATAATTTAACATTATCGATGTTGCCGATAATATTCTGGGCAAAGTCGTCAATTCCGATTTTAATTTTTCCAGAGGCATCAATTCCAGCCCAAGTATGACCCTGATGAAAAAAAAGCCCACCCGGTAAAGCCAGATCAGAAACTTTTAAACCAAACGGAATCGCAGTCCCGGTTTCAGCCAGTAAATCAACTGGCGCGGTTGCTCGTGCTGTTTGAATTTTTCGCACAACAATGTCGGTCAGTAAAAACATCAGAAATAGAAATACCATAAAAATAGCAGCCATGTTACAGTTTCTCCTTAATGTTAATTAATAGTTGATGCATTTATAATATTCAAAAAAAACTCGGTTGTATCAACCGGTTTTTGGCATTCCCAGTAAGCTTAGAATAAGCCGCCGATATTCATTCTGGGGAAGATAATTTCTCAAATTTCGAGAAATCTCTCCACCATCGTTTAATGTAATTCCCACTGAGGCAGATTCCTGCTGAAAACCTTTGGCCAGATTGCTCTCTAACCATTTAAATTCTTTGACATACCACGAAAACAAAGCATCACCTGAACGACAGTATTTAAGGTCTTGTTCGAGGCTGTCGGGTTTGATGATAATCATCCAGCCATTATTCAAAGGGTCGAGAGTCAATTTGTTGGGAAAATCGGTTAAGTCGCGATTAACTTTTATCACGGTCCCGCTGAGAGGCGAAACTACAGAAAAAATATGTTCAAATTGAATTACCTGTCCACAGTTTGCGCCTCTCTTAATTTTTTCACCGACTAACGGCAAAATAACTTCGTCGATAGAACCCAATGTTGTGGCAACGATGTCGTCAATTCCAATTTTCACTCGTTTTTGATTCAGCACCTTAATCCAACTGTGCCCCGGATGAACATAGCAATGTTTATCCAGTTTTAACTTTAAAAAACGCTCCAGCGATGAATCATACTTCTGTGAATGGTTTTTTGGTTTTACAGCGGAATCGGCGGTTTTCGGAACGTCCTGCTTTAGATGATTTATACTATAATCCCCGCGTAGCCCCTGATCAAGCGGACATGTTTCACACTGGAAATTGCGGTCGCAGATTTTGTATGAAACCACACCCAGTTCCATCCAGACGCATTTTTTTTCGTTCGTAGGAATTATCGGGAATTCTTGTTCGTTCTTGTTTTTCAACTTAAATGCCTTTAAATATAAATCATCCAATCATACTCAATAATTAAAACGAAAAGATAAAGTTATTTCTTTTTCGTTTTCTCGATTGATTCTCCGCCATCAGCCATAGTAAATCCCAATGTCGGGTCTAAACTTACAGCTCCTTTGACAGCGCTGGTTTTCGGCATTCTCATTACCTGGACAAATTTGTACACAGCGATAGCTGGTATGGCAACCCATGGTAACAGAATCAACGCGCCAAAAATAACCCAGAGAATTTGTGCAAAAATAGGTAGATCAATGTAATACATGGTAAAACTCCTTTCAGGATTAGTTATTTTAATTATCTGCCTTTTTATGCTTTTTTGATTCATATTTTCACATCAGCAATTGCAATAGTTGTGCCAAAATTTTAAGTATAAAAATATCATACGGTTAGCAAATATAAAATTTTTTACTGTTGTGGAATAATTCAACATTGCTGTTGTTAAATACCACAAAATATCGAAAAAAAATCTCCATTTTGAAAAAAGCATTGACTTTTTGAAAATTTATATTATATTATATACCTATTAATTTGAACACACCTCTTCAACATTATTAATAGAAATTTAGCAGCGAGTAAAACGAATTTAATTGCCTGAGAATCGATTAAATGAGTGCTATTTTGGCAGATTGCTATAAATCTTCTTTACCTTGCTCCAAAATTATTCTGTTTGTAACTTACATTTTTTATATTAATAAAAATTTGCTATGGAGGGATTATGTACACACTTCATGAATTTTATACTCTTACTAAAGGAAACGAATATTTAATAGCTATTACATTTTTGCTAATATTCCCTGTTTTCTGGATTTTTCTCAACAAAAAGAAAAAACCAGGTAAACAAAAGGTGAACAAGAAATCGTGATTGATGCTTCAGCATTCAATAACCTATCATTACATATAATTAAGGAGGATGATTCATGGGATTAAACCGGAGAGGTTTTCTCAAACATTTGACAGCTATTGGAGGTACTGCTGTTGTGGGCGCGGCAAAAAAAGCTTCTGCGCATGAAGAGTTTACCGGCTATCCGGACCGTTACGGCGTACTTGTTGATACGACCGTATGTATCGGTTGTCGAAAATGTGAATGGGCGTGTAAAAATGTGAATAATTTACCCAACAAACCTATCGCGGAATATGAGGATAAATCGGTTTTCGAGGAAAAAAGGCGAACAGATGCAGATACTTTTACCGTTGTTAATCGTTTCAAAAATTCATCGGATCCTGAACAACCGATTGATGTGAAAATACAATGCATGCATTGCAACGAACCAGCGTGTGCGTCGGTGTGCTTTGTAAAAGCATTTATTAAAACACCCGAAGGCGCAGTTGTCCATAATCCAAAAGTATGTATTGGATGCCGCTATTGTATGGCTGCATGTCCGTTTGACATTCCGGCTTATCAATATGATGATGCTTTTACGCCTGAGGTTACTAAATGCACCTTTTGTTTTGACAGGATTAGAGAAGAAGGTGGCGTGCCGGCATGTGTAGAGATATGTCCTGTCGAAGCTCTCACTTTTGGGAAAAGAAGTGATTTGGTGGAACTGGCTCATGATAAAATTAGGAATAATCCGGATAAATATGTGAATCATGTTTATGGTGAGCATGAAGTTGGCGGAACAAGTTGGATGTATATCTCGCCTGTTCCGTTGGAAGAAATAGGTTTCAGGACAGATCTAGGAACAACTCCCATCCCGAAATATAGCCGAGGCTTCTTATCTATGGTTTCAGTTGTCTTGGTTACCTGGCCGGCTCTTTGTATCGGATTTTACAGCTTTAGCAAACGCCGTGAGGAAATCGCTAATACGGAATCAGAAATTAAGAAGGAGGGAGCAAAATAATGGCACAAACAGCTACTCGTCAGTCCTGGATTCGAGAACATATATTTTTGGGACAAAGTTTTCGTGAATACGTAAAAAGTAATCTTACACCCTTTAACTATGTTGCTGGACTCATTCTACTGTTTGGCATTCCAGTAATGATTTACCGTATCGTTTACGGTCTTGGTCCATCGACCAATTTAACCGATAATAATCCGTGGGGTATCTGGATTGGTTTTGACATGATGACTGGTGTTGCGCTGGCTGCTGGCGGATTTGTCATGGGCACTGCCGTCCATCTTTTTGGCATGAAAGAATATCGCCCGCTGGTACGTCCGGCGATTTTAACCGGATTTTTGGGGTATCTGTTTGCAGTAATCGGTCTCATGTTCGATCTGGGGCGCTATTATCGGCTTCCTTATCCAATGTTTGTGTCGCTGGGTGTAAATTCAATTCTGTTTTTGGTTGCCTGGCACGTGGCTCTTTATTTGAGTACTCAATTTGTGGAATGGTGTCCGGCAATTTTTGAATGGCTGGATATGAAAAAATTTCGCAAATGGTTTGTCGGTTTAACTCTCGGAGCGACTGTTTTTGGTGTTATTCTTTCCACATTACATCAATCAGCGCTGGGCTCATTATTTTTGCTCATGCCCAGTAAATTGCACCCGCTGTGGTATTCTTCATTAATACCGGTATTTTTCTTTGTCTCCGCCATAGTTGCTGGTATAGCAATGGTAATTGTAGAAAGTATGCTTTCCCATCGCGTTTTTTCTGAACAGGTGCCAAAAATGGCAATGGATCATACCCAGTTTAACAGAATTACTATCGGACTGGGTAAAGCAGCGTCTGTTTTGTTGTTTACCTATTTCGGCTTAAAATTAATTGGTCTGACACACGGCAATCACTGGGATTTAATCAACACAAAATACGGCTACTGGTGGCTGGTCGAAGTCGTGGGATTTGTGCTTATCCCGGCTTTTCTTTTCGCCATTGGTGTGCGTAATGAAAGCCCAAAATTAGTTAGAATAACTGCTGTTATAACGGTGATTGGAATTGCCCTCAATCGAGTTAATCATTCTATAATCTGTTTCAACTGGAATATCGAAGAACAGTATATTCCTCACTGGATGGAGGTAACAATTACAATTACAATTATCACTATCGGGTTACTCACATTCCGGTGGATTGTGAATCGCATGCCAATACTTTACGATCACCCGGATTATGATATCGACCATTAAAAAATGTTTGTTAAAAAACAAATGAAAAAATAATTCGAGAAAAGAAATAAACTGCTCATTGAGGAGAGAAAAGAATGCTAAAGAGAATCGCTATCGTTACAATTTTTAGTACGTTAAGTTTTATAGTGGTTGTAAACGCTCAACAGAAAAAGTCGATGCCTCATCGGGCAACAAAACTGACCTGTGAAGATTGTCATACCTGTAAGAATCCGACCGTTTCCGATCCATGTTTGCGCACTTGTCCGCGTCATTGGGCAGGAAAAACTGTTGGCAAGAAACTAACCATTGAACGAGGACCTAATGTCATTGTTTTAAAAGAACTGGAGAATTTGTATGAGCCAGTTAAATTTGATCATAAAACACATGCCTATTGGGCAGATTTGAGTGGCGGTTGCATGACCTGCCATCATTATACCCCAACCGATCAATCGCACCCGCCCTGCAAAGAATGCCATAGTCCTAACATTCAACATGAGAATATGGCTGTACCGGGTTTGAAAGGTGCTTATCATCGCCAGTGTATGGGGTGCCATCAGGAATGGAGCGGCGACACTGCTTGTGAAATCTGTCATGCTTCCAAAGAACAAAAACAAGCAAAAGGATCCGATTATATTCCCTTGCACTATCTGCCTTGTAAAGAACCCGATAAAATGGTTTATAATACCAGTAATAACCAGGGTCAATACGTAACATTCTTTCATGATAATCATTCAAATTTGTATGGCTTAACCTGCAGTGATTGTCATAAGGATGATGCATGTATAAGCTGTCATTACCAGGGTGAGCGGCCGGTTTCGGTTGTTGAGACTCATGCAGACCTGATGCATCATAAATGCTCTGCCTGCCATAATGTGAATGATAAGGGTGATTGCTCTAAATGTCATTCCAAAACCGAACGCAAGGAATTTAATCATGCTCAGGCAACCGGATGGGCGATGAATGTTTATCATCAGAAATTAAAATGTGCCAGTTGCCATCCCGCTGATCGTCCTGTCGGAAAACTTGACAAGTCATGTAACAGTTGCCACAGTGATTGGAATTTAGAGAATTTTAACCACTCCGTTGTTGGAATCGCATTGGATGAAATCCATATTGAAGCAGAATGCGCTGATTGTCATATCGACAGAAAATTTGATAAAGCGCCGGATTGCAGCATGTGTCATGACGAAGATATCACTTATCCGAAATTCAAACCGGGCGAAGTGACAAAGAAAGGGAAGAAATAGTACAGACAAATAGAATGGCGTGATGAAAATTACCATCAGCACGCGATTGGCTTCAGAAATAAACTTATTCCATGATTTAAAAATATGAGAATACGGTTTTTGAAAACAGGGTTTAGGAATTGTTCTTAAACCCTGTTTTATTTTACACTGTTTTTATACCAGAATTAAATCGATTTTCTTTCTCGCAAGAAAATGCTTGCTTTTTAATATGAAATTGTTTTAATTATTATTGCTACTTCCGGAACTGCCCTGAAAATAAGAGGCTGTTTGAATTTTAACGAATACCTTTTGGCAAGATTGGTGGCAGAAAATTTTCTAATATGGGAAAATATGAATTTAAATGCAAGATTTATAAACTAATATGTTAGTTGGCAAATATTACATCATAAAAAAATATACATTCAAACGAGAATTATAATGATATGCTTATTCGCAGACGAAACAGGAGACTCCAAATTCAAGGATTACTTTGGCATTTCTTGCACTGCTGTTAAACATAACTTCTATGAAAAAATAAAAAAAGACTTTCAATCGATATTATTGAAATATGGCTGGGATCCTTTTGTTGAATTTAAAGGTTCATGTCTGTTTTCTGCATCAAAAGGCTGTAAAGATGTGTCAATTGAACAAAGAGTAAAAATTGCTGAAGAAATAATAAATCTGAATATTGCAAATAAAAATGCAAGAATGAAATTCGCTTACTTCAGTAAAAATAAATCGTCAGATCAAAAAGCGGATTATTTAAGATTCCTACCCAAAGTAATTGAACGAGTTCTTAAAAGCTACCGCAAATCAACTGGACAAGGTAAATCACTGATCAGTTTATATTGTGATAGACGAACGGATATAAGTATTACTGATATTCGTTCATTAACAAAACCAGTAATTGAAAAGAATGGATATTTTTTATTTGAAGATGTCAGTATGGTTGATTCAAATTTCGAAACCGTTGGTATTTTATGCGCGGATATTGTAGGTTATTTAATGGCCCGGATACAGAATATTTCAAACGACTCTGAACTGTTTGAAAATGTATCCCCGGAAATGCTTCAAAATAATGGGAAAATCAGGAAATTGATATCGTCTGAGAAATTGATAAATAAGATAAAAAGCCTAACCGTATATAGTGTTAAAAAATAGAGAGAACAAAAAATGCCTCGAAAAAAGAAACCAAAAAAACAAAAACCCATTGAACAATTTACCCACAATGACAAAGACCGTTTAAATAACCCGCCGGTCGGATTGGTGACGCCAGATACTGATAAGGATGAGGCAAAGAAAAAATACCAATACGATCCGCACCTTGACCCTCAATTGCAATGGGCGGGTAAAGCCGAGCACGCCAGCTTTGAAGTGCCGACGGTTTCTTTGCATGTGCACGAACGCATAGACCCGAAAAGCATTATTGAAAGCGTTAGAAAAGAAAAACCGGACGAAGCACAGATTTCTCTTTTTGAAACCGATAAAAAGCCGCTTCGTGATGCTATTGAATTCTATAAGCATAAAGAGAACTGGACAAACCGCCTAATTGCCGGTGACAGCTTGCTGGTAATGAACTCTTTGCTAGAAAAAGAAGGTATGGGCGAGAAAGTACAGATGATTTACTTTGACCCGCCCTATGGTATAAAATATGGTTCGAACTTTCAGCCATTTGTAAATAAACGTGATGTCAAGGATGGAAAAGATGAAGATTTGACTGCCGAACCTGAAATGATTAAAGCATTCCGAGATACATGGCAATTAGGGATCCATTCTTATTTGACATATATACGAGATCGATTATTATTGTGCAGGGAGCTACTAACTGATTCAGGTAGTATTTTTATTCAAATTAATGATGACAATCTTCATTTAATAAAAAATATTGGCGATGAGGTTTTTGGGAAAGAGAACTGCGTTAATATAATTCCATTTAAGAAACGTGCTAGTTACCTTCAAAGATTTGGTAAAGGATTATTTGAACTCTTCGATTATATCATTTGGTTCTCAAAAGACATTAAAAATCTGCATGTTAATTCACTATTTAGTCCAGTAAATATAGAAGAATGTCTACGTGGAGAATATAGATATATAGATGAAGGAGATTCACATCGAACAGTAACTAATAAAGATATTAATAATCCTAATTTAGAATTGTCAAAAGTATTTAGAACTCAAGTTGGGTCAAAAAAAACAAATGATCCTCAAAATGTTTTTCCTCTAGTTAACGAAGGTAGTAAAGTATATCCGCCATCTGGTCAGGAATGGAAATTTGACAAAGAAGGGTATGAGAGGCTAGTAAAATTAGATAGGCTTATGTTTAACAGTTCTTGGCGACCTTATAAGGAATATATCACAGACTTTCCTTATTCTCCAATTAATAATTTGTGGGATGATACTGCGGCAGAAATGGACCCTATTTATGCAGTTCAGACAGATGAATTACCAATAGAAAGATGTATGTTATTATCTACGATGCCCGGGGAATTAGTATTAGATTTAACCTGTGGAAGTGGTACAACTGCATACGTAGCTGAACAGTGGGGTCGGCGTTGGATCACATGCGATACTTCAAGAGTTTCTATAACTTTAACAAAACAAAGATTAATGACTAGTTCATTCGATTATTATGAATTAGCTCACCCTAATGAGGGGATAGGAAGTGGCCTTAAATATAATTCTTATGGTAAAGTTAAATTAGAAATACTTGCTGAAAATAGAGAACCTGAAATGATAGATTTATTTGATAAACCAAAAGTAAACAATAAAAAACAACGAATAACAGGACCTTTCACGATCGAAGCTGTGCCTTCCCCGGTTACTAAATCGCCTGAAGAAATCGAATTTGAAGAAGCTGCCTCTGACGAAAGCGTTTCGCGGTCTGGTGAAACATTGCGTCAGGCAGAATGGCGAGATGAATTGTTCAGAACCGGTGTTCGGGCAAAGGGTGGTAGAACCATTGAATTTACTCGTATTGAACCATTGGCAGGAACACGATTTTTGCAAGCTGAAGGCGAAACCAAAGAGGAACAGCCAAAACGTGTACTGATTGCATTTGGACCGGAGCATGCACCTCTCGAACAACGGCAGGTCGAACTGGCTATTGAAGAAGCGGGCAATCTGAAGCCCAAACCAGACATGATTCTTTTTGCAGCATTCCATTTTGACGAAGAAGCAGCTAAAGATATTGACGAAACGAACTGGCCGGGTGTGACCCTGCTTCGTGCACAAATGAATGCAGATTTGCTAACAGATGATCTGAAAAAGAAGCGATCAAGCAATGAAAGTTTCTGGCTTATTGGACAACCCGATGTGGATTATGAAGAAATTACAAAAGGCGAAGATAAAGGGAAAATACGGGTCGAGGTCAAAGGTTTCGATTATTACAATCCCAAAACCGGCAATGTGGAAAGCGGCGGCAAAAGCAATATTGCCATGTGGATGCTTGACCCTGATTATGATGGACGCAGCCTTTTTCCAAGGCAGGTATTCTTCCCAATGGCTGGAGCAAAAGATGGTTGGGCAAAGCTGGCAAAGAATTTAAAAGCGGAAATTGATGAAGAAAAGATAGAAGCGTTTCGGGGCACTAAATCACTGCCTTTCACCCCCGGAAAGCAGATTGCGGTTAAAATTGTTGATGACCGGGGTATAGAGAGTTTGAAGATTATAAGGTTATAACCATCCCTCGACTCCGCTCGGGATGACATTTCCCACCTCGTCACCCTGAGCGTAGTCGAAGGGTGAGCGTAGCCGAAGGGTGATAAACAGTCAAAGGGTGATAAACAGTAGAAGAGTGAGCGTAGTCGAAGGGTACAAAAGCAGAGCGTACAAGGTCAAAAAGTTTATAACAGAATACTATGAAAACATATTTTGTCTACATTCTAAAATGCAGTGATGATTCGTACTATACTGGAATTACTAATAATTTAGAACGCAGGCTAACAGAACACAATCAAGGTATCAATCCAAAATGCTATACATATAACAGACTACCAGTAAAGCTTATGTATTTCGATAAATTTGATAACCCCAATGATGCAATTGCTGCTGAAAAACAACTTAAAGGGTGGAGCCGGAAAAAGAAAGAAGCGCTTTTTGAACGTAATTGGGATAGAATTCATGAATTGGCAAAATGTAGGAATATAACTTCTCATTTGAATTATAATAAGTCATCCCTCGACTCCGCTCGGGATGACTCCGCTCGGGACGAATCTGGGGTATCCGCCTCGGCTGACACTAAAAATAAACGTCATGAAAATGACAATAAAAACTACAATTCGGAATAAAAAAGCATGCTCTCCCCGTCACCCTGAGCGCAGTCGAAGGGTGAGCGCAGTCGAAGGGTGAGCGCAGTCGAAGGGTGAGCATAATCGAAGGGTGACAAAAAAGCAAAGAGCGAGCGATTACAAAGCGATACGAAAAAACTTAAGAGAAAAATAAACAATGGAAAAAAGAAAATCTATTGATAAACTTATCATCAATTCTCCTTATAAAGAGCCATTAACACATTGGTTTTATGAGCGGGAAACTCGCACTTTTTATCAAAAAGAAGGCAGACGTCCAGCAGGATATGTTGTGGCAACACCGGACTCGAAGGCGTTTGATGATCCGGGCCAGTTCATTGAAATTGAACTGGTCAACAAAATACGACCGAGGGTGAAAGCATGGCGAGAGGCTGGTTACACGGGTGTGTCCGGCATAACGGACCGACTGCTTAAGCACTGGAAAGATCCGGAAGAACGCAAAGACCGTCGGTTTTTCTTTTGCCAATTAGAAGCCATTGAAACACTTATTTGGCTAACCGAAGCGCCAGCTTCTGAAAAGGTCGGGATTGATATTCCATCAGACGGCGGCGAGTTCATCCGTTGGTGCTGTAAAATGGCAACGGGCTCAGGAAAGACCATCATCATGGCTATGATTATTGCCTGGAACATCTTAAACAAAGTCGCCAATTCTAAAGACACGCGATTTTCAAAAAACATATTGGTCGTGGCTCCCGGCCTAACTGTAAGGAGCCGCTTGAGTGTTTTAAATCCCAACAATTCTGATAATTACTATGAAGAATTTAATGTTGTTCCTGCCGGATTGATGGATAAACTCAGACAGGGAAAAATTCTCATTATCAATTGGCATAAACTGGCGTGGGATACAGAAGAAAAATTAGCCAAAAAAAGAAGCGTGGATAAGCGAGGAGTAAAAAGCGATGAAGCATATGTCCATGATGTTCTTGGCGATATGGCAAAATCCAAGAATATTATTGTGATCAACGACGAAGCCCATCATGCGTGGCGTATTCCGGCTGAATCAAAAATAAAAGGAGTAAAAAAAGAAGATATCGAAGAATCTACAATCTGGGTCGGTGGGCTGGATCGGATTCACAGAGCCAGAAACATTATCCGATGCTTTGATTTATCCGCGACACCATTTGCCCCATCCGGGAAGAAAAGCTCTGAAGAAGCACTGTTTGAATGGATTGTCAGTGACTTTGGTTTGAATGATGCCATAGAGTCAGGGCTTGTCAAAACACCCCGTGTTGTTATTCGTGACGATGCAAAGCGAACGAAAGAATTGATGTCTCGTCTTTATCACATTTATATGGACCCGACGGTAAAAGATGACATCAATCGCAGAGCAGAAGAATCAGAACCTTTGCCTGATCTGGTAACAAATGCATATTATCTACTGGGACAAGACTGGTTGGAAGCGAAAAATAAATGGGATGACATCGGTCATAAAGTTCCACCTGTAATGATTACTGTGGCAAATCGTGTTGAAACTTCGGCAAGAATCAAATTTGCTTTTGATCATAATCAAATATTAATTCCTGAGCTATGTGAGCCAAATAAAACATTGCAAATTGATAGCAAAATTTTAGAAAAGGCAGAATCGGAGGAAGAAGCTATCAATATAGAGATTTCGGATCAAGATGAAAACGGAGAAGAAAAGAAACTTACACAGAAACAAAAAGCTGAATATTTGAGGTTACAAGTTGACACTGTTGGTAAACAAGGACAGCCGGGAGAAGATATTCAGAATGTTATTTCTGTTGGTATGCTTTCTGAAGGTTGGGATGCCAAGACTGTTACGCACATCATGGGATTACGTGCTTTTTCTAGCCAACTTCTCTGTGAACAGGTCGTAGGCCGAGGATTAAGACGCACTTCCTATGAAGTGTCTGAAAATGGTTTGTTCGAAGCAGAATATGTAAATATATTTGGTGTGCCGTTTACCTTCTTGCCTCATGAAGGAGGTGACGGACCTCCCCCGCCTCCGCCACCACCAAAGACAAAAATTGAGCCTGTCAAAGACAAAGAAGAACATAAAATTCAATGGCCCAATGTCGTAAGAATCGATCATGTTTATAAACCAATCTTAACACTGGAAGAAGCGAAGCACATTGAATTAGATCCTTATGACGCAATAACTCAGGCAGAGTTGGCTGCTGTTATCGCTGGAAAACCAAATATGGCTGCATTATCAGATATTGATCTCCGTGAAATTGCTGATAAATTCCGCTTACAAACGATTATCTTTGAAACTGCGAAAAGGATATACAATAATGAGAACCCAAACTGGAAAGGAAGTAAAGAGATATTCCTTGTCCAATTAATACGTATTATCGAACAGTTTATAAAATCGGATAAAATCATTATTAAAAACGATCTTCTCAGCCAGGATAGACTCAAAAGAAGAATTTTAATCATGCTAAATATGAATAAGATTGTGCAACATCTTTGGAATTCTTTACGTGCTGAAAATACAGAAGAACTATCGCCAGTATTTGACCGCGAGCATCCAATCAGGTCAACTGGTGACATGAGAACATGGTATACAAGTAAACCCTGTGAGTGGACAAAAAAATCGCATATCAATCACATTGTTGTTGATAGCACTTGGGAAGCTTCAGAAGCCTATCTATTTGATAAATCAGAAAAGGTAAAATCATATGTTAAGAATGATCACTTAGGTTTTGCAATTCTTTACAATTATCAAGGAATTATTAGAAAATATTATCCTGATTTTATTATCCAATTAACCAATGGTGCATATTTAGTTTTAGAGACCAAAGGTCAAGACAACGAACAGAATAGAACAAAACGTTCTTTTCTTGAAGAGTGGGTAAAGGCAATTAATAATCATGGTGGATTCGGTGAATGGAATTGGGATGTCTCGTTCCATCCTTCTGATATAGAAGACATATTAAAGAAACACAGTATAAATTAAATATTCTTAAACTGTAATTAATATTAAAGCAAAATGTAGAAAGGATCGAGCCTCATGATGGATATTACACCAAACAAGCTTAGTATTGGTCAGCTTTTTTATAACAGTAGTGAACAGTTTCTAATTCCTGCTTACCAGAGACGATATGCATGGGGAGAAAACCAATATGCTGCTCTTTTTGATGATATAGAAATGTTAAGGGAAAATGATAATCATCTTTTTGGCATGATATTGTTACACACAAAAACACATAAAGGAGGACTTAATAGACCAGAGATAGTAGATGGGCAGCAGCGTATAGCAACATTATTTCTTCTATTTTTATCCATAAAGTTAAGATATCTCAAGCTTGGTAAACAGGATAAAGCCAAAGAAATTGATACTTATCTACTTTGTAAAGATTTTGATGAAAAAGTCCGTAATAAATTAATTATGGGCGATCTAGACGAGCCGGATTTTAAGCTTATTCTACGGCAAAAAGATTTTTCGAAAATAAAAAATAGAAAATTAGTTGATGCATTCAGTGATTTCAATGATTGGCTAGAGGAATATAATATTGTCGAGTTAAATAAATTTTTATACAAATTGACTCATATCGCTGTCATAATTCGCTTGGATGTCGGGTTAGCGAAAGATGCATATAAACTATTTGAGACAATTAATAACCGGGGACTTCGGCTAAGTCCAACAGATTTGATTAAGAATTTTATTTTAGGTCATGCAGCTAAACACGAGGATAAAACATTAGATGACATAAAAAATATCTGGTCTGAAATAATAATTAATCTTGACGAGATTGATACGAATACTTTTCTCAGACAATACACATGTTCAGTACTAAAACAAAAGCTTACAATGAATAAACTTGTTGAAAAGTTAAAAGACTATTATATGAAAAGTGTTGAAAATACAGAGCTATTGTCAGAATATGGCTATTATTCAGATGATATTGATATCGATGAAGAAGAAGTCATTGAAGAAAATAACGAGGTTAATAACGATGATCAGGAGGGTAATAATTTTGACGGGAGAATTCATATAACAGATTTTTTATATAAAATTAGGGATGCTTCAGTTGTTTACCGAAAAATACGAAAGAGACAATTTAAGACCAAAAAAATTAATAAAATTTTGTTTAATCTTGCCAGAATTAAATCTTTACCCTCTTATATATTTTTATTGAACCTTTTTCGAAGAAATATAGATGAGAAAAAGTTACTTAAAATTTTGAAACTCATCGAAACCTTTATGTTAAGGCGACATGTTTGTCAATATAGAACTGGAGAGCTAGATGAGATTTTTTCTAAACTTATTAATGTCCCAAATAAAGATATTGTTAATTCTGTCAGAAAGCAGCTATTAGTACATTTACCCCCTGATTCGGAATTTAAGGATCATTTTACAAAACATCAATTCAAAGGAAGATTGACAGATAGAGCAAAATGTGTGCTTGAACAAATTGAATATTATTTAATCGAAGATAAGGGAGAGTTCGAACTAACTACGGGTAGAGATCTACAGCTTGAGCACATTATTCCACAAACCATAAATACAAAAAAATCGAGAAGAACCTATGGAGATTGGAAAAAATATTTAGGAAAAGATGCGAATGTTCAGCATAGAAAGTATGTACACAGAATAGGTAATATGACGCTGCTTGCCGATGAATTAAATCTTGGAGCGTATAATAATCCTTTTAGTAAAAAGAAATACCATTACCGAAAATCAAATATAAAACTGAATAAGCTACTTTGTGAAAATTATAGTCAATTCAGATTTAGGCAGATAGATAAAAGGGGACACGAATTATCTAATATAGCGTTAAAAATTTGGAGTTTTGATGAATGATATTATTTCATAAATAAGGAGTATGATTATGAGCAAAAAATCAGACAGAATAGTCTACTGCAGAGAAGATGGAAAATGGGTGAACAAGAAAAATATTTCTGATAAGGCTTCATCAATTCATCACACCCAAAAAGAAGCCGAAGATGCGGCTCGCGACATGTTAAAGAAGGGCGGTGGCGGAGAGCTAATCACGAAAGGCCGTGACGGAAAAATCCGCAGCAAAGATACCATCAAACCGGGAAGAGACCCCTATCCGCCGAAAGATACAGAATATTAGAAACCGCTGTAATACAATTCCAATTTGAAGCAATAATATTTCAAGCTAAAGTACAAATATTTCAGACGGTCGGAACGATATATCACCATGTCGGAACGATATATCACCGTGTCGGAACGATATATCACCGTGTCGCAATCATATATCACCGTGTCGGAATCATATATCATCGCGTCGGAACGATATATTACCATGTCGGAATCATATATCATCGCCTCGGAATCATATATCATCGCCTCGGAACGATATATCACCGTGTCGGAATGATATATTACCATGTCGGAACGATATATCATGCGTTATCTGTCTTGTTTCTGCTCTTTTTTTTCAATCTGCAATAGCAATTCGCCCTTCGGATTCCATTCTGAAATATAAATCAGCTAAATTTCCTCATCATTTTGGTCTTTCTATCAACGATTTTGCTTCATATTGTTTTTAATGCGGTATTCTCCCTTAAATTAGTAAAAATATCACTGACATTAGCAGTCAAGCCTGCATAATTGACGAAGCGGAACGAACCTTGCACATAATCGCAACCGGTCTGTTGGTATGAGTTTCACTCAATAAATTATTCAACTTAACAAGGAGGTTGTAATGACGAAATCCAAAAAATCATTGGCAGAACGGTTAATGGCGGCACAGGTTGCCATCGACAACGCGCTTTCAGACACAGAGGTAAAAACTTTTTTAGCCGAATTCGGCTACGACGACACCCGCCTCAATGTGGGAAAAACACTGCTGGACACGGCAAACCAGTTGCAACAGAAACAGCAAAAAGAATACGGCGATCAATTCGAAGCGACCGGCGAGCTAAAAGACATCTGGGAAGAAGCGGATCAGCAATATATGCGCTTTGTCAAGGTTGCCCGCATTGCGTTACGGGATGATCATTCGCTCTATCAAAAACTGGATTTGGGCGGCACACGAAAAGTATCGTTAGCCGGCTGGTTAGCCCAGGCAAAACAGTTTTACCTCAATGCCTTAGGCGATGCCACCGTGCTGGAAAAGATGGCAACATACGGCATGACCCGCGAAAAGATTGAAGCCGGCAAAGCGCTGCTCGATCAAACCGAAGCAGCCAACGCTGCCCAGGAAAAAGAAAAAGGCGAAGCCCAGCAAGCCACCCAGGAGCGTGACAAGGCAATTGATGAGCTCGAAGCATGGTTAGCCGACTTCCTCGCCATCGCCCGCATCGCCCTGGAAGACAAACCACAACTGATGGAAAAACTGGGTGTGGTAGAGCCGTCGTGAATTGTCTACCCGTATATAAAGAAAGCTCTGGCAAATCAATCCCGTCTTTGGCGGGATTGATTTGCTGTTATTTTCTTCATTAATTTTTTCCTTTCGTAAAGCATTCCTTCGTAATTTCCCAAACTTCGAAAATTTATTTAAAAAAATAATATTTTGCTCTTGACATTTTATTCTTTATATCGTATATTTTACCATTATTTCATCACTTCTTTGAAACGCGGATCAGAGATTGGCAGATTCGGTGAGATACAGACTCACCCTCATGTTTTTTTTTGACAGCAGAGCCGGATTCAGTTTTTTAACAGCAACATGTTATCTTTCTTTATTATACTCAGATTGGACTAAATAGCAGGTCAGTATAACACCAAAATCATCAGATTTTTTAATGGAAGAAAATTATATTTTATTGACTTTGTCAGATTATTTTTTACATTGAAAATCTATGTTATGTAGATCTGTATAATCACTTGTTTGTAACACAAGGAGGGCTGAAGCAAATGAAAAAGACGATCTTGGTGCTGGCTGCAAATCCAGTTGATACCAAAAATCTGCGTTTGGATAAGGAGGTCCGGGAGATCACTGATGGCCTACGCAGGGCTTGTAAACGGGATGATTTCATCTTAAAGTCAGTACTCGCAGCGCGAGCTGAAGACGTGCGCCGAGCGATGTTGGATTATGAACCGGCCATTGTGCATTTCTGTGGGCACGGCGACAAGAACAGTGGCATTGCCTTTGAAAATGAGTCGGGGGAATCAATGCTGGTCACTGCGGAGACGTTGTCAGGGTTCTTCGAGCTATTTGCAGAGCATGTTGATTGCGTTGTGCTGAATGCATGTTACTCCGAAAACCAAGCCGAGGCGATTGCTAGACATATTGACCATGTCGTGGGGATGCACGGACAGGTTGATGACGCGAAGGCAATAAAGTTCGCTGTTGCGTTCTATGACGCTTTGGGTGCGGGAAGAGAAGTCGAGTTCGCTTTTAACCTAGCAATGAACGCTACCGAATGGGAGCAAGGTGGTGATGCTCTGAAACCAATCTTGAAGGGTGCTACGAGATCGTCTCCATTTCCAAGCACAAGCGTCATTCGTTCAAATACGGAAAGACTCGAAAGGTCCCTCACTAATTCACTTTCGGCCTACAAGGGTCAGCCCGAAATCTTAGTCGAGCCCACCGTTACCAAGAAACGGGATTCAACAGATGAGGACAATCTTCTCCCAGAACTCATAGTCAACCCTAGATCCGCTCTCGTCCTGGCACAACCTCAATTCGGACAGACGTGTCTTTGCCACCACATACGCCTAGAGGCGTACAAGCGAGGGGCAATTTGGGCATATGTTGATGCTGCACACACAAAAACCCGCAAAGTTCTGAATGCCATTGATGAGCAACTCAAGTCTTTTGGATCGAACGTCACGCATCCTGACTGCATACTCCTTGACTCTTGGAATGGCAATATCATTGACCATGCCAATATGCTTAAGTGCCTAGACGCTGAATTCCAAGAGAAGCCCATCCTTGTGATGGTCAACTATACTGAACCCACCTTTAGTGAAAAGTTCGCGTTCTCAAAATTGCACCATGAGTTTGAAGTACTGCATCTGCAACCGCTGCATCGAACGCGCGTAAGAGAGTTGGTGACGAAGTATGGTGAGGCGAAAAAGTGGCCAGCCGACGACGGCACTGTTACAAAGGTTGTGAAAGATCTTGCAGCACTGAACGTACATAGGACGCCGCTCAACTGTCTCACTTTATTGAGAGTCTTTGAAAAGGAAAGATGTAATATCTAACTTTATTTCCCCAAATTTTCTGCCAAAAATCTCGTTTTATTT
>CAYYMH010000025.1:0-52970 GCA_964472785.1 uncultured Cytophagia bacterium | reverse complement strand
GAGAGGACTAAGGTGAGTTCTTATAATAGTAAATCTTAAAACCACTTTCACATTAGTATAATAAAAAAATCACCAATTGGAGATTATTGGATACTTAAAAATCGTTTTCCCAATTAGTGACTATTTGTTTACAGATACGGTCTAATTATTGGAAGCGCCTAATCATTTGATTTACTAACAGATTCTATTCAATCTCTGTGTGCTCTGCGACACTGTGGCTATTTTATACAGTCAGATATCTATAATCCTTGCTTATTATTTGTGTACTTGGTGATCAGCAATTCTCGCATTTCCCGGTACAATTGCACCACTTTCTCCATATTATCGATAGTGAATTCAGTTAGAAGCGCTCTCGCTTTTTCCGGATCCTTTTCATATAATTCCAATGCTTTTTCATCAATCTCTGCAATGCGGTCAAAAAATTCCTGCTCCAGCGGATCCCTTTTTTCGCGCAGGTCTTTGATGGCATGTTGCCATTTTAAATACAGCAGATTATCCACAAAATCGACCAGCCAGCGAACCGACGATTCGGAAAATTTATCCGGATCATATTCCTTGTAAGCAGGATGCACATCTGTCACTCCCGCATAGATCGGCACGTAAGTACTCACATGTTGATTATCCACGTAAAACCAGTAAATGCCGCCAATATGATCAGGCAGCCAGTTTCGGAGCTGTGCCACCATTCCGTAACCGCCACGCGAAACCATCCGGCGATACTGAATATCGAGCAACTCACGCATATCCCGCGTGGGAAATGGCGTTGCCAGCGGGCTCTTTTTCATGCCGCTGTCTTTGTCCGGCACGAACCAGTCAAAGTCCGCGGTCATATCATAAATTGTCCCTTCAAATACAGAACGTTGAAAATCAATCACGTCCTTGACTGACAGTTTTTTCTCGGGTTTGACAGAGAACGGATAAAATGTCACATCCTCCAAATACTGATGATAAGAATCATAGCCTTGATACGGTTTATTCAACGTTTTATCGGGCAGATTGGGAAAATTCGGTGCAAACTTGTGAAAGAACAGCCAGAAGCGGCTGATTGCCCACTCGCGGGGCACTGGTGAATAGACTTTCTGCCAGATAAACGGTTCGCCACTGTTCGGATCCCACCAGCCGTGATCGATTGCCACCTGTTGATAATTGTCTGACACTATAAAATTTTGCGTATCATCCGGATCGATTTCTTTGATGATACTCCAGTTGGGAACAACAGCGATGTGATCATCCGGCACCCGTTGCGCCGCCCAAATTGCGCCTAATTCTCCGCTCTCTGGAGTCCAGTCTTTGCCCACGCTAAACACCTCCAACACCCAGGCTTCGTTCGGATCGGCGATACACAAGGCCTCGGAATTGGGTCCGCACGACGGCAGAAAGCCGTATTTTTCCACCAGTGAAGTAATCAATTCAACTGCCTCCCTGGCGGTTTTACAACGCTGGAGGGCGAACAACTGAGCTTGTTCGATAGTCATGATTTGCTTGCCGGTTTTACGATCCACTTTAAGTGCATCCCGCTGACTCATCGTACTTTCCCCAATGGCGAGTTGGTGTTCATTAATTTGTGGGTAACCAGTGTGGCAATAGGCATACGTTTTTTCGACCTGCGGAATATAACCCAAAACGTCACCGTAATCACCCAATGGTTTTTTGACATCCTGCAGTCCGTAATAAACCGGCGCTTTAGCACCTTTTTCAAAAGTTTGGGCAGGCACAACATGCACTCTGCATTCGGCACATGCGCCGGTGTGCGACGTAATCACGGATCCATCGACCGAGGCATTTTTCCCGACCACAATGTCCGTACAGGCGTCGTCGTTGTATTCCTGAGCTATTAATGATAAAGTCGATAACAGAAAAAGAGAATAAAAATCAAACTGATCCTGTGAAAATTCAACATTGGTTTTGGCTCCTTCTGTTTTGTAACGAATCAACAATACGGATTTAATCCATCAGGATTTTATTTTTTATAAATATAAAAAGTATTCCCCAAACTCTTCTAATGGCAAAAAATTATCTTTCCAGTTTAGCGTTAACCCAGCTTGCGCTCTGCTGAAAATTGGGCAGCCAATCCTGCGTGCGAACCACTAATTTGAGTGTCTCGACTCCATCAATTGGAAGCTTCAGCTGTTGGGGTTCTGAATTCACATCCATAACTCTGCTGGTAAAAAGCTCGTGATCGTCACCGTAAACGGCAAACTGTATTTTCCCGCCGCTGTATTTCTCTTTTTCGACATCAGCAAACGGATTCGTGTCAACACAAAGCAGCGCCGAAAATGTTTTCCACTTTCCATCCGGGTGATAAATGAGATACGAATTGGGTAAAACGCCAATGCCTTTTTCATAAACCTGATTATCAACCCGGAGTGCTGTTCCCCAGAAGCAGCGATCTTTCTCCCAGGTGCCGGTCCACTGATTTAAACTATCCGGTTCAACTTCACTCAAATAAATGACATTCAGCTCCGTTTCCGACAAGTCTGCTTCAGGAAACGTTCTGCGGACAATTTGTTCTCGCATTTCAAAACTACCTTCCCATTGATAATCATTTGAAATCTGCCAGTCCTGATCGAAAAAGCCGCGCAGGAGTGGACTGCCGTCAACAGTCAAATTTCCCTGATGCACATTGATTCCAGTGGTTCGGTTATCAAAAATAATGTAATCGAATTCAGCACCGATGCGTTTACTAATTTTCACCATTCCCTGCCAGGTCGTTCCTGCTTGAATCAGTACATAACGCTGTTGGTTGAGAGGATTGGGATATATCATCGACACGCCCACACTTTTACCAGTGAATTTTTTGTCACTGAAAATAATCGACGCATCTTTGAACCGAACCGGCAAATCCTGTTTGATTCGTTCATTGATTGAATTTGTTTTCGGGTTCCCAAACAGCATCAGATGGAATCGCTGGATGTCTTCCTGTGTCACTTCCGTGTCTTTTTTGATGCGACACCGTGTGTGCTGCCAGTCTTCCCATTGTGCTGAAAAGCGTTCGGCTTCTTTTCGGTTTACTCTTGTTTCAAGTGGTTCTCCGGTCGTACCATAAACCAATAAAAATCCTTTATTAAATGCATCCAAAATCGGACCGCACAAATCGTGTTTCTTGATTAATGCATTGTCAGATTGGTCACTTCGGTTGCGCCAATCAACGATTTCTTTTTTATCGGAGAGGACAGCGGTGAAAGTGAGTTCATTATTATCTGGTAATTTATCTTCAAAAACCGGAATTCCATCAATTTCTATTTTCAAAGGATTGCGCACATTCACCAATTGGTCATTCAAAAGTAAACGAAACCGGGCGATGTTGTTCGCTTCAATTTGGATGAGGTTCGGTTCGATTATTTCAACATTGATCCGCGCAAAATCGAGTTGATTGACAAATCTTTCGATTGCCACCCAATAGGCTTTTGCATGATTCAAATCACCCGCTTTAAAAACCACTCGCTTTGGATGCGATATTTGTTCTTTATCCTCAAACCAATCAAAAATCTCAAAATCCATTTCAGGCGGGAAACCGCCGTGCATAACCTCGGGATGTTCGACATATTTAATATCGTAATTTAATTTTCTTAACCGTTTGACAATTTTCCGGCTTTGCTCGACTGGAACAATGTCGTCTTCAACACCGTGATTCAAGTAAATCGGCACATGCAGCGCATTTTCCGCGTAGCTCAATGCACTGCGCCTGGCGTTAATAAAACTTCTAACCGGATTTACCTCATCTTTGAATAAACCGGTCCAAAAAGCGAATTCCGTCGGTCCCATAATCGGCGCCATAGCAGCAAACTTATCCGGATGTGCCAGCCCGATATTCCAGGTTCCGGCGCCTCCCATGGAGCCGCCGGTGAGATAGACATGAGCTTGATCAATATTATAAAGTCGCTCTAATTCAGCGATCACGTGGAGCACATCATGCTCTCCGATATTTTGATAAAACGTATTTCCTCTCCCAAACGGATTAACGACAATATAACGTCCTTTTTCTGTGGTGTGCGGCATGAACACCGGCAAAAAAAGATTCTCCTGCCAACTGGAATAGCTCGGATCATAACCGTGCAAATTGATCACCAGCGGAAATGGTTGATCAGGCGAGTATTTTTCCGGTGCATGAACAGCAAATCCCTGCAGGCTGCCATCGATTTCCGAATAATAACCTCTCATAAAGCTACCAGTTTTGTGAGCGAACGGATCATCTCCGCTTTGGATTTTCAGAAGGAATTGTTCGATATTTTCGAGCTCATCTTCAATGGTTTCCTTCTGTGATTGGAAATATCCGGGTTGATCACAATGCTTCAATTTATCCAAAATCGGCGACAACTTCACTTCAAGATTTGCCCACGTGTTTTTTATTTTTTCCGAATTTAGCTGATCATGATGTTTTGAAATTTCCTTTTGAACTTGATTCAATCTGCCTCGAATTTTCAGAAAGGCAGAACGGATAATTTCAAATTCTTTGCTTATTGTTTGCTCAGCTTTGCCGTTCGTTCTCAAAACAATTTTATAGTCCCCATCCTGCCAATTGGAAACATCGATTTTCTGTGAAAATGCTGAGATGATTTCTTTATCGAACGGTTTTTCAGTTGACCAAATCGCATTATCATTTTCATCCATTATTTCAATATGAGCACGCTTTATTTTCGATTCGACAGCAGCTTGAGCAATTGAAGTCTCAAATAAAATTGTTTGTGGTTTACAGACAACCGGCTTTTCAATTTTAAGTGCTATATTCGGAAATGAAGAACTTACTGGTTGAATTAAACCATCGTGATGTAATCCATACCAGATCCATTTTAAATTATGCAATATGCCTTCATCATTTTCTGCGGCACGGTAGGTTTTTGAAATCGCGGACAACGCTGTGTCAAATCTATTTTGTGATGCCAATACAATCGCTAAATTGTTCAAAAGCACGGGATGATTCGGATGTTTGATTAAAGATTTGTTTATCGACTGTTCAGCTAAAAAATAGCGACCACGTTGATATTGACTTTTGGCTTCATTAACAGATTTTATTAATTCGGTTTCGTCACTTACAATTGTTTTCCACTGCCAAAGCGATGATGGCAAAATCTTACTGTAAACATTAAAATTATCTATTTCAGTATGTGCACCACATCCCTGAATCGAAGTGAGCGCCAGATTCATATTTGCGGGTTGTAGCGGATCATCATCCACGCCGATGGCGTTCCAGAAAGAAGGTTCATTACTCAGATCACCTTGCCACAGTTTTATTTTGAAAACCGCCGGATTTTCACCTGAAACATCAAAACGCATCCATTGCCACTGATCAAATACGATCTGATTCGGTTTCGTCTGATGGAGAATGACCGGCAAACTTCCCGCAATATTTTTGATGATACTGATTTTACCAGTTTGGGAAATTTGAAATTTATAATTATTCCATCCCTGTTGCCTCACATCAATAGTGAACTGATATTGCTCGCCGGAAACCGGTTTGAATTTCATAACCGTCGAAAAATCCCGGTTCAGGATCGCGTTCTGAAAATTCGGCAGCGCAGACAACATATTTTTAGCCGGATCATCTGCATCAATCGAAACAAAGACGCCATCCTTTTTCTGCCAGACACCAAATCCCCAGACTTTCATATCGTTCCAGTTCGCGGTTGATGTCTCTTCGAAGTTATCTGAAAACAGGTCCCCCGCGTCTTCATAGCGAGCCGATGATTTCGTATTTATCAGCATAAGCACAATGATTCCTAAAATGAGCGACATTATTTTTTTCATGATTTTTTAATCTCTGTTGGTTGAAATACTTTCGAAAAGCAATTTGCTGGCCCCGAGCACAGCGCTCTGTTCAATGTGAGCCGCTTTGGTGATTTTTTTAAGGAAGGGCAATTTGGTTAGCTTCTGGTGCAATGGTTTAGCAAACAAATCAAAAGAATGCGCAATTTGTCCGCCAACCACCACACACTCCGGCTTGAAATCCGGAGCAACCTGCATAATGCTCTCTCCTAAAATCGCACCGGTTTCTTCAAATACGGTAGTAGCAAACCCGTCTCCCTCCGATGCCTTTAGCGCGATGTCTTTAACATCAATTTGCATACCGACATCGCCAATTAGCTTCCTGTATCGCGCAATTATTCCCCGTTTGGAAATCCGGTCGTCGTAAATGCCATCCTGATACGGCAATCCGCCAATCCACGCCCAATCCGGGACACCGGGACCCGAATCCACAATATCGTCATTCACCATAAAACCGGAACCAAAACCTGTGCCCAGCGTGATCCCAATAATTCGATCAAGACCCTGCGCCGCTCCCTGCCAGGCTTCCCCCCTGACAAAAGTCCAGGCATCAACCTCGAAACAAATCGGAAAATCCGCCGCTAAATTTAACCGCTGTCGAAACTCATTTTTCAGATTGACGCCGTAAATAGATTCATATTTATCGACCCCTTTAATTAGAGAAATTCCGTTTTTCATGTCCAAAGGCCCGGGCATACCGATGCCGATTCCGGCAATTTTCAATTGATTGGATTTAGCGATTTCTAATAGTTCGGTAATGGGGGTAACAAACGCACTTAAAATTTCTTCAGCATTAGCTTTGGCATTGACCGGTGTTTGATTCACAGTTTGTTCAAAAATAACGCCATTGTCTAAAACGATTGCAGACTTGACTGATGTCCCGCCGATATCGATCGCGATGCAATGTTTTTGGTTATTCATCAATATATGCTCTTAAAAATCGAGTGTTAATTCACTTTCCATTCCAAAATGCCACCGGAAAATCCGTCTTTCAATTGCACTTCCAACCTGACCGCTTTTGTCGTGACAGATTTGAATTCAACCGCATTATATCGATCTTTTTCGATTGAGTATTGATTTATATTTTCAACCGCTTTCCAGGTATTCCCAGCTTTGTACAATATTTTCCAGAATTCCGGTAAAGCACATCCGCCCCCCTGTCCGGTATCATCAAACCAATAAACACTAACTCGGCTGGTTTTCTTTGGCTCATTAAAATCGTATTGCACCCATTCTTTGGTGCCTTTATGATCCCACCATGTAAATCTCGGGATTGAGTGATCGGTAGAGTTTTCAGGTTCAATCCCATCATTCAGCGCTTTCTCGGTATCATTTCTGAAAACGTGCGAACACGATACTTTAGCATGCGATGCGAATGTGGGCGGATTTAAAGGCATTATTTTTTCCTCTTCAAAAGGGAACCACACTTTCATTTCACCGCGATCCCGATGAGCCCACGCATAGTAAGGTATTGCAAGAAAATCCTGTTCTTTTTTTACGAACTGGTTTGAACCCTGCTGCCCGTAAAGTCCTGTTGCCTGACCATTAATTTTCATCAATCCATTTAAAACGTCTGGCTTAAATTCGACATCAAAATACGCTTTCGGATCAAACAGCAAGTGCCGGACGTGTCCGCCATTATCGACTCCTTCAGCACAATAAACAATCGGGCCCCGCTGCAGGGCAAATTTTCCCCGATCTGCTGCCACATTTTCGTGAGCCAGAATTTTCCGAATTGGCATGGGGAAGTGAATTTCAATTTTATCACCGGCAGTCCACGTGCGATCAAATGTGGCAAATCCATTCTTCAATTTATATTCAGCCTTTTCACCATTGATTTGAATATTGACCTTCCTCTCATTTTTCGCTGCAAACCGATACAAATCGCTGGGAACCGGTTCCTCTCTCGCCCAACCTGGAATTCGAATATTTATGGCAAACTGAGATGACTTTTCGGGATGAACTTCAATTTTGACTGATTCGCTCCAGGGATAGTCTGTCGTCTGCTTTAAATCAATCCTATTATTATTCAATTTCAAAGTCGTTTTGCCTTCGATGAACAGATTTACAAAAATCTGGTCATCCCGTTGCGCATAAGCATAACCCGGCAGTGAGGGAAGAAACCTCACCACATTGGTCGGACAACAGGAACAGTCGAACCAGGGGCTCCGCTGATGATTGCCTAATGATTCCAGCGGATTGGGATAGAAAAATTTATCGCCGCTCAAAGCGACTCCTGACAGAAAACCGTTGTAAAGAGTGCGTTCCAGTACGTCGAGATATTTCGCGTCGCCGTGCAGCAAAAACAGCCGATGGTTCCACATCATATTCGCAATGGCGGCACAAGTTTCATTGTACGCAGTTCGGTTCGGCAGTTCATAATTTTCGCCAAAGGCTTCACCGTGAGATTGCGCTCCAATGCCTCCGGTAATGTACAGTTTTTTGGAAACCACATTCTGCCAAATTTTATCAATCGCCCGCAGATAATCTTTATCACCGGTCAAAGCAGCGACATCCGCCATTCCCGAATACATGTATCCGGCGCGAACCGCGTGTCCGACAGCCTCGTCCTGTTCTACAACCGGTTTATGATCCTGGGTATAACGGGCGTCGAAATATTCCGTGTAAAGTTCTCTGCCGTGCTCATGGCCGCGTTCATCGAGGAAAAATTTCGCTAATTTCAAATAGCGTTCATCACCGGTGACGCGATACAGTTTGACCAGTCCGATTTCGATTTCCTGATGTCCGGGCGGATTGTGCCGCTTGCCGGGACCAAATTCTTTATCAATCAAATCCGCACTTTTTATAGCGACATCCAATAAATTCCGTTTGCCGGTCGCCTGATAATAAGCGACGGCTGCTTCGTACATGTGACCGACATTGTACAGTTCATGGCTGTGATTCAAATATGACCAGCGTTCTTTGCCAGCGTTTCGAGCCGGATTTTCAGGATCAATCGTTCGTGTGGTGTAAAGATAGCCGTCATCTTCCTGCGCTGCTGCAATTTTAAATATCAAATCATCCAGATAGTTTTCCAATTCCGGATCCGGATGCAGTGCCAGAGAATAGGCAGCCCCTTCAATTACTTTGAACACATCGGAATCATTGTAACGAATACCGACAAACTCTCCATCCATCAATCCCCCGGCTTTGGCAAAATTATCAATACGACCGGTTTCCTCGCACTTTTTGAAATCATAGGGTATGGTAACAGTTCTATTTGTCTCCAGTCTCGGCAGCCAGAAATTGTCAGCGAATTTGACATCAGTGAAGGGGACGGGTTGAATGGGATAGTCTTTGTTCAATTTAGAGCTACAACCCAACAGTAAAAGAAAAACAGACAGGATCAAAATGATTTTTTCCATCATTCGATTCTCCATTTCTAATCTTAAACATCATTCTTCTTTAATAGACGAATAGATAAAAATAATAAGAAATTAATTTAATATTATCAAGGACTTTTTCTTGGAAGTTTCAGATAAAAGATTTAAGGTTGTTGCAATGAAGGATTAGAACTGGATCAATTATGCTGGTTGGTAATGGTTAGGAGTGTGCTATTCATAAAATCCTCGGTAAAGATATTCCAGTTCTTTCAAATGATCCTCAATCGACCAGGGTAATTCTTTGGCAAAAGCATCCAATGTTATCACTGCATTAGCGATGGCATCTTTTTTTATCGCCGGCTTTAACCGCTGGATGATTCCCAAATTCACTTTTTGGATTTGGATGTAAAATTCCCGCAATTTATCCAAAGTAAAATCAGCCGGCAAACCTTTTGTCGAATAAAAATACTGACCTATTAAATAGGACCCGATAGATCGGAAAACAGTCTCCTCGATCGTCGCGAACGGCAGGTGAAAACGCACCATTGGCTTCATAACATCCATTACAGGACAGCCGCAAGTGACCATATAAATTCCCAGCATTGAGCCTAATCCACGCTGGACAGTCGTTTGTTTGGAATACATCCGCTCTGGAGCTTCAATCTCAACATAAGTGCGATCATAGGAATCTATTGAGGCAAAAAAGTTGAGCAGATCGACCAGATTAACTGCTATCGGACAATATTTATTCTCCTCTGGCTTGAGGGGACAATTTTCGCATTGATTATTTGTCAAAATTGTCCAATCCGGTGGGGGGGATTTTTTTTCAGGAGCAATAATGTACAGTGAATCAGCATCAAGTTTGATGGTAAATTCCTTTTCCGTTAAATCCTCAAACTTGAATCTGTATTTAAAAATTACGATGCTGCTGTCTTTGTTATTCATGCTTATTTCCTATCTGTGATTATCAATTCACAACATCAGATTTTTTTTAAATCCATTTACAGCCCCATTATTTTATAATACCGTTAGACTGAATTTGTTCAATTAAATATTTTTATTTGACTAATCTCGTCTGATAATAGAATTTATTGTCAATGTTGCAAAATCTATACCCTTGCCTTATTAATTTTACGTTGATAAATAACTTTAATTCAATGAGTTAAATATTCGAAAATAATTTTAATGCCTCTAAATATTGGAGAATATTTGAAATAATTAAGCTATACTTTCATTAGAATTACATTTACGAAACAAACAATCCAGCACAAAATCATTCGTTTAATCGCTTTTTTTGACGGCGAAGACTTCTGTGTACTGATAAAATTTAAACTTTTCCTCTGAATTGTGCTGAAAACAGCTCAAAGTGTTTCGATTCGAAATGACTCACCTTTCTTTTTGAATGATTTTAACTCAGTTGGAATTTCACACTCGAATACCTACCAAAAAGTAAAAAACCTGTGAGGACATAAATCAATTCCTCACAGGTCATTCGCTTGTAATTTTTTTATGTTATTGAAATACAGCCAACTTCACTTTAGCCTGATACTCAATAGTTCCGTTTTTAATGCCGCCCCGATGTTCCACGACTTCAAACCAGGATACTTTTTTTCCCGAATTTAATTTTTCTTGGACTGCATTTTTAATCGCATCAGAAAAGCTTTCTGTAGAAACTCCAACAACTTCAATCATCTCAATCATGACTTAATCTCCTGTTTTATTTTTCCACATTATTTATTCAATGCTGATTCAATTGCTTCAATAAATTGTTTACTTTCCGGTTCTACGTTCGACTCAAATCTGTTGACAATATTTCCATTTCTGTCGATAACAAACTTATTGAAATTCCAGGTAATTTCTCCATGAAACTCCGGATTTGTTTCCTGGCTTGTCAAATATTTATAAAGCGGAGCAATATCATCGCCTTTAATAGATATTTTTTCGAACATAGGAAAAGTAACGCCATAATTCACACGACAAAACTGCTTAATTTCCTCATTGGATCCGGGTTCCTGATTGCGAAAATTATTCGCCGGGAATCCGAGAACCACAAGTCCCTCATCTTTGTATTTTTCATAAATCTCCTGCAATCCCTCATATTGAGGCGTATAGCCACACTTACTGGCGACATTGACAATCACCATCGCTTTTCCTTTGAACTGTTCTAATTTAATTTCTTTTCCATCGATATCGTTAACTATAAAATCATAAATCGATTTCACATTTGTTGAATCATCTTTCCCGGTGTCCGAAAAACCCACATTCGAACCAAAGAAAAAAATGAGTGTAAATAATACCAAAATGTTTTTGCATATCTTCATTTTTACGTCCCCTTTTTCATCGTTAATTCATTATTCAAATTTAATACTTTAGATACTCATTTCAGCTTTTGGATTCAACCTAATCTTATATTATGTAAGATGACTGGTAAAACCTCATACAGATTGGGTTGATAATAAAAAAGCCCTGTTAAATTTCGATAAATTTAGCAGGGCTGTGAAGGATTATTTCCCTAACGTTAGTATTGTGAAAACAATTGATTATTCTCTTTTACCCAATTCTCTGTCCAGCATGACAATGCCATGTCCGGCGTCACCGATTCGTTCTAATAACTGGACAATATCCGAGCTGGTTGCTTCTTCTTCAACTTGTTCTTCGACGAACCAATTAAGAAAAACCTGTGCCGGATTATCTTCTTCTTCTCTCGCCAATTTAACCAATTCATTTATCTTTCCGGTGATAAATTGCTCATGTCCGTAAGCAGCCTGAAAAGCGTCCAAGGCAGATTTCCATTTTTTTTGCGGTTTGGCTAATTCGTGGAGTTCAACTCGGGCGCCGCGTTCATTCAGATGATCAAAAAATTTCATGGCGTGCAATTGCTCTTCTTTTGCTTGAGCGCGCATCCATTGTGCCATACCGTTGAGTCCTTCATCATGAAAATAAGCTGCCATTGAAAGATACAAGTACGCAGATTCCAGTTCATGTTTGATTTGCTCGTTAAAAGCTGTTTCGATTTTTTTGCTTACCATAATTACACCTCTCCTTTAAAATTAAATTTTGCTTTTATTATTTTGATTAAATAGCTATAAAAACGATTCAGCAAAGTACAAGAATTCTTTAAAAAATGTACGCGGTCTAATTTTTTCCCTTAACCAGATTGTCGTTACCTTCGTTAAAACTGTTAACAACGAAATCAAGTCAAGATTTATCATTGACATTTATAAATTATTTTCATAAATTATTTGTAACTAAACAGAGCATTTTCTTTGCCACAAAGACGCCAAGACTCAAAGTTACACAAAGAAATACATCTCTAAAAATATTCTAATACTCTTCTCTGCTTTTCTTTGTGTCTTCGAGACTTCGTGGCTGAACAGTAACAATTATTTTAAATATATTGATAGTCATGATTAGATAGCAAGCGTCAACTTCTTCATCACAATAAACTAAAGGATAATTCATGTATCACCTTATGCATACACCCAATCCGACTCTTGTTTTCATTCTTTCATTGTTCGTTATCGTTATACTAAGCTGTTCCAAGCAAACCACCTCAAAATACGAATCTCTCGCGGTCATTAACGCGAAAATCTGGACAGGGAATCCAACCCAACCGTTGGCTGAAGCACTTTTTGTCAAAGGTAATAAAATCCAAGCCATTGGCTCCACACCGGAAATCCAGATTTTAATTAATGATAACACCTTTGTTATCGACGCCGAAGGTATGATGGTTACACCCGGTTTTATCGATGCTCATTTGCACTTTCTCGAAGGCGGTTTTCGACTTTCATCAGTGCAACTTCGGGATGTCAAAACACCCGAGGAATTTGTCCGGCGGATTAAAGATTTTGCTGAGCAATTAGAGCCCGGAGAATGGATCACCGGTGGCGACTGGGATCACGAAAACTGGGGCGGTGAATTACCCCGCGCTGAATGGATCGACAGTGTGACATCTGAAAATCCGGTTTGGGTAAACCGGCTGGATGGGCACATGGCGCTGGCGAATACTTTGGCGATGAAAATGGCAAACATCACAAAACAAACGGAAGACATTTCCGGAGGCACCATAGTCCGCGACGAAAACGGACATCCGACCGGCGTCTTAAAAGATAACGCCATGGAGCTCATCGAAAAAGTTGATCCGGAACCGTCAGAAAAAATGAAGGATCGCGCGCTGCAGGCAGCCATGGAATACGTTGCCAAACAAGGCGTGACATCGGTCCATCACATGGGAACGTGGGATGATTTTGCTGTATTCAAACGGGCGAACAAGGCCGGAAGTCTGAAAACACGGATCTCTGCCGCTGTCCCCATATCGACATGGGAAAAACTGCGAAAAAAAATTACTGAACAGGGAAACGGCGATACGTGGCTACGGATTGGTGGATTAAAAGGGTTCGCCGATGGTTCATTGGGTTCTCACACCGCTGCTTTTTTTGAGCCGTATACTGACGCGCCGCAGGATTCGGGATTGCTGGTCAATACGAAAAAGGATTTGTACGAATGGATCAAAAATGGAGATCAAGCCGGAATGCAAGCGATTATCCACGCCATCGGTGACCGGGCGAATCATATCGTGTTAGATATTTATGAGCAGGTCATCAAAGAAAACGGTAAGCGGGATCGGAGATTTCGCATTGAACATTCCCAACATTTGATTCCGGAAGATATTCAGCGATTTGCTGATTTGAACGTTATTGCCAGCATGCAGCCGTATCATGCCATTGATGACGGACGGTGGGCAGAAAAAGTCATCGGACAGGACCGACTGAAAACCAGTTATGCTTATCGTTCCTTACTTGATTCGGGCGCGAAACTGGTTTTCGGCAGCGATTGGTATGTGGCGCCGCCGACGCCGCTGGACGGGATTTATGCGGCAGTCACACGCCGAACACTGGACGATAAAAACCCCAATGGCTGGGTTCCGGAACAGAAAATTTCGGTTGAAGAAGCGTTGCGTGCTTACACCATCGATGCGGCTTACGCTTCCTTCGAGGAAGACATCAAAGGATCATTGGGACCAGGGAAGCTGGCGGATTTCGTGATTCTCAATCAGGACATCACCCAGATCCCACCGGAAAATATCCGGAATACCGAAGTGATGATGACAGTGGTGGACGGGGAAATTGTTTATCAGAAAAAGTAAAAATTATAATTAATTTAAGCTATTCATTTGCCTCCAAGACACAAAGGCTCAAAGTTTAAAAAATCAATTAATTGGAACTTTATTATTATTTTAATGAGACAAAACCAACTCTAAAATTCAATTTGATCTATCGTTTCTTCGTGTCTTGGAGTCATGGTGGCGATTATTTATGAATATTATAGATCAAAAAAATAGCTTAAAGTTTTTTCTGAAAAGAGGTCATAATGAAAATAAAAATTGATGACATCAAAATTAGCGCCAGAATTCGGCAGGAACATCCAAAGGTTGAGGAACTTAAACAATCGATCCAGGAAGTAGGATTACTCAATCCGGTCATTGTCAACGAAGAAAATGAACTATTGAGCGGATTTCGCCGACTAACCGCTTGTCGCGAACTGGGATGGGATGAAATCGAAGCGATCCAAATTCGAACCGGTGATGATGAGTTAAAAAAACTGGACATCGAATATCATGAAAACGTTGGCAGAGCGGATTTAACGATCACAGACAAATATCAGTACGAACAAATGCGACATGATATTTTAAATCCACCGCGCACTAAAGGATTTGTGGGCATGCTGAAAAGATTCTGGGAATTCATCAAGAGCTTTTTCTCCCGTAAACGAGACGAATAATGATTAACTAAACCACGCAAAAACGATCACAGGTGGAGACTGATATGCTATTTATCATTGCTGTTCTTTCCGCTTTTATGATAGCGCCTTTTATACCGATCATCAACCGCATTTTTCGCGAAAGAACCGGCTGGATATTATCGCTGCTCCCACTGTCTTTATTTATCTATTTCCTTTCCTTTATACCTGAAATTTGCGGCAAGGACTGCATTACTTATTCCGTGATTAAAAATTGGGTTCCAACTCTTGGGATCCAGCTTTCATTTTATCTGGATGGACTAAGCGTTGTTTTTGCACTGCTGGTGACTGGAATTGGCGCGTTAATCGTTATTTACGGAAGCGGCTATTTAAAAGGACACCCGTTTATTGCGCGGTTTTATATTTATATTTATTTGTTTATGGGTTCAATGCTGGGTGTCGTCCTGTCAGGAAATCTGATCAGCATGTTTATTTTTTGGGAACTGACCAGTTTTTCCTCTTATCTGCTGATTGGATTTAAAAACGAAAGTAGCGAGTCCCGACATGCTGCGCTGCAGGCGCTGTTCGTCACCGGTATCGGTGGGCTGGCATTGCTTGCCGGAATAATCCTGATAGGGTCTGTGTCCGGCACCTTTGAAATAACCCAGTTACTAAACAACAGTGATTTAATTCGCTCTCATCCGTTATATTTGCCAATTTTTCTATTAGTACTCGCCGGCGCCTTCACAAAATCAGCTCAGCTCCCGTTCCATTTTTGGCTGGTCGGCGCGATGCAAGCCCCAACACCGGTGAGCGCTTATCTACATTCAGCAACCATGGTCAAAGCCGGAATTTACCTGCTGGCGCGTTTAAACCCTATTCTCGGCAGCACCACGGAATGGCATTACATTGTCACTATTGTGGGGGTGATTACGATGCTTATCGGCGCACTGCAGGCATTGCCGCAAACCGACCTCAAACGGCTTTTGGCTTACACCACCGTCAGTGCGCTGGGAACTTTGACACTGCTGCTGGGAATCGGTACGGATTTAGCAATTAAAACGGCAATGGTTTATTTAATCGTGCATTCACTTTACAAAGGTTCGTTATTTATGGTTGCCGGTGCGATTGACCATACAACCGGTACGCGGGACGTTCGGGCTTTAGGCGGTTTAATTCGTGTCATGCCTATCACCGCGGTAGCTGCCGGATTAGCTGCATTATCCATGTCCGGTTTTCCGCCATTACTCGGATTTATCTCAAAAGAACTCATGTACGAGGCAAAGCTTCATCTGCCGCAGATCGGTATTTATATTACCATCGCCGGAGTTATCGCCAATGTTGTGAACGTCACCGTGGCAGCCAGTGTCGGTATCTGCCCTTTTATCTGTAAAAAAAACAAAGCGCCTGCCCAAAAACACCGGCTGGCAACATCGCTCTGGCTCGGTCCCATTGTATTGGCAGCGTTCGGTTTGTTTTTAGGATTGTTTCCGGAATTGATCGCTATTCCGCTGATCTCACCCGCTGTAAGCGCCATTGATGCGGAACAACACATTGTGCATCTGAAACTATGGCATGGCTTCAGCGTGGTTTTTCTGCTCAGTGTCCTGACATTTATACTGGGCATCTCCATTTATTTTTTCAGAAATTTCTTCAGAAGAAATCGCCAGCGGTTTAACTTTGCTGATCCGTTAACCCCCACCTCAATTTATAATAAAGGATTAGACGGACTATTGAAATTTGCCAAACTTCAAACGAATTTTCTGCAAAGCGGATATATGCGATTTTATCTCATTATTATTATCGCATTCACCACGTCACTGGTATTTATCGAACTTATACGCCAGGGAGGGATTTCACCCACATTAACTTCAATGCAGATCACGTTTTATGATATCGGATTAGCTATATTGATGATATGTGCTGCCTTGTTCGCCATTCTGACTAAATCCCGTATCACAGCGGCCGCTGCGCTCGGAGTTGTTGGTTATGGTGTGGCAATGGTTTACATTTTTTTCGGTGCACCGGATTTGGCGATCACTCAATTTCTGATCGAAACATTGACTGTTATTTTATTTGTGCTGGTCGTGTATCATTTACCCGGCTTCACTAAAATATCGGAAAAAACATCACGCATCAGAGATATCATTATTTCCGCTGCTGTCGGGATTGTAATGACAACTCTTGTGTTAGCCGCTCTGAATATCCAGTTATCAGATTCAATTTCATATTTTTTCAGAGAAAACTGTTACCCGCTCACTCACGGCAGAAATATTGTCAACGTCATTTTGGTGGATTTCCGCGGGTTTGATACTATGGGTGAAATCACTGTGCTTTCAGTCGCGGCAATCGGCGTTTACGCGATGTTAAAATTGAAACCCAAACCAAAGGAAGATTAAATGCTATCGGTCATTGTGCGAATTGCAGCAAAGCAGTTATTACCTGTTTTGTTATTCTTTTCAATTATTATTCTGTTCCGTGGACACAATTCTCCGGGTGGCGGATTTATCGGCGGATTACTTGCGGCTGCTGCATTTATTCTTTATGAAATTGCGTTTGGCGTTGAGCAGGCTCGAAAAAAACTCAAAATCGAACCGCGGTATTTTATCGGTTTCGGATTATTAACATCACTCGGCAGCGGTTGTGTTTCCTACTTTTACGGTTATGCATTCAAAACCATTGAATTAGCGACACTGCATCTTCCCGTTATCGGGGAATACGGAATCAGCACACCGCTCTTTTTTGATATCGGTGTATTTTTTGTCGTGACCGGTGTTTTGTTAACCATTGTATTTACACTTTCGGAGGAGTAAGATGGATGTTGTTTTAGCCTTTGTGATTGGCATTTTTTACGCAGCCGGAATTTATTCCATGCTGCGGCGGAGTTTTATCAAATTGGTCATCGGTCTCATTTTATTGAGTCAAGCCACCAATCTCCTCATATTTACAGCGAGTGGTCTAAACCGGGCTGTCCCGCCAATAGTACCGGAGGGAGTCAAATCTGTGACCACCGCGGCTGCCGATCCGTTGCCCCAGGCGCTCATTTTAACAGCGATTGTGATTAGTTTTGGAGTTTTGGCATTTTTGCTCGTGCTGCTTCATCGCGCCTATCAAACTGTTGGCACCGACGACATCGATGAACTGAAAGGAACGGATATATGACGCTTTTGATTCCTCTGCCCATATTGATTCCGTTATCTACGGCGGTGATCCTGCTGCTGCTGTTTCGCTTTCAAAAAGTGCAAAAGTACATCAGCATCGCCGGATCAGCAGCGTTATTTTTAATATCAATTCTGCTTTTCAATCATGTCCAGGCAAACGGTATTCAAGCCATTCAGCTTGGCAATTGGCCCGCACCGTTTGGCATTACTTTAGTGGCTGATTTATTCAGTGTCGTTATGGTCATCGTTGCGTCAGTGATGGGTCTGGTTGTTAATTTTTATTCTCTTTACAGCATTGACAAACCGCGACAAAAATTTGGCTATTTTCCGTTATTAAACGTTCTGTTGATGGGTGTTTGCGGCGCCTTCATGACCGGCGATATTTTTAATATGTATGTCTGGTTCGAAGTGATGCTGATGTCTTCTTTCGTGCTGATGGTATTGGGGGGTGAAAAACAGCAGATGGAAGGCGGCGTCAAATATGTAACGATAAACCTGATTTCTTCGGCTATTTTTCTCTCCGGTTTGGGCATTCTTTACGGCGAAGTAGGTACGCTGAACATGGCAGATCTGGCAGTCAAATTAAGGGCATTACCTGAATCGGAACTTATCAGCAGCGTGGCCATGCTTTTCTTTGTCGCCTTTGGAATTAAAGCGGCGGTTTTTCCCCTGTTTTTCTGGCTGCCAGCATCCTACCACACTCCACCGGCTGCGGTTTCAGCAATCTTTGCCGGGCTGCTTACCAAAGTCGGCGTCTATTCCATGATCCGCTGTTTCACGCTGTTTTTTGTGCAGGATTTTCATTTCACTCACAATCTGATTTTATGGATTTCGGGATTGACCATGGTGACCGGTGTGCTCACCGCCGCCTCGCAATTTGATTTCCGTCGTATTTTATCTTTTCACATTATTAGCCAGATCGGTTATATGATTATGGGGCTGGGGTTGTTCACCAAATTAGCCATCGCCGGCTCTTTGTTCTACATTGTTCACAACATTTTTGCCAAAACAAACCTGTTTCTGATCGCTGGCGTTGTCAATCAATTAAAGGGTACTTACGACTTAAAAAAGCTGGGTGGGCTTTACAGGCATTACCCGATATTAGCCTTTCTGTTTGTGATCCCGGCATTCTCGTTAGCAGGGATTCCCCCGTTGTCCGGTTTTTGGGCAAAATTTTTATTAATCAAGGCGGGACTGGAATTGAAACAATATTTCATTGTCGCAACTGCGCTCGTGGTGAGTATTTTGACGCTCTATTCAATGACTAAAATCTGGGCAGAGGCATTTTGGAAAGCAGATCCGAAAACCAAACAACAGCAACAATCGGAAATTAAAAAACCGCTGCTGTCGATGATTCTGCCGGTTGCAGTATTAGCTTTGATCACTTTGATCATCGGACTGTACACCGAGCCGTTCTTCCGTATTGCCGAACAGGCAGCGGAACAATTGATCAATCCGACGGAATACGTGAAAGCCGTATTGGGAGTTGACTTATGATAAAAAAAACGATTAAGATTATACTGAAAATTCCCCGTTTTATCATCTTTTTATTATTCTACATTAAAGAGGTGATTTTGGCAAACCTGCGAGTTGCCCACGACGTACTGACACCGAGACACTACATGAAACCGGGCGTGATTGCCATTAAAATGGATGCGGAAACAGATATAGAAATTCTGTCGCTCAACAATTTAATCACGATGACGCCCGGCACGCTCAGTCTGGACGTATCAACCGATAAAAAAGTAATTTATGTCCACGCCATGTATATTGACGATCCGGACAGGGTGCGTCGGGAAATAAAGGAGGGGCTCGAAAAGAAAATTCTGGAGGTGTACCGATGATTTTTGAGGAATTAAGCATTGTGCAAACAGCAGCGCTCATTTCGATTTTCATCATTTTAGCCGCGTTCTTTATCGGTTTTATCCGGTTGTTCCGCGGTCCCAGCCTGCCGGATCGAATTGTGGCGCTGGACCTGATTACCATGTTGACAGTTGGTATTATTGTGTGTTACACAATGTTAACCGATCAGGTCGTTTATTTAGACGCCGCTGTTCTACTGGCATTAATCACATTTTTGGGAACTGTTGCTTTCGCTCGCTACCTGGAAAAGAGGGTATTGTAATGATTGAATGGATAATTGCAATTCTTTTAGTGATCGGCGCTATTTTCATGCTTCTGGCAGCACTTGGTGCGTTGCGTTTTCCGGACGTTTTTACGCGGATGCATGCAGCGACCAAAGCCTCTTCATTCGGCGCCGGACTCATGCTGATTGGCGCCGTTATCTATTTTGCACAACTTTACATCACCATCGAAGCGCTCCTTGTTATCATCTTTATTTTTCTCACCGCGCCGGTGGCGTCTCACATGATCGGACGCGCTGCTTACTTTCTGAAAGTAAGCGTTTGGGACGAAACAATCATCGATGAATTGCAGGGTCGGTACGATTTTCATACACACACCCTGTCCAGTGAACCAACAGATCATTCAAAAGCAATCACACCGAACGCGCTCAAACCAAAAATTCGAACAAAGGATTAACATAATATTTTAAGGAAAAACCATGACACATAAAATTACACGACGCGACTTTACCAAAACAGGAATCTTCGCCTCACTGGGACTGATGACCGGCTGTTCAGTTTCCAACCGATTTGATATTATTATTAAAAACGGATCCGTACTCGATGGAACCGGCATTCCGGCAGTTAAAAAAGATGTCGGGATTAAAAACGGTAAAATCATCGCGATCGATGATCTGAGTCAAGCCACGACCGACCTGATTATCGACGCTGAAAATCTGGCAGTAGCGCCGGGATTTATCGACATCCACACGCATTCGGACATCGAATTGCTGGTTAATCCCAAAGCGGAGAGCAAGATCCGACAGGGCGTGACCACGGAGATCGGCGGGAACTGCGGCGGGTCAGCTTTCCCGATCACCGAAGAAGACTTTGCAGAATACGATCAGAGACTTTTCGAGCGCTACGGCATCCACGCCAATTGGAAGAATGTTGACGGTTTTTTGCAGGCACTGGAAGAAAAACAAATTTCCTTTAATTATGCCACCTTTACCGGGCACGGTGACATTCGGGCTTACGTCGTCGGTCGCAACGATGTGCCGGCAACGCCTGATCAATTGGACAAAATGAAGCAGACTTTAGCTCAATCCATTGAAAACGGCAGTCAGGGCTTGTCCACCGGATTGGAGTATTCGCCGGGCAGCTATGCCTCCACCGAGGAATTAATCGAACTCAATCGCATAGTGTCAAAATACAACGGCGTTTACGCAACGCACATTCGCAATGAAGACGATACGGTTATCGAAGCCGTCGCAGAAGCGCTGCAGATTTGCCGCGAGGCAGAAGTCTCCACACAGATTTCCCATCTCAAAGCCTGCAATCCCAATAACTGGCACAAAACCGATCGCTTCCTCGAACTGATTCAGGAATCGATTAATCAGGTACTGCCAGTGGCAGCGGATCGCTATCCTTACATCGCGTACAGCACAGGTCTTGGCGTCTTTTTACCGCTCTGGTCACGGCAGGGCACAACCGATGATATTTTGACCCGGTTGCAGGATCGAGAAGCGCTGGCAAAAATCAGGGAGTTCGCCGAAAACAAGGGAAAACGCATTGGCGGTTGGGACCGTGTCACCATTGCCCGCTGTCATACGGAAAAAAATAAAAAATGGCAGGGCAAATCCATTGCACAGGCTACTGCCGAAACCGGTCAAGCACCGTTCGACTTCATCCGCACACTGCTTATCGAAGAACGTAATCGCGTGGACATTGTCGGTTTTGCCATGAACGAGGATAATTTGAAAAAAGTTTTAGCCGCGCCGTTTGTAATGGTCGGATCTGATGGCAATGCCGTTTCGCCGCACGGTAAGCTGGGACAGGGCAAACCGCATCCGCGGTACTACGGGACTTTTCCGCGAGTGCTGGGAAAATACAGCCGCGAGGAAAACATTTTCGATCTGTCAACCGCAATCAAAAAAATGACGTCCATGCCGGCGGAAAAACTGAATTTGAAAAACCGCGGCAGGATTGAAAAAAGCTATTTTGCCGATATCACAATCTTCAATCCTAAAACAGTGATTGATAACGCCACCTTTGTCGATCCGCATCAGTTCCCCACTGGCATTGAATACGTGATCGTGAACGGTAAATTAACAGTCAACAAAGGCGAACACACAGGGATGCGGAACGGTCAAATTTTAAGACACAGTTAATTAGTCTGCCCGAAAAAGGCTAAAATAGACTTCACCCCGAGGGGGTTAATCAAAATTCCCGATACAAGATTTTTAACCCAATTTGTAGTAGCGAATTTATTCGCTCCACTCAATAAATGGTATTTGACGAATAAATTCGTCACGACAAGTTAACTTTTGATATAGCCATGGTTAGGAGATGAGGTCTAACATGATAAAGTTTGAAAATATCAACCCAATTGCTAATTTCAGTTTTTTCGGACGGACACGAATTAAATCAGGATTATGTTATGCTGGGTGCTATCGCCGGAGACATCATCGGGTCGGTTTTTGAGCACAGACCGACAAATGAGAAGGATTTTCCCCTGTTTACGGAAAATTCGGTTTTTACGGATGATACCGTGCTCACGGTCGCAGTCGCCAATGCAATTCTTACCAACACCGATTACGGTCAGAATATAATTTCTTTCGGACGTAAATTCCCCAACGCCGGCTATGGCGGATTCTTTTTTCGCTGGCTGTTTTCGGATAACCCGGAGCCGTACAACAGTTTTGGCAACGGTTCTGCTATGCGGGTCAGTCCGGTGGGATTTGCTGTTGATTCGGTTGACAGCGTGCTGGAAGAGGCAAAAAAATCAGCCGAAATTACCCATAATCACCGCGAAGGAATCAAAGGCGCACAAGCAGTGGCGGTGGCGATCTTATTAGCACGCCAGGGAAAAACCAAACAAGAGATTCGCGAGGACATCACCCGGCGCTTCGGTTACGACTTGCAGCGCACTGTGGATGACATTCGTCCGGGCTACCATTTCGACGTCACCTGTCAGGGCTCGGTGCCGGAATCGATCATCGCATTTCTGGACGCCACGGATTTCGAGGACGCTATTCGCAACGCCATTTCTCTGGGCGGAGACGCTGACACCATGGCGTGCATCGCCGGCGCCATTGCCCAGGCATTTTATCAGGAAATATCAGCACATATCCTCAAGCAGGTCAAACAGCGGCTCACCCCGATGATGATCGACATTGTCAATCAGTTCAATCAGAAGTTCGGTGTTAATATTCAGTTGTAGAGGTTAATCCAGAAGCCGTTGAAACGGCTTCGGACATCTTTCGTTAAGTTAACACCATGATGAATCATGGTGTTAATTCAAAGAAAATTGAACGAACACCACAATTCATTGTGGTGCCATCATCATCTCAAATTAATTCCTGAGGCTGTATCAAAAGTCACAATGCGAGATGTTATGCCCAATTTGTAGTAGCGAATTTATTCGCTCCACACAATGTATGGTATTTAACGAATAAATTCGTCACTACAAGTTAGCTTATGATACAGCCCCTTATTCTTTGAGACTTCGAGCCTTCGCGGCAAAATATTTTTTCTCTGCGCCCTCTGCGTCTCTGCGGTTTGTCTAAAACCAAATTAAATCACCGCAACCGCGCCTTGGCAATTTTGCACGGATTCTCCCCCAGATTGGTGATCTTGTACTTTCCAAAACAAGCCGGAACGATAACGGTTTCCGAATATTTCAGGTGGAATCGTTTTCGAGCATCCGATACGGACTGCAGCAGCACTGACTGACCGGCAGTCAGCGTCAGCACATGAAATTTGCCAGCCGTATCATCCTCGATTTCAGTTTCAAAATCCAACCGAAACACCACATGAAAAAACTCCCGCCGGTCAGAGATGAGATATTCCTGCCAATCACTCCCTGATCTGACAAGTTTTGGCTCCTGCAATAAATTCTTTTGCACCCAGTTTTTACGCCGGAACCATTTGATCACATTAAACGCATGCTCAACGTGAATCGGACGCATCACACCATTCAAATCAGGGCGCAGGTGATCATAGATTTTAAATGTGTAGCGGTAGGTTGTGGCACTAATTTCCAGCACCACCTGACCTTCACCGGAACCGTGCACTGTTCCCGGTGGGATCATCAACAGCGCGTGTTTTTTGCTGGGAACGCTGTTGACGAACTTCCGGTAATCGAACGGAGCCCCTTCTTCGTCTGCTAATTTTGCTGCCTGATAAAATTCCTCTTGTTTCGTATTTTCATTCAATCCCAGATTGACTAACGCTCCTGGTTTGACTTCGACCAAATAGTACATTTCTCCCTGGTGGTAAGGTTCGTTGAAATGTTCCCGGATGTACGGCGTGGGCGGGTGTACCTGAACGGACAGGTCTCCGCCATCCATGGTGTCCAGATAATCATAACGGATGGGAAATTGTCCGACGAATCTGTGTTTGGGTACATCGCCCATTATTTTATCATATTCGAGTTGAAAAAAAGTCGTCCACGGCAGTTCGATAATCGAATCGTTCACAGCCAACAACAGACTTTGCTCTTGCGCGATGACTTCAAAACTCCAGGCACAATTCACCCATTCGTCAGGCAGATCCCGGACTCCTTTCAACCATTGACCTCCCCAGGGACCCGGCTCGTAAATCGGTTTCAAACGAAAGGGATAATTCGCCAAACTGTCGGTAATATTGACCAAGTCAACGCCACTTAGCATCACGGGATTTTCCGACTGGTTTCCATCAACATAAAAATCAAGCTTTTTCAACAATTGATTCCGGTGTTTGTCGTTGACCTGAAAATCGATGTAGTACAATTTTTTAGGGCCGATGCTCTGGGTTTTACCAGCCAGATTACTCCATTTTTTATTTCGGGTTAATGACTCCTGTCGCGTCAAATCAAAGTAAATAATCAGATCAGCTATTTTGCGCATTGGATTCATCGCGGCACCTGAGCCGTAAACGATGATGAGTTTTTGCTTTCCGTTAGTCTGTTTTCGTTTCGCGTCCAAAATCTGTTTCTTTAATTTTTGCAGCGCGCTACTGTCAAACAGTGTTTTCAAACTTTTATTGTAAATCTTCCCAAAGACCGGATCATCTCCTAAATACGGACGGAGCATTTTGTCTCGTTCCGATTTTGATTTCAGGCATGTTCCCACATCAAACGCATTAATTTCGACGGTTTCTTCTTTTTTTAGATAGTGAATTATTTTATCCCAATCTGTTCCGACATAACCATCAAACGCGACAATAGCAGTTTTGTATCGCTTATTTTTTATCTTTTCAATTGCGGCATCAATAATCTGCTCTGTGATCTTCTTCCAGCCTTTGATGACACCAGATTCATCAGATAACTCGATAACTGGTGTGTTCAATGCTTCAATTCGATTTTCAAATTTTTGCTGTGTGGACATATCCGCTTTTTTTCCTTGTTTTTATCCCGCGAAACGCACCAAAGTACTCAAAAAAATTTTTACATTTAGCGTCATTTCGCGTATTTCGTGGGTAATCTATTCTTTTTAAATCAATACTTTTTCATTCATCATCCGGGCGATGCGCACCACTTCATGCGGTTTCGCCAAATAAAGCTGCCCGGATTTCCCGCCGTCTCTGGCGTAGGTCATCGCCTGCTGCAATTTGGTCAAATCCAGTCCCTTTGACGCCAAACCAAAATAGCAGGGAACAAATCCCCAAAACGGCGAATCCAGACCAAGCATTATCCAACCCGGTTTTTCCTGTGCTGCTAATTCCTGCTCCCAGCCAAGTAAGTCCTTCATTGGATCAAAAGTCCAATGTTCGTTCTGCTGGTTCAGCACGATAAACTCTTTATCCGAATAAAGTATCTGAGACATTTCTCCCTCATTTTTGTATGAAATAGCGTATTCAAACCCGGCCTGTTTAAGCACATTGAATTGCGGTTCAGCAGTGTTGTGCTGATAGCGGGGACAGGCATCGGTAAAGGAATAATGACCGATCGGAATGTGTTTTTTACCGGCTCTCTTTTTAATAATTTCTTTCGCCTGTTTCAAATATTTGAGCAACGCATCCGGACTGCAATATCCTTTTGCCTCCGTCGTGACGCCGATTCCGGCGCTGCACATCAGTGGTTCACAGGTCGGGAAAATGCCACCCATTTCTTTGCTCAAATACAGTTGCTCGACCTGCTCTTCAGCGAATTCCCACCAATTCGAGGGAAATGCCAGTCCCGCTGAAAATCCGTCAATCGAATGTAAATCCAGCAATCTCGGCAAAATTGGCAGATGTCCTAAATCCGAGGCATAATGCAAAAAGCAAACCGGAATTTTTCGCTGTTCAATTTGCTGATTCAAAAATTCATCATCATATTCTTTTTCCCACGGCGCGGCTGAATTTTTCAGCCATAAATTCGGCTGCTGAATTTTGTCTTTAATGGTAATCCCAACTTCCACATCGTGTACCAGAGAAAATACCAGATCGTGTTTTGCCGCATCCGAAATAATCGTGTCGTTAAATACCTGACTGCCCCAAATCAGTTTATTGCCAATGCGATCCGATAGTTCGCCCAAAACATCAACTGCTTCGAGCAGCGATGCGACCGCGGCAATGGTGAGTATTCGGTCGCGCAGATATTTCGGCGTCCATTTCAGGGTAATCGGATCATTGCCCAGCGCTAATCCACTTGCCCTGTCAATCCACCGGCGAGCGACTCTCTCTGTAATGGATCGATAATTATCATCCGGTTTGACATAATCGATTTCATTAACGGTAAATTTGATTTTTTTCAATTTGTCTCTATCCGCTTCGTTTCCAAAAATGAAATGTAACTGCTCCACACCTGCTTTTTGAAATTTGGCTAACTGATCATCCGAAATCTCCGTATGAAATGCCAACGCCTTCCGGTAAAATATCTCCGGATAGCAGAAAGTATCCAACCGCGTTTCCCCTTCAATTTTGAAATCGCCGATTTGGACTTTCTCATTGGGGAATGAAAATTTCTTCGAAGGAAAGACAACCGCCTGTTCCGGGAACGGCTGTTCGAACAGATCAAATATTTCTCTGAAAAACGAACAAAGCTCGTTCGATGATTTTTTAATGATCGTGCAATTTCCCCGCGCCCGAAGAAACCGTTCGAATTGAATCGGCTCTTCCTCGGTAAGTGCGAAAAAGTAAATATGCTGATAAAAATTGGTCAGGTAATAGAATTGCTGGTCATGTTTGTTCCCGGTAAACGGCAGTGCATCTCCGATATCAGCAACGCTGGGCTTAACTGCAAAATAGCCGTCGTAATCCAGTCCCTTTTCTTCGGCTAACCAGGCTAATACCGGCATCGCTGTCGCTCTTGCCGGACAGTTTTCGTGGCTGTAGAAAAAAATAAGGTCGTGTGAGCGTTTAAATGATTTCATGATTTGATTTCCAATTTTAAAATTATGGATGATCTTCTAATTTCACCAAATGCGGATAATTCTGCTTGAACCAGGCGATAATTTGATCATAGTTCACGTCCGCCATCATCCCGTAATCAGCGATATATTCCACATGCTTGTTACCCGATTTATCGTGCGCACGCATCAGACAATCCCGATCAGATTGAAACTCGACCGGAATGAGGTTGTTCTTTTTCACAATCCGCTCATCCAGTGTGGCATCGTATTTTATCCATTTTTCATTCAAATAAAGTGCAGCGATACCGTGACGATAGAGTTTGTTTGTGTTTAACAAATTGACAACGGTTCTGGGCAGGGTATAATCGATGATGTCGTAAAAATAAATCCCGGCTGGAATCTTTGCTGCCCGTGCAAGCGCACAAAACAGGATCGCCTTTTGTGTGCAAAATCCCATCTTCCGCTTGAGGATATTAGAAGCAAAATATTTTTCTCTTTCAAAAGATGCCCGAAAAACGTAACGAATCTGATCCCGGATAAAATAAAATATTTTCTCTGCTTTATCTTCCGGGTTCTTTTGTCCGGCAGTCAAGGATTCTGCTTTTTCTAAAATGTCAGCATGTTGGAAATTGATAAGATTAGACGGTTTCAGATAGTCCGCAATGTTTTGATTTTTCATATTGTGCTACTGTTTCTCACTCAACTCGGTAAATTTCTGTTTAACTTTTTCCTCATCGATCGTTTCTCCGATGATAATTAAACGACTCTTCTGCGGATGAACTTCAATCGCGGTTTGTTTCCAGCTTTCGGTGGTGGCGTCCACGTAATGTATTATATTTTCGATGCTGACAAATCCCTTCACCCGCAAGATTTTCGAATCCAACGAATCCTTAAACCGTTCCCAGCTCTTTGATGAAAAATTAACTTCATCTGTCAGCGTCACAGAATAAACTGCATCAGGTCTGCCCTCGCCGGGTAATTCCTGGGTATCCAATGGCGTTCGGTGAGTTTGCTCCAAAATCTCTAACGGAAATTCAGCACACTGTGTCTCGAAAATTGGAATTGTTGGTGAAATCTCGTGAACCGCGTGCTTGATTTTTTCGAGCTGGTTATCATCGACCGTGTCCACTTTGTTCAGCAACACCAAATCGGCATGTTTGACTTGAGAAATCGGTGCTTTTAAATATTTTGAAATTTTTAGAAAATTCTGACAATCCACCAGACAAATGCACATCTTCAAATCAATGTATTTTTTTAAATTGGGCAGATTAAGCATCTTCTCCATTTCGGAAGTATCTGCCAGACCGGTTGCCTCGATCAACAAAAGCTCCGGCTTCAACTGAGTCGCTATTTTTTCCACTTCAGTGATGAAGTCGGTTCGTACGCAGATGCAAAACAGACTGCCTTTATTGAGCTCCACTTTTTCATAATCGCCCTGGACGATAATTTCACCGTCAACGCCTACTTTTCCGAATTCATTGATCAGCAGAATGGTTTTTTTATCGTGATAAAACTCAATCAAACGATTTAGCAGGGTGGTTTTTCCCGCACCCAAAAATCCAGTCAAAATAATGGTAGGAATCATTCCAGGTCTTTGATCCATTCTTTGATCACCTCCACGGATGGCACTCTGCCGGCAACCTTCACCTGTTCTTTGACAGAAATCACAGCCGGTGATGTAGCTACGCCATAATCTTTAAACTTATCTTTGTCCTTGATTCGAACCACGTCCAACGTACTGCCCAGTTCCCGAATCGCCTGGGTCGTATTCTCCCAGATTTGTTCGCCTTTTTCATCTTCGGCTGCCAGCACCAGTAACCGTCCGGTTTTCTCGCGGATTTTCAGAAAAAACTTTTCATTAATTCGTTCCTGAATCGCAGCGATCAACTCTTCAGTGGATGGGATGGTGCTCACAAATTTAATTTTCCCATCGATGCAAATGGTGGGAATATTTTTCACCATCAATCCCATCATAAATTCGACGGACTGCTTTTCCTTTATTTTATGTTCACGCCAAACAATCAAATCATTAAAATAAGGCGCTACAGATTTTACCGATTCAACCATATACTGGCACGGTGCACAGGCTTCCGAATCCAACGTAATAATATCGATGATCACTTTATCGGCTTGTCCGTAATCGGCGAGATTGATTGTGGAGGTCACATCCTCGGCTTTTGTCAGTAGTTCCTGCGCCACTTCTAATCTATACGGATCGTAAACTAACTCGCTCACCGCTTTCAGATTTTTCGGTGGCACCGCATAAGGCAAATCGCATCCCGGCGCTAATATGAATCCAGTGTCTCCGCCAATGTTCAGGCATTCAACAGCATTGCGACGGGCATCATCTTCCGAGCCCATCAGCAGCACCGTGGTCAGTTTCAAATTTCCGCCGAACGAGATCCCGAACTCGGCACAGATATTTTTTACATATTCCAGCGGGATGTTTTCATCGATGCAGATATTATCGGGACCTGTTTCGCACATGGCTTCGATATTTTTCTGGGCGTGACCGCAGACAAAAAACGACGCCAACGTATGTTCCGATTTCACTTCTGAAAAGAATTCCTTTGCAAAGGGGGTAACAAATTCCCGAAAAGCATCCGGTGAAATCTGGCTGGTCATCGGATCTACCAGCGCGATCACGTCACAGCCGGCTTCAATGTACATGTGCGCCACTTTGATGGCAATTTCGTTGGCAAATTGCATCAAGTCTTTGACCGCTTCGGGTTTATCAAACATCTGCATAAAAATATCCGTCCCCTTCAGATGCAGCACCAATGTAAACGGACCGGTCACCAGTCCGAAGAGGGCAACATCCAATTGCGCTTTTTTCAAAATACGCATCGCTTTGAGTACTTCGGGAATGCGTCCCGATGCTTCGGTTATTTCAGGCAAGTCCTCAACAGTTTTATCCTTCACAATATGATCGATTACTGCCGGCGGATTCTCTTTCGCCCATTGCAATTCGCAGCCCAGCGCTTCCGCTTCAATTTGCAGATCGAACGTGACCGGGATGCCGTCAGGTTTGTATTCTTCGATTGCTTTTTGCACACCTTTGGCGATCAACTCACCGGACTTCAGGTAGGTTTCCGCATCGACATCAATTAAGTAGCCACCGTGACAACCGACAAAAGGCAGCCAGGGCACCCGCTCTGTTTTCTTATTTTTGAAAGCATCGATTAAAATTTGTTTCCCCATTTCTTCTCCGTTACTTTGAATCGATTCTCATTTTTTTTGACAGGATAACAGGATAAACAAGATTAATAAATAATCGTTTGAATCCTAAAAAGAATAATTCATAATTTGAATGAGCTTACTGGGCGAATTAATCAAGCAAATCCTGTTATCCTGTCAAGTCACTCGATATTATTTTATCATTAATAATTTCCGATGACTGTTGAAATACTCTGTCTGCAAACGGTAAATATACACGCCGCTCGACACCTGATTTTCGAAGGCATCTGTACCGTCCCAATGCACCAGATAATTTCCTTTTCCCTTTGGTTCATCCACCAATTGTTTCACCAATTGTCCCCGCAGATTAAAGATCGAAATATTCACATGGGTGTTCTCCGGTATTTGATATTTGATCGAGGTTGCCGGATTGAACGGATTAGGATAGTTCTGATATAATTTATAATCAACCACCAACTCATTCCGTTTATCAGTTGAGATAGCGGTGGATGACAAATACGCCCGGACCGTTTTGATTTCATGGGGACTGAACGTCAGGGAAATACCGTCTTCGGTCACCGAAGCCGCTGAAACATCTTTTTCCAGTCCGTTAGTGATGGTTGCATCTGAAAATCGAAAAATTTCAGATCCTACAATTGTGCTGGTTGACACACCTGCTATTTCCTGCAATCGCAAAACGTGTCCGCTGCCCCAGTCCGGTTGTTTTGCATTAATCAAAAGAATATTATCCTGATCCAACCTGAAAAAGCTCGCTCCCGAATTCGGTAATGTGCCATTTGGGTTTGTTTCCAAATAATCGGAGAACAGCGGATTACAAAAAGATTGATTGAAACGCATCGACGTCACCGGATTGAAACCGTCATAATCCGTGGTAAAAGCGTAAGACATTCGGATCAGGTTACTGGCGCCCGGTTCCGGAATGATCGGGCCGATGGAGCCGTTTTCAAATCGTCCCTCGTCCTCTTTTTTGATGAACCGCGAAATGAGTGTTGCATTGACCGGCGAAAATTCCCGATTCACCCCATGAAACCGCTCGAACTCAACCACGAAACTTCCCGGACTCGACCAGAGGATCGAATAGCTCCCGTCTGTCATGCAGCCGCCATGCTGAATCGCGAAATAGCCGCGCGGTGCACCGGGCAGATGATCGGTTTTAGGATTAATAAATCCATTGGCACTTTCCAAATAAACGTCGAAATTGGGCAAATCAAACGGAAATGTGTACGCGTAGTACTCAAAATTGGTTTGCTGTGGCACCCAATCCATCAAATCCCGGTCGATAGTATTGACGATCTCGAATCTCGGAAAATCCTGATACAGCCAGATTTCCGTTTTGACCACCGGACTGCCGAAACAACGGATGACCAGACACTGCGCAATATCTCCGCGGATGGAGCTGTCAATCTCCGCACTTCCCAACGTCACGTCATGAAACGCACCACCGGCAGCTTCTGCCCCATTGGCTTTGATGCAGCCATTAAATTTATACGGCGTGGATGAGTTAACCAACTCTTTTTGGAATCGTTTGTCGTAAATACTGAGAATTTGACCGTCACCGGGATCAACACTGATCCGGTAATATTGATTTTCAACTGTACCCGCATTCAAAACGTTTTTTGAAGCACGACTTTCTTCGGACAACGGTTTTTCCGCTGCTTCCAAGGCCCCCGAGGATTCATTTTTATCAGGTCCTAATGGATTCAGGTAATAATTTTTATACCCAACCGAGGGTACATCTTCAGCAGTGAACAGAATCTCACCGGTATCTTCCAGAATTTGGAAATCGATAGCACTGTCCGTTTCAGCATCGACCAACTCGAAAAGCTGACAATTCCAGTAATCACTCAAATCAGTTTTCACCACATCATCCCGTTGATAAGATAACGGGTTAAAAACCATAATGCCTTCTTGTTCTGTTTGAATATTTTCACTGAGTGCCGAAAGTCCGACATCGAGCAAATAATTTGTCGAATCAAACGCATCTTTGGCATAATGATACGCAATCTCGCTCTGTCGCTGCGTCTCTTCATAGGTCATCAAACCAGGCCAGGGTGCGCCGCCACCGCTATGTTCATCAAACTGGAGCATATTTTTGTAAATTCCTGAAATCATAACCGCCGGATAATCCGAATTGCCAACGACCTGATTAATGACACTCACTTTCTCAAGCGACGTCACCCGGTTGTGGGTCACGCGGTTCATGGACATGCTGTTCGGCACATTCAAAGAAATATGATCCCAGCCACCACTCCAATCTCCGCTGTACGTCTCAAATTGGTTGCCGTATTTTTCTTTGAGATGTTTGAAAAAACCGTCAGGGCTGGATACGATCAGCTTCGGGTTGGCATAGGTTTGATTCCACAGACTCGCCATTCCGGTCGCCAGAGTTGTCGGATTCGTGTTTTCAATTTTGCCGACCATAATCATGATCGCATCGTAGGGATAACCGGCTTCTTCCAATTTGGCTAATTCCTTGGATAACGCTTCGTAAAAAGTATTGATGTGTCCCATCTGATAGGTACTGTGATATTCGATGTACGCGCCGTAGCTAATCCAGATCAGCACTTTATTCCCATCAGGACCCTGCCAGTAAAATGGATTATGGACGATTGGCAAATCAGGACCACCGCCAAACGTGATGTTAATTCCCGTCGCCATATATTTGACACCGGCGTCCGCTAACACGGAAGGCAACGACCAGGCATATCCGGGCACATCGTTCTGAAAAATCGTATTCGTATTAAATCCGAACTGTTGCTTGTAATGTTCAGACGGATAAAGAAAGCGGCACATTTCCTCGGTACCCAGATTTGCGGTGTGCATCGTCGCGTAACCTGCGCCCAGATGAATTTTATCCGCGTTAACAAGCTGTTTGAGATGATCGATTTCAGAGGGGGTACTGCGTTCCAGCCACTGCTCCAACTGCCAGGCGCTTTCGATGGTGTATTTGAATGTGGAAATGTTATCCGCATAACTGATCGCCTGATCGATGATGCCCTTATATTGGTGAGCCACGACATCCTGCGGATCGGTGAAACCGATATCCAAATGAGTGAAATGGACTAAATAGATTTTGCGAATCGAAGATGGTATGCCCGGCTGATTAAAATAGTAAGCGCCCATATCCGCGCGGGTTCCGTCCGGATCAAATTTACTATCCGGATCACCAGCATCAATGCACGGAGAATTTTGACTGATCTGAAAATCGAACGGATCGCCGCCCATAAAATTCGGATCAACAGAAAGCGATCCTTCTCCCGGATTGCAGTTAATGTAATTCCCCGCAAAATTATTCCACACATCATTGTACGACATTTCGGACTGCGGATTAGTTTTAATACCGAATCCCTGATTATCCGAAACAATATTGTTGAAGATACTTACCTGTGATTTCGAGGCACGTATTCCATTCAAATTGTAGGCAATGGTATTATTAAAAATTCGGGATTGCAGCGCATTTTGTATTTGTATCGCCACCGAATCCGCTGATGTCATCAAATTGCGGAACATGTCAACCTGGCTGAAATTACCGATTACTGCTTTTTCACATCCGTAGAATTGATTGTGAGCCAACGTTGCCACACTCCGATTGATGCTGGCACCTGAATTTTGCTCGCCGTTTGAGTGGAATTGATTATACTCGATTCTGACAACATTCGAGGAATCAATGGTAATTCCGATATTGGAATTGTTCAGTTCAAACCGACAATCTTTAATTGTGATGCTGTCAGTATTTTGGCAGGTTAAAAGCGGTTTGTCTTGTGGCGCATTTTGAATGGTAAATCCCTGCATTGTCACACCGTCAACAGCCGTGACAACTGCGCTTGTTCCTGTTCCGCGAATAAAAGATGAATCCGCGCCAGCGCCGACCAATAGCACATTGGGATGAAAAACGACATCCTCATCATATTCTCCCGCAGCAACCCGCACAATCCAGCCTGGGCTGGCGGCATCGATACCCTGCTGAATAGTTGGATAATCCTCCGGCACTCTGATTCTGCTGATTACCTGCACCACATGATCGAATGAATAATCGTAAACATCGCCCCAACTGGTGTCATAACCCAGCGCGTCTTCACCTAATGTATAGCCGATTGAATACGTTCCGTCCTGCAAGCCAACTTCAATTTGACAGGTGAGTGTTGCCGGAATATAATCTTCATCCGCTAAAAACGACCGGTCCGACAAATAACCCACCCACTTGTCATCCGGACCACTGGGATAAACCTTTTCGCACGAATCCGCCCAATATTGGCTGCGGTTGAAATTTCCCCTGCCAAATTTCTCGCTGTCGTAATTCAGTCCGATCACATCCCAATCATTCGGAATCAAAACAGTAAAAAACACAGCATGCGGATTGGGATCAGTATCCTCGCTATGAATCTCTATTGTGACGTTCAGCGTGTCGTTCGGTGCAACATTAGCCGGTTGTTCGACCGTATCGATTTCCAGACAACTCGAAAATACGATCCAGCCGATCGTCAGCAATAATACAATCAATCTCAACACATTTTTATTCATCGAGATCCTTTTTTTAACCAATATTTTAGAAATGACTTGCATTTAACCCCTGATTTATTTAATATATTTAAAAAAGCCAGGTTCCAATGTAGAATAATTAACTCACAAAATCAATAGAAAATTCAGACTTCTTTGATAAGCATCAGGAGCACTGATAGACGAATTGGGGATCGAAAACTGCATCTCTTCAACAAACTTATGAATTCAGGAGTGAATGATGAATAATCGAATTTGTTTTATGCTGGTTTTCATTTTACTAATTTCTTTACACCTGCTTCAAGCCGATGAATTCAATACCGAACGACTTCCGATCGGGAATCCGAAGACGAAGTATAATTACTGTGCTGTTAAATTAAATCAAATTCTGAAAACAGGAAGCAATTCAAATTTATCCCTTGACCAGTTTATCGAAGCAATCCGTAAGCACCGCATCGTCTTGGTCGGAGAAACTCATACCAATTTTCACCATCACGATATGCAGTTGAAAATTATCAAAGGATTAATTGAGAAGGGACAATCCGTATGTTTAGCGCTGGAAATGTTCACTCCCCGACAGGATTCTGTTTTGAATGCCTATATTCAAAATAAAATTGATCAAGAAGAATTTTTAGAAAAATCAGACTTTTATAATGTATGGGGACACAACTACCGGTACTACAAACCAATTTTTGACCTTGCGCGGGAAAATGACATTCAAATGTACGGCATCAATATGGAAAAGAAATATGTATCCAAAATTGCCAGAAACGGTATTCAGTCGCTATCAAAAAAAGAACGCGACAGTTTGCCGACAATCGACACGACCAATGTCCAGCATCGATTTTACATTAAAACAGCCATGGAAGGATTGGACGCTATTCAACCGAATCAATTTCAAAAATTGTATGCTGCCCAGTGCTTCTGGGATGCAGCGATGGGAACAGGTGCCATCAAAGTCGCCCACGAAAATCCGGGGGCAACCGTTATCGTATTAGCCGGCAGCGGGCACGTTGCTTACAACCTCGGTATCGGACGGGTGATTGAGAAAGCGAGCTTTTTCTCCTACGCATCGGTGATAGCAGTGGATGTTCCGGATACGCTTGAGGAATCTTTGATGATGCACATGAAAAAGAGTATCCAGAAACAAGACTCATTAACCAAAAAGCAGAAAATGCCACCGACAAATATGATGGGAAGCAAAGAAGATTCACCGCATAAAATTGTTATCCGCAGTCTGGCGGATTTTCTCTGGGGTGTGCCGAAAGAAACACAGGAAAAATATCCGTCGCTCGGATTTCACATTGATAACACAGAACAGGGTGAATTTAAAGTTATCCGTGTTTTTCCCGAGTCCATCGCGGACACAAACAGGATTGAAAAAGGAGACATCATATTAGCTGTCGACGGACAGCGATTCTCAACGCTTTCGGATTTAAAATACTATCTTTCGCTCAAAAACTGGGGAGATTCAATTACCTTTGAAATAGCGAGAGATTCAGAGAACGTCGAAGTCCAATTTGAAATTAACGAAGAAAGGTGATCATTCATTCCTAAATGAAGTGATAAATTTTACTCAAAAAACTCGCTGAATTTTGACGATTTCGGCTGTGATACTGAAACAATCAATAAATCTCAAATTTACACAACCGCCCATCCTGCCCGCCATTCCGCAATGGCTTTTTCCAACCCGGTCTTAAGCCGATTTTTGAGATCAAACTCCGGTCTCCAAAATAGACAAACGCTGTTGAACCCTGGCAGCGCTGTTTCAGGAAATCACCGAAATGTTTGTACAACGCACTGACCTTTCGTTTGTTACTCATCCGAATCCCGTGTGGCGGATTGCAGACAATACAGCTATTCTCAATGGAGCAGATTTCACGAAAATCCTGCACCTTCAATTCGACAGAATTCTCGGGAATAATATGGGCTAAATTATGTTCAGCCGCTTTTATTGCCTGCGCTGAAATATCGCTGCCAAGGATGAATCCTTTCTTCGGCTTTCTGATGGCAGCATTGGAATTCATCTTCACTTTCCGCCACTCACTCGCATCAAAATCCGGCAGGTACTCAAATCCAAATTGCCGCCGCAGCAATCCCGCCGGTATTCGGCAATAGTGCATCAGCGCTTCTGCCAGAATTGTTCCGGAGCCACAGAACGGATTATACAACGGCTGCTCACCGTTCCATTCGCTCATCCGAATGATTGCCGCTGCCACCGTTTCCTGCATCGGCGCTTCGACAGTCTCTTTCCGGTATCCCCGGCGATGAAGCGCGCCGCAAGACGTATCCCAACTGATGGTGGCAAAATCATTTTCAATGTGCAAATTGATCCACACATCCGGTTCGATCCGCTCAACACTCGGTCGCTTTCCCTGAAGTTCTCTGAAATAATCCGCAATGGCATCCTTCAGCCTGAGCGCCGCGTACTGGGAATGCGTGATTTTACTGTTCGACACGTTCGCGAAAATGGCGAACGTATTATTTACAGTGAAAAATTTCTCCCATGAAATCTCTCTACCTTTACTGTAAAGATAGCGCGTCGAATGGCAGTTGAATTTCAACAGTGGCGCTAAAATACGCGAGATTATTCGCGTCTGATAATTCACCCGATAAAGCGTGGATTTATCAGCATCAAAATAGACGCCGCGGTGGATCGTTTTAACATCCTTTGTTCCCAATTCATTCAGTTCATCGGCAGCCAATTTTTCCATGCCTGCCGAAACCTGGGCAAAGTATCGATTTGTTTTTTGATATTCGTATTTCACAATACTCCAAAAATTATCCGCTAAATTATAGTCACCACATGGTTTTAAGATTTCACCTTTTTATCCTCTCCTGCTAAGAGAGGACTAAGGTGAGTTCTTATAATAGAAAATCATAAAACCACTTTCATATTAGTATAACCGTACTTTTTGATAATTTTTAACCGCCTCATCTGGGTCTTGAGTCAACGCTTTTTCAAAGATGCTGACTGCATTATTAATTAAATCCGACAGCACGACCTGCTCATGTTTCGAAAACCGGCTCAAAACGTAAGCGGCAACATTCCCGTGATCAGGTCTGGACACGCCAATTCTGAACCGATAAAAATCCCGACGCTTCAGTATATTTGCAATAGATCTCAATCCGTTGTGACCGGCTAATCCACCGCCCTTCTTTATCCCGACCAATCCAAAATCCATTTCAATATCATCATGCACCACCAGTAGCGACTCCGGATTAATTTTGAAGAACTGCAAACATGCCTGCACGCTTTCACCGCTTCTGTTCATTAATGTCAGCGGTTTCAGAAAAACAATTTTCTCACCGTGTAACAGATGCTCGGCATACAATCCCTTAAATTTATTCTGCCAATTAAGCACATATAATTCGGAAAGCCGGTCTGCCAACATCCAGCCGGCATTATGACGCGTCATCTCATACTGGGTTCCGGGATTCCCTAAAAATGTAACCAGTCGAATCATTGTTCTTTTTTAACCTTTTTTCGTAAATGTTTCTTTATTACAGGCTCGAGAATAGCTTCCCACAAATCATATCCTTTTTTATTTAAATGGAGCTGATCATCCAAAAATATGTCCTGCCGCGGCTCTCCCTGCTCATTTAGCATCGGAGAAAAAACATCCACAAAAACTAAATTCTTTTCTTCATTTACTTCAATAAATTGCTTCAACTGCGCTTTGGTTTCTTTATATTCCTTTTGCCACTTCCAACGAGAAAGACTCGGTTTTGGCGGAATCAAAATAATCGGTGTGCCCGGCAGCGAATCATTGACAATTTCCACCAGCTCTCTAAAATCGTTCACTATCGTTTCCGGTTTCTTTCCGTTGGCGATGTCATTGTCTCCGGAATAAACCACAATCAGCGCCGGCTCGTACGGAAGAATAATGCGGTCGGCGAAATAAACCAAATCGCTCATTTCCGAACCGCCGAATCCGCGATTGATGGTTTCCACGAAAGGAAAGTCATCAGCCACCGATTTCCACATTCGAATGCTCGAACTGCCCACGAACAGCACCGCACCTTTGGGTGGCGGATTTTCCGAATCGGCCGCTTCAAACTTTTTAATATCCGGTTCCCAGTAATTTTGCGGGTAAACAACAACAGAAGAAAAGAGTAATGTCAAAATTATGATAGCTGAGAATAATTTCCAAAATGTTTTATTCATTCTATTCACCTCAATGATTTGATCACTTGTATGATAGACTTAATCTCCAATAGCCAATTCAACCGGAGTTAATGCGTCAGCATTCTACTAAAATCCTGACGGATTAAATCCGACAATAGAATTGATCCTATTTCTCATCAAAAATTAATAATTTACCCGACAAAAAGTCCGTTAACCACAGCCGTCCGCTCTGATCCGTTCTGGCTTGATTCAATGAAAAAATGGCATCGCCGTATTGACCGTTCATATAAAAAGAGACATTTCGCGTGTCAAACCGTGTGTTTCCGAATGGGTAATCGTAGCTGTGAATTAACTGAAAATTTTCCGCTTTCGGATCAAAGAGATAGGCATAAAAAGTGTTCGGTGTATGGGACACCACGAATAATTCATTTCCCCAGCAACACAAAAAATCCGGCAGTCCCGTAACAGGGAGCGGATACGTTTTATTTTCAGTCACATTTTGAATCGAATTACCCGAATGATTGAGAACAAACACCTGATCCGCACAACGACATATTTTGAGTGGTTGTTTTTCAGTCGAAACTTGCTGTTGCGTAAAATCCGTTTTACTAATCACCGATACTGTATTTGAACCAAAATTGGAAACGTAAACACTGCGATCATCAAAAACCAGATCGGTTGCCGTGTTGCCGACTTCGATTCTTTGCATCACTTTCTGTGAGTCCAGAACGACCACTTGCAAAATGCTGGGGTCAGTGTCAGTTTCACCGATGCGCACCAGGTAGAGCCAATTTTTCTTTAAATCGTATTTTAGGATGCGCTGGGTGATTTCGCGGCTCACCTTATCCTGCAACGGTATCCGTTTCCCGATTTCGAACAATCGAACCGGATCGGGCAACCTCCCCAGAAACTGCTCTTCTGTACCCCAATTATTTTGCGTGAAATAGAGCACGCCGTTTTTATCCAAAGCCAGTTTATGCGCCTGTCGCGGAATGCGCCGGTCGTAGAAGCTCAAATCATCTTTATCAATAGTCAAAATCCCGTTTTTCGCGTCCCAGATATAAACATTGGGCCAATAGGATTGATGCGGTCCGTAGGACAGATAGACGTCGCCCTGCTGATTGTGAACCGAGGTTACCGGATAATCATACGGGAGCCGGTGGTATTCAACGCGATCGTCATAGCTCACCTCTGCGAACGTATCCTCGGAATTGAACACCAGAAAACTGTTTCGATTTTTCATTTCTACCAAATCGATGGGCGCCCATCCGGTGTTGACTTTTTCAAAATTTTCGTTTTTGGGATCAAAGGCACACAACGCCGCGCCGAACGAGCCGTTCACAGCCGTGGCGCCTTTTGGAACATAAAGCAACCCGTTATTCGGATTAAACGCCATATTGAACATGTGAGGCAAAATGCCCAATCCGGGAACACGTTTGATCAGACTGCGCGTTTTTAAATCTACCACATCGATCTCACCGTGCGCCCAGCTCGCGATGTATAAAATATCATTTTCAAAATCAATTGCACTGGCGTCGTTTCCAAAGGCAGGTAGTTTTATTTCTGTGACTTCCCCGCTATTTTTAAAATCCACCACGTGTACTGACGGATGGTTGTCGTAGGGTATGTAAATTTCGTCTCGGTTTGGGTGGTAGTTGATGCCTACGCCTTCGGTGAATTCGTGTAGCGGCAAGATGGCATCTTGCCCTTGTACATCAATTTTCGCAGCTCGAACTACTTTTCGGTCATCGCGTTCGATTACGAGATACAGGCAATGATTTTGCTGATTGTAACCGGCAAAATGCCAGCGTCCGCCTTTTAGCAGATCCAGTGGACGGCTGCGGAGTAATTTCCCGTTGCGGCTATCAAAAATGAACAACTTTGCAGTCAACCCATCAACAGCGATGATTTGATTTAATTTATTGTCAGCCACCACTTTTCGTATCGGCGGTGGCGGCGTGGCGTTAAGATTGATGAGTTGTTCATTCGTTTCCAGCCAATCGACCAGCTTCAACTTTTTCTCTTTGGCGTGGTAAAATCCTAACTGTTTACTCTCCCTGCCAGCCAGAAACACGTTTCCTGTATTTTCATCGACAGCTATGGATTCAAATTGAGATTGTGTTTCCACAGTTTTTGAATTTTTATTTTCAGGAAAAACCATAAAAAAGCAATTTTTACCAATCAGGTAAACCGATCCGTCCTTTTGATTTAACGTCATGGCTTCCGACTTTAAATGCTGAAACGCTCTCCCGAAAAGAGGGATATTCGTCACCTGATGAGTTTCCCCATCGATGACAGACATGGAGGACGTGAGCGTATTTGCCAAAATAATCCGGTTCCGCAGGGAATCTACCTGAACCAGTAACGGACCGGCCGCATTGATTTGAACGCCGACCTGGTCTAAAAAATCAATCGTTTTTACCGTTATTTTTCCAAAAGCGGACACGAAAGCAACAAGGAGAAATACAACAATCAATTTTAATTTGGTCATACATGAACCTCTCGATCAAAAATTTTAATTAGAGTTCGACAATTATTTTATCTGAATACTTTTCTTGCTGAAATATTTGGGCAGCAACCAAATCAGAAAGCCGGCGCTAATCAGGAACGGAACTAAACAAGCCACTCCGTTGAGCACTCTTCCGTAAAGAAAGCTCCCTGTGCCAAACATCGCCGAATAGACCAGTGTACACCCCATAATCCAACCGAGGAATCCATGCGCAACGCTGTCCGGTGAAGGTTCCAGCAACGCCATTTCTCTGATTTTTTTCCAACCTTTACCAAAGGGACGTACCAGTTTGTAGAAATCAACCAAAACCTCTTTGTCAACCGGACGGGTTAAAAAAGTAACCGTAACCCAAACAATGCTAGTAAAGGCAACACTGCTGGCTAATGAGATATGGTTGGGAATGTTAACACCATTTTTCTGAAGAATGAATAAAAACGATGCGATCATAAACGAACTGATCATGGCTGCAATTTCACTCCAGGCATTAATTCGCCACCAAAACCAGCGCAACAAATAGATCAATCCGGTACCCGCACCAATAGACAGCAGCAGATTAAATGCATCTTTGGCCGTTTCCAGAGCAAACATGGTCATGGCAGCCAAAATCATCAGCACCGCGGTCACGATTCGGGCGACCAGCACGTAGTGTTTTTCTGAGGCTTCCGGTTTGATAAATCTTTTGTACAAATCGTGTACAAGATAGGAAGCTCCCCAGTTTAAATGGGTGTCCATCGTGGAAATATAAGCTGCCATCAGAGAGGCAACCATAATACCTAATAAACCCGATGGCAGAAATTTCAGCATTGCCGGATAGGCAATATCGTGCCCGACCAGATTTTCACTGATATGCGGGAATGCGGTTTGAATATCCGCCAAACTCGGATACACCAGAATCGACGCCAATCCCACCAAAATCCAGGGCCAGGGACGCAATCCGTAATGTGCCACGTTGAACCAAAGCGTTGCAGCCATGGAATGTTTTTCATCTTTGGCTGCCAGCATACGCTGGGCGATGTAACTGCCGCCACCGGGTTCCGCCCCGGGATACCATACCGACCACCACTGAATAGTAAGCGGAATAATCAGCACCGAAACGGTCAATTCCCAGTTGCCAAAATCAGGCAGCAGATTCAACGTCTCCGGATCGAGTTTGCTGACCAGCCCTGTCAATCCACCAACAGCCTCATGATTTATGCCATAATATGCCGCTGCAATTGCTCCGGTCATCGCCATGAGAAATTGGATTAAATCAGTCACCACGACGCCCCACAGTCCGGACATCACCGAAAATCCGATCGTGGCAACGGAACAGAAAATCACCGTTTCCAGCCTTGACCAGCCAAACAAAATATTGGCGATCTTGGCTGCAGCCAACGTCACTGATGCCATAATCACGATGTTGAAAAAGAAACCGAGATAGATTGCCCTGAAACCACGCACAACAGCCGCTGATTTTCCGGAGTAGCGGATTTCGTAAAACTCGAGATCTGTCAGCACTTTGGAACGACGCCACAATCTGGCATAAAAAAACACGGTCATCATTCCGGTGAGTAAAAATGCCCACCATACCCAGTTGTGAGACACGCCGCCCTCGCGAACTAAATTCGTCACCAGATTTGGCGTATCCGTGCTAAACGTGGTCGCCACCATGGATGTTCCCAACAACCACCAGGGCAGCGATCGACCCGAGACAAAGAATTCAGCCATGCCCTTGCTGGCGCGACGGATATAAATAGCAGCTACACCAAAAGAGAAAATGAGATACCCGACAATAATCGACCAATCCAGTGTTGATAGTTCCATATTCTGCTCCGTTTCAGTTCTGATCGTTTTTTTTTGGAGTGAAGTAACTATGTTAATTCATGCAGTAACGCAGTTACTGAAATAATTCCACTACAGATGTTTTCATTTTTTATTTGCCACGGATTGACACGGATGAAACACTGATTCTTTTTATCCGTGTTCAATCCGTGTTAATTCATCAATGGCATTATTGATTAATTTCAACCGTATCCTGCCAGTACCGCAATTTTCCCACACCTAAACGATCCACACCGTCGGTGTATTGTAAGCCGTATAAACTGGGCAGTTGCTCGAACAGGACTTTATCTTTGTATTTCATCTTCACGCAATAAACCGATGTGTATTTCAGCCTATTGCCACTGATCCAGGCAAACAGTTGGTGCCCGTCGGTTTCAAAATCATCGTATTTTACTTTGCCGTGTTCGTAATCATATTGCGGACGAATATCCTGATGGTGCAGATCCATCATCCGATCCAGTTTGGAGCAGACAAAGTAGGTCGTGTCCGGAGTCATAATTTTCACACCGACAGCCTGCGGATATCTATCCACCTTCATCAGCTTGATCCGATCCAACAATGGCTGAATGTCCTGACCAGTATCGTGAGGAATCAGCACTGTGGTAAAAATAGCAAACTCACCCTGATAATGCCATTGAGATAACGCGTGATTGATGGCGAACTGTTTTTGGTAATTCCGCTGCTCCAAATCCACATTGAGCATCCTCCCTTCTTCAGTGGCATTGGGAAAATAAATGAGCAGCAATTTATGTGTCGGGAAAACATAATTTCGGACTGAATCGTACTGGGTGTCAAAATAATCGTCGCCCTGATCCACAATTTTTCGCGTATGCCAAAAATTGACCGTAGTGAAATAATCATCTTCCAAAAATTTCACCGCATCGAAAATAATAAAAATATTGAGCGGCTTCACCCAATTCACAATCCGGTCGTGCTGAAAACCCAATTTCTCGTCGGTCACCCGCGAGCGGCTGTAGTCGAATTCATCGGTTACCAGAAAATCGATCAGCTCGGTTTCTGCTGGCCGATAGGCGCCGGAGTTCCTCACAAAATCATACACATTCTGTCCCGGAATCGCAGCACTGTCTTTAATCGAGTAACGGAACAGCCCTTTTTCCTGCCCTTTGAAAATCTTCCCTTTTCTGACCACAACCCGGTTGTGAAAATAATCAGCGCGGTACGCACCGAACGGTCCGCTCGGCATGTAATCCCGATACCCGCCATCGTGCAACAGCACGCAACCGTCCACCATGAATAACGGAATGCTATTCTCGTCCGAATGGCCATGGGTCATCTTCTCCTCTTCCACCGGAATAGTGAGCCGCAGATACTCTCTGCCCAAAAATCCGCTCTGGCCTTCATCTTTGAAATTCAGCAAAAAATAGGTGTCCTTCTTTTGATAACCGGTTCTGAAAACCACTTTTTTACCGACCAGATCGTCTAAAACCAGTTCGCTCTTTCCGGGTGGCGCTTTTGGATTAATTTTATCATTTGCCCAACGGTACGCATCAATGGCGATATTAGCCAGCCACATCGATTTTTTATCAGCTTCAAAATCCCAAAACTTCTGGGCGATCCGGCTGGCAGCGTATTTGATTTCAGGATCATTGAATTCAGTGGCAGCCTTTTCAAACACCGGCACCCAGCGATGCCAATTGGAAAACAGATGCGCATCACCGTAATCCGGAAGCATGCCGTGGGGCGCCAGCAGCCTCGAGTAAAACTGCATTTTATACCGCGCCACCGCATGCTCCCAGTATTGCTCATTATCAGTAACATCAAGTAACGAAATCAGGGCGTACTCGTAAACTGCATTATAAAGCGACGCATCCTCGATTTCCCAGTTGTACAGACAATCGTCAATAATCGACTTTGCCAGCGTGCGCCAGGTTTTCCACTCGGGATGATCCGGCAGCGCTCTGGCCGCCACATAAAAAGCATCTGCCCGCAACACAGACCGGTTCATTGGTCCCCATTCCTGTGATCGAAGCTGGTACGCCAGACTTTGCGCGATATTTTCGGCGATGATTTTTCTGTCCTTTTTGGTGAATAAGGGACTGTCTTTGAGCAGATAATAGGCTTTGATGTACTGGGAAATGGTAAAAAAATTGGCTAATGGCGGCACACCTTCATCGTAGCCCGGCCGGTCTTTCCAAAAATCTTTGGGGTAATAATTCCGGAAATCACCAAACTCCACCAGCACTTCACGCGTGCGTTCAGCATGCTTTTCCTCACCGGTGATGTGAAACAGATGCGCGCTCACGTAAGCAAAGGAAAGCGGATTACCCGGCGGATTGTAGCCAAACACATTTTCCAGATCAATCCTGTCCACCCATGTTTGGATGTCCTCATCGTAGTATTGCCAGTAATCTTCAACTGCCTGCGTCGCGTAATCTAAATATTCCGAGCGATTTACTTTGTCAATTTGACCGAACGCTGATCCTGTAACAATTATGAGAATAACAGAAATCAGCGTGATGTGTTTGAAGTTCATGGACTGCCCTCGTGTTCATTTTAGATACTGATCGGATTTGGAGGGCTGCGTTTGAAGCTTTTCCTTTTACCAGAAAGCACATCAAGCGTACACAAAGTTCACAAAGAATAACTCATAAATATTTTATACCTCTGTGAACTTTGTGAACTTCGTGGTTTCAAAAAATCAATAGCTTCTGATCCAGCCCAAGAAATAAAAGTTCACAAAAAAAAACGATAATAACTTTTGATTAAATCTAAAATGACAGATCAAAACCTTATTTATTTCTCATCAACCTTAGTAGCACAGATGAGCCGAAAAAATGTCACTTCGTGCTACTAATATATGCGAAAAAAATAATATTTAAAACTAATTTTTGAAAATAAATTTCATTTGTGAACGAATAAATGAGTTTTTGCTCATACCTCAACTACCTTTTTTCAATTCCAAAATATTTCTCAAAAAGCTGTTCGGACAATTTGGCGCCATCTTCGGATAAAGAAACCGATTTTGCCTTGCCGACCGGATTGCTTATGTAGCCTTTCTCATGAAGCCGACTTATTGTATCCCAGTCAAAGCCTTTCCAGGCTCTCTTTCCGAACTCATCTTGCCACGTGACCAGATGGAGTAAAGCCAAGGTCATTTCATCCACTTTATTTTCATCATAGTCCATAATTTAATCCTCATTTAAATGAATTATCTTATGAATTTATGAATACGATTACTTCCGAATCCCAAGCTGATCCAGCATAAACGCATACTCCAGCGCCGTCTCTTTGTAGCGCTCGAACCGACCGGACTTTCCGCCGTGACCCGCGTGCATATTGGTATGCAGCAGTAATACATGATTATCGGTTTTCAGATCGCGCAGTTTTGCCACCCATTTTGCCGGTTCCCAAAATTGCACTTGGGAATCGTGCAGACCTGTGGTCACCAACATCGCGGGATAGTCCTGGGCAACCACATTATCGTAAGGTGAATAGGACAGCATGTAATCGTAGTACTTTTTCTCGTGGGGATTTCCCCATTCATCGTATTCGCTGGTGGTCAACGGGATGCTGGCGTCCAGCATCGTGGTGACCACATCCACCCACGGCACGGCTGCCACAATGCCTCTGAATAAATCCGGCCGCATGTTGACCACCGCGCCCATCAATAATCCGCCCGCAGAACCGCCCATAGCGAACAATTTATCAGAATTGGTATATTTCTGATCGATTAAAAATTTCGCGCAATCGACAAAGTCGGTAAAGGTATTTTTTTTGTTCAGCAGTTTGCCGTCCTCGTACCACCAGCGTCCCATTTCCTCACCTCCGCGAATATGGGCAATCGCAAAGGCAAATCCCCGGTCCAGCAAACTCAACCGCGGCGAACTGAATGTGGCTTCCATAGTCGCGCCGTACGAACCGTAACCGTAAAGCAACAGCGGCTGGCTGCCATCTTTTTTAAATTTTTTCCGGTACACGATGGAAATCGGCACATCCACCCCATCACGGGCTTTGGCGTACAAGCGTTCGGAATGGTAATTTTCCGGATCAAAATCGCCCAGCACATCTTCGCGCTTCAGCAGCGTTTTTTCTCTGGTTTTCATGTTGTAATCGTAAGTCGAAGACGGCGTGGTCATCGATGTGTAGCCGTAACGCAGCACATCCGTGTCAAACACCAAATTAGTGCCGGTGTAAGCCAGATAGGCTTCTTCCCCGAAATCGAGATAGTGCTCCTGATTATTTTTCTGGTCGATCACGCGAATCTGGCGCAACCCTTTTGATCGCTCCTCAACCACCAGATAATCTTTGAACAGCTCGATATCTTCCAGCAGCACATCATCCCGGTGGGGTATCACTTCCTGCCAGTTTTCTTTGCCGGTCTGATCGACAGGCGTTTCCATCAACCGGAAATTTTTCGCGTCCCAGTTGGTCACGATGTAAAATTTATCCTCAAAATGATCAATCGAGTACTCGTGGTCATCCTCGCGCGGCTGAAATATCTGGAATTGACCGTCCGGATTATCCGCGTCCAAAAATCTGAATTCTGTGGACATCGTGCTGTAATTAGCAATCAACAGATATTTGCGCGATTTGGTCTTATCAATATAGGTGGAAAAGGTGCTGTCCTGCTCATGATAAACCAGTTCGTCCTGCGCCGGATCAGAACCCAGCTTGTGTTTCATAATTTTGTAGGCTCGCAACGTGGTGTCTTTCAGTACGTAAAATACGGTTTCGTCATCATTCGCCCAGGTCGCGCCGCCGGTTGTCATTTTAATCTCGTCCGGCAGCATCTCGCCGGTTTTCAAATCTTTGAACTGAATTGTGTATTTTCTCCGGCTGACCGTATCCACTCCAAACGCCAGAAAACGGTTATTTTCACTGACTTCCAAACCAGTCACCTGACAGAACTTTTTCCCTTCCGCGATTTTGTTCACGTCCAACAAAATTTGCTCTTCCGCCTCCAGCGATCCTTTTTTGCGGCAGTAAATCGGATACTCCTTGCCCTTTTCAAAGCGGCGGTAGTAGTAATATCCGTTGTCCAGATACGGCACAGACTCATCGGTCTTTTTGATGCGTCCGACAATTTCGTCGTACAGCTTTTCCTGAAGCTTCTCAGTATGCGCCATCTTCTGTTTCAGATACTCATTTTCCGCTTTGAGATATTCGATCACTTCAGGGTTGTCCCTGTCCCGCAGCCAGAAATAATTATCCACGCGGGTATCGCCGTGCGCAGTCAGCGTCTTGGGAATCTTCTCTGCCTCTGGTGGCATAATCGGCTCCTCTGTTTTCTTGGATTGTGTACATTGAATCAAGATCATTATCGCCACGAAAACAGCGGCAACAATGCGAACATGATGAACATTTTTCTTTTCCATCATACTGCCCCTTCCTATTTCGTTGATTTGGAATTAGTTAACTCACAGCGCTCATATTATAACGAAATCCACCGATTAAATCAAGAAAATTATTTAGAAATTTTGTTTCATTCTATTTCAGTTGGCCACAGCAGAAATAACACAGCTTATCAATTTGATATAAAAAGTTTCGCTGCTATGAATTGCGCCAACATTTATGTCGGTGGATTGAATGTGACTCTCATGCCGGGCTTTAGCCCAAGAATAACATGTGTAGTAGTCAATTCGATTATCGAGAACACCTTCAGAGGAGTTGAATCTTCAAACCAATAATTATCTAAATTTGAGACATTCAAAAAACTCTATTTTTATCTTGACATATTACGATGAAAATTATATATTAAAATAAATGATCGGTTGGATTATTAGTTTTTTTAATTTGTTTAATATTATCCCGTAGTAGAGGATGCACATGTGCATCCCTTACAATCGAAAAAATCAATTTATTTTACGCTTATATTTTCTATCGGTCATCCATACTTGTAATTTAAGCAAAAACAAACACGTCAAATTAAATTCAAATATTTTGAGGATACGGATACACTGCATGTTGAATTATCCGATTCTCGTATTCAAGAAACCATAGAATTGAATGAAAACCTTTATATTGATATAGATGCAGAAGAAAAGGTTGTGAGCCTGACCTTGGAACATGCTAAAGCAATTTCCGGCAAACTCGGTTTTTCTTATGAATCGGTGGCGTTATAATTAACCATTACATTTAATATTTAAAGGCCTAACATGGACTACGAAGATTTCGAGAAAGAATGTGAACAGATCAGGAATGAAAATGAACAACTGATCTCTGAATTTAAAACGTGGCTCGCCAACAAATCTTTGGCGCCAAAGACGATTGAAAAACATGTCGCCAACGTTGATTTTTACATCAATACCTTTCTGTTGTATGAAGAGCCTATTCCAGCAAAAGAAGGAGCCGTAGAAATCAATATGTTTTTGGGATACTGGTTTATCAGGAAAGCAATGTGGGCGTCAAGTGCAACCATCAAAGAAAATGCAGCCAGTATAAAAAAATTCTACCAATTTATGTGTGATAGCGGCAAAATCACTGCAGAGGATTTATCCGACTTAAAAGAGTCAATAAAAGAAGATATGCCGGAATGGCTGGCAACTTTGGAAAGATATGACGATCCGGATATTGAAGATATGGAAGAAATCTGGGGATTTTGATAGTGTTGTATCGTGCAGATTAAAGAATAAAATAATGCAGTAATTAAATTTAGACACGTTGAATCACTTGAGGAAATCGAACATGGATTATAAATTATTTGGCAGGTATATTGTTTCAGATCCAAATATTTGCCATGGCAAGCCTACCTTTCGCGGTACACGGATCATGGTTGCCGATGTTTTGGAGCAAGTTGCAGATGGATTAGATTGGGAAACAATAATCGAAGAATGGCGAGGTTCAATTACAAAAGAAGCAATCGCTGAGGCAATCAGCCTTTCCAGGAAAGCGTTTCTTGAAAATGCTGATAAATACGTGTTGGAACCGACTTGTTGATGAATATTATTGATAATCATGGAAGAATTACTTTCATTTGTCTTAATTTTATATTGACATTATAGCTATTTTCGTTTATATTGAATTGTAATTGCGAAATCACAAAATGGATAGACTCAAGGTGATATGGAGAAAATCGAGAAGTTATCATAATAAAAATTCCTAATATTAGTAACTATTTTACCCTATATATTGGGAAAAGATTTGTGTAAATTGGGAACTTATTACTATAATGTTAGGCTTAAAAGATAAAGGACAAAAAGAATGAGACTTTTCACACTTGATGAAAATGGTAAAATGAGTCCTTATCGGGAATCAAGATTCAAAGAAGATAACCGGGAATCTGATTTAGAAGCATTGCTAGAAAAAAATCCCGAATACTTTTTTGAAAATACCACAATATTGATTATTGGTCGGCAAGTTACAACCAACCTAAATTCATTTATAGATCTCATAGGAATCGATAGTTCGGGAAACACGTTAGTGATCGAATTGAAAAGGGACAAAACACCAAGAGAAACAATTGCCCAATTATTAGAATACGCTTCTTTTGTAGAAAAATTAGATTACTATCAACTAAATGAAATTTATCAAGATTATTCGGGCGAAGATATTCAGTTAGAAGAATATCATGAGCAATATTTTCAAAATAAGTCTGAAGAAAAAGTCTCTTTCAATAAAAATTCTAAACTCGTAATCATAGCTCAAGATATCTCCAAGGAAATAAAACAGACTGCACAGTATTTGCGGGGAAAAGGATTGGACATCTTCTGCTTAGAATTCAAATATTTTTTATCAAAAACCGGTGAGAAAATTATTTCAAGTGATGTCGTTGTCGGAGAAGAAGAATTTATAAGGCAAAAAGTGCAATCAGCATCGTTGCCAAAAGTTAATGAAGAGCAATTTAAGAATTCACTTGACCCGAATGGTTTAAAAGTTTTCAGTAGCATATTTGATTTTGCAAAAGAGAAAAATTTAATATTTCGATGGGGATCAAAAGGGTTTTCACTGAATGTTGATTTAGAAAATAGCTTTGTTGGTCTATTTTTTGGCTATCCGCCTGATTCAGTATTTAAACAAAGCATTTATACTGGATTTGAAGAAATTGCAAAAAAAGTAAATAACGCCGAAGCAATAATCGAATTCTATAAATCAAAATTGATAGAAACCGGAAATTTTGTTAATGCCAAATCAAACTTAAAATGGCATATAAACAGAGCCATTTCAGATGAGGAAATTGATAAATTTGTAAGCATACTAGAACAAGTTATTGCAAAAATCCAAAATAACATTATGCAGGAAAATGCCAAAGCTTAACAAGCAAATGCAGCCGATTTTAAACGCCGATTCGTTCAGGCACATTTCGGAGCAGTTAAAAATTCGGTTCGTTAACGCAGGTTTGTCAAATGCGGTTAAAACGGCTGATTTAATTTGTATAAGAATAATTTATGGAGGTAAATTAAATGAAAACTATTAGACTTGTACTATTCAGTTTAATGACATTTTACATTATTTATTTTCAACTTGCATGTGGGCTGGAAAGTCAAAATCTAACAAAAACAAAAATAACAAATGTCAACCTTGCAGAGCAATTAATGAAAGGACATGCGACAATAAGCCCAAATTTACAATATATTGCATGCAACTCTGATGAGTATGAAGATTCTAAAGTTCTTTTTGATTTAAATAAGTTTGATTTTATCCCCATAGGGACCTCACCCCAATTCAGTAATGACAATAATCTAATTGCTTGGACAAAACTCTCGAATGATTATGAAATGCAGGCAATGGTAATTAACTATAAAATAGAAAAATATTATGATTTCGTGGGGAAAATAATATTTAGTTCTGATTCCAAACACTATGCATATATAGCTAATATTAATTCGCAATCTATTGTAGTACATGATGGCCTAGAAAGTAAGAAATATGAATATATTGAGGACCTGCAGTTTAGTTTAGATGGCGAAAAATTAGCTTATATAGCTAAAGATCAAAATCAGTTTTATATTGTGGTGAATAATAAGGTGATAAGTCGCTTGAACAGCACCTTCAATGAAATATTATTTAAATTCTCACCAGATAATAAAGGTTTTGCATATGCTTATGGACATTACGATAAAGGCTATTATATCTCAATTAATAATTCGAAAAGTAAAAGATATGATTACATCAGCTCTTTTCTGTTTAGCCCCACTGGCAACAAAATAGCCTATATCTGCGGGATGAATGATAAAGAATTTGTCGTTGAAAATGAAAAAGCACATAAATCTTATAATGAAATACGAGGTCTCACATACAGTAATAATTCTGAAAATTTAGCATATCTTGCCGAAAATGAGGAAAGCGAATTTGTTGTAATCAATGAACAAGAAGAAAAACACTATGAAAATATTTTTAGTTTTACATTTAGCCCTGATGGCAGGCATTATGTATATTTGGCAAAAGACAAGGATGTAATGACAGTAATACATAACGGAAAAATTATTTCAAATTATAAATGTTACGTCCAACTTTATTTGAGCAACATATTCTCCCTTAATTTGCTCAAATA
>CAYYMH010000024.1:0-56735 GCA_964472785.1 uncultured Cytophagia bacterium | reverse complement strand
AATTTAAATGGACCTAAATTGATTTTGATGGGGAATTTTGGTGGACTTTGACAATCAGTATAATCACTTGATTATATGTAAATACAAATAGATTCCCAATGAATGAAATGTTGGAAAAATATAAAGAATTACTAATTCAAAAGAGATACAGCAATAGTACTCAAAGGATCTATTGTAATTATTTTAGGGATTTTTGTGCGCATTTCAAAGATGAGAAATTAGAAGGGCTAACTACCGAACAAATAAACAAATACTTATTAAATCTGATACAGTCAAAAAACATTTCTATCAGTCAACAGAATCAGAGAATAAATGCCATTAAATTCTTTTATGAAAAAGTACTTGGCAGAAACAAACAATATTATGAGCTACATCGTCCCAATAAGGAGCACAAACTACCAAAAGTGTTGAGTAAGAACGAAGTGAAGAAAATACTCATCTCATGCGGCAATATAAAACATCGCAGCATCTTGATGTTGATATATTCAGCAGGTTTAAGACGGAGCGAAGTAATTGATTTGAGAGTTTCTGATATTGACTCCGAAAGGATGGTTATAAATATTATTGGCGCTAAAGGCAAAAAAGACAGGGTGTCTTTATTATCCGAAAAGACTCTTCTGATATTAAGAAAGTATTACAAAGAGTATAAGCCCAATAAATACCTTTTTGAAGGAGCAAAGGGCGGGAAATATTCACCAACGAGTATTGCAAAAATTCTGAAAAACGCGGCAAGAAAAGCGGGAATACATAAAAGCGCTACGCCGCACATGTTGAGACATAGTTTTGCCACTCATTTACTTGAACAAGGAACTGATTTAAGGTATATTCAAGAGCTGCTTGGGCATAACAGTTCAAAAACAACTGAGATTTATACTCATGTTTCCAAAAAGGCTATTGGTAATATAAAAAACCCAGTGGATGACTTTTTTGAATAAAGAGAAGCGTACTTGGTAAAAGAAATATATCAACAATTGTTGTTATCCCTCCAAATTGTCGGTGTAACAACAATGAATATACACAGACGTTGTGTGCAATGTCGCGCGAACAAAATGAAAATTAATGCCCCAAATAATATTTTGAGAAATACATATTTCAAGATATACTAAAAACTAAAATATAAGGAGTGCTTTTATGAAAACAAAAATTAAAAACAATGTTGACTGGGTAGGTAAAGTTGATTGGGAATTGCAAAAATTTCATGGAAATGAATATTCCACTCATAAGGGTTCGTCGTATAATTCCTATTTGATAAGAGAAGAAAAGACAATTCTTATTGATACTGTATGGAAACCTTTTGCAAAAGAGTTTGTTGACAATCTTCAAAACGAAATTGATTTAAAGAAAATTGATTTTATTATTGCAAACCATGCTGAAATCGACCACAGCGGTGCATTGCCTGAACTTATGAATAAAATTCCAAATACGCCAATTTATTGTACTGAAAATGGTGTCAAATCACTTACAGGACATTATCACCAAAATTGGAATTTCAAAACTGTTAAAACTGGCGACTCACTTGAACTTGGCAATGGAAAGAAACTTGTTTTTGTAGAAATGAAAATGCTTCATTGGCCTGATAGTATGGCATGCTATTTAACTGGAGATAATATTTTATTCAGCAATGATGCTTTTGGTCAACATTACGCTACGGAATTTCTTTTCAACGACCTTGTTGATCAATCTGAATTGTTTAATGAATGTATTAAATATTATGCCAATATTTTAACGCCATTTAGTTCGCTTGTTGAAAAAAAAATCAATGAAGTTCTTTCCTTGAAATTACCTATTGATATTATTGCTACCAGTCATGGAGTGATTTGGAGAAAAGATCCAACACAAATTGTTGAAAAGTATATTGCTTGGGCAAAAGCATATGCAGAAAATCAAATAACAATTCTATATGATACTATGTGGGATGGCACTAAGAGAATGGCCGAGGCTATTGCTCAAGGAATTAAAATAGAAAATAAAAGCGTAACAGTAAAATTATTTAATATAGCAAAATCAGATAAGAATGATATAATTACCGAGATATTCAAATCAAAAATTATTCTTGTGGGTTCTCCCACCATCGGTAAAGGAATTACAAGTGGTACAGCAGGTATTTTGGAAGAAATTGAGGGTTTAAGATTTAAAGGTAAAAAGGCTGTAGCATTTGGGTCTTATGGTTGGAGTGGAGAATCAGTAAATAAAATTACTGAATGGTTAAAAAAGGCTGATTTTGAAATAATAAATGATGGAATAAAGTGTCTTTGGAATCCAAATGACGAGAGTATAGTGCAGTGTATTGATTTTGGTAAAAAATTACTACAAAATTGAGTAATATTATTTGGGGCATTAAGAACGCGCGACACAGCACACAACAGCGAGTATATGCGGCGTTCGGCTATCGCCTCACTTGGGCTTCGCCACATTTTTTCTCTGCCTGCCTTCGCTACGCTCGGCTTATTCGGCAGAGAAAAAACGTCATATACTCGCAAACGTTACCGCCAATGCTAAAAAGACAGTGCAACATGATAATACGAAAAATGAACATACGTGGAGTTCATTATCCACAAAAAACTTGACGTAATATGAATACGCCATAGGGTTAGAAAATTTTAAAATAATTAAAATGAGATATTATCTTTTTACAATTTGCGTTTTTATTGCTTGTCTCAATTTACAAGCAACAACCTACTATGTTTCAAACGATGGTAGTGATTCAAATACTGGAACATCACCAACATCTCCATGGGAAACTTTGGATAAGGTAAACAATTATTCCTTTGTACCAAGTGACTCAATTTTGTTTAATAGAAATGATATTTGGCGCGGTCAACTTAATCCTCAAAGTGGAAACATAAATGGGTACATCTACTATGGGGCATATAGTTCAGGCGACAAACCTGTAATTATGGGTTCATGGAATATAACCGAAACTACATATTGGGAAAATATTGGAGGCAATATCTGGTCAACTGTATTTGCAATACCTCTTGATGCAGGGAATATTATTTTTGATAATGAAAGTTCATTTGGAGTTAAAAAATGGTCTGAGTCAGAATTGCTACAACAAGGTGATTACTGGTATGATACGCTCAATAAAAAATTACACTTATTCAGCAATTCAAATCCTGCTTCAATATATAATGATATTGAATGTGCTTTAGCGTACAATATTATTCATCAGGAGAATAAGTCTTATATCATTTATGAAAATCTTGCGTTAAAGTATGGTGGTGGGCATGGTGTTGGAGGAGGAAATACAGATAATATTATAATTCGTTCTTGTGATATATCTTATATTGGGGGAGGAGCAAATTATCACCCTACTTATGGTTGGGTGCGTTATGGCAATGGAATTGAATTTTGGGGTAATGCTTCGAATAATTTAGTGGAGCAGTGTAAGTTATGGGAAATCTATGATGCTGCATTGACAAATCAAAATGAAGGAAACACGGCAATTCAAACAAACATTATTTACAGAAACAATCTAATATATAATGCTGAGTGGTCATTTGAATATTGGAATCGTCCAGTAGGTTCTTTAACACAAGATATCTATTTTCTAAATAATACTTGTCTTTACGCAGGTAATACCTGGGCTCACGCACAAAGACCTGATAAACGTGGAAGACATCTTAATTTTTTTCAAATTGATGCAGAGACAAGTGATTTTTACATTATGAATAATGTTTTTTACGAAGCTTCATCTGCAGGACTTTATGTATTAAGGTATTCAGACCTTGATTCACTTACGCTGGACTATAATGCATGGTATCAAACACTAACAGATACATTGATCGATATAAAATGGGGTACGGCAACCATAAATGTTTATAGTATGTCTGAATTTGCCGATTATCAGAATACCTACCAACAAGATTTAAATTCAACAGTACAACACCCTGAATTTGTTGATGTTAACAATGAAGATTACCAGCTTTTATATACTAGTCCTTGTGTAAATTCAGGAACCCCCGACACAACAGGAATTCCTGTTGGCGAATTTGACTTTATTGGAAATCCTCGTATTCAAGGTAATCCATTAAGAATTGATATTGGCTGTATCGAATCAGGACACTCGACGGGGTTAATAATGATAGATAATAACATAGATAATATCGATGAGATAGCAATTTTTCCTAATCCTTTTTCAAATACAACAACTATTCAAACAAAAACGAAATTTCAAAACACTAACTTGAATATTTATAATATACTTGGTCAGTCAGTAATGCAGATAAGTAATATGTCAGGAAACACAACTAAACTATACCGTGATAACTTGCCTGCTGGATTATATATAATTCGTTTAACAGAAGAAAAAAAAGTTATTTATGTAGGAAAAGCAATAATAGCAGATTAAAATAAGAGGAAAAATATGAAAGCACAGGCGGTAACACATGGTATCGTGCATGCGTGTTTCAGAGGTTTTCGAAGGTTTGTGGCTCGTAAAAAAAGCCTGTGTAACCTGATATTTTCGCCTCGTAATCCCGCACGACACCATACCATAAACCGTTAAACCAACCAATGAGCGCTACAATATCACAAAACAAGTTTCTTCAATTACTCACAAACACATTCGTTCTGTAATAGCCTGCTTCTATTATCTCGAATTTGCAAAACATATTTTTGAAGGAAAGGGCAAATTTGAAGTTTACAGAAACATACAATCAGAAGTACCCAATCACTTGAGAAGTCTTTCAATCAATCCTAAGGAAATTGCATTGTTTGACAGATTACTTAAAAACGATATAAACAATGTTCCCGAAGAACAAATTTATAGTAACGGTTATGTTTTACATACGCTTGAAGCTAGTGTTTGGTGTTTATTGACAACTGACAATTACAAAGACGCTGTTTTAAAAGCAGTAAACTTGGGAGATGACACTGACACAACTGGAGCAGTAACAGGAGGACTTGCAGGATCTTGCTATCGCGGCAGAGAGAAAAAATGAAGAGACTGTTGATCATGCACAATTAATAAATGACTTGAAAATCTCATAGCCGATTAAAACCTTACCTGAACGTTTCAATTCAACTCCCCCTCCAAAATTTTCCTTGATATTTAAACCACAGTAAGTTACATTCCATTTGTTTAATGACGCGGTTTATTAGTCATCGACACAACGATAAAAAGATAACACATCCGCTAAATGAATTAAAGAAATGAAATTGTCTCCTAAATTGGCTAATTCAGAAAACAATCATTATGGATAATTTAATCTTTGCTTTAAACGTCGTTTCTCCGGTATTTCTCATTATCATGCTGGGAATCGTTCTCAGACTGACCGGACAGGTGAATGATAATTTTATCAGCACATCATCGAATATCGTGTTTAATTTTAGCATGCCGGCATTAGTTTTTAAGGAATTATCTACCGCAAATTTAACCGAAACTTTTCAATTAAGACAGATTGTTTTTATTTATGTCGGCATGACGATATTTTTTATTCTAACCTGGTTGCTCTCAACCTTTGTGACGAATAATGGTAGAGATCGGGGCGCATTTATTCAGGGAAGCATTCGGAGCAATTATGCGATTGTCGGATTTGCTATCATATTTAACATGTTCGGCAGTGAAGGATTGAGCAAAGCGTCCATTTTTCTCGCCTTTGTGATGCCATTTTATAATCTGTTGGCAGTTATTGCATTAACCGTTCCTGTAAATAAAGAGCGTGAAATTGGTATTGCCAAAACCGCTATCAAAATAATCACCAACCCACTCATATTGGCGGTATGTGTTGCTATACCGGTATCCTTTTTGAAAATTAATATACCGCTGTTTTTGAACAAATCGATTAATTATTTAGCTGCCATGACATTGCCGCTGGCACTACTGGGTATCGGCGGCTCACTTAATTTCAGTACAATCAAAAAGGACTCAAGATTAGCCCTTATCGCGACGGTGATTAAAATTATCTTCATTCCAATAATTTTAACATTCATAGCTTACAAACTTGGATATCAGGGTGTTGATCTGGGGGTAATGTACATTTTATTTGCAACGCCAACTGCCATTGCCAGCTTTATCATGGCAAAGGCGATGAACTGCAATGCGGATTTGGCAGGAAATATCATTGTCATGTCAACATTGGGCTCGGTTGTTACTATTTCCTTCGGTATCTTTTTACTAAAATCGCTGGGTATTTTTTGATTATCCCCAAATATTTAAAGTGTGTCCCTGTTAATTAGGCGCTTAAGAAAATTCCGTTAACACTTGATTTTTATGGACGAATTAATTATATTTCTTTTGTAAATGATAATAACTTCAGCCCCTTTTTATTTCCCCGGAGGATAAACTTATGTATAAACGTTTCTTTTTTGTAGTGGGCTTGGCGATATTCGCTCAAATTCTATCTGCCAAGACGACTATCAAAGTTGTCGATCAACAAACGATCAGTGACAAAAATCATTACCTGATTGCACCTAAATGGTCGCCCAACGGCCAATACATCGCTGCCGCCGGCATTAGCTACGGTTCAATCTGGCTATACGATACGGGCGATAGCACCTGGTCCAAACTGATTGAACAAAACGGTTGCGGATGGGGTTTTGACTGGTCACCGGACAGCCGAAAAATAGCTTTCCGTGCCAACGTGTTCAAGGATAAACGGAAAATTACGACGATCAAGCATGTTGATATTTTAACCAAAAAAGTAACAACGGTGATTGATTACACACAGGATTTATCCACACCAAAGTGGATTTCGGATCACGAAGTTGGCTTTATGGAAGATGGTGATTTTCGGTCAATTATTATCAAGGATAAAAGACTCGAAAAGCTCTCAAAGGTGAGTAAAAAAGAAGATATTGCCCTGTTTTCGCATTCGGGTGTTTACACCAAAAAAGCGAATCAGTCTCCGGTTTTGCTCGAAGCTCTAACAGGGCAAACATTTCACGTATCATTTTCTCCTGACGGCAATGAAATTTTGTATCAAAAATCCGGTGGCAAAATTTACAAAACAGGAAAAAAACAGGAAGCCATTTTTATCGCCGATGGTGAAATGCCGTCGTGGTCTCCCAATGGTGATTTTATCGTTTATGCCACTCCCAAAGATGATGGTCATCAAATAACATCATCAGACATTATGGTATGTGACAAGAATGGATCTCACAAAATAAAACTCACCGACACCGAAAATGAATTCGAAATGAATCCTGACTGGTCGCCCGATGGTCACAAAATCGCCTGCGACAGCAACGGTAAAATTCTCATTATTTTCCTCAAAACGGAGTAACAATGAAACGCTTGCTTATCATTATTTTTATTTGCCTGTCAACTTTTGTATCAGCGCAGTCTAATTTATCCGGACTCAAATTTTGCCTCGATCCCGGCCATGGCAATTATCCGCATGACAAACCGTATGAAACCCGGATTAATCTTCCGATTGCCCAATATTTGAAACAGTATCTGGAAAGCTACGGTGCCTGGGTTATTCTGACGCGTCAGGACTCTGCGACGGCCGTGAGCCTTTCTGAACGCGAATATATTGCCAATAGTAATAATGTGGACTTTTTCCAGTCGATTCATCATAATGCTTTTCAGGGAAGCGCCAATTTTTCGCTCATGCTGTACACCGAACTTCCCAGTGGTGAACCAAAATGGCCCGGCGAAGCGGATGTGATGTGCCATATTATGGTTGATTATCTCTATCGCTATTTAGACACCACAGGGAAATCGGTTCGGGGTGATTGGTCGTTTTACAATCCACCGTTCAACCTCGGCGTACTCAACGACCTGCTCATGCCCGGCGTGCTGAGCGAAGCGTCATTTTGGGATTACATCCCGGAAATTCATCGCCTGAACTCATTAGGTTATTTAAAATTGGAAGCCTACGCACTCCTACATTCTTTTTTAGAATATTACAGCGTGCCGCGTCGGGAAACAACGTATATTTCGGGTGTGGTCGAAGAACTGGACGGCGAAAAATACAGTGATGTTCAGGTCACGTTGAAAAACGACAACACTGAAATGACCTACATCACGGACTCGCAAAACATCGGCATTACTGAAGAAGATTTGAGCTGGTCAGGTTTTCCGTATGTGCCCGAAGTCAAAAATGGCATGTATTTTTTCGAAGGCTTTCCCGCTGGAAGCGCGGAACTTATTTTTCAGCGAGAAGATTTGGTGCCGGATACACTGTCACTCAATATTCAGACTGCAACAGCCACCAAGGCACCTGACATGCAATTGTTCGAAAATGTACCGCCGACCGTGGTTTCAACAATTCCGGAAAATAATACCACCGATTTTTCCGTATTTAGCACTGTGACCATCAATTTCAGTCGCCCGATGTTGAAATCCTCGGTTTTGAATTCGTTAAGTTTGGTTCCGAATGTCGAGGGAAAATTTCAGTGGAAAAACATCAGCCGACAGTTAATTTTTACTCCGGGCACGCGCTTTGAATTTGACCAGGCGTATCAATTGGAAATTTTGCCGACAGCCATGGATCAGTTCGGATTCTCGCTGGACGGCAACGGAGACGGTCAGGAAGGTGACAGCTTTGAATTGTCATTCCACACCGCGCAGATGGATACAGCACAACCGATGGTCATCGATTTTTATCCGACAAACAATGACACCGGAATTTTCATCAATGATATTTTAAGGGTAACATTTAACAAAAAGCTCGATCCAACCACAATCGCCGGCTCAAATATTTTGCTAATGAGCGACATCAGCCGTCGGATTTCTGTTGCAGCAAATTACTTCGCAGAAGGCGGTTTGGGACATATCAGCATTATTCCCCAGCAACCCATGAAGTCTGACATGGGCTACCGGTTAACGTTAGTCAATGTCATTCGTGATTTGCAGGGGAATGGCATGGACGATCATTTTCACTGGGATTTTCGCACCTGTTCGAAAAATTTAAACATCTTTCCGATTGAAGATTTTGAACAATCCGGTTCAATTCCGTCGGGCTGGGACTTGATCTCCTCCAGTGAGCAAGATAGTTTAAAACTGAACGACCAAATTTTTTCACAGGGGGAAAAATCCGCTCAACTGATTTATCATTTTGAAAATGCTTCTGATTCAATCGCCATCATTTTCAGTCGTTCCGAAGATTCACTCCAATTGAAAGCGGATGCAATTTTTTCAACAAATATTTTTGGAGATGCTGGTGATGGCATCATAAAATTTCTGTTCGAGGACCCCACTGGCTGGTATGCTTCTCAACCAAAGGTCTTGGATTGGGAAAATTGGCGCAATGTTCGGATCGATTTGACACAAAAAATTTTCTCACCATGGGGAAACGATAATCCCGGCGTCGGGGAGTTCGATATTACAGAGGCTTACTTCAGAGGGATCGGCTTCAAAGCCAGTGCTATTGCTGAAGGGACGCTATATCTCGATAAAATCGAGCAGTTATCCGCTTCAGTGCCGACAAGAATTCAAATTGCCAAAAATCAGAAACCCAATGTTGAAAAATTTGTATTACACAATAATTATCCGAATCCGTTTAATCCGGCAACCACAATCTCGTACGATTTACCCGTCGGTTCATCGCATTCGGTAAAGTTGAAAATTTTTGACGTTACAGGCAGAGAAATAAAATTATTGGTAAACAAAGTCCAGGTCGGCGGTCGCTACCAGGTATCCTGGGACGCGAGGAACAATTTAGGGAACCGCGTTTCCTCAGGCGTATATTTTTACCAGCTTCAAATCGAAAATTCATCTTTAACCAAAAAAATGATTTTGATGCAATAAAATTTTAGGAGGTTTAGCTAATGAAAAAAATACTATCTTTGTTACTTTCATTTGTTTTTTTAAACACAATAATTTTTGCCGAGGAACCCGCAGTCATCGTAAAAAATTCTCCTCAGCAGATAACGGACGGTTCGTTATATTTTCTGAATCCCGAATGGTCACCGGACGGGAAGATGTTAGCATTTACTGAAAGTAAATATGCAGGTATCTGGGTGCTTAATTTGGAAAGTGGAAATTACACGCAAGTGACTGATGAAATCGGCGCTGGTTTTGGATATCAGTGGTCGGTTGACTCGAAACGGATTTTAACCCGGGTTTCAAAATTTGAAAATAAACGACGCCTTAACGCGATAAAAGTATTTGACCTGAACAGCGGCAAAATTCAACAACTGACAGAATTTCGTCCGCTCATGACCGGACTTCCGCGCTGGGGCAAAAATGATGAGCAGGTATTTCTTTATTCGAATGAAGGATTAGAATTCTTTGAAGTTGAGAACAATAATATTGAAAAAAACGCCCTGATTAAGAATATTGAACGAAAAGTATTCTACGCGACAAGCGAAGGTCTATTTATCAGGAATGATAATCGAGAAGTTCTGCCGGCATTTTCTCAACAGGAAACTTATTTGAATTTGGAACTTTCGCCTGATGGTCAAAAAATCGCTTTCGAAATATATGGCGGGCACATGTACGTTCAGGATTTGGCAATTAATGTTACTCACGATCTGGGAATCGGCTACCATCCTCAGTGGTCTCCGGACAGCAAAAAGTTAACTTACATGGTGACCAAAGATGACGGATATCAATATCTGGAAGCCGACATTTTCGTGATTAACATGGACGGAAGCGGAAAAACAAATATTACGCGTACGGATGATTTGTTGGAGACAAATCCGTCCTGGTCACCGGATGGGACGAAAATCGCTTATAACGAAGTGCATACCGGTATTATCTATGTTTTGGAAGTGACGCCAAATTAGCATGTTGGGCAATGAATGTGATGCTATTATTTCTATAATTTTGAATACAGCTTATAACTGATTGAAGGAGTTGAATAATGAAGTCAATGTTAAAAATATATATTCTGGTTTTATTTTTGGTAAACTCTGGTACGGCACAAGTAACCGGATTGTCCGGTTGGAATATTTTTGTGGATCCGGGGCATAGCCAGCGCGAAAATATGGGAGCATACGGTTACTCAGAAGCAGAAAGAAATGTGCGAGCAGCTTTAGCCTTGCGGAATGTATTAATGGAGACGACAGATATTGACACCGTGTTTTTATCCCGAACCAATGATCAGCAACAGGTCTCTTTGAGTCAGCGTAGCAGTCTGGCAAACAGCCTGGGCACAGCATGGTTTCATTCCATACATTCAAATGCGCCCTCGACAACAAAAAATAGCACATTGTTGCTTTGGGGACAATATTATACAAATGAGGAGAAAGTTCCCAACGGTGGCAAAGCGATGAGCGATATTATGGTGGATATTCTGACACGCGGCATGAGAACAGATACGGATGGCTCGTGGGGAGATTGCAGCTTTTACAGTCGTTTTACCACCCCCTGTTCCCCCTCATTCCCGGGTCCCTGGCTGCATGTTAACCGGCAAACGACCATGCCGTCCGAATTGAGCGAAGCTGGTTTTCATACCAATCCTGTGCAAAACCAATTGTTCATGAGCGACCGCTGGCGAAAATTAGAGGCCATGACCTATTACTGGACTATTCTCAAATATCATGAAATCGAAAGGCCTTTTGTCGGCATTGTTACCGGAATTATCAGGGACCTGGAAAGTCAGCAGCCGGTCAATGGTGCGATTGTCAATATCGGCGGACAATTAGATACAACGGACACGTATGAATCATTATTTTATAAATACAGCAATGATCCGGATCTGTTGCGGAACGGATTTTATTACATTGATAATTTACCGAATGAGGATTTACAAATTATTGTCGGAGCGGATGGATATTACGGAGACACGCTTCAGGTGAATCCGTCCGATACATTTTTTACGTTTAAAGACATCAACCTGATCAACAAAGTACCGCCTTACATGGTCGAGAGTACGCCAGCGAACGGAGATACAAATGTTCCGGCCTGGAATGATATCCTGCTCAAGTTTAGCCGGAAAATGGATCGCGCGTCAGTAGAAGCAAATTTAGTTATCGAACCGGATGTCGAACGCGGTTATCTCTGGTCAGGTGGGGAAACCAGGCTGTTGATTCGTTCGGATACATTACAATATCAGACCAATTACACCATTACGATCGACAGTTCAGCCACCGACAAATACGGTCATCCGTTTGACGGCAATGCGGATGGTGTTGGTGGGGACGATTTTGTGCTGACGTTCAAAACCGGCACCGAGGACAGGGATGCGCCGGTTGTCGAGAATTTTTATCCGCAGCAGGATGCCGAGCGAGTTTATCCCTACGATATTATTAATCTCACTTTTGATGAACGCATTAATTTTGCCACAGTGAGTGAGGATATTCTGAAACTCAAGAGATTAGCCACTGGTACATTTGTGTCTGGCGTCTTCGACCACTACGAGATTAACAATCAGAGCGTTCTCAACTTTTTTCCATTTGAACAATTTATGCCCGGGGAACGTTATATCACACGGCTGTTCCCGGGTATTCAGGATGTTTTCGGTAATGAAATGTCGGGTTACACAACGTTTAGTTTTGAAACCTTGAATAATAATTTTGAAATTACTGAAATCGACGCCTTTGAAATCAATGTAAACAACAATTGGTGGAATCCGAGTGGCAGCGGAAGCACAACCGGAATTGTTCCCGACTCCACCTATCGGGCGGAAAATAATAACATTGTTAATTTGCTTTCCGAAAGCCGGACTTCTCTTGAATTAAATTACGGATGGGACACCAATGCCAATTCCTGGCTGATTCGGATGTATTTAACTGACAGTCAACCGAAAAATGTTCATTTTACGAAAGATTATGTTTTGCAAGCCTACGTGTTCGGCGATGGAAGCGGGAATCAATTCAGATTCTGTCTGGATGACAAGGTGCCAAACTATCTTGCTGCTAATCACGAGGTCAGTCCCTGGTTTACTATTGATTGGATCGGTTGGAAGCTGGTCAGTTGGGATATGAGCGTGGACGGCACCGGAAGCTGGCTTGGCGATGGCAACCTGGACGGCACACTCCGCTTTGATAGTATTCAATTGACTTACGTTCCGGGAAGCGCTCAATTTGGAACGATATATTTTGATGACTTGCACATCGCAGAAAAGCTTCCCACCGGCGTGATTGAGAATACAACATCAACTGTAATAGACGGATTTGAATTGAAGCAGAACTATCCCAATCCGTTCAACAATTCGACAACAATTCCCTACACCATTCATAATAAAGTGAAGAATGTCAGATTGTTGATTTTTAATTCGCTGGGACAAAAAGTAACCACCTTTGAAAATTTGAACACGAATCCAGGAAATTATCAGGTCAATTGGAGTGTGAACGATGACTATAATAAAAATTTGACGTCAGGATTTTACTATTATGAATTACAAGTCGATGGCAGAGCGATTACCAAGCAAATGATTTATCTAAAATAACTGAATTCATCTCATCTTTTTTATCATTGGGTTGTCTTTTTAATTTTGAAAGGAAAACAGAAATGGCTCAAAAGGCTTCCCCAAAAAGGTACCAACAACTTGAACATGTTGGGGATATTCAAATCAAAGTTTTTGGTGACTCAATTGAAGACCTGTTTCTCAATGCGGGTTTTGCTTTATTCGATTTAATTACCGATGCTGATAAAATCAAGCATGAACTCGCCGAGCAAGTCGAGGTCAGCGGTATTGACAGAGAAGAATTGCTCGTTAACTGGCTTTCTGAACTGAATTATTTATTCATTACAGAAAACAAACTTTTCAGCGAATTTGAAATCGAAAGGATGACTGAAAACGAAATGACAGCAAATCTTTTAGGAGAAAAATTCAAACCTCATTCGCACACTCTAAAAAATGAGATAAAAGCAGTCACTTTTCATGATCTCATGATCGTAAAAGTTGGCAAGCACTGGGAAACAAAGATTGTGTTTGATATTTAGTTTGTTTCCTCAAAAATTTATTTTCACAAAATGAAAATTGAAATGTGGTGATTATGTCTGACATTAAGCTTAAAAAAATTAACGACTTCATTTGGGAAATTCCCAAAGAAGGCAAAATGAATACACCGGGGCGGATTTATACAACCGAAACCATGCTATCAAAAATTCGTCAGGATAACTCTGCCCAACAAGTAATAAACGTCGCTCAACTACCGGGCATCATTAATTATTCTTTTGCCATGCCTGATGTGCATTGGGGATACGGTTTTCCGATCGGAGGCGTTGCGGCATTCGATATCGACTCCGGCGTGATTTCGCCGGGAGGAGTCGGTTATGATATTAACTGCGGCGTCCGGCTATTAAGAACCGATTTGTCGAAAAAAGATATCGAAAATAAAATTAAAAATATTGTTTACAAGCTGTTCAACTATATTCCCAGTGGTGTTGGATCAAAAGGAAAATTAAAGGTATCAAATAGTGAATTAAAACAAGTGCTAAAAAAAGGAGCGCGTTGGGCAGTCCAAAACGGCTACGGTGATGAAAGCGATCTGGAAAAAATTGAAGAATACGGAGAAATGGAAGGCGCTGACCCGGATACAATTAGTGATAAAGCATTAAAACGAGGCAGGCCTCAGCTTGGCACTTTGGGTTCGGGCAATCATTTTGTCGAAATTCAGACTATCGAAGAGATACTTGATGAGCAATTAGCTCAGCGTCTGGGATTATTCAAAGACCAAATTACTGTGACCATTCACACCGGCTCCCGCGGATTCGGGCATCAGGTTTGTGATGATTACATTCGAAAAATGATTGTCGCTTCACAAAAGTACGGTATTGAACTTCCGGATCGCCAGCTTTGCTGTGCCCCGATCACGTCAACCGAGGGAAAACAATATTATGCCGCAATGGCGTGCGCTGTCAATTTCGCTTTTGCCAATCGGCAGATTATTTCCTATTGGGTCCAGGAATCGTTGATGAGAGCGTTGCACGTCAGTCCCAAAGATATAAAAATGAGCATCGTTTATGAAGTAGCACACAACATTGCAAAAATGGAAACTCACCATGTCAACGGAAAAAAAATCAAATGTTGTGTTCACCGAAAAGGAGCAACACGGGCGTTCGGACCGGGGCGCAGAGAGCTGCCTGAAATTTATCGGGACATCGGACAGCCGGTTCTGATTCCCGGTGATATGGGACGAAATTCTTACGTGCTGATCGGAACAGAACAAGCCATGGAACAAACATTTGGCTCCACCTGCCACGGTGCAGGCAGGGAAATGAGCCGGAGTCAGGCAAAGAAATCTGCCCGAGGCCGTTCGATAAAAGAAGAGTTGGAAAAAAAGGGCATCTTTGTGATGGCATCCAGCCAGGCAACAATTTCCGAGGAAATGCCGGAAGCGTACAAGGATGTCTCCGATGTTGTTGACGCAGTCGTCGGTGCCGGCATTTCGAAAAAAGTAGCAAAGCTCAGACCGCTGGGAGTAATTAAGGGGTGAGTCTTTCATTGGAATTGATTTATTTCTTCGAAAATAAAATCTGAATAATCGTTCAAACGATTTTTCTTGTTGATCATTGCTTGTTCCTTTCCCGGGGAGATCATATGCCAAAAAGTGAAATTCAGGAAAAAATTAATCAACTACGACAGAAAATTAATTATCATAATTACCGCTACTATGTCCTTGATGATCCTGAAATATCCGATGCACAATACGATCAATTGATGCGGCAGTTGCAGGAGTTGGAGCAGCAACACCCCGAGCTAATCACACCGGATTCCCCGACACAGCGTGTTGGCGCCAAGCCATTGGAAGCTTTTGCCACCGTTGAACACACGGTTCCCATGCTCAGTCTGGATAATGCTTTTGCTGAAGAAGACATTCGGGAATTCGATCAAAGAATCAGAAAGCTCATACCAAACCAACAGTTAGAATATGTAGTTGAGCCTAAATTTGACGGTCTCGCAGTTGAGCTCGTTTATGAAGCTGGGCGGTTTGCGGTCGGATCTACCAGAGGTGACGGTTTTGTCGGCGAAAATATTACTCAAAATTTAAGAACAATAAAAACCGTCCCCTTGCGACTCATCAATAAAGAACTTGCTGTTCCGGAAAAAATTGAAGTACGCGGTGAAGTCGTTTTCAGCATTAAAGATTTTGAAGCACTCAACCGACAGCGCGAACGGTCTGGTGAACCTCTTTTTGCCAATCCCAGAAATGCTGCGGCAGGATCGTTGCGCCAATTGGACCCGAAAATTACAGCCTCCCGTCCCCTGGACATTTTTTTTCACAGTGTCGGAGAAATTGTCGGTCAAGAATGTGAAACCCATTGGGAATTTCTGGACACCATCATGAAATGGGGTCTAAAGGTATCTTCGCAAAGAAAACTGTGCCAAAGTCTGGGCGAAGTTTTGGGATTTTACAACGAACTTGTCGAACAGCGAGAAACGATGGCGTACGAAATTGATGGCATGGTCATTAAAGTCAATAATTTGGAACAGCGCCGAACAATCGGCATTAAATCAAGGAGCCCCCGCTGGGCAATCGCTTACAAATTTCCGGCGCGCCAGGAGACGACTCAAATTAAAAATATTATCGCGCAAGTCGGCAGAACCGGTGCGCTGACACCGGTTGCTATCATGGAGCCGGTCAAAATCGGCGGAGTGATAGTCAGCCGCGCCACACTCCACAATCAGGATGAAATAGACAAAAAAGATGTCCGAATTGGAGATTGGGTGATTGTACAGCGAGCCGGGGACGTTATTCCTGAAGTGGTAAAAGTCATAGAAAGCAAGCGCACCGGAAATGAGAAAAAATATCATCTTCCGGACAAATGTCCGGTATGTGGCGGTGCTGTCGCCAGGTTGCCCGGCGAGGCTGCCCATCGTTGTCAAAACCTGTCCTGCCCGGCTCAGCTCAAACAGCAAATCCAGCATTTTGCCAGCCGCAATGCAATGGATATTGAAGGATTGGGCACCAAACTGATCGATCAACTGGTTGATAGTGGACTAGTCAAAAGTGTGGCGGATATTTACTTTTTGAGCGCGGAACAATGGAGCAATCTGGAACGCATGGCGAAAAAATCGGCTGAAAATATTGTGAAGGCACTCGAAAAAAGCAAACAGATAAAATTACACCGGTTTATTTACGCTTTAGGGATTCGTTTTGTGGGGGAACATGCGGCTCAGCTTCTGGCACAACATTTTAAATCAATAGATGAACTCCAAAAAGCGAAATATGAAACCTTGTTGTCCATCAATGAAATTGGTCCGCAAAGCGCACAGAGTATCGTTCAATTTTTTAAAGAGCCAAAAAATCTGGAAACGATTGACCGGTTGTTAAAAGCTGGCATCCAATTAGAGAAAGAACAGCCTCCTGCTGATCAACCACTGGCAGGAAAAACATTTGTACTAACAGGAACGCTGGAAAAATATACCCGGAGCGAGGCAGAGCGGTTAATCACTGAAAAAGGCGGGAGGGCATCATCATCGGTGAGCCAAAAAACCGATTACGTTGTTGTCGGCAAAGATCCGGGATCGAAAGCGCAAAAAGCCAGCGAATTGGGAATAACGATTTTATCCGAAGTAGAGTTTGAGCAGCTCATTGGTGGGTGATTTAAAATTTTATCTTTTTAACTTGAATTAGTTATTAATATTAATGACCAGTTTGATTATTGGTTCTTTTGTTTTTTATATAAAACTGTAGGGGATGCACATGTGCATCCCCTACAATTGAAAAAACCCTTTTGTTTAAGGCTGATATTTTCGACTGGTCACCCATAATTATTATTCAAATCATTATTAACAAAAATGATCGAATCCAAAATCACCCTGCTTTCTGCATTAAGCTATATTTATCAATCGCTGATCATTACGCTGAAAATTATCTTCAGCCTTTTTTTCCCGATCATTCTTTCCTGTATCATCTTGAACGTTTTAGCCAGACAACAAAACAAAAAACTCATCAGCATCGGTGGTTGGAATGCACTCTTCATTACTTCTTGGGTCGGTACGCCGGTGCACGAACTGAGTCACTTTTTAGCTGCTGTGATCACAAATCATAAAATTATCGATTTGCAATTGTTCAAGCCTGATAAACGGACCGGAACTATGGGATATCTGGTGCATAGCTATCAGGAGGACAACTTTTATCAGGCGGTTATCGGAAATACGCTCATTGCAATCGCACCATTTTTTGGAGGCGCAGCAATCATCTATCTGATCAGCACGTTCATTTTCCCAAATTTTTCACTGTTTGCTGCCGGAGTTCCCAAAATCCACTTTTTTACTTTTGACAAAGCAGCAGATTGGAATGAGATGAGTACGGTTTTGAATTCGCACCTACGCTTTTTTGTTTACTTGACACAGAAAATATTTTCCATCGACATGTTCAGCAATTGGAGGCTGTACGCTTTTCTTTTTATTATGTTTGGCATTGCCAACCATCTGTCTCCATCAGCATCCGATTTTCAAAACTTTTGGCATCCTGTCCTAATGCTATTAGCATCATCCGTTTTATTGAGTCTGGTTATTTTTCCATTACTAAAACAGCACGATGCTATTATTTCTTTCGCATCGCGATATATTTACGTTTTCATTCCGATTCTTTACCTGGCGATTTTCATCAGTTTACTGGGGCTGATATTAACCATTTTGATCTATTCAATCACCAAACTTTTCTAAATAAAAAGCGAGTGCCGATCAACCAAACAGTTCCTGCATAATCTCAATTGTTCGATCAATATCTTCTGCAGACACCTCCAAATTTGTGACGGCTCGGATCAATGTTGCGCCGAATTGAACCATGAGCACACCGTGCTGTCTTAACATTTCCAAAATCTGATCCACGGAATATTTGGATTGCGAAACATCAAATACGATGATGTTTGTTTCCACATGCGCCGGATTAATCGAAAAGCCATTTATTCCCGAAATTGCCTCCACTAATTTTTTTGCATGGAGATGGTCCTGTTCCAGCCGTTCAATATTATGATCGAGCGCATAAATTGCCGCAGCAGCCAGAATACCAACCTGCCGCATTCCTCCGCCTAACATTTTTCGATAGCGGTGAGCTTCTTTGATAAATTCCTCTGAACCAACAATGATTGAGCCCACCGGTGCTCCCAATCCTTTTGAGAAACAGAACATAACCGAATCGAAATACCGGGCATAAGTCTTCGCGTCGATTCCGGTGGCGACGCACGCATTAAATAGTCTGGCACCATCAAGATGCGTTTTTAAATTGTGCTTGTGCGCAATCTCCGAGATCGATTTTATTTTTTCAATTGAATAAATTGATCCGCTGCCCCGGTTATGAGTATTTTCCAGACAAATCAGCTTGGTCTGTGGAATATGAACATTGGGCATGCGAATTGCTTTTTCGACCTGTTGCGGTTCTAAAATCCCCCGCTCTCCGATTAACGGGTGAATTTGAACTCCTGCAAAGGCACCTGCTCCGCCGGCTTCATAATTAAATGTGTGCGATTCTTTTTCCATGATCACTTCGTCGCCGGGCTGTGTGTGTGTCAAAATAGCAATTAAATTAGCCATTGTCCCGGACGGAACAAATAAACTTGCCTCCTTTCCCAACATCGAAGCAACTCTTTCCTGCAGCAAATTAACAGTCGGATCGTCTCCGAGCACATCGTCCCCGACTTCGGCTTCAGCGAAATACCGTCGCATTTCCAGCGAAGGCTTTGTCACGGTATCACTGCGTAAGTCTATCCAGCGATTCATTTCATCCTCCGAAAAATTATCAATAAATTCATTTGGTCAAATTATATTGGACTAACTGCTATAATAAAAATAATTTTTGATAAAGTCAACAGCGGTTTGATTGAAAAACATATTTTGATATTGATTTTTGATATTGATCTTAGTATATTTGGAAAGTGAAATGTAAAGAAAGTTACAATCAAAGGAAAGGTTAAAATCAGATTATCATGAGTGAATCATTTTTAAGCTATGTCTTAATTCCAGTTTTAATTTTCATTGCGAGAGTTATCGATGTCTCAATTGGGACGATTCGAATTATACTCATCTCCCGCGGAAATAAAATTGTGGCGCCGTTATTGGGATTTATCGAAGTGATCATCTGGGTGGCAGCCATCGGGCAAGTGATGCAAAATTTAACCAATGTGATGTGTTACCTGGCTTACGGAGCTGGGTTTGCTACAGGTAATTATGTGGGCATGTTAATCGAATCAAAACTGGCAATGGGGTTACAAACTGTCAGAATTATTAGCAAAGCGCCGTTACAACTTTTACCGGGTGAATTGAGAAACGAAGGTTTCGGTGTCACGACAGTGCAGGGCAAAGGGGCAAAAGGTCCGGTAAATATTATCTTCTCAACCATTAAAAGAAAAGAATTACGCAAATATCTCGATATGGTGAATATTCTCGACCCAAAAGCATTCGTTTCCGTAGAAGACGTTCGTTCATGTAAGGCTGGCTATTTCAATCACTTTTCCAGAACCAATATTTTTATGCTGAAGAATATATTTAAGAAAAAGTAAACGCGCATCCAACAATAATAATCGAATCAAAAGTTAATTGTGATCATTATAATCGGCTACTTCGCCGCGGGATAGGAACCCAAAATTTTGACAAACTGAGAAATTTCCCTCAAATGGTTAAGCGCATTTTGGCAATTTTCCTCGTCTGCGCTTCCTTCGAAATCCAGGTAAAAAATGTATTGCCAAGGTTTACCTCGCAGCGGTCTGGATTCGATTTTTAACAAATTAACATCTCTCAGAAAGAAAACACTCAGACTCTTGAACAAAGCGCCGGGGATATGTTTAGTGGCAAAAACGATCGAGGTTTTATTCGGTTCACCGAGCTTGAAATGCTCTGACGAAATGATTAAAAATCGTGTATAATTTTCCTTAAAATCCCCGATCTCTTTCTTCAAAATCGACATTTGATAATCATCTGCCGCCTGCTGACTTGCTATAGCCGCTGAATCCATAAACTTTTCACGGGCAATTAGTTTAACACTTCCGGCGGTGTCATAACCGGGGATAAATTTGATCTGGGGATTTTGATTAATAAATTGCCTGCATTGATCGAGCGCCGCCGGATGGGAGTAGACAAATTTAATTTGAGTAAATTCAACTTCGGGGCAGGCAATTAAATGGAGTGAAATCTTAAAATTAATCTCTCCGATAATAAAAACACCATCCTCCAAAAGTAAATCATAATTTCTGTGGATGCTTCCGGAAGTTGTGTTTTCAATCGGTATAATTCCCAGCGTTGCATGATTGGACTTCACTGTTGCGAAGACGTCCTCAAATGATTTGCAGGGTTTTGTAGCGATATTTCCGCCGAAAAATTTTTGAGCTGCTAATTCACTAAAAGCGTAGTGCTCGCCCTGGAAAGCAATCATTTTCTTATTCATCTGAATTTCATTAATTTAAATGGAATAGATTAAATGAATACGCTAATAAAAGAAAAAAGGTCCCTCACCCGTTAAGAATAAGAGACCTTTTTTTCTTTGTACTACCTTTCCAGATTCATTAACTAATCGCTATTTCTTTGGATTTGGTTTCTTCGGCTTTTGGAATGTTCACCGTAAGAACACCATTTTTATATTTTGCTTTGATCTCATCTGCCTTCACATTTTTCGGCAAATAAAATGATCGTTGGAACTTACCAAAGCATCTTTCAACCCGACGAAAGTTCTTGTCTTTTTCATCTTTTTCCGTTTTCCGTTCACCAGACAGCGTCAGTACATCATCTTCATACGAAATTTTGATTTCATCTTTTTTCATTCCGGGCAGTTCCGCAGTCACTTCATAATTGTCATTATTTTCAGCAATATCAACTGCCGGACTCCAAATTTTATCGGTGTTCCAAAAGTCCAAACCAAAATCGCCAAAAAAATCGTTAACGTTTGTAGGTAAATTCATCAAATCATATCTTGTTTTCCGTCTAATTAATGACATCTTTCATTCCTCCTTGGGTTATTTATATTAATTATTATTTACAGTAGAATGATTTAATTTTTCAATGCTCAATTTTGCAAAGTACATGCCAGAGATATATATTTGCTGTTAATCATGTATTTTCAGCAATTTATTTCCATTGCGCATGGTGCACGCCCTCTTTTATTATCTGCCAATCTGGCATTTCATCTGCATATTTATCAAGTTATATGTCAACATGACTTAATTATAAACTGTTCCTTTGTCTGTAGGATGACCAAGAGATTCTGCAAACCCTTCCGAATTAAATTAAAATAAAAACGTCTTGACATTTTAAAAATTATTTTTTATTATTCATCTTAAATTTCAGTACTGACATTTACAAAATCTTCTGTATTTGAATAAATCAGAAGCGACAACTTTGATCATGTAATTACGTTCATTGAAAGCAATATTGTTAATTTTCTCTCAGCGTCCATTTAAAAATCATCTATTATTGGTAAAAGAACCTAATTTTAGCCGGCGAAAAATATGATCATTTATTCAGAAAAAAACATTGATTCTCGAAGCGCTCTTGAACAAATAGAAAAATATATCCGCTTTACACCCATGGAAAAAGCCATGGCACTTTCCCAAAAGTGCAACGGAAAAGTCTATTTAAAAATGGAACATTGGCAAAAAACAGGCGCGTTTAAAGTCAGGGGCGCGTTAAACCGTATGCTCCAGCTATCCGAACAAGAAATGTCACGCGGGGTCATTACAGCCTCTGCCGGAAATCATGGGTTGGGAGTTGCATTTGCCAGTAAATTGCTGAATATTCACGCTCGAATCGTTTTGCCAGTTTCTGCCTCTCCAACCAAAGTTCAGATGTTAAAAAACTATGGAGTTGACATCGTCCAGGCCGGAAGAGATTATGACGAATCCGAAGATGTCGCTTATCAAATTAAGAAAGACTGTGAACTGAAATTTATTCATGCGTTTGAAGATCCGTGCATTATCTCCGGACAGGGAACTATTGCACTGGAAATACTTAAAACGTTACCTGATACTCAGATTATTTTAGCACCTGTCGGTGGCGGCGGCCTTATATCCGGTACCGCCATTACAGCCAAAAAAATAAATCCGCGAATAAAAGTTATTGGCGTCCAGAGTAAAGCTTCACCCGCTATGTACCGAGCATTTAAGTTAAATCAAGCCATTGAAACGCCGATTGAACAAACTATTGCGGATGGTCTTGCTGGCAGACTGGTCAGTCCTAACATTTTAGCCACCATTAAAAGCTATATTGATGGAATTATTACAGTGTCGGAAAGTGACATTGTCAATGCAATGTTATTTCTGCTAAAACATCACCATACTTTGGTTGAAGGGGCAGCCGCAGTGGGTGTTGCTGCTCTTTTATCAGAGCAAATTTCAATTGTGGATAAGAAGTGTGTTGTTATATTAACAGGGCGGAATATTGATTTAGAAACTGTAAGGCAGATAATTAACTAAACAGATAATTTTAAAAAGTAGGCGTATTATTCAGTCCATTTTATTTCACTTTGTTCAATCCGGAAATTTTTACTTTTCCCCGAAATCGCGCGGTCCCCAAAACCAGTCAATGCAAGCACCATTTTTAATAAACCGCCCTTAAACTTTTCTTCTTGTTTTTCCGTATCATCAAGATTTTCAAAATTTAACTGTTTTGCCTCACCGCTCAACCAATTTCTAATCTCTTTATAATTTTCAATCGATAGCGGCCTCAAAATCGTCTTCACAGTGATATAATAGTTTTTCCCCGGTAATAATTTTTCAAACGGGCAAACCACAATATTTTTTAGCTGAGAACATTTCTCGCGCACCGTTTCTAACGAATTGGTCAGCCTTTTTTCATTGTGGGTGAGAATGATATATTTCTGTTCCCAATTATCAAAAAACACTTTTATTTTGAAATCTGTCTCTGTTACCAACCGGTTGATCCACCCGCTTTTGTCTTCCCATAGTTGGATCTGATATTCAATGGTACTCGTTAATCCCCGACTTAATCCTTGTTCAGCTTTGTCAGTGATGATTCCTTCAACTTCAAAATCCATCACGAGGTAACCGGAATCGATTTTTAATGAATCCACTACAACTCGTGTGTTCGCAGCATGAACAGTGAAAAAACAGGCAAGAATCAGAAAACTTGTAAAAGACAATTTTTTCATCACAGGAATTACACAATCAGATTAAAATTTCAACAGCAACCATAAAAATGCAAATACAATATCCGTAAACTTCACCATTTGAATTTTAGCCCTAAAATTTATTTCGCCTTAAATTAAAACAAGAAAATTAGGCTAAGGTATTTTTTCAGCCATTACGCCAAGCCACTCTTTTTGACGTAATTCACAACTAATCGCAAGGGGGTATTGGTTCAATACGTTGATAAATTTTTCCCTTTCTTCGATAAGTATGCCGGAAAAGAGAATGTTACCATGGTTTTTCAGTGCTCCGCATAAATCGGTTAAGTTTTCAGCAATAATTGTTCGATCAATATTCACCAAAATCAAATCAAACACATTCTCTCTTACAGCGAGTTCCGCAGCACAAAGAATATCAATTTGATTCGATACATTATTGTTGGCTGCATTTTTTTGTGCTGTTAAAACTGCATCGGGATCAATATCAATAGCGAGTATCTTCGCATTAAAAAGACGGGCTCCCACAATAGACAAAATTCCTGTACCCGTACCAAAATCCAAAATACGATCAGGACAACACTTTAGTTTCAAAAGCATTCGTATCATAAGTTGCGTGGTCGAATGAATACCCGTGCCAAACGCCATCCCCGGATCAATTTCAATTATTTCTTTGCCTTGGGCAGGTATGTGAGGGTACCACGTTGGTTTTATGATGATTTTGTCATCAATTGTAATCGGCTGATAGGTTTTTTTCCATTCCGAGTTCCAATCCTGCTGCGGAATTTTTGAAACTTGCAGTTGATCAAGCTTTACATTAAAACCAAGACCTTGCAAGTTTTTGAGAAATTTTATCAAACGTTTTTCTTTAAAATCATCCCATTCATCAGATGGAAAATACGCTACCAAATTCTCACCCTGCTGATAAGAACCGACGGAACCCAACTCAAATAAAACATTGGACAAGGATTCTTCCGTAACCGGTTCCACAGGTATGCTGACTTCAATCCAAAATTTTGATTTATTTGGATGAACCATTGCCTTATTTTGGTTAAAATGAAAGCTTACTGGCTAAAATCACCACTGAAATTTCATTCCGGATTCGACGTAAAACCCCATTGCCCGGTATCCCTGCCAGCGCTCGAACTCTTGATTCAAAAGGTTGTGGCTATTCAGGAAAAAAGAAAAGTAAGATGTAACCTTTTGCTGGACACGCACAGATATTAACCAGTATTTTTCCAACGATTCGTCACGATAAACAGAGACACGTCTCGGTCCGACAAGCTGAAAATCCAGCAGTGCTAATGTATTTTTACCTGGTTCATATTTCAAAGTAACTGGCATTTTGTATTTTGGAAAATAAGGCAGTTTATCGTCGTATGTTTCCAGTGTATCATCTTGAATGGATTCGAAGCCTAACGCTAACTCAACGTTTAGCGTCAGATGTTTGTTAAATTTAAAATCGACACTGCAATCCCAGTACGATAAATCGGCTTCTGATGCTCGATGGAGTTGGAATAATCCTGACAATGAATCGCGTTCCCAAAAGGAATATTGTTTAATTTTCTGCCAATTGATACTGGTTTTAAGTGTTAAAAAAGCAATTGGTTGATACTCAAAATTAAAGGCTAAATTTATTGCTGTGTTATCAGGGCGGAAATCAATCTGTCCGTCTAAATAGGGATTTAATTCCAACCTCTCAAAGAAACAAACCAGCTGATATCCCTGGGCACCACTCAGTTTAAATCCAATATTTTGCATCGGCGTAAACACAAATTCGAAATTTGGTGAGAAGCGGTTTTTTGAAAAAGCCTGATCTATCTCAATATCTTGAAATACGAAACCTGCTTTTAATGAAAAAAGATCTCGGAACGGATATTGAAATTCCGATCTAATCGAAAAGTAGTTTTGAGACTGTGTTAAATTTTGAGGCTTATTCTCAAAATTATAATGACTAAAATAAGAAGTTAAATTTAAAGATAAATTTTTAACCTGAACTGAATAAGCGCCGGTAAGTCCGAATCTGTTATCTTCCACCTTTGACTTTGCAGGCAAATTCTCGGTATTCAATCCGGACTGAAATAATTGAAAAGCAAGTTTTATCGTTTGGCTTTTATTAATAGTCCAGTGGTTGTCCCAATAGAGACGGCTCTGTTGCAAACTTCTTGTAAGTTGTTCTATTTTCGCGCCGTGCAATCCATAATTGTTTATTATAAATTTTGCATCTGCTTTCGTGATAAAATTCTCTGACAAATCTTGGCTGATTTGAGCTTGTGCATCAGCTTTGCGATACTGACTATTTTCGTACTGCCCGTTACTTCTCGAAAAACCTCCCTGAAACACGATATTGGTCGTGGAAAATTCCTGCCAGATACCGGCGCCAAAGTTTAACTCCTGAAAACGACCATATCCCAACCGAATCAATTTTCGGGAAGTTTGGTTTTCCTTTGCAAGTGAGTAGCGCAATTTCTGGTACAAAACCTCATCGCGCGGTAAAATTGACGACTCCTTTTCCAGTTTAATTTTTTCGCCCTTTTTCCCGGAAGTAGCCAATTTATGACCATACTGTCGAACTGACCGGTCCTTTCCGTAAATAACAACGTCCGGCAATTTAATCCGCGTGCTGTCTTGCCGATTTGTTTGGCTTACATCAGTTTTTGTGGTGTCTGCCGTCTGAGCATATAATGAGAAATAAGTGAAAAAAGATGAGCATGTAAGCAGAAAAATAAACATCAAACTTTTTTTAAAATCCATTTACTTTCCGGCAATTTTATCAATTCGTGTCTTTGCTTTATTTTGATATTCTTCGTTTTGAAAATCCTCAACGATGCTATGATAAAGTTTTCGCGCTTCACCGAAACGACCTAACTTCTCGTTCGCTTGTCCAGCTTCGAAAATACCCTTCACGACCCAATCTTTTGCAGCCGAAAACAAATATTTAATTTTCAAATATTCGATCGCCGCATTGGAAAACTGTTCAGCTTCAAAATAACTTTTACCGATCAGAAACTGAGATTCCGCTGAAAGATCGATATTCTGTTGCTGGACAACCGTTTCCAACTCACTCCGTGCCTGTTGGAATTGATTTTGAGAGATGTATAACTTCCCCAGTTCTATCCGAGCTAACATTCCTGTTTCCGACTCACCGAAATTTTGCTTTGCCATTTCAAAGTAATCCCGAGCTTTCTCATTCTCATTCTTTAATAAAAAAACTTTACCGATCCGAATCATCGCTTTTCCGACAGCATCAGTTCCGGTGAAGTTTTCGATTACCTCGGACAAATATTCAATGGCTTTGGCGTAGCGCGATTGGTTCGCGTAAATCTGACCGACCTTTAACAGTGCTTCGGCTGTATTTTCACTGTTCGGATAGGTATTAAACTGGGAAAGATAGTAATTCAATGCTTGTGTCTCATCATTCAATTTGAGATAGTTTTCACCAACCCAATAACGTGCCGAAGCCGCCGGTTTGCTTTGCGGATAGTCTCGAATCAATTCCTGATATGCATTAATGCTTTGTTGGTAATCTTTAATATTGTGCAGAAGTTCTGCTTTTTGCCGGAGCAGTTCAGCCGCCAACTCAGTACCCGAAAATTGCTGGATGTATTTTTCCATAAATTGCAAGGATTGTTCAGTTTTTCCTTGTTGTAGCAGAGACCATTGGATACCACTGATGGCATCGTCCATCAAATCACTTTTAGAATACCGGTCAACCACTTTTTGATATTGGTTCACGGCTTCGTCGTAATTCCCCAGATTATAATAGCAATCTCCTTTGGCGTAAACCGCTTTGGTCACAAATTTGCTTGACGGAAAACTGGTGATGACCCGGTCAAATTCAATCAGCGCTTGTTCGTAATTGCCGGCTTGAAAATAAGATCGACCGATCATATATTGAGATTCTGCGGCCCACTTTGTGGACAGATACCATCTGGTCACTCTCCGGAATTCATTAATACACGAATTGAAATCTGATAAACGAAAATAAGACTGTCCCACTTGGAATTGAGCTTCAGCTTTGAAATCTTCTTCAACATTCAATGCTTGAATTTTTTGGTAACTTTTAATTGCCTGTTTATATTGCTTCAGATTAAAAAGCGCATCTCCTTTACGCAGGAACGCATCTGCCTGAACTTCCGGGATGTCTGACAAATCAGCTGCTTTTTGAAAATTGGCAGCAGCACTTTCAAAATTTCCAAGCTTGAAAAAACTCCATGCCAATCCGTAATAACTATCCGCCAGCAATTTAGAGCCGGGAAACTGCTTAACGACCTTTCGATAGTTTTGGATTGCTTCTTCAAAGCGCTGAAGTTTAAAAAATGCTTCTGCCTGCCAATAAAATGCTTCATCTGTTTTCTCAAAATCAGGATATTTTTCGATTAAATCGTCGAGCCCAATCAGGGCTTGCTGAAAATCGTATTGCTTTATCAGACTCCAATTGATTTTTAGCATTGTCTGAGGAATGAGATCAGACTGAGGATATTGATCAAGAACACGTTCGTAGGCTTGTATTGCCTGATTATATTTATTCTCATACCGAAAACATTCTCCGACCATATAACCGGCATCGGACGCCATAGAATTATTTGAGAATTCATCGAGGATGCGGCTAAAGGATAATCTGGCTTGTGAATAATCCTGGTTATTAAAATCCAGCACGCCTATTTCATAAATCGTTTTCGGAACAATTTCGTGATTGGGGTATCTTTCAAGTATGTTGATAAATTGCTGTCGGGCCTGCTGTTCCTGATTCATGGCAATAAAGCATCTTCCTTTTTGAAACATGGAACTGGGGATAAGATCACTTTGGGGAAACCTTTGCATTAATTTATCAAATTCAGCCACGGCTTCGCTATACTCATCCTGTTTCATCATTATCCAGCCGAGAGAAAAATAGCTGTCATCCACCAAATCAGGTGCAAAATTATCATTAATTATTTTTTGGTACTGATCAGTCGCCTTTTTGTATTCATTCTGCTGAATATAAATTTCACCGATCATGCTTTCCGCCCGACCTCTCAACTGATTACCGGGATCATCCTCAATCGCTTTTGTAAGCAACTTGATCGACAGGGCAAAATCGCTTATTTCCCTCGCCGAAAAACCAGATCGATAAAGGGAAACGGAGCTTAACTGGCTTTGGGGATAACCTTTTAACAAATTCTTATAATTTTCGATGGCTTTATTGAATTCACCTTCCTGCTCATAAATGAAGCCGATTGAATACTGAGCATAATCTGCAAACTCGCTGTTGGGATAGGATTGGATAACTTGCTGATAATGACACAGTGACTCCGCTGTTTGCCCTAATCGATATTCGGTTTCTGCCAGCCAGTAGTAAGCGTCATCTAAAAGATTACCGGCGTTTGTTGAGCTGATAAATCCCGACAGTTCATTTTTTGCTTTTTTAAATTTACCCTGGTGAAATAGCGCCTCCCCGATTCTTAATTTCGCCTGTTGGCGGAACTGAACCGCTGGTTCCGAATTAAGCATATTTTGATAGACGCGGACAGATTCACTATAATTTCCAAGATTAAAGTGAGCCTCAGCCAAATAAAACAGCGCTTCAGGTTTATAAGAGCTATCAGGATATTTGCTTAAAAAATCGTTTATTTGGTCAATGGCTAATTTATACAGACCGTCCTGGTAGATACCCCGTACCGTAAAGAATAGTTGCTCTTCTTGAGTCTGTTTAATTTGGGTAAAAGCGACAATGTTTAAGCAGAGAAGACATAACGTTGTAAAATAAATTATCTTTTTCATTTTATCAAATGGGCTTTTTAATATATGACGGATATTTTGATTATTTTGTTATACGATCATAAATAATAAAATGTCCAATCTGTTTGATCAAATTTGATTGGATGATGAAAGGGACCAGATCAATTTTTTTGGTATCTAATATTCTAAAAGGAAAATTATTAACCAATATTAGCCCACTAAACACACAAAAATGCACGAAATATTGTTTTTTAATTTTGAATTTAGCGCTATTTCGCGTGTTTCGTGGGCAATAAATCTATTTTTTCATTGTTATAATTCATTTTATAAATTTAGGTGATATTTTAAGTGAGCTAATTTTATTAAACCGCTCCGGATTCGAACTTACTTCTCGGATGGTAAGATTAAAGTTACAATAGTGTTCATTTTTTAGAATCAAATGTATTTGCAACGATGACATTAAGCGCTCTCGGTAACAAAGTAACACTTAAGAACCTGTCGCCCTCGTAAACCTCCCCATCCAATGTATAAGGACCCGGAAATTCACGATAAACATCAAATTTCGTAGAGCGGAAGATTTTATAAACAGGTGTTTTTTCAATAGTACCCGTAAATAATGCTGGTAAGTAAAACAAAGTCGTTGCCAGATCGACATCATCAATGATCGCCAAATCGAGGAATCCGTCATCCGGTTTTGCGCTGGGTGCAATGATCGCATTGTTGCCATATTGTTTTGTGTTGGCGATGGCAACGATTAATGCTTGGATTTTTAATTTACGACCATCGAACACAATTTCATATTTCGGAGCGTTATAGCGAAAAAACTCCTGGACACTATACAAATAATACGGCGCCGGACCGCGCAATTTGGTTTTGTCAAATCTTTTCCCAACGACAGCATCAAAACCCAAACCAGCCGTAGCAAAGAAATAGCGTTCTCCCACTTTACCAACGTCGATAGAAATATTTTTCCCGATCGTAATCAGTCTCAATGCACGTCTAATAATCAGCGGAATCCCCAAACCGCGCGCCAGTCCATTGCCGGAACCCAAAGGCACTACACCTAAACTGACATCAGTATTTACCAAACCCGAAGCCACTTCATTAATAGTTCCGTCTCCGCCGATAGCGACCACAATATCAAATTGATCTTTAACCGCCTTTTCAGATAAACTCCGGGCATGACCACGTTCTACTGTTTGGTCAAAGTCCACTTCACACAGGTTACCCGGAAAATACAATTTAATCAGTCGTTTTAACAAATTTTCCGGATGGATCATTCCAGAATGGGGATTATAAATAAATTTTACTCTCTTTTCGTTTCCCATCAAACTTTTTCTCATATTTAAATTGCCCGAAATAATCGCATACGCATAACAATAATTCTCGTAATCATATTGATAAATTAATTATACAAATCTCAAAAGTCAAGGATAATTTAATCATTTTATCCACAGTTTTAATAGCGGAACGAATTCGAATTGTTCTTTTTGGGTTGATTCTTAATTTATATTAAGTCGGGGAGCGGTAATTCATTGAAAATTATCGGATTGCACAATGAATTGAGCTGATAATTATACTTTCGTTAAAAAATTAAGTTTCGTAAATCTAAAAAATCATAAAGCTCTAAATTGATATAGCCACGTGAACGAAAAATAAATTCCTGAAGAATTTTTAAAAATTAAAAAAGGCTTGATATTGTAAATTTTTATTTTAATATTGTCATTACAAAAATTATTCTGGTTTAAAAAATTAATTCTCAATTACAACTTTAATGAGAAGGTGAAATCATGAACCAAAATACCATCGGAATCATTATCTCTTTCGTTTTTGTCTTTCTGACAATCATCCTTGTCACTGTGATTCAAAAGTCATTCAAATTATCAAACAACTTTTCTCGCAAACTGATCCACATCATGGTCGGAAATTGGATTTTTATTGCGTTGTATTATTTTGATGCATGGTATTATGCGATCATCGGGCCTGTAGCTTTTATTTTAATTAATTACCTGTCCTACAAATTTAGGATTTTCAAGGCGATGGAATTGGAAGAAAAAAACCCCGGCACTATTTATTATGCAATTTCGCTTACAGTCTGCACATTTTTATGTTACATCAAAACCGATGTGATTTTTCTGCCTTTTTTGGGAATATTGGCAATGACGTGGGGAGATGGACTCGCCGCTATTATTGGTGACAAATGGCCTGTCAAACAATTACGTGAAGGAAAATCATTGGGCGGTTCAATCGCATTTTTTATTTCAACCTTCATTATCACATTGCTTTACTTACACATTTATTCTGTATTGCCTTCTATAACTGCCGTAATATTGGTTTCATTTTTGACAGCGTTGTTGGGAGGCTTAATCGAACTATATTCTCCCAAAAACATGGACAACCTCACAGTGCCTTTAATTTTGGGTCTAATTGGCTTTGTTATCGGTATTTGATGTTGAGTTGAATCCAACCAATTGACGCGTGTCCGTAAAAACATTTTAATCCTATTTTTTCATTGATTCTTAATTCTATTTGTCTTATTTTAAAGACTAAAATTTAGCACCGATAAAACGGAGTCACTGTCTATGGAATTCAATAATCGTCTCAATGAAATTTGTTTGAAAAAAAACAGTCTGGTCTGCGTCGGTTTGGATGTCGATTTGGCAAAGGTTCCCGCTTTTGTTCTGAAAAATGAAAATCCTCAGCTTTATTTTAGCCAGGCGATTATCGATGCAACATCAGACCATACGGCAGCTTATAAAATTAATACTGCTTTTTATGAAGCTTATGGCGTCGCAGGATGGAAAGCACTCACTGATATCATTCGATACATACCCCAAGACATCATCATCATCGCTGACGCCAAACGGGGCGATATTGGGAATACTTCAAAAATGTACGCAAAGGCTTTTTTTGAAGAGTTGGGAGTGGACGCTATAACAGTTAATCCTTATCTGGGTCGGGATGCTGTCGCTCCTTTTATTGAGAACGATGAAAATGGCGCGTTCATTCTGTGTCACACAACCAACAAAGGCGCTGAAGATTTCCAAAAATTCGGCAATGGGGATAAAAAACTCTTTGAAGTTGTGGCTGAAAGTGTTAATGATTGGAACGGAAATAATAATTGTGGGCTGGTCGTTGGCGCTACTTTTCCGCAGGAAATTAAAAACATCCGAACCCGCGTGCCTGATTTACCGCTTCTGATTCCGGGTCTGGGAGCTCAAGGCGGGAATTTTGATCTGTCAATAAAATATGCCCTGAATCAAAATAAAACCGGGGCCATCTTTAATTTCAGCCGCAGTATCATTTACGCTTCGCAGGGAATTGATTTTGCAGAAACTGCTAATCAGCAAGCAAAACAAATGCAGGAGTTAATAAACAGTCGCAGAATTAATTAAAAGGAGAATTCGTTTGAAAAAGGAAGAGGTGTTGAAAATTTTTCGTGAATCCGGCGCATTGCTTGATGGACATTTTTTACTCACATCAGGCTTACATAGTCCCCAGTACTTTCAGTGTGCACTGGTGCTGCAAGATCCCAAACTGGCTCAAACATTGTGCTGGGAAATTGCCTGTCAATTTATGTCCGAAAAAGTTGGTGTGGTCATCGCTCCGGCAATCGGGGGCATCGTCGTTGCTCAGGAAGTAGCCAGATTAATCGGGGCACACGCCATGTTTGCAGAACGCGAGTCAGGGGAAATGACCCTCCGGCGCGGGTTTCAGCTAAAGCCCAATCAACGCGTTTTAGTTGTTGAGGATGTGGTTACTACCGGCGGATCGGTGAAAGAAGTCATTGAACTGGTCAAAAAATGTGGTGCTGAATTGGTCGGAGTTGGTATTTTAGTCGATCGGAGCCAGAAAAAAGCAAATTTCGCAGTACCCTTTCACGCTGTAATGGAAATGGATGTTGTGACCTATCAACCAGAAGGCTGTCCGATGTGCAAAAAAAACATCCCGTTGGTCAAACCGGGAAGCCGGAGCTTTTCGTCATAATGTGTTTTAATTGACAATTACAAAATGGAATTCAGAACAACAATTATCCGAAATCTACCATGAATGATATTTTTAGCGAACTCGAAACCAAAAAAGTGCTTGTTTCTGACGGTGCCTGGGGTACAATGTTACAAGAAAAAGGTTTAAATCCCGGCGATTGTCCTGAAGAATGGAATACGTCTCATCCGGACATCGTCAGATCAATTGCTGAAGCTTATTTTAAAGCGGGATCAGAAATTGTATTAACGAACAGTTTCGGTGGGAACCTGTTTAAGCTTTCAAAACAGGGATTCGAAGAGGAAGTTGAAACACTGAATTGTGCCGCTGCCCAACTTTCCAAACAAGCCGTCAATGATCGGGCTTTTGTCTTTGCTTCAGTTGGTCCCTGCGGCGAGTTTCTTGAGCCATTGGGAACTGTCACCAGCGCAGAAATGATTTATAATTTTAAAATCCAGATTCAGGGGCTTTCTCGGGGCGGAGCAGATGTCATTCTCATCGAAACCATGTCTGATTTGGGAGAGGCAGTGTGCGCAATCAGGGCAGCTAAAAAGGTAAGTGAACTGCCGATCGCCGTTACAATCACCTTCGAAAAAGGCAGCAAAGGTTTTCGTACGATGATGGGAACATCAATCGAGCAATCTGTTAAAGCGTTAATTGATGAAGGAGTTGATTTATTAGGCACTAATTGTGGTAACGGGATCGATGAAATAATTGAAATTATTGCACAGATGCGATCCTTGACAGAAAAATATTTGATTGCCCATCCCAACGCTGGTCTTCCAAAGTTAGTGAACGGAAAAACAGTATTTGATCAAACGCCTGATGAAATGGCAAATAAAATTCCGGCATTAATTGAAGCCGGGGCAAATATTGTAGGCGGTTGCTGTGGTACCAATCCTGCTCATATCAAAGCGATTTCATCTCAGGTGCGTAAAATCAGGCAGTCTCTTTAATTCAATATTGGAACACCGACTTTAACTTATTTACTATTGTGAGAAGGGAGCAGTTCAGTGGAACAAGAAGAAGCACTCATTATCTTTCAACCCAAGAATGAATCTGTCAAAGTACCTGTCGGCACTAATCTAATCGACGCCGCGGATAGTGCAGGTATCATCATCCCCAACATTTGCGGGAAGCGTGGGAAGTGCGGCAAATGTAAAGTAAAAATTCTCCAGCAAGAATTGCCCTATTCACAGCAGGAAGAAATCACATTATCTCCGGAAGAGCGAAGCCTTGGGATTCATCTTGCCTGTCAAATCAATGTAAAAGAGGATCTTTTGGTCGAGATTATTGATGAAGAAGAAGCCTCAACAATGAATTTCCTGACGTATGATTTAGCTACAGAAATTGAGTCAGATCAACATATTCAGAAAGTATATCTTGAAGTTAACAAACCTGAAATCAACAACCAGATTGATGATCTTTCTAATTTGGAGCAGAGCTTCAATGTTGACCAATCAGTCGTTTTTACCCCGCTGCCGGTATTGCAGAATTTATCCACTTTTTTAAGAAAGAATGATTTTAAAGTCACCTTCGTTGTTGCAAACAATCAATTCATCAATATTGAAGCCGGTGATACAACATCCAGATTGTTTGGCGTCGCCATTGATCTGGGCACGACCACAGTGGTCGGATCTGTAATTGACATACACACCGGAAAAGTATTGGGAATAAGTGCGAAAACCAATCCCCAATCAAAATATGGTGAAGACGTTATCTCACGAATCAATTATACCGTATCAGAGCCGGCCGGATTAGAAAAGCTTCAATCAAGCGCCATCGGAATCATAAATAAAATAATTGAAGAGTTGTGCGAACAAGCATCTGTTGATTTTCGTGAAATTTACGAAATCAGCATTGCCGGAAATACGATCATGAATCATCTTTTTCTCAAAGTTACACCACAGTATATCGCTGAAGCGCCTTATATCCCGGCGTTTCGGAAAAGTCAACAGTTTATGGCAGAAGAGCTGGGAATCACAATTCAACCGCGCGGACTGGTGACTACTTTGCCTAATATTGCCGGATACGTTGGCGGTGATATTACCGGATTCATTTTAGCATCCGAAATCTATAAAAACGATAAAATAACTCTGGGAATCGACATCGGAACCAATGGTGAGATCGTTCTCGGATCAAAAGACAAATTGCTTGCTTGTTCCGCTGCCGCAGGACCTGCATTCGAAGGCGGGCACATAAAAAACGGAATGCGGGCAATGGCAGGAGCAATCGATAAATATACCATCGACAGTGAGCAGATTTTTTACCATGTGATCGGAGAGACTGAGGCCATCGGAATCTGTGGAACAGGGCTGATTGACATTATTGCTGAATTATTAAAAATCGATTTAATCAACGAGACAGGAAAGTTATTAAATAACAACCATATCCCTGACTGGTTGAAAGGGCGCATCACCCAGGAGGAAGAACAAAACTCATTTGTAGTGGTTCCGAAAAATGAAACAAGACCTCAAAAAGAAATCCTGCTCACACAGAAAGATATCCGCGAACTGCAATTGGGTAAAGGAGCAATTGCTGCCGGTATTGAAATATTGTGCCAGGAACTTGGTATTACCGAAAATAAGATCGATGAAATTTTGATCGCGGGAGCATTTGGAAGCTATTTGAATAAATATAGCGCCAAACGAATCGGACTAATTCCGAATCTGCCGGTAGACCGGGTTAAATTTGTCGGCAACGCAGCAAGTCTCGGAGCGAAAAAATATATGCTGTCTTCAAAAATGCGAAAAGATGCAGATTATATTTTAGAAATGACAAAATATATTGAGCTTTCTTCACGAGAAAGCTTTCAGGAAATATTTGCCGAAAAAATGCTGTTCGGGAACTCAAAAGACATTTAAAAAAATATTAATGTGATCCCTCAACATTTTTGATCCACTATCATAATAAATAGCATAATTAGATTTGGCTGAAAAATGACGAAGCTTGATAAAATATTTCACAAAACTTTTGTCGATTGTTTGAAATTGAAATCAAATGAAACCCTTATGATCGTCGTTGACAAAGCCACCCATGCGTTAGGTAAAAAATTTTTCGAGATGGCTTTAACCCGAAAATTTGAAGCGGTATTGCTGGAAATCGACCGAAAAGAAAATCCGGTTTTTGAGCCTTCATTGAACATTTCAAAAATAGTACAACAAGCTCCGGTCGTTTTATTATTAACTTCCCATTTCTTAATCCATTCAAATTTAATTAAACAAGCATGTCATAATGGGGCGAGAGTTTTGTGCGCAAACTTTCATTCTCGCGAAACATTTACAAGACTGACTGCTACAGATTTCCTCTTCATTCAAAAAAAGAGCACACGTATTGCCGACCTATTTGCTATCGGAAAACAAATTGAATTGAAGACACCAGCTGGTACAAAGCTTTCCTTCAAAACCGGGGGACTTAAAATTGGTATTAATACAGCGCAGATTCACGAACCCGGAAAATTTGATTATCTGCCGGCAGGTGAGGCAAATATTACACCTGAAGAATATTCTGCTCAAGGGATTCTGGTGGTGGATGGTTCAGTGCCGCCACTTTTTTTGATAGACAACCCCATTACTTTGCATGTCAAAAACGGGTACGCCTACAAACTGACAGGCGGAGATGAGGCTGATATCTTAAGAAAAAAATTAAAACCATTTGGTAAAGGATCAAGAAATATTGCGGAGTTCGGTATCGGCACCAATCCTGCCGCAAGGCTAACCGGCACATCAATCGAAGATGAAAAAGTGCTGGGCACAGCTCATATCGCCCTCGGAGAAAGCGCGTTTGAAGGGGGATGCTTAAAAAAGCATCTGCACATCGACATGATTTTTAGAAAACCCACCGTCACTGTCGATGGTTATGTGATTTTGAAAAACGGTCGATTGATGGTCTGATTGCATTAAAATCAATAGTCTTTAATCACAAATTAAAATAGTGCTTTCCTTCCGGATTATAGATCACATTTAGCGCAGACGGAAAAATACTCACATCAAATGTCGTGTTAAAATATAACTCGCCGTCAAGGTGAGCCGGCAGTTCGCGGTCAAATTGAAATGAAATGTGGTTGGTCTGAAAATAATTTACGACCTCATCTGTGGTGTGTTTTTGTTGGATGACCCGGGCAAACGCTTTGAGCCGTCCCATTAACTTTAGCTCTTGAATCATACAAATATTCAAAAAGCCATCATTGGCTATCGCATCGGGCGTCAGATAAAACCCTCCGGCTAACCGACGACCGTTCGCGATTGTATTTAAAAACGCTTTCTTTTTTATGGCTTCACCATCTTGTGTGACAACCATTTCCTCTTCCCGATAGACAAGTAATGTTTTAATAATATGCCACCAGTATTTGGATTTGCTGCCTTTTTTGACTTTTACACCATCACCTGGCTGGTAATTCTCCGCTGCCACCCGCGCGTCAAAACCGAGCCCCATCCCATTGACAAAAAATCTATCATTACATTTACCAACATCCATTTTGACCGTCTGTTTTTCAAAAAAAATCTCCCAGTCCTTTTCTGAAAACCTTGCCGAAAAGCCCAGTAAACTGGCAAAGTCATTCCCCGTACCAGCAGGAATCAACCCTAAAATAATATTATCTCTGTTGACTAATGATTGAGTCTTCTCACTAAAAGTTCCGTCACCCCCAACTGAAATAAAATAGGTGTACCCCTTGTCTGCATATTCTTTCGCGATTTGAGTTGCATGTCCCTTTCGCTCTGTAAAAACAATATCGGCCGGTATATTTTTCTTTTCGATCATGGTTTTAACTTCCGTTGCATACTTTTCGGCAAAACCATTTCCAGCAACCGGATTGACAATAAAGATCCATTTCTCTTTTTCAGTCATGTCGCATTCCTTTTTTATTGTTGGATTTCTGTACATTTAAATCGTGAATTCAACTCTTCAATTAGCGACCAGTATTCCAGCATTTTGTAGTTGCTTCAATTTGAGTTGGGATTATCAAATGTAAACCCTTTCTCGCGAAACAATTTGATACAAGCATCAACCACATCCGGATCATACAATGTTCCTTTTCCGTTTTCAATTTCTTCCAGCGCCTTTTCAATACCCAGGGCCGGTCGGTAAGGACGATGAGAGGAAATCGGTTCTACAACATCGGCAACGGCAATTATTTTAGCCTCCAGCATGATTTGCTCATTTTTTAATCCCTGCGGGTAACCCGATCCATCCAACCGTTCGTGGTGTTGCAGCACCACCTGAGCCACAGGCCAGGGGAAATTGATCGTCCGTAATATTTCGAAACCGAACTGAGGATGGGTTTTTAATAAAATATACTCGAGTTCAGTCAATTTACCAGGTCTGTTCAGTATTTCTGCGGGCACGTTCAGGTTGCCGATATCATGCAACAAACTGGACACTTTTAAGCCTTCAATTTGATTTTCAGTCAGGCCAAGCTCTCCGGCAATTGCAATAGCTAATTTTGCAACGCCCTGCTGATGGCCGGCAGTATAAGGATCCCTCATTTCAACGGCTGATGTCAATGCTCTGATTGTGCCTTCCAATGCACGTTTTAATTTGTATAAGCTTTTCTGTAATTCTTTCTTAGCCTCATTTTGTTCAGTCAGATCAATATTCAGACAGTACATTTCCGGCTTACCATGTATGTTTCTCAGCATCACATGACTGGAATGAACCTCAAAATGATAGCCCTCTTTGTGTTCGAGACTGATTTCACTGAACGGAATGACTTTACCCTTATGAATCCAATCTTCAATTGCTTTGTTCATTTTATTTCGCAAATAGTGCGGATAGATCAACTCCTCAATTTTTTGACCGATGGCTTCTTCTTTCTGATAACCAAAAAAAACTTCTGACGCTTTATTCCAAAAAAATATGTTATGATTGACGTCATATCCCTGAACAGCGATACTGGGTACGTTTTCGATCAGAGACCGAAATCGCTTCTCGCTTTCGCGCAACGCAAGTTCCGCGCCTTTTAATTGGCTAATATCGGTAATAATTCCTTCCAGTGCGACCAATTGGCTGCCTTCAGAGAACACACCGCGTCCCTGTTCCCAAACCCATTTATCTTTGCCGTCCGCAGTTTTGATCTTATATTCAATTTGAAAAGGCTCTTTATTTTCCACCGCTTGTTGAATTTTATCCCAGACATATTTTCGAAAATCCTTATGAATAATCTCATTAAACGCGATTTTTTGGTTGTTAATCAAATCATCCGGCTGATAGCCGGTAAGCGAAAGACTCCCCTGACTGACGAACTCCATTGTCCAATCTTTGTCATTCAAACATCGATACGCCATACCGGGAAGATTACTCATGAAATTGGACAACGTCCGCTGACTTTCCATAAAACTTTCACTCACTTTGATTCGATCACTGATGTCACGCGCAAACAGCATCAAAGCAACATCTTGTGTGTATTGATTAACCCTGATCCTGAGCTCCACCGGCATCTTGTCGCCTCGATCTGAGTTAAGGGTAACCTGATAAAAATTAATTTCACCGGATAGCCATCCCGGGATATCCTGGTTCACCTTGCTTTTATCTTCAGAATTAACTAACTCCAGAAAATGTTTTCCGATTATTTCAGAGCGTCCCATACCCATCATTAAACTTCCGGCAAGATTGACATCTAAAATCTGCCCCTTCTTATCCAGGACAAATATCCCATCAGGAGAGCCTTCAAAAAAAGTGCGGAATCTCTTCTCATTTTCTCGTAAAGTAACTTCAGCTCTTTTTTGATCGGTTACCTCATCAATGGAACCCTGATAGGCTGGTGTGTTCTGATATGATGTTTGCTGGAAGGATATTTGGAATGCACCTTTGGTGTTGTCTTTTTTGATACCGGTGAATTCCAGCGTGAAACTGTCAGATGATGAATCAAATTGTTCAAGTTCCTTTTTAAGGCTGTTCCATCTATCTGGTTCAATAAAAGTTTGGACAGGCTTTCCAATCAATTCCTCTTTTTTTTTATATCCAAATATCTTCGCGAACCGTGAATTACAATACTGCAAGACATCATTTTTAATAATAAAAAAGCCAACGGATCCGTTTTCAACTAAAGACACAAAAAAGTCGTTTTTTCTCGTTGGACTCTTTACTGATTTTTTATGAGTCTTTACATTTTTTTGATCCTCATTTTCAAATCCCCCCAAAATTAATTGTTCATTATTTGATTTTTTTACAGACATGAAATTCTCCACGGTATGCCAGAAAAACTCATCGGCTCAAATCCATTTTGGTCAACTTGCATTTCTACTAAAAATTCCCTGCCAAAAAACATCTCTTATTTTGGAAAAGTCCACAAGTGGGTCTCTTTTGGCAGTCCTTCTGCGACCGCTTTTCTCCTCAGCACCTGCGCACTCTTCAATAGCAAATTTGCTCCGATTACCACACGGTAATAGGGATCCTCACCATAAGGTTTGTAAACTTCTGCTATGTAATCCTTTTCCAGTTTATTGATTTTTTCCGCTTGTTGTCTTGCCTCCTCTAATGCCAAAAATTCTCCGGTTACGACAAACCACACCCTTTTTGGTTTGGAACCGGTCAAACCTCGCAGCAATTGCTTCCAGGTCGATTCCTCGGGCAGGGAAAATACTTTTAGATTCTCGTTTATTGGTTTTACTTTTTGATCAGTTTGTGCATAAACCGATGAAATAAAAAAATGAGTCCCAAACTCTGCCTGTGAATTTCCTGACTGAATTTTCGGTACTTCGACATTGTTCGCATTAATCAATGCGGTGATGAGCGCCGGTGCAACAATTCCCAGTTCAAATATTTTTACCGGGCTTTTTTCGTCTTTATGTAAAAACGCAACTAATCCGCCAAGGTAAAAAAGTACAATCACACGAATAAAATAGCCGAGCACGGAAAAAGCTGTGATTTGCATAAACAACACATTAAAATCAACAACAAGAAGATTCATTATGATAGGGGTCAAAGCACCTAAACCGCCGATTAATATTTTTTTCCGGGTTGCCATTTTAAGCCTCTCTTTTCAGTACAGAATTGAGAACACTTTTATTTTATTAAATATAAATAAAATGAATAATCTTGTCAAGTGAATATTCAAAAATTAACCATTTTACGTTTCAAGGCAAAAAAAAATGAATGGATTTTACTCTTCAATTACAAAGCCGAATAATAAAGCGGAAAGTAAAATAAAGATGATATCAAAACTGATGAGTATTTTTATCCAGGATGTAGCACTATTAATCGATCCGTACTCAATTAACAATGACGTTGAATTCACGGCCGCTAATAAAACAGGAACCGCAACCGGAAAAAGGAGCACGGGTAAAAGAATTTCGCGTGCGCGGGTATTTACAGACACCGCTGAAAGCAGTGTCCCCACGCCGGCGAATCCCAGCGTACCCAAAATCATAATCAGAAACAGCGGTAAAATGAGGTGGTAGATATTCAAATTAAACAAAACGATAATCATAGGTAAAATAATGATTTCCATCGCGAACATGAATAGAAAATTGCCCAGCATTTTTCCGAGATAAATCACCGAATGATCGATCGGACAGAGCAATAATCCTAACAGGCATCCCTGGTCAACCTCATAAATAAAAGACCGGTTCAGACCCAGCACGCCTGCGAAAGTAATTGCAATCCATAAAATCCCGGGAATTATTTCCTTAACATACGTAGTGCCGGGTTTCAGCATAAAATTAAAAATGACGACAACAATCAAACAAAAAATCAGCATCGAGGAGACGACTTCCCGGCTTCGAATTTCCGATAAAATGTCTTTCCAGGCAATAAAAAATATTTCACGAAATGGCATTTTGGGCGTTCTCTTTGGTCAACTTCAAATATCTCTTTTTAAAATCTTCAAAATTTTGCCTTTGAATGAACTCCTCTTCCAAAATTTCACCTTTGTCAAGTATTGCATAATGAGTAGCAAGCTGCCATCCCAGTTGAAGATTGTGTGTTGTCATGATCGTAATTCTGTTCGGTGAAATAAACTCCCGCAATAACGCCGAAAAAGTATCAACCCCTTGCTGATCCAATCCGCTAAAGGGTTCATCCAAAAGGATTAGCTGGGGATTGTTTAGCAGCGCTCTGGCAATTGTTAACCGACGTTTCATTCCCTGCGAAAAGTTTTTAACCAAATCATCTTTTCGACTCAGCAGACCCACCTGTTCTAATCGGCTATCAATCCAATCAGAATAGTTCTTTAAATGATACATCTGCGCGTAGAATTTTAAATTTTCTCTGGCAGTTAAATTATCATACAAAAAATTTTGATGTGCGATAAAGCCGATTTGTTTTCGAATATTCACCACGGTTTCTTTAGATTTGAAATTATTAATTCTCATCAGACCGGAGGTAGGTTTGCTCAGCGTTGCAATAATCTTGAGTAGCGTAGTTTTGCCGGCGCCATTGGGACCGACAATCATCCAAAACTCTCCAAAATTGAACTGCAGGTTTATTCCCTTTAACGCGTAAAAAGTACCAAAAGATTTGGTGAGATTTTCAATTTCTATCATTAAACAAAAAAGCCTTGATCTTCAATTTAATTATTTTTTTGATTTCTTCTTGTTAAGAAAGGTATAAGCAAATCCAACCACCAGAAATGCGGCTACTGCTATCAGCGTGATCCATTCGATTGATATTTTCTGTTCCGGAAGATTTTTCAACTTAAATTCCAATTGCATTCCAGGCATCAAATGACTCGTTATTGTATAGCGCATATAAGTTGAGCCACGAATTGAGAATTCTCCCATGGATTCAATTCCGGGTCCTTCGATCGTTAAATTCGGGTCATCAAGAAAAATATTAACCGATCCGGACGGATAAAGTATTGGGCGGCTGTATTGCCAATCGTTTCCAGAAACCGGAACCTGATATCGAAACGATAATTGCTTGCTTCCGGGCGGAAATAAATTTGTATCAATCAGTCGGTTCCCACCAACAATGACCAAATTCTGAGCGTCCGGTGTCAACAACTCAACATTTTTGTGGTTCTTCGGTAAGATAAATTCTAACACATACTGCGATTCATTATCTTCCGATGACTGCCCGATGTATGTTTTATTTCCGAGATTGGCAATGAGAAATATTTCCCGAACATTGACAAACCCATTTTCCACATTCAGGAATAAATGTTCCATTTGGAAAACGATGTCCTTTTTTTGAGAAGTTGTATCATAGACAACAACATCGCTTCGGATCTCATTTTCATTTTCGGTCAATCGGACTCCTCTGCCGTAGTAAACAATGGAATTGAAATTCACCCGCGGGTAATAAATCAACGTACTGTCAATCGGTACCCCAGGCAACTGGTATTTTCCTGCTGCATTTGACTTTTGAACATAGCTGGAATCATCTATCAAATCATGTCCGCGATACACTAAAAATTCAATGTCGGTATTCGCAACCACTGAACTGTCCGCCGAACCATTGTAAATATATCCCCATATTTTACCGGAATTCGCGAACGCAGTCATTTGAAACAGGGAAATTAAAAAAGCGAATATCATTACTTTTTTCATGCTAATTACCATCAATTTAAATTCATTTTTCATTTATGTTTTTTCTTTACTTTTTGGGTCTTTGGCTGCTGCCTTGTTTGTTTCTTTTGAATAGCGTTTATAAGGATAATTATAACCCCAATTGTCATCGTGATGCCACCGATCCACATCCAAATCATTAGCGGATTAAGCATAATTCGGAATGTCGCGGATTCATCGTTCTGGTAGCTGACAAGTATCACGTAAAGATCTTCCTTTAGAGTGGAATGAACCGCAATCTCTGAAGTCGTCTGCGTCTGTTTCATCGTCGATTTGTAAAAATTTCGGTGTGGTATCAATGTCCTCAGTTTTTTGTCGCCTAAATAGACATCCATTTCAGCCGTCAAAACATCAATATCCTTTTTATGTAACTCGCCCATTTCGCGATAAACCAGACGGTACTTTCCGATTGTTGTCTGGTCTCCTTTCTTCAGCGTAATATTCTTTTCGTTTTTGTACACGGTTGTACCGACAATTGCAAGAAAGATCATCAGAACGCCGACATGGATTAAATACGCTGAATATTTTCTAATATTGAGTTTAAGCTCAGCAAATATGGATGATATCACCCGCTCGTTCTGCCGGGTTTTTCGCCTTAATGCGGACATTACCAGTTCCCGCAGGATAACAAGAATCGCTAAAAACACGAAAGCAAACACCAAGAGTGAATTAACTTGGCGTATGCCTGCGACCATTAAAAAAATTAAAAAAATAACTGTCGGCAAAAAAACTTGCACTCCCAGCTTTTTTAATTCCTGGGTAGTGGTTTTTAAGTTACTCCATGACAGAAGTGGACAGATTGCGAGCAAAGCTAAAAGCAAAATCCCAAACGGAACAGAAACTTTGTTGAAGAATTTTTCCCCCAGCGTGATCTGATGGCCTGCAAACAGCTCTGTGAACGCGGGATAAAGGGTGCCCCACAGGATGGTAACCGTTAATAGAGTAAAAATCAAGTTGTTCAATAAAAATCCGGATTCCCGGGTTACAAGTGAATCGACTTTATATTCTGATTTTAACCCGGATCTTCGATAAATAATCAAGCCTATTGAAACGATTACAATGATTCCCATGAAAATTAGAAATAAGGTACCGATATTCGATTTTCCAAATGCATGAACAGATGAAATAATGCCGCTTCTGGTGATAAACGTTCCCAAAATTGTCAGAAGAAAAGTGCCGATGATGAGAAACATATTCCAAAATTTAAAACCGCCGCGAGCTTTTTGAACCATGATCGAATGAATAAACGTGGTTCCGGTAAGCCATGGAAGCAGCGATGCATTTTCAACCGGATCCCAGGCCCAATATCCCCCCCAACCCAGTTCCACATACGCCCACTGAGCGCCCAAAATATTACCAATCGTGAGGGCAATCCAGGCAAATAAGCTCCAATTGCGACTTTGGTTAATCCAGTTGTTGTTGGATAGATCGTCCTTTATTAATGCGCCCAACGCACAAGCAAAGGGAATGGTAAAGCCAGCAAAACCCAAAAAGAGAGAAGGCGGATGAAAAATCATTCCCGGATCTTGAAGCAGTGGATTTAACCCGTAACCATCGGGTAAAACACGACTCAGTTTTTCAAAAGGATTCGTGGCATAAATCACCAAACCAAGAAAGAATAACGTCACTGCGCTGTGGATGGTAATAACATAAGGGTGAAGCGAGTCATCCTTTTTCCGGTTAACAAAAACAAATAACGCATTAAATATCGTCAGCAACCAGGTCCAGAACAGCAATGATCCGGCTTGACCAGCCCAAACCGCTGATATTGTATAAAGCACGGATAGATTCCGATCCGAATAGTCGACAACATAGCGTAGCGAAAAATCCCGGGTTAAAAAAGCATAGGTCAAAAGCAAAATCGCTGCGGTGACCAACACTGCCTGACCGTAAACCGCCCGCTTTGCATTTTGGATCAAGTCAGATTTCTTTAAACGGATACCCGAAGCTCCCGCCCAAATCGTATAAGCCGTTAACAGAAAAGCAACCAACAGAAAGTAATGTCCAATACCCAAAATAAACTCCTTAAAACATGCATTTTTTTAAATATTTTTAGATGTAAAATTAGTGCAAAAGGTACAAAATGCCAGATGTGCGTCTGGCATTAATAAAAAAAATGTTAATAATCCAAATTATTCATTTTTGGCTTCATATTTCGATGGACACTTGGTCATAAGCTGAGTGGCGTGGAAAATTTCATTTTCATACTTTCCCTCCACAACAACCGAAACTGCTTCATTAAAAGTATCAGGCGGAACGCCTTCATACCTGACTGCTAAAGTATCCGTACCACTGGTTAGTTTAAAATTTAGTATAATGTTTTCCGCATCCCATTGAACCGATTCCGGCACCAGTTCTCCATTGACCCGAGAACCCTTGCCGTTGAGATTTTCTTTTTGCGCCATAAACTCATCGATTTCTAAAAAGTATGCGGCGGATTCCTTCATGCCGGAATAGAACAAATATCCGACTATAATTAGAATGACGAGTCCTGCAATGATCAGTTTTTTGTTCATTTTTCTCTCAATTAATTTAATAAAAATTTATTTTCTTCTATTTTTCCAAAGCTTTTTCAACAGTCCAAAAATTTCAAAGTGCTATTTGATGATATCCGTTTCCATGAAATCTCGCAATACTGTTGGCACGATCACCGAGCCTTCATCTGTTTGATAATTCTCCAAAATCGCGATCACCGTTCTGGGCAATGCCAGTCCCGATCCGTTCAGCGTATGCACATATTCAGGCTTGGCGGAAGGATCACGTTTGAAGCGGATATTCCCTCTCCGCGCCTGGAAATCTTCGAAATTGCTGCAGGAAGAAACTTCCAGCCACTTTCCGAGACCACTCGCCCAGACTTCAATATCATAACATTTTGCAGCCGCAAAACTCAAATCTCCGGTGGACAGACTCAAAACACGGTACGGCAACTCCAACAACTGCAACACTTCTTCCGCATTTGCTAATAATGATTCTAACTCGTCATACGAATCTTCCGGTTTTACGAATTTGACCATTTCCACTTTATCAAATTGATGGATACGAATCAATCCGCGCGTGTCTTTACCGTGTGTGCCTGCTTCACGGCGAAAGCACGGGGTATAAGCCGTATAATAAACAGGCAAATCATCTGCGTCTAACGTTTGATTTTTTAACAAATTCGTCACGGGCACTTCCGCTGTCGGGATGAGAAAAAGATCATCCTCTTTTGCATGGTACATATCCTCCTCTAATTTCGGTAGCTGACCCGTATTGAACATACTGTCTCTGCTCGATAAAAACGGGGGATAGACTTCGGTGTAGCCGTGTCTCTTCACATGCAAATCCAGCATAAAATGAATCAAAGCCCGTTGTAATTTGGCACCCAGGCGAATGTAATTGATAAAAAACGAACCGGCAACCTTTGAGCCTCCTTCAAAATCTAAGATTCCCAGCGCTTCCCCGATTTCCCAGTGCGGTTTGAGTTGAAAGTCAATCTCCGGAAATTCTCCCCATCGTTTTATCTCCTTGTTTGCCGTCTCATCTTTTCCTTCCGGTACCGATGGATGTGGAATATTGGGAATACGAACCATGATATCATAAATTTCGTCGTCTAATTGACGAACTTTTTCATCAAGCGCTTTGATTTTCGCTGAAACCTCTTTCATCCGTTTTATCTCGTCCGAGGCATCTTTCTTTTGTTTTTTCATTGCAGCGATTTCTTCGGACACTGTGTTGCGTTGATGCTTCAAGTCTTCGGATTCAGTTAAAACAGCTCTTTTTTTCTCGTCAAGTTCCAGGAGTCTGTCGATGTCGGCGTAGTCATTTTTCAGTTCAATTGCCTTTTTTACTTTATCCGGATTCTTTCGGATAAATTTAATATCGAGCATGTGAAATCCCTTATACTAAAAATTTGAAAAATTGTCCTTTTCTCTCCTGGCATGGGGTATAAAAAAAATATACCGCCATCGCCTGTTGAAGTTCCAATTTATTAAAATTTTGTTTATTGTCCTTTACCGGCAATCATGGTGTACACTGTTCGCATAATGATTTTTAAATCCATGCGCAGCGACATGTTTTCCAGATAGAACAGGTCGTATTCCAACTTTTTCTTGACGTTTTCAATAGTTGTGTCGTAGCCCCCTTTAATCTGCGCCCATCCGGTAATTCCCGGCTTCATCCGATGCCGCCGCGAATAGAGTGGAATTTCATTCTTCAGCCGTTTGACAAAGTAAGGTCGTTCGGGGCGGGGACCGACCAAACTCATTTCATTAAACAGGATATTAATAAATTGCGGTATTTCATCGATCCTTAATTTGCGAATTATTTGTCCGACAAACGTCACCCGGGGGTCCCGTTCCGTTGCCCAAACCGGCCCGGTTTCTTTTTCAGCCTTGTGTACCATTGAACGAAATTTGTAAATTGTAAATATTTTTTCATTTTCACCAACTCTTTTTTGCTTAAAAAGCACCGGTCCGCGTGATGTCAATTTTATAAAAATAGCGACCAAAATCCATAATGGTAAAAATACAATTAAAACAAACAGCGAAACGCCAATGTCAATGAGTCGCTTCATCTGTTTTTCCCAGGCTGGCATGAACTGCGGTAATATTTCAATCAAGGGCATGCCATATATTTGATTTGTCCGACCGTAGCCCATCGCAATGTCATACAAATCCGGGACAATTTTTAAACTTACCGGCAAATCATCACATCGGGAAATGATGTTCACGATCTGTTTTGGTGAACTCTCTTTCACTGAAATAATAATCACTTCCACCTTTTTTTTCTCGACGATTTCTGGCAGGTCTTTGTAAGTGCCGACTACGATGCCACCGCTGTATTTCTTGCACAAATTCTCACGGGATCGGCTGACAAAACCGACAATCTCATAGCCTAATGCAGGCGCCAGTTTAATTTTATCATATAGCTCATGGGCTTTTGAATTCCATCCAATAATCAGTGTGTTTCTTCTGCCGATACCATTTTCCAATAATTTTCGCTGCACAGTTCTCAAGACAACCCGTCCCGCACTCACAAAAAAAAGCAGCATAAACCAATAGGAAATAATAATAATTCGACTCAACGATGGCGGGTTTTTGACATCGACAGAGGCGTCGAATGTTAGCACAAAAATAATCAACACGCCCAGTGAAAGTGTTTTCAAAACAACAACGAATTCATCGAAACGGGAATAAGCATACCAGGGTTTGTACAGACCGAAAAAGAAAAACAGCAGAAACCAGTATAAAAAGAGAATGAACATTAAAAGGACATTCTGAATAAAGCTGGTTTCGGCATAAAAGCCAAGATGTTGCCGCAGAAAAATCCATAACACATACGTTACATTGATCGCAATGAAGTCACTGAAAAACAAAAGCAATATTTGTATTTGTTTTGGCATAAATGTTTAGCGGTTACAATTTAATTTCCAAAATCTGCACAATTCGCTCGGCTGCTTTTCCTTCCCAAAATTTTGGTATTTTACCCTGTTTGAAATTACCTGAAAGTATTCGATAACTTTCTTCCACAATCTTATCCGTATTCATTCCAACAATTGTATTCGTCCCGACCTCTGCAGTAACAGGGCGTTCGGTATTTTCTCGTAACGTTAAGCATGGAATGCCCAGCACCGTAGTCTCCTCCTGAATACCACCGGAATCAGTCAACAGAAAGGTTGCCTGTTGCATCAAATTTAAAAAGTCGAGATAACCCAATGGCTCGATAACTCTGAAATTTTTCATTCCCTTAATTTTGGATTCAAAACCGAGCTGATCAATCATCTTTGTGGTTCTGGGATGCGCCGGGAAAATGATCGGTATCTCTTTTTCAATTTTCTCGAAAGCGTCTAAAATATTGTTGAACGTATTTTCATCATCGACGTTGCTGGGTCGATGAAGCGTCAACAGCGCGTATGGCTGATGATCCAGCTTTAGCTGAGATAATATGTTCGAAGCTTCGGCTTTTGTTTGAAAATGCAACAAAGAGTCGATCATTACATTACCGACGAAAAAAATTTTATCTTTTGGCACACCTTCGTTAAGCAAATTGTCTTCTCCGCTCTGCTCGGTAATAAAAAGCAATTCGGCAATTGAATCAGTAACGATGCGATTAATCTCCTCCGGCATTTTTCGGTCAAAACTTCGCAATCCAGCTTCCACATGCGCCACCGGAACATGTAATTTAGATGCAACCAGCGAAGCTGCCAGTGTGGAATTCACATCTCCGACCACCAGTACCAAATCTGGCATTTCTTCCAACATGACTCTTTCAAGCTCGATCATCACACGTGCGGTCTGCTGGGCGTGACTGCCCGAACCAACGCCAAGATAAATATCCGGCTTTGGCAATTCAAGATCATCAAAAAATATTTTCGACATTTCCTGGTCGTAATGCTGTCCGGTATGTAACAACACCGGAGTCAGTTTTTCCGAGCTTTCCATCAACCGATGAATTGGTGCAATTTTCATGAAATTCGGACGCGCACCAACAACGTTTATTATTTTCTTCGCGTTATTTTTAATCATTTTAATTTTATAAATTTCAATAACTGATTAACTTTTGTTTCAAAATCCCCAGGACAATAGGAAATAATAAGTCATTAAATACGCGTGCTCCGCCTCAAAAGTGGAGACATGTAATTTACCAAATAATTTTCAAGAAACATCCTTAAAAATATCCGTGTAAAATGCTCGTCCTGAACCTAATTTTACAATTTTATGTAAATCCTTCTTTATATTTTTGGTCAGATTTCTCGTATCAACAACAGCTTTGGAATGATCGACAATAAACTGTGCATCGTATTTCGAATGATCCGCAGTGATGACAACCACATCATGTTGTTGAAGCACCTCTTTTGTAAGCGGCAGAGATTTATAAATTTTTCCTGCCAGCTTGATCTGTGAAATATGTGGATCGTTGTAATTGATTTCTTTGATACCACGTTTTAGTAATAATTCCATAATTTTTAGCGCCGGTGAATTTCGCATATCATCAACATCTTTTTTGAAGGCAACACCGAGGATAAGGACTTTACCTTTTTGAATGGAGGAATTGACATTTCCCAGCGCCCGGCGAATATTACCGATCACGTAATACGGCATTTCCTCGTTCGATTCAGCGGCTAACTCGATAAAATTGGTATGAAAATCGTATTCCCGCGCCTTCCAACTTAAATAATAAGGATCGACCAAAATACAGTGACCGCCGATACCTGGTCCCGGGAAGAACGGCATAAATCCGAACGGCTTTGTCGCCGCTGCTTCGATGACTTCCCAAATATCAATGCCACCCATTCGGTCACAGAGCCGCGCCAGTTCGTTCACTAAAGCGATGTTGACACTTCTGAAGATATTCTCCAACAATTTTTCCATTTCGGCGACACGGGGATTTGATACCACGTGCACTTTATTGACAACCTGTGCGATGGCCACCGCTGCCACCTCGCTGCATTTTTCAGTCACACCACCGACGACAATCGGCGTATTTTCTGTGGTAAATTGTTTGTTTCCCGGATCGATGCGTTCTGGTGAAAAAGCGAGGTAAAAATCATGGCCGACTTTCATCCCCTTCTCTTCCAGAATTGGGAGCACCACTGTCTCTGTCGTTTCAGGAAAGGTCGTGCTTTTCAAAATAACAACGCTGTCTTTTTTAAGCCCGGGGGCGATGCTTTCTGTTGAATCGACAATAAAACTCACATCAGGCTCTTTATTGGCGGTAAATGGCGTCGGAACACAAATAAAAATAACGTCTAAATCAGGAACAGAGTCGTATTTGGTTGTGGCGGTGAATTTTTTGGTTTTCATTGCCTGTGAAAATTTTTCAGGCGTGATATCATCAATATAATTTTCACCTTTGTCCAACTTGTCTTTTTTCCGCGGATCGTTGTCAATACCGATTACTTCAAAACCATTCAGCACGTACTCGATCGCCAAAGGCAGTCCGACATACCCCAAACCGACGACACCGACCTTGGCGCTCTTGTCTTTGATTTTTTCGATCAATCCCATAAGCACTCCACTAATTTTAACAATAAGTCACACTGTATTTAATTATTAACTAATCTTCCAAATTGTAATGCCTTTTATAATATTTTAAATATTCACCGCTTTTAATTTTCTTCCACCACCAGCTATTCTCTTTATACCAATCAATGGTTAATTTTAAGCCTTGATTGATTTTATAATGATGAGACCAGCCCAAAGCAGATAATTTTGTACAATCCAACGAATATCGTTTGTCATGACCTGGCCTGTCCTTAACAAAGGTCATCAAATCTTTTGGCTTGTCTAATCCGTCTAAAATTAACTCTGTAATTTCCAAATTGTTTCGTTCGTTCTGTGAACCGATATTATAAACTTCACCGTACTCTCCGTTTCGCATAATAAAATCGATGGCATCACAGTGATCTGTAACGTAAATCCAGTCGCGGACATTTTTACCGTCACCATAAATCGGTAATTTTTTATCTTCGATTGCATTGGTAATGAAAAGCGGGATAAGCTTCTCCGGATACTGATACGGACCGTAATTATTCGAGCAGCGAGTAATAATCACCGGTAACTTGTATGTTACAAAATATGAATACGCCAGCCGGTCTGCTCCTGCTTTAGAAGCGGAATAGGGGCTGGACGGCATCAACGGGTCGGTTTCCTTGAACGAACCTTTTTCGATGCTACCATATACTTCGTCAGTGGAGATTTGAATGAATTTTTCCAGACCATGTTTGCGGGCGCTCTCCAAAAGTATAAAAGTGCCGTAAATGTCAGTTTTGATAAAATCGTCCGGTGCACCGATTGACCGATCTACATGACTTTCTGCCGCAAAATTAACGATAAAATCCACATCCTTGACCAGTTGATCGACCAAATCCGCGTCACAAATATCGCCTTTTACAAATTTATAATTTGGTAAACCTTCACATTGTTTGAGATTGTCGAGATTTCCGGCATACGTTAGTTTATCAAGATTGATTATCTCAATGTCCGGATATCTATCAAAAAGATAATGAACAAAATTGCTGCCAATAAAGCCCGCGCCTCCAGTGATGAGATATCTTTTCATATCCAATTCCTCTTTGGTGTTTCGCTCAGTTTAATTATTTGAAAAAAATGATGTTTAAATTACAAAATTATTGGTAAAAAGTCAACGAATTAATTGGTTAAAAACTTTTTTTAACATTGCCCCCCACTCTAAAATTCAATCATTGTTAATTTTTACTTGATTTTTTACTAAATATTCCTATATTTTTATCAACACTCATTGAATAAAAATAGAATTTTAAATGGCAAAGAAACAAAAAATAACAAATGATATTTACCAACAACTCTTTGAAATCAGCAGACGCCTGATGACTGAACCTGAGATTGACCAGCTTTTGATGCTGGCAATGGATGAGGCGATTAAAATTTCCGGCGCTGAAAGAGGAATGATTATTCTGTTTGATGAACAGGGAAGTATCCAATTTGAAACGGCAAGACAGCTAAAGCAACAGGAAATCGATCAGCCCCAGTTTGAAATCAGCAAAACCATCATCAAAAACGTACGATCGAAAGGTGAACCCGTTTGCCTGGAAAATGAACTGGAGCACCCGGAATTCAAAAAGAAAAAAAGCGTGGAAAAGCTGCAATTGCTTTCGGTGATCTGTCTGCCGCTCAAATTTGATGACAAAATTTTCGGCGTTATCTATCTGGATAATCGCCGCTTTACCGGCATATTTCAAAAAGCGACGTTCTGTTTCGTCGAAGAGTTCGCAAAGCTCATTTCTTTGGCTTCTTATCAGGCGCTGGAGCGTAAACAGCTCAAAAATCATTGCACTGAATTAGAACAGGAATTGCGCGGGAAATACCAATTTGACGCCATCATCGGTAGCAATCCCAAAATGGTTGATATTTTAAAGTTGATCTCCCAAATTGCCGATACTGACGCGACAGTTCTCATTCAGGGCGAATCAGGAACCGGTAAGGAACTGATTGCTCAGGCGCTGCACTACAATAGCCACCGCAGAGACAAGCCGTTTGTTCCGGTAAACTGCGGCGCCATTCCGGAACAGCTTTTGGAATCCGAGCTGTTCGGACATGTCCGTGGTGCGTTCACTGGAGCCGTTGCAGATAAAGTGGGCTGGTTTCAACGCGCGAACGGCGGCACGATTTTCCTCGATGAAATTAGCGACATGAGCGCTGCGCTTCAAGTTGGACTGCTGCGCGTTCTTCAGACTGGTGAATACTCATCAGTCGGTAGCTCTCAAATAAAACAGTGCGATGTTCGCATAGTTGCCGCATCCAGCAAAAATCTGAAGAACCTGATTGATTCAGGACAGTTCCGGGAGGAAGTTTATTACCGGCTCAATGTTGTGGATATCGATCTGCCACCGCTGCGAGATCGCCGGGAAGACATCCCGCTGCTGGCGAACTTTTTTCTCAAAAAGTATGCAGACAAATATGGAAAAAACATGTCCTCCATCGCCAATAAAGCAATGACGATTTTGAAAAATTACAGCTTCCCCGGCAATGTCCGTGAATTGGAAAATATCATTCAGCGAGCGGTAGTTCTTGCTGAAGTTGAGAAAATTCATCATGATTATTTGCCAAAAACTTTGACTCAGCCATCCGAAAAAAATGTTGATTTTGAAGACATCTCTGAATTCCAATTAGCAAAAAAACAAGCTGTTGAACATTTTGAGCGGGAATTTCTCATCCGCTGTCTAAAGCAAACAAACAGCAACATCACTCAGGCTGCGAAACAGTGCGGCATGCATGTGAAGAATTTTTTTGATAAAGTGAAGAAATATGGGATTGAGGCGAGTGAATATAAATCACCTAATTAAAAACATGTTGCAACTTTATCAATTTCTTTATAAATTAGATTGAACTTTTATGATAATCGAAATATACCAATGAAATGAAAATTGATGAACACATAAAATACTGGCTCGATAGCGCTGAACACGATCTGGATGTTGCTGAAAGTCTTTTCAGCTCCGGAAAGAATGACTGGTGCTTGTTTGTTGGGCATCTCGTATTGGAAAAAGTTTTAAAAGCAATTTATGTGCAAAATAGCAACAATCAGGTACCCCCTAAGATTCATAACTTAATCAGACTGGCAAATCTTTCTAATTTGAAGCTATCTGATGAACAGAAATTATTTTTGGGCGATGTCAACGAATTTCATATTGAGACGCGGTATCCTGATTTTCGATCAAACTTTTACAAAAAGTGCACGCGTACTTTTACAGAAAAATATTTCGCAGAGATTAAGGAACAATATCAATGGCTCAAGTCCCTGTTAAAGTAAAAAATACAATTTCAAGATTTTTATCTGCACTTCAAGATAATAATATTCCGGTAAAACGTGCTATTTTATTTGGCAGTTACGCCCAAGGTAACTTTACGGAATGGAGTGACATTGATTTAGCAATTGTGTCTGACATTTTTGTTGGAGATCGTTTCGATGATAAAAGAAAAATTAGATTAATTACATTATCCATCAGCGATGCTCTGGAAATTTTACCTTTCAATCCTCAAGAGTTCACCGAAGACGACCCATTTGTTAAAGAGATTATTAGAACCGGAATAAAGATTGTTTGATTTTTATTTCTAGCTTGATCTGTTTTTTTTATTATATTTACAAATAGAATATTAACGTTTTTATTAATTTGATCCAACACTTTTTCTATTATTATCCAGGAAACATAATTATGAAAAAAAACACTGAAGAAATTATCCAAATTATAAGAAAGGAACTTCCCCAATTAAAAACTCGCTTCAGGGTAAATTCTTTAGAAATGTTTGGCTCTTATATTCGCGGTGATCAAAATAGGTCAAGTGATCTGGATTTGTTGGTGACTTTTACCGAGGTTCCCGGGCTATTAGAATTCCTGAAACTTGAAAATTATCTCTCTGATTTACTGAATGTAAAAGTTGATTTGGTGATGAAAGATTCTTTAAAGCCGGGTATAGGTAAATATATTTTAAGAGAGGCACAGCCTTTATGATAAATAAAAGAGATTATACAGATTATCTCAAAGATATTTTGGATTCAATTGAAAAAGTCAATCAATTCATCCAAGACATGAATTACATGGAATTTAAGCAAGATGACAAAACTATTTATGCTGTTATCCGCGCGATTGAAATTTTGGGAGAAGCCAGCAAACAAATTCCTAAAGAAATGAAAAGAATTTTCCCTGACGTTCCCTGGCGTGAGATGGCTGGTATGAGAGACAAATTAATTCATAACTACTTCGGAATCAATATCGAAGTCGTCTGGAAAACCGCTATTCAAGACATTCCACCCCTCAAGCCTTTAATTGAAAGCATTATAAAATTTAAATAACTTTTTTGAAAAAAAACTAATCCTTATCTACACATAGATTCCCAGATCAAGCGAAAATCAAAATTGGAAAATATATTTTCGATTGACCGAAAAACTTCACAGAAGACGATCCTTTTGTAAAAGAAATTATTAAAACCGGAATTGAGATTGTTTGATTTTTATTGGCAAATTTACCAATCCATTGGTACTATTACCTCTATTTTTCCTCAAAGAAATTCATTTTCACCAAATTTACTTATTGCTCTTTTTGTCAAATAAACAGCAACTTATAACTGATAAATAATCTCTCTCCTTTTCTGGCTTGATAATTGAATGAACAATCTTGGCGATCACAAATTCACGCCTCTTATTCATTTATCA
>CAYYMH010000023.1:0-62167 GCA_964472785.1 uncultured Cytophagia bacterium | reverse complement strand
CCCTTTTAATGCCAGTTTTATTTTGGCGATTCGCTGGGAAAGGGATGAGGTCTGATATTGTAACATTTTTTCATTCTAAAGGCTTCCAACGTTAATTTATGGATTGCGTTTTTCAATTGTCACTAATAATCTTAATAGGATTACTTAGCCTAATCAAAAAAATTACAACCCAAATATAAATTTTTAATATTTCAATCTGAAATGTTAACCTACCATAATATATTACAAAAATTAATTTATCATTCCAACAAATTATGATCTTCGTATTTATCATTTAGCTAATCTATTGAAATTATTATAAATAATACTTTTTTTATAATCGGCTGGCAGGGGTGTCAGAAATTGGGCACAGAGTTTGCATTTTAGCAGATAACCTGCTTAGCACTGACAGCACCAAGATATATAAATAGTCGATTGTAAAAAAAAACCCTAAGTGATTTTTTGCTAACTGATGAAAATATAATCATCAGCAAATCTGCCATTTTTGTTCCACTGAATTTGGGACTGACGTGGCGGAGCTGTGCCTATATGTTCACAGAATTTTAATAAATGTCGAGTTAATAAACTCAGAGGGGAAAATTTGAAGGTTATTATTCTATGCGGCGGCATGGGAACCCGCCTTCGGGAAGAAACAGAATATAAGCCAAAGCCAATGGTTGAAATCGGTGGCAAGCCGATTTTGTGGCATATTATGAAACTTTATTCCTTTTTCGGATTTAATGAATTTGTTTTAGCGCTGGGATACAAGGGAAATGTAATTCGTGATTATTTCATCAATTATTTTTATTACAACAATGATATCACAATTCATCTTGGCAATCAGGAAGAAATCTGTGTTCACAATAATCACACTGAACAAAATTGGAAAGTGACCTTGGCTGAAACCGGAGCCGATTCCATGACGGGCTATCGGGTGAAATTAGCCGCAAAGTACGTAAACGAGGATCGGTTCATGTTAACTTACGGGGATGCGGTTGCGAATGTTAACATTGATAAGCTGTTCGAGTTTCACAAAAATCAAAATACTATCGGAACAGTTACCGGGGTTTTTCCGCCTTCCCGTTTTGGTGATCTCAAAGTGAATGGAAATATGGTTCAAAAATTTAAAGAAAAAGCGACCGTTATCGCCGATGAAAAAATGATTAATGGTGGGTTTTTCGTTTTTAAAAAAGAATTTATCGACCACATCCCGGATGATCTGACTTGCGACCTGGAACGGGAACCGATAGAGAATCTGACTGCAGAGAATCAGCTTTCTGTATTTCGCCATAAAGATTTCTGGCAGTGTATGGATACGTACCGTGATTATCAATATTTAAATAATCTTTGGAAAACAAATCCAAAGTGGAAAGTCTGGAATGAATAAGAACCAACTCCGATCTTTTTACAAGGATAAAAAAGTATTTATCACAGGGCATACCGGGTTTAAAGGGAGCTGGCTTTCAATTTGGCTCCGGGAGCTTGGTGCAAGCGTTTTTGGTTATGCGTTAGTTCCTGAAACAACACCGGCGCTATTTGAATTAGCTGGATTAGAAAATAACATAACCAGCATCATTGGTGATGTCCGCGATTTTGAACATTTGAATCAATCTGTAAAACAGATAAATCCTGAAATCATTTTCCATTTAGCTGCTCAGCCGCTTGTTCGTGCGTCATATATCGATCCGATTACCACCTATCAAACCAACGTTCTTGGGTTGGTGAACTTATTGGAAATCATTCGCCAGCAAAAATCTGTCAAAGCAGTTGTGATTGTCACTTCCGATAAATGTTATGAAAACAAAGAATGGGTTTGGGGATACCGGGAAAATGATGCTTTGGGCGGTCATGACCCTTACAGCAGCAGCAAGGCATGCGCAGAAATTATTATTGATTCTTATCGTAAGTCTTTCTTTAACGATAGAGATATTCAAATTGCCAGTGCCCGGGCTGGAAATGTCATTGGCGGCGGTGACTGGGCAGAAGATAGATTAATCCCGGATATTGTCAGAGCGATCACCAAAAACGAAACCTGTATCATTCGAAATCCTGGTGCAACTCGCCCCTGGCAACATGTTCTTGAACCATTATCTGGCTATCTGTTGCTTATGAAAAAGTTATATGAATCGGGTAATGAATTTGGAAGTGCATGGAATTTTGGTCCAGATGGAACTGAGGAAATGACTGTTCATGAAATCATTGATTTTATCACCCTTCATTGGAAGGGACGCTATAAAATCGTCACAAAAGAAAATGCTCCTCACGAAGCGCATTCGCTTAAATTAGATTGCAGCAAAGCAAACAAAATTTTAAAATGGAAACCAACGTTTGAGATTACGGATAGTTTGCAGTTTACTATTGACTGGCATAAATCGTTTACCAGTGAAAACGATATTTATCAGCTATGTACACAACAAATATCATCCTATACCAAAATTGCACAAGACAAAAAAATTGACTGGGCGCTGGTCTAAAAATGAAATTCATCAAAGGAAAAATATCAGGAACTTATATCATTGAATTAGAGCCACATCTCGATAAACGCGGTTTCTTTATGAGAACTTATGATGAAGAAATATTTCGTCAAAAAGGACTTCATCAGAAGTGGGTGCAAGAAAATCATTCGTGTTCAACACAAAAAGGAATCATCCGAGGATTGCATTTTCAATTTCCGCCGTATACAGAAACAAAACTTGTGCGCTGTATTCGAGGCGCGGTACTTGATGTATTCGTGGATTTGAGGAACAACTCTTCGACATTTGGACATTGGGATTCAATCGAACTCACAGAATCCAACCAAAAAATGGTTTACATTCCAAAAGGTTTTGCCCACGGATTTTGTACGCTTACATCAAAAAGTGAAATTTTGTACAAAGTCGATAGTATTTACAAACCGGATGATGAAGGTGGAATTTTGTGGAATGATCCGGATATTGCAATTAAATGGAAAATTGACAATCCAATGCTTTCGGAAAAAGATAAACAAAATATGACTTTTAAGAACTTTGTCGAAAAGTATGCTGGTATTGATAATAATGTTTAATTTGAAATGAAAAAATACGGAATTATGAATATACGACTATTCAAACCTTCAGTTGGGCAGGAGGAACTGGAAAACATTAAAGAGACGTTTGACCGTTCCTGGATTGGGTTGGGACCAAAGGTCGAGGAGTTTGAGAGAAAATGGGCAGATTTTATCGGCGCCCGAATGGCAATCGGACTCAATTCGGCAACGGCGGCTCTGCATCTCTCGCTGCGAGTTTTTGCATTTCCCAAAGGCAAGAAGGTACTCGTTCCTGCACTCACATTTTCATCGACAGCTTCGGCCGTTTTGTACAACAATCTGGTTCCTGTTTTCGTTGATTCTGATCCGGTAACATTGGGTATGAGTCTGGAAGATCTGGAGAAAAAATATGACAAAGACTGTGTTGCAGTGATCCCGGTACATTATGCGGGGCATCCGGTGCCAATGGATGAACTGATTTCATGGGCAAAGGGTAAAGATCTAAAAATTATTGAGGACTGTGCTCATACCGCCGGTGGTAAATACAAAGGAAAAACACTCGGTACATGGGGCGATGTTGGTTGCTTTAGTTTTGAAGAAAAAAAGTGTATGACTACGGGCGATGGTGGAATGATGGTGACTGATGACCCGGAGTTATTTAAAGATGTAAAAGCCATGCGCTGGGTCGGCATTGATAAAGACAACTGGAAAACGGCTCAGACATATACGGAGGCCAACAAAGACGCAATGCACTGGTTCTATGAATTGAATGTATTGGGTTATAAATACAATATGAATGATCTGGCTGCAACGATCGGATTAGCGCAACTGGAAAAACTGCCTCGCTTCAATCGAAAACGATCCGAAATTATCCGTCGCTATATGGATGGCATTAAAAACTTGACTGGTATAAATCCCCTTCTCCCCTATCAACCGGAAAAATATATCTATCAAATGTTCGGTATCAGAGCGCAAAACAGAGATGACTTAATGATTTATCTAAAATCCAGAGGCATTGCTACTGGCTGTCATTATACGCCGTTATCATTGCAGCCATTGTTCGCAAGATGGGGTCATAATTGTCCGTACATTGAAGCAGAGCATGAAAAGTTCATTACGTTGCCTTTGCACGCGGATTTGATGAATAATGAAGTGGATTATGTCTTGAAAGTTTTAATGAAATGGAAAAATAAATAGAACCAACATCTCGACTGTAACGTCAAATTATTAATGTTTTAACCATGGCTATAAACAAAATATCAAATAAACGAGCAGAAGAATTCCTTCAAGAAAATTTCTCATCACCAACCCATTGGCCCGATTGGAATTTATTAGTAGCAAAATATTATGATACGAATTTTTTCTATTTGGGCTACTTTGAAAAGAAAAAACTAACTGGCATTTGCCCTTATCACGAAACAATATATAAAAAAATATTGTCAAAAAGATATTCTGGTCAATTTCACCTTATTCCAAATGGCAGTTGGATATTTTCAAAACCTATTAAAATTTCAAAAGGTTTTTTCGCAACAGATCGACACTTATTTGCCCATAGCCAAATATTTACTTTACCAAACGTCCCCGAATTTAACGCTAACTACCATAAAATCCAATCCACTAAAAAGAAAACATTGATAATAGACCTTAAACAGGACGAAGAAGAAATCTGGAAAAGTGATATTAATAGTAAGCGGCGCAACATGGTAAGAAAGGCAGCTAAGAAGGGTGTATATATTAAATCTATCGATAACAAAACCGACTTAATGAAATTTTATGAACTATATGAAACAGCCTCAAAAAGCTTCTCTGTTAGACAATTGAGTTATGAATTCATTAAGGACATGTTTTTTAAATCTCAAAATATTAGTCTGGATATATTTGTCGCATATAAGAAAAGTGAACAGATTGCTAATGTCGGCATTGTTTCCGATAAGAATTATAGTTATTATTGGCTTGGCAATAATGCGAAAAACACAAAGAACCTTGGTCAGGGTGAATTGCTTCAATGGGAAGCTATTAAATTTATGAGAAATAAGGGATGCAAATATTATGATCTTTGTTACATTGAACCTGAAAGGTTACCAGGGATTTATAATTTTAAAAAAGGATTTAGCAAAGATATTTTTGATATTTATTTAATAAACCACAAGCCGCTTGCTTTTAAATTACTAAACAGATTTATTTCATGAGTTCTATAAAGAATTTTTTAGGGTATTATAAGCAATATTTACAGAACACGATTTCCCAATGGTTCTGGATTAATAAACTGAGATTTAAAATCCGTGTTGAGAAAAGCTGCTTTATAAATAAAGATTTTAAACATGGTAGCAATGTGCATATCCGGAATAATACCAAAATACGAAAAGGAGTGATACTGGGTGATAATGTTACTATCGGCAGTAATACGTCTTTATCGAATATAAATGTTGGTAGGAATTCACATATTGAAGGTGGTGTAAAAATCACAGGAAATGGTAAGGGTAAAATAACATTAGGAGAAGAGGTTTATATTGGCGTTAATAATATATTAGATTGGAGTGACAACATAACAATTGGAGATTACGTTCACATCGCTGGTCCTTCTACTGCATTATGGACACATTCCTCTGCCAAGCAAGTTATTGCCGGATTAAGATTAAATGATAAAAATCCCGAGTACCGTCCTGTAGCGCCAATTGTGATTGAAAATAACGTATATATCGGTGGAAATTGCACAATTTATCCTGGTGTGACAATTGGACATCATTCTATTATAGCTCCCAATTCGGCTGTTGATAAAAATGTTGAACCATATTCATTGATGGGGGGCGTGCCGGTTAGAAAGATTAAAAATATTAAAGGAAATCAGTTGAAATGAATTTAATTGTCATAATAAAATATTTAATGGGGATTTTTTAAATGATCAATTATGGAGTTTTCCTATGCATAGCAATAATTTATTGTTAGATGTTGTAAAAAATCATACTGGTAATTCTATTAAAAAATGGGAACACTATTTTGAAATATATCAAAAATATTTTGAGAATTACATAAACAAAAGTGTCAATATAATGGAGATCGGAGTTTTGCACGGAGGATCGCTGCAAGTTTGGAAAAAGTACTTTGGGAAAAATGCAAATATTTATGGAATAGACATTAATCCTGAGTGTAAAAATTTGGAAGAGGAAAATATTACTATTCAGATTGGTGACCAATCTGATATTGATTTTCTTAAACGTATCAAACAGCAAACGCCAAAGATGGATATTATTATTGATGATGGTGGTCATATGATGAACCAGCAGATAAATACATTTATTGAATTATTTCCTCATATAAAAGAGCAAGGCTATTATGTATGCGAGGATTTAAATACCTCATACTGGAAAAGTTATGGCGGAGGTTATAAGAGAAAGGGGACTTTTATAGAGTACAGTAAAAACATTATAGATAATATAAATGCCTGGTACTCTGAAGAAAAAAATAAATTCAACATAAATTATTACACGGAACATATATTTTCAATTCATTATTTTCCTGGTATCGTTTTAATTGAAAAGAAAAAAATGAATGAACCTCATCATATAGAATTTGGAAACAAAATCGTTAATCCAATTCTGGGTATGCCAAATCATAATTTATCAGGTTTAACAAAAATAATGAAAAAATTTAAGTCTCTTATCAAAAGGTATATTTGATGTTTAATAATTTGGTAGAGTTAGCCAAGAATCCTTTGCGACCGTATTATCATAGGTTAAAATTTAGAGGCTATTATCGCCTAAAATACGGTATCGATAACAAAATATTTTGTATCGGCTATAATAAAACCAGTACTTCATCTTTACGAGTGGCACTTGAAGAATACGGGTTCATCGTTAGACGTTATGGGCCTTGTGCGGTTTTAATAAATGAATGGTACCAAAGAAAATTCACAAATATAATAAATTTGTGTTATGCAGCTCAGTTATTTATAGACGTTCCTTTTTGTTTGCCTTACACTTTTATTGTGTTAGACCAATACTTTCCCAACAGCAAATTCATTTTGACAGTTAGGGACAACCCGGAGCAATGGTATAATTCATTAATTAATTTTCACACCAAATTATGGGGCAATGGAAATATCCCTTCTCCTCAACAGCTTAAAAATGCAGACCTTTTATATAAAGGGTGGGCCTGGGATATGATGAGGGCAAGTTTTCCCGAGGCTCCAAGCGACGATCCCTATCAGAAAAATATATTGATTGATTCATATAATAGGCATATTAAATCTGCAAAAGATTACTTTAGCTCCCATAAGGATAAATTGCTAATTATTAATGTATCAGCAGAAAATTCCTATTTGGAATTATGTGATTTTTTGCATCTAAAGCCTTTAAGAGAAAAATTCCCCTGGATTAACAAAACTAATCAAAAATGATTTTTGTAAATCTAAAAGGCGGCCTTGGAAATCAAATGTTCCAATATGCCATAGGCCGTAGCTTGAGTTTATATCATGGAACTCAATTAAAATTAGATATCCAATTCTTTAAAAATAGAGATATGATTCCTCCTAATGCGACTTTCAGAAAACATGAATTACATATTTTTAATATTGTCGAAAATTTTGCCGATGAAAAAGAGCTCTCACTAATAAGCAATTGGAAGTCTTATCCCTATACAAATAATGAATATATCAAAAAAAAATTAAAGTATCTTAGGAGATTTCTGGGACTATATTTTATAAAAAGTTATTCTGTGTTAAAAGATGCAGAGCTAAGGACTGGGACAAAAAAAATAATAAAATTAAATCAAATACCTGATAATGTGTATTTGGATGGAATTTGGGCAAATATTAATTATTTTGAAAAATATGAAGATATATTAAGAAAAGATTTTACATTTAAAAATGATATACCAAAAGATTTACAGAAAGTTAAATCCCAGATATTGGAGAAAAATTCTGTAAGCGTGAACGTACGGAGAGGAGATTATCTAACGAATCAAACCGCAAATAAAATTTTTGGAGTAATTGGTAAAGAGTATTATTTCAGGGCAATTGATTTTTTAAAAAAGAAAATTGAAAATCCGGTATTCTATTTTTTTTCCGATGATATTGAGTGGTGTAAGCGTAATTTCTCCGACATAGCTGAAGAGGTATATTTTATACCAAATAATTATGAAAAACGAAAATTCGAATTGGACATTCATCTCGTGAGTTTATGTAAGCATAATATTATCTCGAACAGTACCTTCACCTGGTGGGGCGCCTGGTTGAATGATAATCCTCGAAAAATAGTAATTTATCCTTTTAAGTGGTTCAAAGACAAAAACTGGCAGAAAAATTTTATTCAAAATAAACCGATTATTTATGATGACTGGATCGGATTATAAATTTACAGCAGTCTGGATAGATCAAATATGAGTCAAACACCTAAATTAAGTGTTATCGTTCGCACTTATAATGTAGCACGATACATCAAAAAAACCTTGGATAGTATTTTGAAACAGCAAGTTAATTTCAGTTATGAAGTAGTGATCGGGAATGATTTTTCCACGGATAATACATTAGAGATTGTTCAAGAATACAAAGAGAAATATCCAGACATCATTCGAGTCCTTGAAAGAAAGATTGGGGATAAATATTATAAAAATAGACAGAAGTTCTCCATCCCTGGATATAATTTAGTCAATTTAATACAAAACAGCAAAGGAAGATATATTGCAGTTTTGGACGGAGATGATTATTGGAATGATCCTTTAAAACTACAAAAGCAAGTTGATTTTCTTGAAAAAAATCCTGACTATGGTTTGACATGCAGTGATATTGATTTAACAGATGAAAACGGCAAGTATATTCCCGCGACCGCTTATGTAAAAGAATTAAGAAAAAATTTTAAAAGTGGATTTATCTTTTTTGAGCATTTACAGAAATTTACCATCAATACTTGTACTGTGGTTTTTCTGAAAAATGCTATAAATATTGATAAGGAAATAAATAAAAAAAATTTAAAATATATCAATGATTACTGGCTTTGGCTCAATATATCGATGAATTATAAGGTTCATTATTTTGCTGATAAATTAGCCACCTATCGAACGAACAAAAAAGAAGGAGTCACCGTTTCGAAGATGGCAAAAAATAAACCTGGCAAAGCACGATATGAAATGATAAAAAAATATGTTAAGAAACATCATAATAAACTGAGCCAGGCTGAAAAAAAACTTTTACGAAAACACATCATTAATCTTTTACTTGGTCAAAAAGTAACTTTAGCTATGAAAGTGGATTTATTTTGGTTTACCATCATTTCAATGAGATCACTTTTATAGTCTCGAAAATCGACACAGGACTGTAAGAAAAAAATGCCGTCTCTCGGATCATCATAATTGGAATTGAGAAACATATTTAAAACTTTCTACTTCTTTGGTACGTCCAAAGTGGTTCAACTAATTACCGGACTCCTCAGGGCAAAAATCAGCGCTATAATAATAGGTCCCGAAGGAGTCGGGATTGTAAATCAGTTGAGAACAATTCTCACCAGCATTAACAATCTTTCTTTGCTTCAAATGCAGAGTGGCGCCGTTAGATTAATAGCTGAACATAATGCCAAGCACGCTTATATAGAAATTGCAAAAATAATCAAAACATTTATCATGATTATCCTTCCAATTACCATTTTTATATACATTTTGGGTATCGTATTTTCTGGGAAAATTTCTGAATTATTTTTAGGAAAAAGTGGATTGGAAAATTATTTCATGATCGCATTTCTTGCTTTTCCCTTTCTTATGTTTAAGGTCATCCCGGATTCAATATTAACAGGATTTAAAAAAATTAAATATCTTGCTACCAGTAATATATTGGCTACAATTATATCATTTCTGATCTTTGCGCCCTTAGTTTTATTATTCAATTTAAAGGGAGCTATCATATCTCTTCCACTTTCTTTTATATCAATATTTATTATTTATACCTACTTTGTTAAAAGAAAGGTGATCAATGAGACATCCATGAATTTAACCAATATTATGAAAACAAAATTTGATAAAACACACTTTCGCAATATTTTCTCTTTCATAAGTGTGGGTATTATTGTCGGACCGGTAGGAATAGCGAGTAGATTATTAATACGATCGCTGTTGGCAACTAATGTTGGCATAAAAGCGATCGGAATTTATAATCCTGTTTTGGCTTGGAGCAGTTTGTTTCAGGGATTTCTCATTCCGACAATCGGTAAATATTTTTTCCCCCGAATGAGCGAAGCAAATAATAACAATGAAATCAGGCATATTACAAATGATATGATTAGAATATGCTCTTTTTTTATCTTACCTTTTTTAGTCTTGGGTATCGCCTATCGATCATTTTTTATCGAATTATTTTATTCAACAAAGTTTCTCGAAGCTTCGAATTATTTGCCTTATCATTTTCTGGGAATATTATTTATAGTCAATGCTGGTATTTTAGGTAATATTTTTTTAGCCACCGGCCGATTACGTGAATATGTTGTGATTGCAGTTCCTTTGAATATTTTGAACATATTGATTATATATTTTTTTTCAAATAAATATGGCTTGTACGCATGGGCGTTTATGTTTCTTTTATCTCCTTTTATTACAGGAATAATTTATTACGTGTACTTGAGTTTAAAAATTAACTTTTACGTTTTTACTAAAAACAAGATACTAATTTTGTATGTTATTTCAAGTACATTATTTGTTACCTTTAATCCGTTTATCGATAGAATAAATTATGCGCTTGCCCCTCTCCTTGTTTTATCGGGCTATTTTTTTATGGAAAAAAATGAAATAAATTATTTATTACATCTCATCAAAAAAAATATATTTCGAGCAAATCGCTAATTTCAAATGTTGCATTCATTCAAACATGACTTTTTTGTAGTCAATAATATTCATCATTTTCTTGTTGAATAAACTAAAACTTTATTGAGAAAACTATGCTGAACAAAAAAACAATAGCCGTCGTCGTTCCTGCTTATAATGAAGAACAACAAATCGCCAAGGTAATTAAGACCATGCCCGATTTTGTTGACCGGATTGTGATTGTGAATGATAATTCGACTGATGCAACGGCTGACGTTGTCGCACAGTACATCCGGAATGATAAAAATGAAAATGGACGAATTAAAGATATTTACAATGTGATAAAAGAGAATACCTATAACAGGGCGGATATCGTTATTCAAAAAAATCTGAAAAAAGAGCTGGAGAAATTCACCGAATCCGAAGTGTTCAATGAAGATGACAGCCAGGACAGAATTATTTTGATCAATCATTTGAAAAATACCGGCGTCGGCGGCGCAATTGCACGGGGTTACAAATGGTGCAAAGATCATGGAATTGATTGCACGGCTGTTATGGCGGGTGACGGACAAATGGATCCGGCGGAATTAAAGCATATTTGTCTGCCGGTTGTAAAAGACGGTATCGATTATGTGAAAGGGAATCGCTTGATCCACCGCAGTTCCTGGCTGGTAATTCCCAAAATTAGATTTTTCGGCAATTCGATTCTCTCTATTCTGACAAAAATCGCTTCAGGATACTGGCATGTTTCGGATACGCAAACCGGTTATACAGCAATTTCAAAAAGCGCGTTAAACTCGATTCCGTTGCACAAGATTTATAAAAGCTACGGCATGCCCAACGATATGCTGGTGAAACTGAATATTGCCATGAATACGATTCGTGAAGTCGAGATTAAGCCGGTTTACGATGTCGGGGAAAATTCGAAGATGAAGGTATTCAAGGTCATTCCCCGGGTATCGTGGCTGCTGTTCAAATCATTTTTCAAAAGGCTATGGATCAAATACCTGTTCCGGGATTTTCATCCGCTTTTTTTGTTGTACCATGCTTCATTCACATTGATCTTCGTATCATTTCCTTTTCTGATTAAAATTGTCAAGCTGGCTTTGGAGGGAGCGAATGCAAATCCGGTAACAGTGTTGGCGTTTGTGTTTCTATTTTTCAGCGGCTTCCAGTCACTGCTGTTTGCGATGTGGATGGATAACCAGGATAATGAAAGATTGTATAAATAGAGATTATGAATATTTTATTCGACATCGGACATCCCGCGCATTTTCACCTGTTCAAAAATTTTATCCAATATTTGAAAGACACAAATGCGCACAATATCACAATTACAACCCGAGACAAGGACGTCACAAGTGCGCTATTGGATCACCATGCTTTTGAATATATAGTGCTTTCAAAACCAGGAACAGGAAAAATTGGTTTAATCAATGAATTACTCAAAAGAAATGTTGAAATATTTAAATTGCATAAAAAGAATAAGTTTGACCTTGCATTCGGAACATCAGTCTCGATCGGTCATCTTTCTCAATTGACGAGAGTGAAATCAATCAACTTTAACGAGGACGATGATGATGTGGTGCCATTTTATACCTATCTTGCCTATCCTTTCTGTTCAGTAATCGTCAATCCGGATTGTATTCGATTCAGGAAATGGCGCTCCAAAAGAATTTTTGTAAATTCGTATCATGAATTAGCATACCTGCATCCCAATAATTTTCAACCCGATGAAAATGTATTAAATAAATATAATTTAAAAAAGCGGAATTATATCATTGTTCGTTTTTCTGCTTTGAACGCGCATCATGATGCCAGAGTTATTGGAATTAGTAAAAAATTACTAAATAAAATTTATCAAAATGTTAAGGATTTTGATATCATTGAATCCCTCGAGGGCTCAAAAAGTTACCAGATTGAACCATGGGATATGCATCATGTGATGGCGTTTGCCAAGTTAGTGATTTCTGATTCACAGACAATGACGGCAGAGGCTGCGGTCATGGGAGTGCCGTCTATACGAATTAATACGTTCGTTGAGCGGATACGCTATTTAAGAGAGTTGGAAGATGAGTTCAAACTGACTTATGGCTTTTTACCAGAAAATGATGAAAAGGTGTTCGAAAAATTTCAGGAATTACTGAACGATGAAAATCTACAGCAAGATTTCGGTGAGAGAAAAAAGAAAATGCTGTTGAAAAAAACAGATATGAACGAATGGATGGTCAAATATTTTAACGATGATTTGGTCAAATGATATTACCAGCAAAAGACACTTCACTGATGAAAAATAGAAACGAAATACTTTTTATATTAAACAAACTGCTTCAAAAAGCCGAACAGGAACATTATGCAGGGTACGATAAATTCGATGGTCTAAATAGTCCCTTTTTAAAAAAGATTTCTTTCAATAATAAAATGCTCAAGTTCTTATTACAGCAAATAGTAAAGGAATGCCCGTTCAATCTCAGACCGGTTTTAGGAATTAAGAAAGAAAAAAATCCAAAAGGTTTGGCTTTATTCGGATTAGCATATCTTAATTTGTTTTTGTTGACCAGAGATGAAATTTATCTCAATAAATTTTCAGCAATATCGGACTGGTTCATAGAAAATAATCATTGTGCGGATTCAAATTTTTTAGGATTTGGGTATAATTTCGAATGGCAGACCTACGGTATTGCTAAAAAAAAGAATTCCCCCAATGCTGTCGTCAGTGTATTTGTCGGAGAAATGTATCTCAAAGCATTTGAGGTTACCGATAACCAAGAATATTTAGAATATGCTAAAAGAGTGGCAAATTTTTTAGTTGAAAAACTTCACAAAACGACGACTCAAAATGGTACTATCGCATTTTCCTACTTCGAGGAGGAAATACCAGCCATCGTTATTAATGTGCAAGCGCTAATCGGCGCATTTCTGATTAAATTGTGGAAATACAGCAATCAGAAGGATTACCGAAAGATCGCAACGGGTTTGTTTCAGTTGATTGATTTAAATAAAACAGATTATTATGCCTGGTATTACACCATCCCAAAAGATAAGTCGCACATCACTCATGATAATTATCACACCGGATATGTTTTAGATGGATTTTTTGATTATTTAAAAACAACGGAAGACCATGAGTTTCTGCAAACTTATTTAAACGGCTTGAAGTTTTATCAGGATAATCTGTTTCTTCCATCCGGTGCCCCGAAGTGGATGTGGGATAAACCGTATCCCCACGACATCCATGGTAGTGCCCAGGGAATCTTAACGTTTTCTAAAGCTGCTCAATTTGACACAACTTATCATAAACAAGCCGAAAAAGTTTTGCACTGGACGATTGGAAATTTATACAGACCCAAAGAAAGCGATTTTATTTACCGTAAGGGTAGATTGATGAAATGGAATGTTTCGTACATGAGGTGGTGTAATGGGTGGATGGCGTATGCGTTGAGTGAATATTTAATTTCAAATTTTCAAGAATAGGTAACTTTTTGAAATCCAGAATGTTAAATACTATTAAGTCGATTATCAGCGCACTCATTATTGGAATAATCTTTTATTTCATTGGAAAAACCTTCCTTCAAAATCTCAGTGAGTTAGATAATTTTGATTTCAAAATAAATTGGTTATATTTTTGTGTATCAGTGAGTCTATTTTGGTTACTGATGGTTATGAATAGCTGGATTTATCACAAAATCATTCAAAAGGTAGCAAACGAAATACCATATCATAGAAACCTACAAGTTTGGTCACAATCCTATTTAGGGCGCTATATTCCAGGGAAAGTTAGCATTTTAGCAATACGTATTAATTTGTATAAAAAAGAAAATTTGGATTATAAAAACATTACTTATATATTTTTTATTGAGACATTGCTTTCTATGGTTTCGTCCATTACGATATTTATGATCTATTATATGTTTAGTAAAAACCATATCAATACAAGTCAAACCACATTAGTTTACTTAATTTTGATAGTTGTATTGACATTAGTTTTAATACATCCGACTGTTTTGATGAAAATATTTTCAGCAATCAAAAAAATATTCAACTTTAAAAACCAACAAGTTATTAGTTTTATTGATTATTCGTTTTTGATAAAATTGCTATTTGTAAATTTTTTGAAGTGGTCAATATCCGGAATGGGGATATATTTTTTAATCGGTTCTATCTACTCCGACATCGGACTCTCAAACTTATTAGATATTATTGGGGGATATGCGATTGCTTCTGTATCAGGACTATTATCATTTTTCGCCCCATCTGGCTTGGGTGTCGTAGAAGGGATAATAATACTATTCTATAAATCCTTTTTACCAATCACAATTGCAACGATCGTCAGCATAATGATAAGAACCTGGAAAATTATCGGAGAATTAAGCTTTATTGGTTTTGTTTTTATTTTTAATAAGATGAAAAGGTAGACTGTTGTATGACAATTCTAAAAAACACAATTTTTAAATATAATCTTGATCTATATATATCACTTTTAGTCGTAATCGCCCTGCACATCATCGTATGGGATTACTACTTTCTCACAGATTTAAAAGGGGATCAGTTGGCGTACTGGAGTCATGCAGATTTAATTTACAGAAGTCTGAGCAATATTTCAAACTCTAATTTTGGTGTGCTGGAACCGGTATTCCCATTGATTATGGCCTTTTTATGGATGATATTTTCACAATCTGTAACCGTTGTCGTGATCTATCATCTTGCAATTTATTTAATATTAATTTCAATTTTGTTCTTTTGGAGCAAAGGATTTTTCGAAAAGCGGATTTGGGCACTTGTTTTACTGTTTTTATTCATCACGAATTACAAATACATATTTTATAATTTTCTCATCATGCGCGAATCTTCCACGATATTTTTAATCACACTTTCGGTGGTTACTTTTTTTTACGCGATAAATCGTGATGGACGAAAATGGCCCATCGTTTTTGGAATTGTTGCCGGTTGTTTAATTTTGCTGGATAACCGCTATATTTTCTATGTTCCCTTTTTCTTCCTTTATTGGATTATATTTTATTTTAAACAAAAACAAAACAGGAAAAAATTTGCTCTCGGTCTATTGAGCTTTATCTTAATCCTGGCCCCCTGGACAATCCGCCAGACTCTTGTCGAAAATATTCCTTTACCGCTATCAACATTTCGAATTGCTTCGATTGTTCATATATTTGATGAAGACGAATTCGAAAAAAACTGGAAGCATTTGCGGGGTGAAGAAACAATGACCGAAGAGGAAAAGGAAAAACAATATTATACATCCCAAAATTTAACAAAAGCTCAGTACGAAGCGATGAAGAAAAATAAAATAAGAGGATTTGTACCAACTTTCTGGTTCAGGATTAAGGATTGCTGGCGATTTTACAACAATAAGCATTACATCAGAGCCGGTGATGACAACAGGGTCACCGGTCCCTGGTCTTTGCAGCAAAATTTAAATGAGCTGCTTCATACTGGATTATTATTGCCCTTTCTTTTCGCGGCGATATATTTTTCCATCAAAAGAAGAGAATATTTTATCACTTTTTTGATTTTTTTGGTTGCCTGGCACACATTATTTCATGGATTTATGGGCGTTCTCATGCGCTACCGATATCATTTCATGCCAGTATTTACGATTGTCTCCATATACGGGATTAAAGAAACTTTCAGTTATATTCATGAAAGAATGGCACGGCGTGGATAGTTCATTTAAAAAAGAAATATTACACAACTTCCTCTTGATGACATGCCTTTTTCTTTTATCTTTTGTGTTTGTCTATCAAATTGGGGGGATCATCCGCGATGTTTTTTTTCTTGGCATCTTGTTCTTATCTTTTAAGAGTAAAAGAGATTATTTTTGGATCGCATTCTTTCTGGTGCTCATCCAAAAGCCAGCTTTTTTTTTCACAAAGGCACATATTGCGGCAGCTTATCGCCTGCCATTATATTCTTTTCTACCTGGTATGAGCTTTACGATCTTCGATTTTTTTCTGTTTATTTTGATGTTCAAAATATATTATCAAGAACAAAAAAAGAGAAAACTCGAGGCGAATAAGTATATTTTAATAATGGCGGCTTATTTTGTATTAATCTCATTGCCAGTTTCATTTGTATTAGGCGTTAATATTGACGTATTGGTTAGCAATCTCAGGCATATTTTCTATTACTTTTTTGTTTATTTATTTTTTCAAAAAATTGTAAATTTGGAAGAATTAATCAAAATAGGCTATATCATCTTCCCATTTATGTTTCTAATTTTATTCGATCAAATTTACACGTCCTTCACAGGTGCTGCATTTATTAATCTATTCGATCCGACTGGCAGAGCAACAGCAGTTAATTCGTTTACTGGTACGATACGTCCGATCGTAGGGGGTGCGTGGCTGGTTTTTCTAATTCTCGTGTGTGCATTGATGATCAAAGATAATAAAAAATATGAATTATTCAATGGATTTTCAGATATAATTGTTGTTTCAGCTATATTTTCAATCATTTTATCAGCCACTCGTTCCTGGACTTTTATGGTATTAACCGTATTCGTCGTCTTTTTTTTTCAAAGTCAAACCAAAATTTACAGAGTCATACAAATGGCAGTCATTATTATTTTTTTATATTTAGGTGCCACCTTTTTAAACATTTTTCCTCAAAGTATTTTGAAGGACAGCTTCACGAGAATAAAAGATACTGTCGCAAAACAAGATTCAAGGGATGAAATGCTGGGTCTGGAAAGCCGGTTCGAAGAAGATGCAGCGCATATATTTGAAGGTGTAAAAAGCAGTCCTGTTCTGGGGCTTGGTATTTCTCAGTCCTATTTCAGGCATTATGATAATGACGTCGGTTTTCCGAATACAATCCTTCAATGGGGTATTGCTGGTTTTTTAATGATTTTAATCTATCTTGGCCGGTTAATAAAATATTTAATCAGAATTCGTATAGAGGCTACAAATAGGTTACATAAACAAATCGCAGGCGCCCTGTTAGCCGGATTTTGTGGTATGCTCATTGGCTGGGCATTTACACAAGATTTGTTTTCCTTTTATCCTGCTAAAATATTTTTTATCAGTTTTGTTTTTGCCAGCGTGGATCTCTTATATAGAAAATTTGCGTTAAATTCGAATCCTGATTTGCTTTCAGAATAATTTAACAAAAACAAGTTCGATCAGCAAAAAACGGTTTTCAACTGCCTTTAATAATTCGATTAACTGGATAGCAAATTAAGATAACAATTATTTAAGTATGTCTGAAAAAACAAAAATAATCCACATCATGAATCACCCTCCCAGTTATAAAGCGTATGCAAACAAACCAAGACCAAAAATTAACTGGAATACTACAGACGGAAACTGGGTTGGCATTTGGGGATATGACTGGTCAGATTTAATTTGCAAATATGTTCTGCAAATAAGCGACCAATTTGATCACGAAGTTTGGCAGCCGGATTTGAGAGCTGATCAAATATATGCACACCGATTTAAAGAAGGATTTATTCACAAACTTTTCCCGGCTAAAATTAAATTGAGAATGCAGGGCATCAAAAAACGAGATGAAATTGTTTCCTCCTCCATGATTCAAAATTTGAAAAAAACGGTAAAAGATGATGACGATGTGATTTTGCAAATAGGTCATCACTTAATTGAAGGTATTAACCATCAGATAATTACGCAATTACCGGATATAAAAAAGATGGTAACTTACCATGGAACAATGAACTTTCCTATTCAGCGACTATTTGCATTTCAGAAAAATTTTTTTGCTAAACCATTTCAATTACGTGAACATATTTTGCTAAAAAAATATTTTCGTTCCATCGCTCATGTGACTTATATGAATGACAAAAATCTCGATGTTTTAAGAAAATATTATAAGGGACCAATAAGCAAAATAACGATGGGAGTAGATTTCAATAAATATGTCAGATTAGACAAGAAATGTTGCCGTAGAGAATTGGGCTTACCTATGGAATCGAGAGTTTTACTTACCGTGTCAAGATTATACAGTTTAAAACAGATTGACACTTTGTTAAAAATATTGTCAAAACTATCTTATGAATTCGATTTTTATTTTCTAATAGCAGGACACGGAACGAGAGAATATGAAAAATATTTGAAAAATATGGCTGATACTTTCAAGGATTCAACTCGTGTCCAATTTTTGGGTTATAAAAGAAATGCAGAATTAATAAAGATATTGAATGCTGCCGACTTATTCTTCAACGTTTCAAGAAGTGAAGGTTGTTCCGTCGCTGTTTTAGAAGCAATGGCTTGCGGCGTGCCTGTGTTTGCTACTGATGTGGGGAATCACGCTGAAGTGCTCAAAGCAAATGATACCGGTTGTGTGGTTGACATTTTTGACTATGGACAATGGGAACAAAAACTAACGAATTATTTAAGTGGGAAAATTAAGGTAAAGCCATTACCCAATACAGTTGTTCGGGAGCATTACGACTGGCGAGGTATCGCCAAAAAATTTTTAGCGGTCTATAATAAATTATAATCTCAACATACTTTTCGATCTTCGAAACCATTTCATCTAAACAAATTTAATTTAAAATGCACCAAACAATTCTATTTTTACATCTCTATAAAACCGGAGGACAAACACTGCGTAATATGGTGTCCTTCCAATATAATAAAACGGAATATTTTGATATCGGGAAAAATTCTTTTGAGCAATTTCTTAATTATAAAAATAAATCAGATATAAAGGCTATCTTTGGACATATTAAGTTTGGAATGCATAAATTTTTGCCCACTGAAAAGGTAAAATATGTCACGCTGCTTCGGAATCCAGTGGAGCGAATTTTGTCATTGCATCGCTATGTTAATCAAACACAAGATTTGGATTTACATCAAATCATGCCCCCCAATGAAAGAGAAGATTTGTATCTATTCATGGAGAATATTGATAAATATAGTCCTTATCACGGGAATAATGGCCAGTGTAAAATGATAGCCGGGATCGATAGAAAATTTCCCAAAAACAACCTGTGGGATGAGTTGATTAAAAACAAGAAAACAAATAATAATGATGTGTTCAAAAATGCGAAACAGAATTTAGTGGAATACTTTCTATTTACAGGCATCATGGAGATGTTTGACGAAAGTATAATCTTAATAAAGAAAAGTCTCGGTTGGAAAAAACCGATTTTCTACATGCGTAGAAATAAAACCATAAATATAGAACAAAAGATTCCAGATGAAATAATCCAATTAATTCAAAATAAAAATTCAGCCGATATTCAGCTTTATGAATTAGTCAAAAATAAGCTATGCGAACTTGTTAGGACAAACCTAATCTACGTCCGTAAGGAAAGATACAAGCTGAAAATTAATAATTGGTTTTATTCAAATTACAGAAATTATTTTCGATCTTTGATAAAATAAAGACGATTTTAAATTCATTAACTTTTCGAAAAAGTAGGATAAAGCAATCTTATTGACCTTGGTTATCTATTATGCATAAAAAAGTAATCATTCTCATATTATCATACAACGGAAAGCATTTATTGGATGAATCTGTGTCCACCTACCTCGAAAATGATTATCCCAATTTTGAAGTCGTCGTGATTGACAATGGTTCCACCGACGAAACAAAAGCATGGACGGAACAAAATTTTCCGAAAGTTGAAGTGCTGCGCACTGAAAAGAATCTTGGTTACTCCGGTGGCTTCAATTTTGGATTGGACTATTCTTTCAATGAAAAGCAGGCAGATTATGTGTTGATTACCAACAATGATGTGAAAGCTGATACTAAAGTTGTTTCCGAATTAGTGAAGGTAATGGAAAGCGATGAATCCATCGGTTTTGTCACCGGAAAGGTCTATTTTTATGATCATCCGAATATTTTGCAAACTGTGGGTTATTATACAGATCCTGTCAAATGGATTGGTGGTCACTTAGGGGGTCACCAGGAAGACAAAGGTCAATTCGATAAAGTGGAAGAACGACCATATAGTGATGACATTTTCGCATTGGTAAGCAAAAATTGTTACCAGGCGACTCAAGGCTATGATACTGAATTTCAATTTCAAGCGGAGCAGTTTGATTGGCAAATCAGAGCAAAGAAAAAAGGATTCAAAATCTATTATACACCACATGCAAAAATCTGGCACAAAGATAGTATTACTATTGGCAAATCAAGTCCGTTCAAAATGTATTATGATGTTAGAAATACATTTATTGTGCGATTGAAACATCGGGAAGACAGCTATTTAAAAAATTACACAAAATATTATCTTCGAGATATTGTCATACTGCCACTTCTGAAAAATATGCTAAAACTTAAACTCAATTATGTGTACAAAATTATCACTGCCTTTCTCTCTGCTACAAAATGGGGCATTTACAATAGAAAACTAAAGCTTGAGTATTTTATCTAATTTTTGATTTAAATCTACGGATCATTTAATGCAAGGCGTATTCGGAACTCATAACCAGAATCATTCAAAATCTCAATTCGTGAAAATGAAAAATATTTTGCGTGAATCGAATTGGGTTATCACTGGTGAAAAAGAATTCGACAGTCTCTATTTTGGATCTTTTTCCAATATGGACGGATTTGTTAAATTGTGTCAAAAGGATGGCGTTTACATCATGGTTTCCGGAGAGATCATTGAACCTGACAATTATCTGGAAATCATTCGCCAAACATATCAATCAGCGCAATGGCATGAACTGGCTCAGCTCGATGGGAATTTTAACATCATTATTTATGATTCAAATATTGATAAATTAATTTTGGTCAATGACCGCTTTGCAACCTCGAAGATTTATTACACTTCCGAAGGCAATGCACTAAATTTTTCTTCACGGATCGCACCGCTCATCAAAACATTACCGGCAAAAAAAATCAATCTTCAGGCAGTTTACGAATTTCATCTTTACCGATATTATCTTGGTGAAAAGACTTTTTTTGAAAATTTAAAGCAGCTTTTGCCCGGTTCTATTTTGATTTATGAAAAAAGAAGAGTCACTACCAAAAAATACTGGACGTTTGGCTTTTCAGAACCGACCGATTTCGATAATGATTTATCCAAGAAACTACTGACAGAAGCATGGCACAAGGCAGTCGAGAAGAGAATAAACGACTTGGATCCGGTTATTATTCCACTCAGCGGGGGTATGGATTCAAGGGCGATTTTGGCGGCTGCACTGGAAGTAGTCCCGGCATCGAAAATCGTCACATTTTCCTATGGCAATAAAGGCAGTTATGATCTGGAGATTGCTACAAAAGTGGCACATACTGCTGGCGTCAATAATATTGTAATTGACAGCGAACAGTGTGATTTTGAAAAACTGACGAGTACGGTATTTGAAAATAACGAAGGCATGTTCAGTTGCCTGATGACCTTACCATTTGATGGGTTTTCAAAAATAGCAGAGTTGAATTCTGTTTTAGTAAGCGGCTACATTGGTGATCTTATTTTTGGCTCAAATATGTATCCGGAAATGTTTGATATCAGCATTGATGATATAAAAAATGAAGCTAAAATAATCGATTCAAAAATACGTTTCCACGATGATGCGTTGGTAAGTAATTTGATGGTGGACTCGTTCGAGGTATCCGATATTGAGATGTATTTAAAAATTTTTGAAAAGACTACAAAATTAACAACTGCATTCTTCAACCAGTTTCTGGATAACCATGTATATAATTTTACCCATCATTCCTGTCTTGTCCACAAAGAACTTTTCCACTATCGGACGCCATTTTTGGATAATGAGTTGATCAGATTAATTCAGAATGTGCCGGCTCATTACAGGCAGAACGAAAAATTATATCAGGAAATCATGTTGGAGAATTATCCTAAATTGTTTGAATTACCCATAAAAAATTTATACGGGACACAGATGACACACTCCAAGGGATTTCGTAAGTTGAAAAAAAGATTTTATGTTAGACCCTTGTGGTGGGCAAACAAGTTAAGCGCGATGTCGTTTGGCAGACACTTGTTTAATGATAAAACCAAAAATTATCTCGACTATGACGGGCTTTTGAGGTCCAATATAGATTTTAGACAATTAGTCGTTCAGTGTCTTGATTCTGCAAAGAAAAGAGCAATTTACAACGCTCCGTACATAAACCATTTGCTTAAATCTCATCTTACGGGGCGTAGAAATTATAGCTATCTGTTTGGACAGATAATGACAATCGAAAAATTATTTCAGGAATACGTGGAGAACTGATTTTATGGATATTTCAATATTTGGGTTGGGTTACGTCGGTTGCATCAGCCTGGGTTGTTTAGCGAAAAATGGCCACAGCGTCATCGGAGTCGATGTAAACCAGAGCAAAGTCGATTTGATAAATCGGGGAAAACCAACGGTCATTGAAAAGGATATCGACAACATCATCGCTGAAGCCTTTGCAAACAAAAAAATCAAGGCGACACAGGATTACAAGTTTGCGGTGGAGACCAGTGAGGTTGCCATTATTTGCGTAGGTACTCCGTCATCAAAAACCGGACAGCTGGATTTGTCTCATCTTTACAATGTGGCAGCTCAAATTGGAGAAGCGCTTAATACAAAAGAGGAATTCCTTTCAGTCTTTATTCGAAGCACTGTGCCACCGGGGACGAACCAAAAAGTGACTGAAATTATTTCGGAACATAGTAACAAGCAGAAAAATGAACACTTTGCTGTGGTATCCAATCCCGAATTTTTGCGCGAAGGTTCAGCAGTAAAAGACTATTATCATCCTCCTTACACAGTTCTGGGAACTGACTCGCCTGTCGGGATTGAAATCGGCAGACAACTTTATGAGGAACTTGGCGCTCCAATTTTTGATATGAAGATTGAAGAAGCAGAGCTGATCAAATATCTCAACAATTCGTTCCACGCTCTGAAAATTACTTTTGCCAATGAAGTGGGCGTAATCTGTAAAAAATTAGGCATTGATTCCCATCGGGTCATGGATGTTTTTACCAAGGATGACAAGCTGAATATTTCACCGGCCTATTTAAAACCCGGCTTTGCATTTGGCGGTTCTTGTCTGCCCAAAGATTTGAAAGCGCTGGCGACATTTGCGCACGATTTTTATCTGAACACGCCGGTGCTCAATTCCATCGACCAGAGCAATAAAAATCATATCGAATATTTTCTCGAAACAGTGTATCAGACAGGCAAGAAAAAAGTCGGCGTTTTAGGATTGAGCTTCAAGCCGGGTACTGACGACCTCCGTTACAGTCCGATGGTGACTGTAGTTGAACGACTTTTGGGAAAGGGATACGAGATCCGGATTTTTGATCAAAATGTCGAACTCTCCCGCCTGACCGGGGGTAACAAGAGTTTCATTGAAGAAAAGCTGCCACACCTGGGGCGCTTGTTGAGCACAAAAACAGGTGAGGTGATTGATAAATCTGACATAATTATTATCGCTAATAAAGAAGATATATTCAATGACCTTGAAATTCCTGAAGATAAAATTATTTTTGATCTGACACGAATCGAAAAATTTGAAGGACATCCCAATTATCATGGTATCTGCTGGTAAATTGAAAGTTCTTATCATTGCCTTTGGACATCCAGATAATGTGTTATCATTGGCATATCATTTATCCAAAAAGGTTGATTTGACTGTTTTGTTTGTTGCTTTTGGTGACAGGTTTCAGAGAGGCATTTTAGATTTAGATTTGAAAGATGTAAATAATGAGTTAATACGTGATCGGGAAAAAATTTCAAATATATTTCCGGAAGAGATCATCAAATTTATTGGTAATCGGTTCAAGCTCTGGCTGCTTAAAACACCGTCCAGACGATTTTTGAAAGACACAAAATTTCATAATTTTAGAACCATCAGAAAGTGCGCTCGTGAATTAAGCAGGAAAAAATTTGACATTGTTCATTTTAATGGTACATCCGGTTTTATTTTCTATTTCTATTTTTATTTATCAAATCCGCGAAAATTATGGACTCTTCACGATTACAAATTGCATTCAGGTGAGGAAAAGAAAACTGCGGAATTACTGAACAGAATTGTACCGAAGTTGAATATCACCATCATTCAACACTACAAGTATCTCAAACAAAATATACAAGAAGCTTTCAGATTATCAGAAGAGAAAGTGAAGCATGTTTACAGCGGAAGTTTGGATATCTTTCACGCTTTCAAGCCGGAGTATACCCTCAAACAAAAGGATTATATTTTATTTTTTGGAAGAATATCAAAGTACAAAGGTGTTGAGCTTCTGTTGAAAGCTTATAGTAGCATTGAGAAAAAATCCAAAAAATTAGTGATCGCCGGTTCCGGCAAATTCTGGTTTAACGTTGACAAATATTTAAGCGATGAGAATATAATTTTTTTAAACCGATACATCGAAACTCCTGAATTGGTGGGCTTGATCAAAAACGCTGCTTTCGTTGTTACACCATATTTGGACGCAACTCACAGTGGGGTAATTGTCACGGCACTTGTCTTTGACAAGCCGGTTGTTGCCACTGACGTTGACGGATTAGGAGAAGTGATTGTCGATGATTATAATGGCAGATTAGTTCCGCCGAGGAATGAGCGAGCTTTGCAAACCACGCTTGAAGAATTAATGCGGGATGAAAAAAAAGTGGAACATTACGCGGAAAATATCCGGCAAATGAAAAAAACCGGAGAGCTTGCCTGGAAAAATATCGTGGAAAAGCAGGTTGAAATTTATCAGGGTGTACGATAATATATGAAAATATTATTTATTGCCGATACCATGCGCACCGGTGGCACAGAAATTTTTACCGTAAGCTTGATGAATAAAATTGTGAATCTCGGGCATGAGTGTCATCTATTTGTCATTTGGAATTTAAACCTGCAGAGTACGAAGCAGCTCAATAATTCGGTTACAGTTATCAGTGGTGGTAGAGAGAAAAAATTTCATTTCGGATTTTTGAAAAAATTAAAAAAAGAGATAAAGCAGTTTGCCCCGGATGTAATTTTAAATGTCGCCGGATTCTCGTATTATGCTGCAAAGATTCTGTGTCGCAGAAACAAAGTACCACTATTTTTTGCCATTCATTATACTTACAATTACAACCTGAAATCAAAGTTGACCGATATTTTTTTGTTCAACATTATCCGTTTTTCAAACGATTTTGCAATTACCATTTATGAAAAGCAAATCGAATATTTTGTCCAAAAATACAACATAAAAAAAGATAAATTTTTCCTCATTCACAACGGTGTGGATGCTGATTATTTTATTAGAAAAAATGCAAAATCAAATTCTATTTTTCGAATTGTTCATGTCGCAAATTACCGGTATGAGAAAGACCAACGGACATTACTAAAATCATTGGTGCTGTTTGATCAAAAATATAAAAATTGGAAATTGACTTTTTGCGGTCATGTACCGAATGCCGTGAAACAGCAATTTGAAGAATTTCTAACAGCCAAAGGAATTCTCAATAAAATAAAATTCACCGGTCAGGTTGAAAATGTCAAAAATGTCTTGAATAAAGCAGATGTGTTCATCTTGACGTCAATATCAGAAGCGTTACCGGTGACGGCTTTGGAGGCATTAGCTATGTCTGTCCCGTGTATTTTGACGGATGTTGGCGGATGCAGCGACATCATTAAAAACGGGAAAAACGGCTTATTAGTTCAGCCAAAGGATACGAAATTGATCGCTGAAAAATTAGAGCAATTGGCAACGGATTCTGATTTGAGAAAAAACATGGGAAGACAGGCGAGACATAGTGCTGAGAAGTACTTTTCACTGGACAAAACGGCTGATAAATATTTATCCATATTCCAATCTAAAGTTGAGGATCGTAATTAAAATGCGTTATTGGTTTGGTATTTTTGGGAAAAAATCAGAGTATTTTTCAAAGCTTTTGAATCAATCTGATTTGTTGGATCAAAATAACCATAAAGTTCATGTCGATAATAAATGGGCAGTCTTTGTGAATGAAACCACCCGCGCCCATGTCTCGTCTGATCCTTTATATTTTGATGAAGGAAATGTTATCATTTCACTTCACGGTTTGCCTTTTCCGAAAGATATAAACCTTGATGTGTTTCTTTCTGACTACAAAAATAGTCTGTATCAGATTTTTAGGCGTAACAGAAATGAGCTGACAAAACTACCGCTCGAATTTGATAATGGTAAATTTGTTGGCTGTGTTTTGATGCCGACTCAAAATAGGCTGCTGCTTTTCAACAGTTTCTTAAATCACCTCCCATTATATTATTTTCATAATGAAGATCACCTTTTTTTTTCGACAAGTTTGACGTTACTGATTGGTTTTAAAAAGCATTTTGGTATAAAGAAAAACCCCGCCGGGCTGGCGGAATATCTTATCTATGGTACAAACATAACTGATCAGACAATTGTGGAAGATGTTTATTGTTTGCCCAAGTTTTCTATTTTAGAATTTAATGGTCATGAGTTAAAGCACGAAAATTATTACACGTTTCCGCAGACTGACTTTAGTATGCAGCTCGATGATTGCATCAATGAGGCGAAAAATCAGTGGGATGCGGCATTGGACCGAATGATTTCTAAACGGTTCAATTACGGATTAGGAATTACTGGCGGAGTTGATTCAAGGTTTATTCTGGCAAATTGGCCTGATAAAAGCAACTTAAAAATTTTTACAGGAACGCACCCAGGACATATCGATTACCAGAATGCAAAATTATTGTGCAAAAGAATTGGATTGAATGATTGTCATATTCTGGAAGACTACTCAACTTTTTCCAAAGATGAAATTTTCAACAGTTTTTTAGATTATTTGAATTACTTCGATAATCCATTAAATCTGAATTGTGTCGTAACTGATTTGCAGCAGAATTGGCGGATAAAAAATGGTATCGATATCCAATTGAACGGATATGGCGGAGAAACATTAGGCGGTGAACATTACTACACTACTCGGGATACTTTCAGTGGAATTATTAAACAAATTCTACCATTTCGATTCATAAATCTTAACACAGATTTGACAGCTTATACAAATTACATTTCTTTGGGCTTAAGAAATGACATTTTTGAGGATTTGGGCAAACATCTTAATGGATCTTTTGATAAAATAGAGTTGATTCGAAATATTGTTTATGATTATGTAGTTAAGGCAATCAATGAAGATCAATATGCTGAAAATTTCTTGGAACGCTTTCGTGCAATTTATAAATACAGCAATCTTCTTGAATATGATTTTTTAGGTGCATACAATTTTTTCAATAACCTGGCACCATACTTCAGTCTTTCTTTTTTGGATTACATTTCAAAAATACCATTAACGATGCGTCATGATAGAAAGCTGACTTTTTTAATTTATAAAAAGTTCTTTCCTGAATACGCCAGTGTCGTTTTATCCGGAACAACATTAAAGCCAAATACGCCTTTTTCGATTTACAAACTTCTAAAGCCGATTTACAAAGGGCTCAATCATTATAATCTGAGAATTCCATTTTCAAAATTTAAACCTGTTGATAAGAATGAGGATCCTTTTAATATACTCTCAGGAAAAGAAATAAACGATAAGATAAAACAATTCATATTAAATTCGGAAATATTGAATATCGAGTTAAGTGATTTGGATGCAATGCATTCACCAAAAAAACTATGGCGACTTTTCATGGTGGCAGTGGCGGAAAAGCGATTTTTCAACCAGCAAAGAAATTTTAAAAATCTATTGGGCATATAGTTGGATAGAAATTTCGAGAAAAACATTCGACCCTTCTTGAGCAAATGCAAATTCGCCGCGGGGCTTGATCCCGTAATTATCAAAACAGATGACTGGCGAAAATTCATCCCGCCACCGTATCAAGCAGTCGTTACGATCACTGCAGATTTCGAATTAGCCTGGGCGTGGCGATATGCGAAAAAATTTTCAAATCCCTATCAGATGGCTTTGGAAAAGGCACGATTAGAACGGACGAACGTAAAACAGATATTGTCGCTTTGTGATAAATACGAGATTCCTGTTACATGGGCAACGGTCGGTCACTTGTTTTTAGATCGTTGTGAAAAAATAAATGGCAAAGGGCATCCTGACTTGCTGCACCCCAGGCGCTTCGAAAATAAATATACGACATTCAATGGCGGCGACTGGTACCAAAATGATCCCTGTACAAATCTGAAAGACGCACCGGAATGGTACGGTGCAGATCTCATTCAGATGATTCTCGATTCGAAAGTGAAACACGAAATCGGCTGCCATACATTCTCACACATCGATTGCCGAAATGAAGTTTGTCCGCCGGAATTATTCACATCTGAAATAGATGAGTGCCAAACAGAGGCAGAAAAATTCGGTTTGAAGCTTAAATCATTTGTGCATCCGGGCTACACGATCGGAAATTTAAACACATTAGCTGAACTCGGATTTAGTTCATTTCAGACAGATGAACAGAATACTTTGGGCTATCCAGTCAAGCATGATAATGGTCTTTGGGAACTAAAACGGACGTACGAATTCGTCCCGCGAAAAAATTGGTCGATTGAACATCACATTTACCGCTATAAAAAGGTTATTGATCGCGCGATCAAACATCATGCTGTGTGCAATTTTTGGTTTCACCCGTCATTTTCAAAGCGATTTTTAACAAACGTATTAGCTCCTGTTTTTGAATATCTTCAAAAAAACAAATCTGTTATTTATTTATCAACAGTTAATTCTTATTTGACAAAGTGCCTGTAGATGAATACGGTTCATAATTTGATTAAAATTATTAGAACTCTCTTTACATTTACTTTCATTAAACAATTCTTTGACAGCCTGTCTGAATTCTTATTGGAAAATGTCAGTCAAATTCGAAAAATGGAATTAGGTATAAATGTCTCGATTAGTTCCTCTGCTCGATTTATGTATGCTGAAAATATCAAAATTGGCAGTAATACAAACATAAATAGGTCTTGTTTCTTATGGGCAAGTGAAAACGCCAAAATTACTCTTGGGAATAATTGTCTTACTGGTCCGGGTGTAACAATCATCACAGCAAAATATGATGTAAAAGGAAAGGAATTGATCAGGTCTTATCCTGAGTTTGAAAGTGATGTAGTGATCGCCGATGACGTTTGGTTAGGAGCAAATTGTGTAATTTTACCAGGGGTGAAAATCGGTCAGGGGTCGATAGTCGGTGCCGGATCAGTCGTGACAAAAAGTGTTAATCCGTATGAGGTCGTTGCCGGTATTCCTGCGAGAAAGATCGGCAGTAGATAATTATACGTGATTAGGAAGTTGATAGAATATATTTACTTATAAATGAAATAGGAATTTTGCTATTTAATGTTTGATATTTTAGGAATTATAGACTTTGAAGGCAGAAATAGGGACATTAAGTCGCCTTTCGAAGATTTGGAACCTTACAGTCAAGTTCAATACGCCGAGACAAAATGCTCTTCAAAAATTTCAGATTTTATTTGTCTGAGTACCGATAATTTTAAAAATATCTCTTTAACAGATAACATACAGGTTTTTATTTACGGATATTGTTTTACAAAAATATCGTGTTCTGAAAATAAAGCCGCTCGAAGATTGAATGCTGATGATATTGTGGCTTTATACAAAAAATCCGGAGTGAGTTTTTATGATAAAATAAAAGGATCGTTTTCGATAATCATAATTGATATTGAACTCGATAAAATTTTCATCTTAACCGATCCACTGAACCTGAGAACCTTATATTATTCTCGATCTGACGATAGACTTATCATTTCATCTTCATTAAATGCATTGATTTATTTTTTTAAGCACAACAAGGAAAATATTAAACTTAATTTTTCAGCATTTCTCCAATATTATCTGTTTGATTATGTACTTAATAACGAAACCTATATCGAAAATGTGAATGAAATTCCGCCTGGCAGTCTAATCGTCTATGACAGGAACAATTTCGAAATAAAAAAATACTGGGATGTCTTTGAACAATTTCCTTTATCAGCCCCTGAATACAATGAACAAGAGAGTATCGAACTTTTAGACGATATCATTAAAAAAAATCTGGCGTTATACAGCCAAGGACCACAAAAAACTGCGGTTGCCCTGACTGGTGGTTTGGATTCCCGCACTTTAGCTGCTATGTTGGGCAGTCGAATAAACGAATACACATTTTTCAGCTACGGTCGGCCCTTAAGCTGGGATTTGAAAATTCCTCAATTGATCGCTCATAATTTTGCGCTTGATTATCAGCCAATCGAATTAGCGAAAGAATTTGACGACACCTTTGAGACCTCTGCAACCATGGCTGTTTACCTCGGTGACGGAATTACCGAATTGACCAGGGCAAATTATGCTTATGTCTATTCAAAATATTTGATGGATAAAAGTTCAATTCTAACCGGTCTCTTCGGCAGTGAGTTAATAAAACATCCATCCAGTCGCGGACTTTTTTTGGATAAAAATATAATTAGCATTTTAAATTCTGAAAATCAGGAAAAAACAACAAATGATTTGATTAATTTGTTAGTCGAAAAGGCAATCATTTCAAAAGATATTATTCAAAAACATCGATCCGAAATCATGTCTTCTGTTTTAGGCAACAATTTTATCAACAATCAATTACCTATAGCTAAAAAATATTTTTATTATCTGCTAATGGTGGGAATCAGAAAATATTTTTTAAAAGAGATAAAAGTCGAAAGACCATTTGTGCAGAATTTTCATCCGTTTTTTGATATTGAATTTATTGAAATTTTATTGAAATCCCCCTTTCCCTGGATTTACAATTGGTCAGATAAAAAAAGCCTGACGAAAAATATCAGGATTCACCGTTTTTATAGTGATCTGATTGGGAAAAATAATCCTCAGCTTTTAAAGATCATGACTACTCATGGTTATAAGCCAAAACACCTGTCGCGGAAGATGTATTTACCGTTTTTGATTTTTGATTATTATCGATCCAAAAAAGAAATTAAGGTGAATAGCAGCTATCACATGGATCGATTGATATTTAGATATGCTGATGAACAAATCAAAAATTTTTCAAAATACGAGACGATATTCAATAATAAAAAACTGTTCAAAAGCAAAGCAGAAGATTTCAAAAATTTTACAAAGATAATATCATTCCAAACATGGCTACATTTGAATTGTCTGGAAAGAGATGTTTTATAATATTAGCTTAATAAAAATGGTATAAAATGAAACCAGTCGTCGCACATTTTGTTCGAAAAAAATCTCAATTAAAAGCGTCATTCATTAAAAATCAGATTGAAGCGTTACAGCAGTTTCGCCCTGTCATCATCTGCAAGTTGTATGAGAATATAAACAATCCCATTGACGGCGGATTTTCAGATTTTGATGAAAAAGACTATCCCATTTTATCATTGGCTGAAACGGACAAATTTTTTGACAGATTTATCTATCGCTGTCGAAAAATCATTACAACAAAAGATGTGAAGCTGATTGGCGATTTTATTTCAAGACATCATGTGGAACTCCTTCACTTCCATTTCGGTCATGATGCCGGTGTGTATCTGCCAAAACTCACACAGATTAAAATACCAAAAATTGTCTCATTCTATGGGTTTGAGTGTTCGGGTTTTCCATCCTATCTTTGGGGATATGGTAAATATTATTTAAATAAGCGGGTCTTTAAACATGCAGACATCGTTTTGGCGATGACTGAAGATATGAAAAAAGATTTAATTGGATTAGGATGTGCTGAAAATAAAATCATCGTTCATTATTACGGAACCGACACGCGAGAATTTAAAGCTGTACATCATTACCCCCCAAAAAAGCCAGTCAACTTTTCAATCGTATCTGGTCTTATTCCTAAAAAAGGTCACTTGTTTTTGCTAAAAGCGTTTGAAAAAGCAGTCAGGAAAAATAAAAATATTCAGCTTAAAATTGTTGGTGATGGGCCGACTGGCGAAGTGATTAAGAATTATGTACGAAAGAATGGTTTCGCTGATTTTGTAAAATTTTATCCCAGAGTGAAGTATGCTTCCGCGGAGCATAAACGTTATTTTGCAAAAGCTGATGTTTTTGTACATCCGAGTGTAACCGGTCCGAATGGAGATAAAGAGGGTATCCCGGGTGCAATTATCGAGGCAATGGCTGCGGGACTGCCTGTGATTTCTACGTATCATGCTGGCATTCCACATGTCATTGAGCATAATAAAACCGGAATGTTAGTTCAAGAATGGGATATTGATCAATTAACCAATTATATTTTAGAGATTGCTCAGGATTCGGAAAAGCGAAACAGAATCGCTATCGCGGGACAGAAGTATGCATTGGGCAATCTTGATTTGGTTGAAAACGAAAAGGAGTTGGAACAAATCTATCAATCGGTGAGGCGAGATAAGAAAAAGTGATTAAAAAACTAATCATTTTAGGCAATCATATTCAAGCGTTGGGGCTTGCCCGAATGGCCGATGCAATCGGTTTGGAAGTGACACTGATGAATGATTACCGTGCTTCTATCACGCGATTTTCCAACGCATGTCACCACTTTATTCTTTTTAAAGATGAACAAGATTTATTGAAAAAATTAATTCACCGAGAAAACGAAAAAGATACGTTGTTAGTGGCGACGAATGACGGACTCATCAGCTTTATATCTGATAATTATAATTCATTGGCTGCAAAATATAATCTATCAATACCACAGCCGGATGTTGTCGATGTATGTCTCAATAAAAAATTAACCTATCAGAAAGCAAGGACATTGGATATTCCAATTCCCGAAAGTTATTTTCCGGATTCGATTGATGAAATACAGGATTTGGCAGCCAAAATCAATTATCCGGTTATTCTAAAACCAGCAGTGATGCACACCTTTTATAAAAAGACCGGGAAGAAAGTATTCTTTTGCAATAATGAATATGATTTGGTTCAAAATTATGAGAAACTACTTGAACTTATCCCTCCCGATGAAGTTATCGTTCAACAATTTTTGGATGGTGGGCCCAAAAAGCTCTATTCGTTTGCTTCTTTTACAGCAGGTGGAATTGTTTATGCCGGATTTGTAACCAATCGCTTGCGTCAAAAGCCAATGGATTTTGGAATATCCACCTGTTACGCCAAGACTGTGATCAGCCGAGAAATTGAGTCGCTGGCCTCGAAATTTCTGACGTCGATCAATTATTTTGGTCTGGCAGAGGTTGAATTTATGTACGATGAAGTTGCAAAAAACTACAAACTATTGGAAATAAATCCGCGAACCTGGAAATGGCATTCGATTGCAAATAAGCTGGGAATAAATTGGATCAAGATGTTGGCACGCTCATTTAATGGTGATCCGCTTGATACAAAAATTGTCCGAGAAGATGGCGTTGCCTGGGTAGAACGATTGACAGATGCCTATATTCTTTGCAATGAAGTGATAAAAAAGAAGATGGCGGTCAAAGACTATCTGCACTCATTTGCAAACTTAAATATTGAGTCCGCCGTGTGGTCTGTAAAAGATCCGTTACCAGCGATCGTGTACATTCTGCTATCACCCTATTTAATCCTCAAAAGGAATTGACAGTGATGATATTTGGATTGCTGGTTTTTGAAATAATCACGGTAAGTACGGGCTTTTACCTATTTCTCCAATATAAAACACATATGCGAAAAGTGTACTTGTACACTGATAATGTGCTTGTCATCATATTATCTTCCATCATCAATTATTCTGCTTATTATTCATTATCATCTCCGCTTAACTTTTTGTTATTCCTAATCAATTTCCCATTAATCATAGGATTGATTTTCATCACTATCCAGTTTCGATTCTGGCGCACTCCGATTCGCAATGTAAATGCAGCAAAAAATGAAATTGTGTCGCCTGCTGATGGAAAGATTATTTATATCAAGGAAATTTCAGCCGGTGAAATACCCATATCAATCAAAAATGGGAAAATATCAAAAATCGCTGAAATTACAAAGACCGATTTGTTAAGCACCCCGTGTTATTTGATTGGCATCAACATGACTCCCTTTGATGTTCATAAAAACTGCTCGCCAATTGACGGTAAAATTCATTTGAGCAAACATACCGCGGGAAAATTCCTATCGCTGAAGAAATCGAGTTCTGAAATTGAGAACGAGAGGAATACCTTTGTTATCGAAAATCAAAACATCAAAATTGGCGTGGTGCAAATTGCATCGCGCCGTGTCCGGAGAATCGATTCCTATTGCAAAGAGGGGGATGCGGTAGCGAAAGGACAATGGATCGGGATGATCCGGTTTGGCTCGCAAGTTGATGTCATTCTGCCTTTGAATTGTCAATTAAAAGTGAATGTGAATGAACAAGTCTATGCAATTAAAACCATTTTAGCTGAAGTATGAAAATTCTGATCGACATCGGACATCCGGCGCATGTCCATTTGTTTAAAAACTTTACTTGGCAAATGAAAGAAGGGGGGCACGAATTTTTCTTTACCTGCCGGGAAAAAGAGTTTGAGATCGAATTGTTGAAAAAGTATGGATTTACTTACCAGTCCTTTGGCAACAAAATCGGCAATCGGTTTGGAAAGTTGATGGGCGGATTATGGTATGATTTTTTGGAACTGAAATGTTGCTTAAAATTTAAACCGGATCTGTTGATCAGTCACGGTTCGATGTACGCTGCTCATGCTGCTTGTTTGATGAGAAAACCGCACATTTCCTTTGAAGATACATTTAATTTTGAACAAATTCCGTTCTACAAACCATTCACAAAAGTTATTCTGACCAGTGATTATGAACATCCTGATCTTGGGGAAAAAACTATTAATTACAAAGGGTACCATGAATTAGCCTACTTGCACCCGAATGTTTTTAAACAAAAAAATGGGTTCAAAGAAAAGCTCAATCTGAGCGAGCATGAAAAGTTGGTTATTATCAGATTCATATCATGGCGTGCAACTCATGATAGCGGTCATGCGGGCATGACAATTGAGAACAAAATAAAGGCAGTCCATGAATTTTCAAAATATGGCAGAGTACTGATTTCATCGGAAGAAAAGTTACCGAATGAATTAGCTAAATACAAATATAATTACGAACCGGAAGAGATGCACCATTTGATGGCGAGTGCGGATTTAATTTTCGGGGAGAGTGGCACCATGGCCTCGGAGGCAGCAGTGCTTGGCGTCCCCGCTATCTATTTGGATAATGATAGCCGTTTATATACGCAAGAACAGCAGCAGAAATATGGATTGGTTTTCAACTATTCCGAATCGATTGAGGATCAGATTAAAGCAATTGAGCAAGGAATCGAGATTTTGAGTCGAACTGATGGAAAAAAGGAATGGCAAAAACGGCGCGAACAATTGTTAAAAGATAAAATTGACGTCACTGCGTTTTTGGTCTGGTTTGTGGAAAATTATCCGGACAGCGTGCGAAAAATGATAGAAAATCCTGAAGCGGAGCAAAAAAGATTTCAATGATTCTGTGGGTGGTTGGTCAATAATAGGATGAGAGATTTCACAAAAAACATGTACCGGAGTTTGCTGAACACATTGTTGAACAGTGATTACTGTTTTCAAACATTGGAAGAGTTCATTGAAAATCCGGCTGAAAAAGTGTTCCTGTTAAGACACGATGTCGATAAAGCTCCGCTGAATTCTCTCGAAATAGCTCAACTCGAACATCAACTTGGCATCCGTGGATCATATTATTTCAGGATCGTGCCCGATAGTTACGATAAGAATATTATCCAAAAAATAGCTGACCTAAATCACGAAATCGGCTACCATTATGAGGATGTCCGATTGGCGGCTAAACAAAATGGTAACGGGAGAGATTGTTTCTCAAGTACACGATTATCGAAAGAACACCTGCTGGAAACAGCGATTGTGCTTTTTGAAAAACATCTGAGGAAAATGCGTCAATTCTATCCCGTACGAACGATCGTGATGCACGGAAATCCGCTGTCAAAATACGACAATCGAATACTTTGGGAAAAATATGACTTTCGGGAGTTTGGCATTATCGGTGAACCGTATTTTAACTCTGAATTTGAAGATATAGAATACTTAACAGATACTGGCAGGCGATGGAACGGTCAGCATGTGAATTTGAGAGATCGATTCTGCAAACAGAACAATCAACACAGCAGCTTGGATCGGCTTAATATTAAAAAAACAACCGATATAATCCGACTTCTTCAGTGCAATGAAATTAGCGGAAAATTAATGATAACAATTCACCCGCAGCGCTGGCATAATTCCTATCTTGGCTGGAGTAAGGAATTATTGTGGCAGAATATCAAAAACTTAGGAAAGTGGTCTTTAAGTAAATTTCGGAAATATCAACAATCAAGGTTAAATCTGAACAGTCAATCGGAAAAACAAGGCGGATGAAAAAGAAAATAAAAATCTTGTTTATCTACGGCTTGCTCGTCCCTTACATTAGAAGAGACTACGAAATCCTTGACCGATATTTTGATTTAGAAAAAGTGAAATATGGACTAAAATTTCAAAAATTCAATCCGTTAAATATCATTAGAACGGTGAACGGGATGCTACGGGCTGATATCGCTTTTTGTTGGTTCATTGGTTATCCGGCTGTGATTACTGTCACGTTAGCGAAATTATTTCGAAAAACGTCTGTAGTTGTCATCGGAGGCGGTGAACTTGTTTCAGTACCTGAAATTAATTACGGATTTTTACAGTCCAATTTTTTGAAATCGATTACAAAATATGTGCTCTGCCTGGCAGATATCGTCCTGCCTGTTTCCCGTTATTTGGAAAAGAAAACGAAGCAAAATATTTCAAACAACAAATTAAAAAAAGTCATTCGAATTAATAATGGCGTCGATTTCAAAAATTTTAACCCGTCAGGTAATAAAAAAAATATTGTACTGACGACTGCATTTATTTCGAAAAAAAATATCATTCGGAAAGGACTAAATACATTTTTAGAATGCGCCAGAAACATGACCGACGTAAACTTTGTTCTGGTGGGTGAAGATCGTGACGGATCATTGAAAAAATTGATAAAAAATGCGCCGGATAACTTCCTTATCATCCAAAATCCGTCAACTGAAGAGTTGAAAAAATGGTATGATCGTGCGAAAGTCTATTGCCAGTTATCGCTGATGGAGACGTTCGGCATCTCGCTGGCGGAAGCTATGCTTTTTGAGTGTGTTCCGATAACAACGAATAAAGGTGCGTTGCCTGATGTCGCTGGAGATAGCGGATACATCGTGCCCTATGGAAATGTGGACAAAACGGTCGAAGCAATTAAAAAGTCACTGAAAATTAAAAATGGGAAAGAAGCTCGTAAACAAATACAAACTCACTTTTCATTGTATAAGCGGGAACAGGAATTGTTAAAACTATTTACCGGCCTCACAGAATAAATATTTTTCTTTTCAAATTTTTATCCATTATCCAAAAAAATATAAATTAAATGAGTTGCCTGATCTGAAATGAATATCAACGGCCTGAAACAATTGATTTCTCTAAAATCTGTTGTCAATGCCTGTTTTCATTCATCATTTTCAAAATGTAATAGTTTTTTTCAGAATGAAAGATTGTGGGAATTTTTGAAAACACGTATTCTGAATTTATGGGTAACACAAGCGTTTCTTTTGTTTATCGGAAAGGTATTGAACAAGTTAACTTCAATGTGTTATAATTTATTGCGTATAATCAATGATTTAAGTAACAACGGCACAGTTTTTGAGCCTTTCCCTAAAAAACTTTCTCTTCTCATGGCTTAGATGATGAAGAGGTGGCGGTGATTTTAACAGGAGGCAAAAGCCATGAAATCCTCAATTTTAATTATAGCTGCAATTTTATTAATAATCTTTTTTTCAGGTTGCCAGAAAAAACAACCTACCAATCCGATCAACGATGGAAATAAAGATGGCGGTAAAAATGTAGACATGCAGTCGCTTGTGGTCGATGAAAATTTCAATTATCGAACGACGAATGAGGTCGATGTCCGGTTGTCCGTTTTTACGAATGTCAACAAGCCGGTACCGGGAATACCATTTGATATTTATGCTGATTTACCGGGCAGTCCTCAAAAACATTTAGCATGTTGTGTCACGGATAAATATGGGTTTTTAGAGATAAAGCTCAATGTACCTTTCTCCGTCAAAGAGCTTACTGTGGTTGGATTCATGCAGGAGAGAAAGATACCGATCATGTTTAATCAGGTGACTGCAAAATACGGTGGCATAAGCGGACATCATTATTCTCTCAGTAAAAATGTTCAGCCGATTGAAATGAGTAACAGCGATATTTATCCCGTTTCTGATGTCCAAAATACAATGTCCCACAACTCCTTGTTTAAAGAATCAAAAACAAATGTCAGTTTTTCATATGTAACAGATTATACAACAGGTGGTGAAGGGGGAGTTCCTCTTACAATGGAATTCGATGAAATAAGCGCTGATTTTGTGCAGAGAATTACACTGGCACTTCCGGAAAGAAAAGCGGTGCCGGATAACTATCCAAAATATCTTGCCGAGGATAATGAAATTGATTGCATTATTACTGAAACGTGTGATGTGTGGGTGACTTTTATGAATGAAGGCGCTGGTTATTTAAATTCACTTGGTTATGTGACCTATTCGACAGCCTCTGGGTATCCAAGTAATCCTGAAAATCTGGATCATATTATTGTGTTTCCGAACGCCTCCGGAAACGGTACATATCCTGATCTGTTTAGCGGTGGTGGACTGAATAGCGGTGATAAGGTATATTTGGGTCGATTTGAAGCCGGCACTTCTATTGGATGGTTTCTATGCCAGAATGCGTGGGACGGCAGTGAAGTAAATAATACTGCTCAAAGATTTTATTCGAATCCGGATTATAATCCTGAAACTGATCCGACAAAACGCCAGCACAATGTCCTGTTGTTCGATGAGACATCGGGAAGATTAATCCTTGCCTTTGATGACCAGGAACGTGAAGGGACCGCCGATAATGATTTTAATGATGCCGTGTTTTATGTTACAGTGAATCCTCCGGAAGCGGTTGACCTCTCTGAAGTCGTGGAGACGATACCCCAACAAAATCCGTTTAATATTATCACGAGCAATGAAGGAACAGTTGCTTTTGAAGATAAATGGCCTGAGCAAGGCGACTATGACTTTAATGATTTGGTCATAAACTATACATTTACCGAACATCTCAATGGGGAGAACGAAATTAATCAAATTGATGCCAATATCACTTTACGTGCCATTGGCGCAGCTTACGATAATGGGTTTGGTATCGAATTTCCTTTTCCGAGCAGCGGTGTCACCTTGGAAGACAATGGAAACTCGTCGATTATATTAGAAAATGACAGCAGAACCATCGTTCAGGTATTTGATAATGCTTATGATTTTTTCCCTGAATCAGGTAATAATTTTCAGTTTGTAAACACTCAAGGCTCACACACTTATTATGATCCGGTTGAATTATCGTTTTCGTTGTATTTGAGTACACCTATTGTTCAGGGCGACTTTGAATATACGGATCCAACCGCTTATAATTCAAACATTCCAGTGACGCCACCTTATAATCCCTTTCTTTTTGTGAATGGCGTGCGCGGTCATGAAGTCCATATGCCGGACTATCCACCGACTTCTCAAATGAATACAAATTTATTGGGACAAAACGATGATTCGACATCACCTTATCTAAAAAGATATTACAAAACGAGTAACGGCTATCCCTGGGCAATGCACATTCCAATCGAGTGGAATTATCCCAAAGAAAAATACCAGATAACGTACGGATTTCTTGACTTCCCAATGTGGGCGGAAAGCAATGGAGGATTAGCGGATAACTGGTATGATAAAACTGAGGCGAGCGTAGATTTAGACTTTATTTTCATTTATTAAATAGTGCGCACATTTGTACAACCTATATTTAAAATCATTTGCTTGTAATCTGAATATTAGACTTAGCATAGATTTTTTTCGCAAGCTGGAAGCTTGCGTTACAATTCCGGACAGACTCTATTTAATCGTTAGATTGAACCATTTGTTTTGATTTTACTTCTTTACCCAGTTTTATACTGGGTAATTTTTTATATACTGCGTTTATTCAAGCATTATGTATTTGATGATAAGTTCAGGGTATGAATTTTGCTTTTTGTAACATTCAGTAAAAAATATAGTTAAGCGTATAAATTCGGCAATATTTCAATCACTGATTATGTTTAATTAAAACAATGTGTTAAACATGCTTGCATTTATAGCAAATTAATTTCAGGTTAAAAGCGACTTTTCATTTATGAATGCAACCATTTTAAAAAGATAAATTAATTTTGAAATTGAAAGTGACCATTGCTTATTTTTAAAATTCAACTTTGAATCCAATAATAAACGAGTCAAGCGAATGGGGCCTCGAAACAAAAATCTATTTTTGACAATCATTATTCTACTTTGTTCTTCTGTCACAATTTACGCAGCAAAAAATTATGACTTTTCCGGTTGGTCTGGTAATCATACGGTGACTGGTGAGAAAGCATTTGACTACTTCGGACATGCAATCGCAGCAGGAGACATTAATGGCGACGGACTGGAAGATTTGGTCGTCGGTGCCTATTACGCCGATCCGCAGGACAGGAGCGGTGGCGGTTGTGTTTACATATTTTTTGGAAAAACGCTCCCTTCTCAAAAAGTATCAATTGACCTTTCGCTGGACCAAGCGGATGTAACCTTCTTCGGCCCATCAAACAATGCTCAACTCGGAAAAGCAGTCGCGGTGGGAAATTTGAATAATGACAACTATGATGACATTATTATTTCAGCACCCGCACACTCAGAAGACGATGTGCAGGCAAGGGGTGTAGTCTTTGTTATTTATGGGAAAGCATCACTATCGGGAAATAAAGATTTAGCTGACTCCGGGTTTGATATAAAAATATTGGGGAATAACCATGAAGATCAATTAGGTTCGACTTTGTGCTGCACAGATTTAAATAATGATAATAATGACGAGATAATTATTGGTGCACCCTTTGCTGACCAATTACCGAAAGTGAATTGTGGCACGGTCAGCATAATCTGGGGTGACAATCAGTTAGCAGGTCAAGTGATTTTGACAGCTGAAAATGTCGACCTAATCATCGTCGGCGAAGAAACAAATGATAAATTAGGATATTCCATTTCCGCCGGAAATTTTAACGGGGATGATTTCAATGATTTAATTCTCGGCGCTCCGACTGCTACTATTGATGCAGAACAAAAAGCCAACGCCGGTAAAATTTACTTGTTTAGCGGAAATAACTCTTTCACTCTTTCCAATATCGATCTGGGCACATCAAACCATGTTATGTCCAGAATGTATGGCGGTCAAGCATCTGCAAACATTGGGAAAGTGACCGCCGCAGGTGATGTGAACGGAGACGGCTATGACGATATTTTATTTACAGATTTTGCAGCCGAAAACAAGGACGGTGCGATCGGGGCTGTTTATGGCAATGTGATGTTGTCTTCGGAAATCGATTTCAGATTTACACCTTATGATAAAAAAATTATCGAATCGAAATTTGAGGGCTCACTCGGCGAAGCGTTACATGTTGCTGATTTTAACGGAGATAATTACTCCGACGTCGTGATTGGTATCCCGGGAGCAGACACTGAAAATGGAGACGCTTCCGGACTGGCGTATGTGTTCTATGGTGCACAATTTTGGAATGATATTGTAGATTTAAATTCACATTATAACGAAATCTATTTTGGAGCTACCCCAAGTGACAATTTTGGCAATGCTCTCTGTGTCCTGAGATTCAATGAAGATTCTCAACAAGATTTATGTATCGGTGCCGTTGCCGGCGGGAACAATGCCGGGCAAATCTACACCATCATGGGCGGACTACCGTATCTCCAGAATCAATCTCCGGTTCACCGGGCAAATAGAGTTGAAGTAGATGCAAAAGTGCGCTTTGATCTTTTTGATGATATTGAAGGAATCGATATCAATTCAGTTCAGGTGATAGTCGGCGGAATCACCTATAACTCGACCAAAGATAATTTTTCTTATAGCGGTGTTGGTTCAAAATATAGTATTGAGATTACGCCGGTCGAAGAGTTTGGCTATGCGCAAATCATCGATATCACAGTAAATTGTGCTGATTTGAGCGGCTGGGAAATGCCCACTGAATCATATTATTTTCGAACCAAAGACGATACTGATCCACCTTATACTGCAAAATGGAATCCGTCACCGGGCATTTCAGATGTCGCGGTTGATACGGATATCACATTCCATATTTATGATAAAGGAGAAGGCATTGACATTAGTTCGGTCAACGTTAACATTAACGGAGAAGATTTTTTCCTTGGTAGTCCCCAATTCCAATTTAGCGGTATTCCGGATGACTATTACATCCAAATAAATCCATCGGAAAATTTTTCATTTGGAGAAACTGTCAACGTAGCGATTGACGGTGCTGACAATGCCGCTGTCGCGAATGTAATGTCGACCTTCCGGTACAGCTTTACTTGCCTGATCGATAGCATTCCGCCGCACGTGATAAACTGGTCCCCGAGTGGCGGAGATTCAATTAGTCAAAAAGCCATACTGGAGTTTGAAATCATCGATGAAGGTGCTGGTGTTAATGAAGATTCGCTTGCATTTTATCTGGATAACCAAAATGTAATGCCGTTTTCAGAAATATCAGAAAACAATTTGGGTAACGGGTTCATCGTTCAGTATTCTCCACAAACGCCTCAAGATTACTATTCATTCGGAGCACATGAGCTGAGGATTGTAGCTTCTGACATGGCTGATAGCCCAAATCATATTGATACCATGACGACTGTTTTCTGTATGACGGATAATGTACCGCCCTTGACCCGAAATCATTTTCCGGAAAAAAGCGAGACGGGTGCAGCAACCAACACCATTTTTGCAGTGGATATTTTAGATAATTTGATGGGAGTTGACATAAATTCTGTTCAAATAAAATTGAACCAAAAGAATATCATGTCCTCGCCGAACACAACGGTCACAGAAGTTGATAGCGGATACCACATAAAATATGTACCTGAAAATCGGTTGGCCGGTCAAATTAATGTGTCCATTGACGCCAGCGATTATAACGATCCGGCCAATATGATGCCAACAGAATACTATTCATTTACCACTGTGGTGGATACGAATAAGCCGTATCTGGGCGGATTGGATCCGGATCGAAACGAAACCGATGTTGCTAAAGACAAAAATATCTTTCTTTCTGTTTATGATGCGCTTACCGGCGTTGACAAATCCTCAATTGCTATAAATGTGAATGATGAAGATGTTACGGATCGAACTACGATCGAACCGGTTACCAGTGGATATTCAGTGTTTTATGATCCTGCGGAACCGTTTCAATTTAATGAGACCGTAAAAGTAAATGTGTCCTGCCAGGATTTCGCCATTAATCCGAATCAACTGAATACGACATACTATTTTTATATCATTCCGGACAAAGAACCACCTTACGTCCAAAATATGAATCCGACCGCGAATCAGGTGGGTGTGGCGTTAAATCCTGAAATTTATCTTGAAATCGTGGATGACGGGTATGGTGTTGATTCTGCCTCGGTGGTGATGTACGTCAATTCAGAATTAGTAAGGCCGGAAATGAGTGCTGTTGAATCCGGGAAAGGTTATTCACTAGCCTACGATCCGCCCGAGAATTTTCATTTCAGCGAGATTGTCAACATCGCAGTTTATGCTTCTGATTTGGCTGATCCGTGCAACACAATGAGCGGCGTTTCCTATTCCTTTCGCTGTATCGATGAAGATACCAATCCGCCGTTCTTGACAGAATTGGAGCCTGCGGCAGAAACAGATGTTTCGGTTAACACTTATATTTCATTTAAATTGCTGGATGCTGAATTCGGCATTGATAGCAGTTCGATTGTTTTTAAAGTGAATAACAGCCAAATTTCTGATTATTATTTTGAGACAGTTTCCGATCCGGCCGGTGAGGGGTATTATATTGAATATATTCCACCTGAACCATTCATCTTTAGTGAGTCGGTCAATCTTTATATTTACGCTCAAGACCAATCGAGTAATCGAAATGAACTGCCTCCGAGTCAACGTTATCATAATTTCATCTGTGAGTTAGATACCATTCCGCCTTATGTGGTAAGACTCAATCCGGGATTCGGCGATAATGCTTATGCGAATACAGTAATTTATGGTGAGTTTTGCGACAATGAATCCGGCATTGATACGAATAATGTCACGCTCAAAGTGAACCATAAACGCGTGGTAAATTATGTAGATAGTCTGGCAGATAGCACATACATTATAAAATATATGCATTCAGATCCGTATTTGCACGGCCCGATCCGGGTGGACTTTTCAGTCAAAGATTACGCGCACAATTCAGTTGATACAACGTTGATTTGTTACGTGGTGCCGGATACTTTTCCGCCATATTTTGTTCCACAAAACCCTCAAACCTTTGCGCAAGGTGTGAAGGCGGGTAGCGAATTAGTGGTTGATATATTAGACAAAGGAATGGGATTGGATCAGTCATCAATTCAATTTTTCGTGAATAATCATCCCGAATTTAATTATAATTTGGAATATAATCCATATCATTATCACACGGATTCTCTTGGGTATCGGTTAACATATACATTGCCCGAACAGTTGTATCAGGGTCAATATGTCCAGATCAGAATTAAAGCCAACGATATCACGTCCATGCTTGTTCTGAACTATTTAGATTCAACCTATGTTTTTACAATCGAATTACCAGAGCAGGAAATTGTTGCCATTCCTCCGATTATTCATCCGAATTTCGGAAATACGAACACTGAATCGCGTATCTGGATCGACACGAATCAAAATACCAGCGACATTTCCGCTAAAATTTATAACATTCGGGGGAAGCTAATTAATGAATTGATAGTCACTGATGAAGACGCCAAAAAATTAGCCATTTGGGATGGCCGGGATAAGAATGGTATCGTTATGACATCAGGAATTTATATTTATCAGATTAAAATTCATGGTCAAGTGCATCAGGGCAGTATTACAATTGCTCGATAATTTATAAATCGAAAAAGGATAATAATGAAATTAAGACCACAAAAATTTCTGGTTTACTTTACTCTGTTTCTTTTTATCAATACAATCACATTCGGACAGCAACAGGAAGATGAAAAAAGCTCTTATCTAATCCAGCGGGGTGACATTATTACAATCCGAGTGATGGACCACAACGAATTTACTGTAAATAATGTAATCGTTTTACCGGATGGATTTATTCAGTATCCGGGAATCGGCAGTATAAAAGTTATTGATTATACACCGGCACAACTTAAGCAAATTATCAAAGAACATTTAGTCAACTTCATCCCCTATCCTGTCGTTACCATACATGTAAATCGGTTATACAAACAGGACATTAATGTTTTAGGATATGTCAACAAACCGGGGCGATACCAAATTTTTGAGCCAATAGATATCTTGACAGCTTTTTCACTTGCCGGCGGTATCATAGAATTAAAAAACGCTAACAAAATAAAAATTATCAGATTCAATGGTAATATGTTCACCATAAAAATTGACAGAATATGGGAAACCGAAAACAAAAATTCGTCTTCAATGATAAAAAAAAGAAAGAGTATTTTAATTTATCCGGGAGATACTGTTTTTGTAATCGAACCTAAAGAATTCAACTGGAGAGCACTATTAATTGTTGTTTCGACATTGAATCTTTTATTGAACGCCTACCGGATAACTAAATAAAAAAATAAACAATTTAATGGGTGATGTTATGAAGATTTTAGTAATTGACGATGATAAAACTATTAGAGTGATGGCTTCCAAACTTCTGACAAAAGCGGGCCATGATATTGTCACTGCTGAAAATGGAGAAATTGGGATGAGAATGGCATCGAGAGAATCACCGGATTTAATCCTTCTCGATATCATGATGCCGGGTATAGATGGCCTGCAAGTTTGCAGCAAATTGAAATCTGATCCAAGCACTAAAGACATCATTGTTTTTATGCTTACAGGCAAAACTCAAATGCAGGATATTGAAGAAGCGCTTTCAAAAGGCGCTGATAATTATATTGCAAAGCCCATTAATCCGATTAAGTTTGCTAAAATTGTCGAAGTCAAATTGAAAAAGATACCTGTTAATTAGTCAGGAAAAACAGTCTAAATCTCGAAAAACCTATCCATTTGATTTTCGCTCCTCAAATTCTTTTCATCAATAGTTGATAAGTAAGCAACGATACTTTATGAAAGTTTTAATTGTCGATGATGTTAAAATTACCAGAATGATGGTCGTTCGCGAACTGTCAGGAAAGGGCTATCCTGTTCTGGAAGCCAAAAATGATAGACAACGTATTTTGATTCCCAGTGGTAAATTTTCCGATCTGGTCCTCCTCGATCTTATGACGCCTGGTATGGATGGATTCGAAGTCTGCAAAATTTTAAAATCAAATCGCACCACCAAAAACATCCCTATTTTTAGTGAAAAATCATTAATGATGGATATGGAAAAGTCGCTTCAGTTAGGAGCGGATAATTACATTCCAAATTCCATTGATCCGATAAATTTGAATAAAACAATCAGGCACAAACTAATGAAGCTAAATCAGTGTATCTGATTAAAACGGGGGGAGCAATTCCATAAAATTGGTAAACCGTTGAAACGGTTTCTAACACCCTGTTTTTTAACAATTCCACCCAGGTTTATCTGAGTGATAACAGATGAAAAAATAATTGATTAACTGCTTCAGCAGTTTACATTTTTCTTACTCATATCCCAAAATACCAACTTTTCGGAATTGCTCCCAAAACGGGTTGTTTTACAAAGATAAGTTTAAAAATATTAAAAACCCGAATTATTTATAAATGGCAATTAAATAGATATAATTTCATTAATTCTAATTTATTACAGAAAAATGACATTCTATGCCTAATTTCAGCTTTCTTATTTCCAAATGCGTTAATAATTCAGATTACTTTGCTAACCTTAAAAACATGATAAACAAACCGAGGTAAATTATTACAATCTGAAATTTTATTAATTTCATTATGTAATATTTAAAAAGTTTTAATACTTTGTTCTATTAACATTAACAGTCTACCTGTTAATTTAAACGCATTAAATACAATATCTTAATGCCATCTATTGACAAACTTTATAATTTGTTATTAGGTGGCATTTTTTTTGTTTAAGTATATGAGTAATAAATAGCTTATAATCATAAATTTGATATTTGGTCTTTAACCAAAGGACGTTTTTTGAGAAAAGTACTGTTAATCACCATTTTTGCTTTATTGCCCACCGCAATGACCGCACAATTTTTGACAAAAGGTGGGGTCAGAAATGCAGCTCTTGGCGGAACGGGAATAAGTTCATCCAATGACCTGTCGGGAGCAATTTGGAATCCTTCATTACTGGGACAATTAAGCAGTATAGAACTTTTAACAGACAGCAGAAAATTTTTCTGGAATTTAGACAATGACAATTTAGGCTATAATTTTGCTTCAATAGGTTACCCTTTTGGTTCATTGGGAACTGTTGGATTAAGTGGTTCCTTTTTCTACGGTTCAAATTACAGTGAAAATAAAATTGGCTTACATTATGGCAATTCATTTTTTAACAATATATTTAGTATCGGTTTCAGTATCTACAATTTTAACAAAGGTTTTGAATACAGCGAGTTCACACGAAATGATCCATTTTATGAATTATTCGGATATCGGAAAAATATTTTTGACGGTGATATTGGAATAACCATTAAACCAGCACGAAATTTCAGAATCGGTTTAATCGGTGCAAACCTGCTTCAATCAGACCTTGCACTCAATCCTGATGACAGGGACTATCTGCCGTTCATTTTCGGGACTGGATTCACTTATAAATGGAATGATTTAACCCTGATCATGGATGTTTTATTTGAGAAGCATAATCAAACCAAATTGAACGAAACCATTTTCGCAGCTGGCATGGAATACCAACTTTTTCCCGGATTAGCAATCCGCGTGGGAAAAGACAATTATCGTTTTTCTGCTGGATTTGGTTTAAACATTTTCGCTAAAGAATGGACCGATAAATTTATCGATCCCTTTTCGTCGACAGAGTTTATTAATATAAAAGGATTAAAACTTATTTTAGATTATTGCTTTCAATATCCGATTTCCAATATCTACTCCAGCTATGGTGACCATTTCGTTGGAGTTCGGATAAATTTTTTCAATTCAACAACTGAGTTAGACAAATTATCGGAAAAAGTACCTCCTAAAATAGAAAAAGAAAAAGAGTTCGTCGCAACCGTAAAAGTCGATACTGTTTATCAATATCGAGTCAAAATTGATACAATGGTAAAACAATCAATTTTACGGGATACCGTTAGAGTATTAGATGACAAAATGAAACGTTATTTATTGTCGAAAGCCCGGCAATTGAGATCTGCAAAATCTGAATTGGAAACGATGAAAAATTGGAATAAAGCACTAACGCATTTACTTTTTGCTTTGAAATATTATTACTCTGAAAAATATCAGCAAGCGATAACAGAATGTAAAACAGCTATTCAACTTGCACCTAAATTGGTTCTGGCATATGTAAGACTTGGATCTATCTATTATCGATTGGGAGACTATGGAAATGCCCGAAGATATTGGAACATAGCGAAAAGAATAGATCCCCAGAATCCTGAATTAAATGATATACCGGAGGGATTTTAACCTTGGAGGATGTTGGAATGGATGTACTTAGTTATTGGAATTTACAGTATCAGCCTTTTGAAGGGAATTTGGACCCAGCTTTTTATTACGAGAGTGAAGATCATGCAGAAGCGCTACATAGACTTCGATTTATCATTGAAAATCGAAATATGAATATGGGGTTGCTGACAGGAGAAATTGGCACCGGAAAAACATTACTGGGCCATATCATAAGAAATGAAATAAGTAATAACACAGAAAATTACGTGGCCTATTTCAAAGCTTCTGCTTTCAATTTTATAGATTTGATGAGAGGAGTAAATTCGAGATTACTCAATGTATCTCCGAAAGAGCTTCCCACGAATAAATTTGAATTGATAACCGAGTTTGAAGATTTTATTCATCATAAAGTTTCGCCTTATAATCGACAGGTTATTTTAATATTCGACGAAGCGCAAGGTATTGAAAAATCTGATCTGCAAAACTTAAAAGATTTAACCAATATTGGAAGTGAAGAAAATTTAGCAGTGACAGTCATTTTTATCGGTGAGCCACGATTAAAAAGAATCATACAACAGATGCCCCAAATCGACCAGAGGGTCAGCGTACGTTATCATCTCAATTTCATGAATAGGCTTGATACATTTAAATATATCAGACACCGGCTATTGGTGGCTTCTCCGAACAGAAAAAGTTATATTTTTACGAATGAAGCAGTCGATGTTATATTTGAAAAATCCAGAGGTATTCCACGAGAGATAAATCGCGCCTGTAAACTTGCCTTAGAATATGTATTTGGATTACAACAACAGAAAATAACAAGTCGGGACATGAAGATTATCTTTGATGATATTCATAATGAATGCAGAAAGGTATCATAAAGGAAAAAAATTAATGAATAGAACTTTTACCACTACGAAGCAAAATGAAAAGATAAAATTATGGAAAAAAGAAAGTTTAGCATAAAAAAATTGAGAGAACTGAAAAACAACCAAGTTCCTAATACCGGATCCTCAATATCCGCCAAAATGAATAACAGTTCAAAACAGCAAAGTGATAGCTTTGAAAAATCAAACCGGCTTTTTTCTAATGCCAATGAAATGAATAATGTGACTCCAAAAGCTCAAACAAAATCTGCTGATAGCGGGAATCCAAAAAATTACATAAATGACAAACATGAAAAAGCGCAAAACGAAAAAGTAAAATTAATTAGACAAGCAGATACACTTTGGCGATATAAATGGTTCATTTTGCTCATTCCTTTATTCATATTACCGATTATTTATTTTCAGAACCTAAGAAAACCTAAAATCTATAAAACAAGCTTTGATGTTCTAATTAAAAATATCTCTGCTGAATTAAAAGTCATGAGTGAAAAACCAATAATAAAAAACCAATTTGACAATAAAGCGTGGCTGAAAATTGCAAACTCCTCTCAAATAATGAAAAAGATCAATGATAAGATAAGAACTCCTTATTCGACTGGTGCGCTTCAAAATATGATTAAAATTAAACAAGAAACAGATGTCGAAAATATTTATAATGTAGAGGTGACTGGTTTAGATCCGGATCAGGTTGTTTCAATTGCCAAAACATATTTTGGCTGTCTAAATGAATTTGATAAAGAAAAATTATATGAAACGACGAACCAGGTTTTAGATTATTTAAAGGACCAATTAAAAATACAAAATGACAAAATAGCGGATATTGACCGAAAAACTGTCCAATATTTAAAAAAGTACAATGTCTCTGGCACGAAAAATTTGGATAACTATTATGAACAATTAGATAGCTACCGGCAAAAACTGCAAGATATTGACATTGAATTAAAGTCATTAAGCGCCCATAAAGAAGCTCTCAGCGCTGAATTAAATGAAAACGCACCGTCCTTTATCAGTGAAACCACTTACAGCGAACCGTTGAAAGCCAAATTAATGACGCTGCAAATAAATTTAGCTTCTAGTCGCACGAAATATAGCGAGGCTCACCCTAAAATCAAAGAACTTCAACAAAATATTGCATATGTAGAAGACATGCTCAAGAAAGGGTCAAAAGACAATTTAAAAATGAAAAGCATGAGCAAAAATCCTGTTTCCAATCAAATGCTCGAAGAACTTATGCAAATCAGAGCCCAAGAGGTCGCAATCAGATCAAAACGCGACGCATACAAAAAGCTCATTAGCTCGATTGAATATAAATTAGATCAAATGACGAATAAAAATGATGAGCTTGCAGATATGAAAAATAGAAAAAAAGCAGTCGAGAAATTAATTGATGAACTGCATAATAAGCTTTATGAATCAGAATTAAATTTGAAAACGATTTCGGATAGGATTGTTTTACTTGATCAGATAAAACGACCGAACAGTCCCCAATCGAATAATTTCAGAAAAAATATGATGTTAGCTTTAATTGCCAGCCTCGGATTAGGCATTGCTTTGGCATTTGGCTATGACATGTTGGATGATCGAATAAAAAGCATCCATGACTATGAAAATTTTTGTACTGTACCTGTTATTGGGACAGTAAGACATCTAAAAAATAAGCCGTTGCGCTATTGAAAGAGGTAAATTTGCAGAAAAATAGTCCGGAAAAAATAATTCAGGAATACAATCCACTCATTGTCAATCTCAAATACTCCATTCAACAAGGTAGAGAAAAAGTTTTTGCTATCTGTAGTGGTTTGAGTAAAGAGGGTAAAACAACGAATATCCTCAATATGGGAATTACGCTGGCTAATGAAGGTTCTAAAGTGCTACTCGTTGACGCAGATTTCTGGCATTATACACTATCCAAAAACTTCGATGCTGACCGCAAATTTGGATTGTCGACCTATCTGTCTTTTCAAACGGATTATGAAAGTATCATCAAAAAAACTGAATTTAAGAATTTATATTTTGTTCCCTGTGGCAGAAGACCTGTGAATCCACCAAAATATTTTCAGTCAAATAAAATGAATGAATTTTTTAGCAGAAGCAGAAAAGGGTTTGATTTTATCTTAGTTGATACACCTGCCATTCTTTTCGTTCCAGAGATTCAGTATTTATTAAAAAATACTGATGGTATAATAATGATCATCAAAATCTTAACCTCTACAAAAGATTCGATTAAAGAAACACTAAAAAAAATAAAGCTTGTCGACGTTGAAGTGGTCGGCACTATTGTTAATGACGTCAGAAATACATTAACTGATTCTTATTATTCCAGTTACTACAATAAATATTATTATAAAAAAGATAAATATTATAATCATAGAAATACTTCTGATACTCCGACGCTGGTGGAAAAGAAATCACTAACCCAAAAAGTAAATACTAAATTCAAACAATGGTTCGCATTTTTAAAAGGTGACTATGGTATATCAGAGGATACGACCGATTAGATGAAACATATCAAACTTGATTTATGAGGTTCTATTTTAATGATTTTTATTTCCATATTTAATTCAAAAATATAGTTGAGGGTAGATCATGCAATCTTATTATTATTCAAACCACAGATTAAAAAAACGCATTTTTTGGATATTTCTTTGGCTATTTTTATTCGCTCTGCTCTTGCTATTGATATATATCGTATTCTTCTATCATCCTTATACATTTGGTGTCACCAGGGATGAGCCGTTAACTGTTACTGCGGGAATATGTGGATGTGTTCGACACCCGGCAGTTTATCATATGCCGGCTTATAGTACACTATCTGAACTGATTAAAATAGCGGGTGGGGTAACCCATAACGCAAACACCCGAAATTTAGATCCATGTGTCGTTTTACAGAATGACAGAGTCTATTATGTGCCATGCATTTGCAACCCAGATGAATATATCCCGCCTCCTGAGATACCATTAGATACGTGCATAACTTGTGAAGTCGAACCCATTGAAAGAGGACATATCAACATTTTGTATGGCGGCGGGCCAGAAACTTTTTGGTTGATCCAACTTTATCCATCCATGGATCTGATGACATTTACCTACATACCGTGGTACACCGTATTTCCACCCTCTCAAAATAAGATCAAATATATCAACCTAACTGATGGTATGGCTTTCACAACGACAACAGTGGGAAATTTTCTTAATGAAGAAATTGAATACTACATTTGGCAGGACAGAACATGTTTTATCGATATGATCGACTATTTGGGGGGAATTACTATTGATATCGATCCAGCAGTCGCAAAACAATTGAATCTCAAACCGGGTCGGCAGCATCTTTCCGGCCATTTCGCTTACGAATTTGTTACCTGTTTGGATAAATCAAAAGACCATGTGACAGGTTTTGAACAAATTAGGATTTCACAAATGAAGTTCCTCAAAGCACTATTTGAAAAAATAAAATCATTAGATAATTTGCCTACGACTGAGCTAAGAAATGTTTTGGCGTGTTCGCAAACAAATATTACGTTACAAAAAGCGATTTCACTCGCTGCACCAGTACTAAAGATGCATGATTCCAAAGTTGAATTCTATCGGTTACCTGGATATCCAATCTTTGAATCCGAAAAAGAATATTATTGGTATCCTGACAAAACAGGTTTTATCAGAAAAAGAAACGAATTATTTGTCGCTTATGAGAATTATTAAAAAGATAATAAAAGTGGATTAAATTTTAAAAAAGTCCATAATATAAAAAGGTAATTTTATGAAGACCATTCATTTATGTTTCGCGTTGCTGTTACTCTTCAACCCTATTTTTGGTCAACAGGGAACTCAAGCGGAAACCCAAATAAACTTGACACCGACACGAGAGACGATAACTGAGATAAATACGGAGAAACAAATTTCTCTCTGGATCGAACGCGTGCTCTATCCGTATGTGGGTAAGACCGTTGTGCTGGTTGATTTAAAACTGAAATATCCAGCGGTTAAGCCCTTTGGTTCGACTTATGATAAACCGAGCAGTCTTCCTGGTTTACCAGTTTCAAAATCCAAAGGAATTAAGGCTGATAAAGTTGGTGATGAAGTGATCTTGCCTACAAGAGTTATGAAAAAAGACATAAGCATATTTGTAAATAAAAATGTCAGCAAAAAAGACATGAATTTTGTTAGCAAAAATATTAGGAACTGGTTTAATTTGGATGAAGCGCAAGGTGACAGACTTGAAATTCATCGCAGCGAAAAAGCTTTTTTAACAAATGAATTGAGCACAAAATCGGATATTAAAAATAATATTGTTTATTTAGCTGTCGGAATCGTTTTAATTCTATTGTTAACAGTGAACATCAAGAATGGATTCCAATATTTAAGTAGGACAATTGCGGTTACAAACAAACAAAAATCCGAAATCGTTCGACGCGGTGGTGGATATAATCAGTTACAACCGATTTCTCCGGCTGCAAAGAACATGAATATTTCGAATAAGAAGCCTTTACCAATCACCATTATTGAAAATAATTCGAATTCAAATGGTCATGACTTTTTGAATTTTGATTTTGTTGAAGAAATTAGTCCTAAACAATTAGCACATTTACTTGTCAACGAACCTTTCGAAACATTAGCATTAGTACTACCCAGGCTCCCTGTTTCATACAGCTCGGAATTTTTTAATCAAAAATCAGCTGACTTAACCAAAATTATTGAGCGGATTCTTAATCCTTCGACAGAACATTTGACATCGCTGCCGGCACTAAAAAAAGATCTCAAAAAGAAAATCTCCATAATTAAAGATGAAAATTTATTAAATGTGGATGGAGTGGATACCTTAAGTAAAATCATCAACAGCACATCACCAGAAACGGCAGTCAAAATATTTCATCATATTGGCAAAGTAAATAGAGCAAAACAAGAACAAATTAAAAGAAGAATATTTCTTTTAGAAGATATTGAAAATCTTGATGATCACATTGTCGAAAAATTGATAAGAGGAGTAGATCACGATTTATTGGTCAAATTTTTAGCATCTGTAAACGAAAATTTACAACGAAAATTTTATAAAAATATGACACAACGCGCGGTTGCAATAATTCAGGAAGATATTGAAATATATGGAGATATTTCCCAACAAGACAAATCTGAGGCGCAAAAACAGATACTAAGCATTTTTAGAGAAGCACTTACAACGAAAAGGGAATTACAATGAGGACGACCATTATTTTAGGACTTGTTTGTGGATTCGGTCTAATTTACGCCGTCATGTTTATGGATAACAGTATTCCATATTTTTTGAATCATTCTGCCTTAATTGTTGTATTAGGCGGGACTATTTCAGCGATGATGATTTATTTTTCCCCCTATGCACTTCGCTGTGCACTGAGTGTCTTTTATAGATTATTGACAGAAAAACAAGTCGATAGGGGCAATCTGATAAACTTGATTATTGTTTTATCAAAAAAAGCCAGACGTTCAGGGTTTATTGACTTATATAGTTCAGCAAAAGATCTTGGCATACCTTTTTTGGAAAAAGGATTAAGACTTTTGGCAGACGGAGTTGATGAAAATGAGCTCTTTGATATATTGTCGCGTGAAAGCGATACAACATTCACAGAACACAGGACTGCAGAACGATTTTTTAGAGTCGCAGGGAGTTTTTCTCCCCTCTTTGGTATTTTGGGTACCGTAATGGGGCTCATTGCAATGTTGAATAACATCACGAATCCGGCAGCAATTCCGGCAGCCATGGGGATGGCTCTGGTAACAACCTTTTACGGTATCGCCTTTTCAGCGCTATTTTTTAAACCAATTTCCGGTAAAATTAAGGATAAAAATAATACTGAAAATCAAAAACGAAAGATAATTGTCGAAGGTATTTTAGCAATTTATCGAGGGGAGAATTCACAAAAAACCAAAGAGAGATTGATGACCTATTTGCAAAATACATCAAGCGAAGATTTGCAGAGGATGAGAGTGTATTAAGTATTTAATTCTTATTGGATAGACAACCTTGGAAGGACTCACCATGAGTAAAGATTACAGCGCATGCATGACATTAGAATATGGTTTAAAAGATAATAATGATACAACAGATAACCACAGAAGACACAGATCATTAGCATTTGGAAATAAATTCAATGAAAAATATTTTGGAATATTTTCCTTTTCGATTGATTTTTTTATTTTGATCGCTTCGTTATCCTCCATGATTTTTATTTTGCGGGGGAGTCACATATTCGAAACACGAAACATCAAAATGTCACTCATTTTTATTGGAGCCTGGTTCCTTATTTCAATGATTTCCAACAAGTATGATTTCAAAGTCTATCAGAACTTCAAACAAGGACTGTTTCGAATTTTAAAATCATCTGCAATTATTACCTATTTTATGGCCGTGTTATTTGTTTTATTTGGATTCTATTCTCCTTCACGAGTTCAAACTTTTGGCATATGTCTGATTTTTTGTTTTTTGGAAACCATTACGTTTTTGGTATATTGCAATTTAAATGCAATTAAAATCTCCTTTGATAATATTAATGTCCGCGATCAAATTAATCAAAAAGTAAGATTCTCGTTTCGCTATTTAATTGTCGATTTTATTGGTATTACAACTTCATTTTTTCTTCTCTATTATTTCAACCATGATTCATTAAATCTATCAATTGAATATCAAAAATTGTTAATTCTGTATTATGGCGTCTGGTTTTCAATTGGTTTGTTCACTCGTAAGTTTGAAAACAGACGGTATAAAAATATTCTTTACACATTAGCACCGTTTTTTAAGGCATTTCTATTGATGTTCTCACTTATGGCGATATTTGTTTATGGACTTCATTTATTTTATTTTTCAAGACTACAAATATTTGGCAGCTTTTTTATCCTGTTAATACTTGAGTCTATCAGTTTGTTTATCATTTACTTACGACATTATGATCATGATATTGAAGGTGATGTCGGCGCTTTATCAGAAGTGAAGAAAATGTTGGAAGATGAAGAAGAAAGTGATGCAACGACCACGTATCTCATGAAAAATGAAAAAATAAAGCAAGCTGTAAAAAAGAGCCTGAAAGAAAAATATTTATCAAGAGATAAAATTTTATTCAAGTTCATAAACCGAATAATCAATTTAAATTTAATCGACGAAAACCGAACCAAGGTCATGGGAACCGATGAAACATTGAATATCCAGCATTTTAATAATCATTCATTAAGACTATTTATCAATTTGAATCGGATAAACGATTTGCGTTATATAAATCGGTTTTTTCTGGAAGTACATCGAAAAATTTATAACAGCGGGTATTTTGTTGGTGTGGCACATACCACAGACACCCATGAAAATTGGCTCAAACAAAAATATCCACGATGGATATTTAAACTCGTTTACCCGCTGGATTTTATTTTTCATCGGATTTTACCCAAACTGTCATTCACATCGAAGTTATACTTTTTTATCACAAAAGGAAGAAGTCAAGTCCTTTCAAAAGCCGAAATTTTTGGTCGATTACACTTTTGCGGGTTTAGGGTTATTGCGGAAAAGGATATCAATAACCGCTTATATTTTGTTGCTCAACGACTGAAAAAACCAAGCATTGAAAAAAATCCGTCCTATGGGCCTGTCATCCAACTTAAAAGGATCGGTTACGGCGGAGATTTAATGTACGTAAGAAAATTTAGAACCATGCATCCCTATTCTGAATTTTTACAAGATTATATTTATAAACAGCATCAACTAAAAAAGAACGGCAAATTTAACAGTGATTTCCGAATTACAGAATGGGGGAAGTGGTTTCGTAAATTGTGGATTGATGAAATCCCCCAAATTATCAATTATTTACAGGGAGACATCAGTCTTGTTGGCGTACGCGCGCTGAGCAAACAATATTTTAATCTGTATCCAAAAGATCTGCAAGAATTGCGGACTCAATTTAAACCAGGATTAATCCCTCCCTATTATGCGGATCTTCCTAATTCACTTGAAGAAATCATTGAATCTGAAAAAAAATATCTGAATAGAAAGTTAAACCGTAGAATTTCTACAGACTTTTGCTACTTTTGTAAAGCCTTTTATAATATTGTCATTAAAAAAGCGAGAAGTAACTGACACCTGTTTGATTAACTAAAATTTATTGTATCCACTCAATATTTTATGGCAATACCCTTTCAAAGGTTTTGAACCTTTGAAAGGGTGCATGTTCACCATCTGTTTTTGAATGGATACAATTTATTCGTTAAAAGGCTTGGACCGATTTGACCAAAATTTAACACGTTTTAAAATAGGATTCAAGAAAACATGAAATTTCAGTCTGGTTCAGAAAAAAATTCATTTCCAACAACAGATAAGAAAGATAAATCCCGTTTTCGGAGATGGATGGAAGGTGATACATTTTCCGATGATGAAGAGATCGCATCTGAAAATGAGAACTGGCTCGATGTGATGATACCCTATTCAGACTTGGTAACATTGATCCTGGTATTTTTCATTTTTTTTTACATCTTTCACACTACATCGGATTCTATGAGTGAGACAAATTTTGCACAGTTAGACCAACCAAAACTAACAGCAACTCAATCAACCTATGATGACAGTTCTGCCGTAGTGATTGGAAAAGATGAATTAGATTCCCTTCGTCAAGCCGAGATAGATACACTTGGCGGAGAGAAGGAACATATTTTTAGAATATCTGGAGAAGTGCTGTTCGCATCGGGCAGCGCCGAAATTAAACGACAGGCAAATTCAACACTGAGATTAATCGGACAGCAAATCAAATCAAAAATCAAGAACGATCTAAATTGGCAGGTTCGAATTGAAGGACATACCGATAATATTCCCATTCATACACCCATTTATAAATCGAACTGGGAGTTGTCTACAGCGCGGGCAGTGAGCGTCGTACGATTTTATGTGGAAAGAGGTCTATTTAAACCTGATCAATTGCAGGCAATGGGCTACGGAGAGTTTAAACCGGTCTCCAGCAACTACACCGCATGGGGGAGAAAGCAGAACCGGCGCGTGGAAATTAAGTTAAGCTATAAAAACTGATAAAATATTATCGTAACTATTCATTGTACTACTTCCGGGGCAAATATTCATTATACGACTAACGGCTCAGACCCAACAGAATCCGACCCAGTTTATAGTAGCCCTATTCACATTTCTACAACAAGGACTTTAAAAGCCAAAGCATTTAGAACAAATTGGGCGAGTAGTAGCATAGCCAGTGGAGAATTAATTATTAATATCCCAACAGGTTTGGTAGCTTACTATCCATTTAATAACAATACAAATGACGAAAGTGGTAATAATAACCATCTCACAGCCATGAATGGTGTGACCCCTGCAACTGATAGATTTGGTAATTCAAACAGCGCCTACAGGTTTGATGGGATTGATGATTATTTGATAACACCAGCAAATAACATCTTAGACAATGATCAGACTGGAGCAATTTCTGTTTGGATAAAACCATTTTCAACAACTGGTAATAAAAAGATTTTTATGTATAGTACCGATGAGAGTAGGAATTCGCTTTATAATTTTAAACTTCAAGATGATTCACTAGAAATTGTTTATAAATATGGTATAAGTGATGTACCATATATTCATTGCCCCAAAGAAATTTTAGAAAATCAATGGTATCATCTAGTATTTCTGGCAGATGGAACTGAAAAAATCAAATTTTACATTAATGGGAATAAACAAGAAAAAGTATTTGGCCCTTATGGTAGCTCAGCAAATGGTTCAGAATGGTTTGCAGATATAAAGGATGTTAATACTTTCAACCATTTTATAATTATCGGTGCTGAAAGAAGACATGGTACTTTACATGGGAGCGAATTTAATGGAATTATTGATGACATTCGAATTTATAATTATGCCATAACTGAAACAGAGATTCTCGATCTTTATGAAGAAGGCGGATGGTCAGGTGATGACCCATATAAAGATATGATTTATATCCCTGCGGGTGAGTTCACTATGGGGAGTAATTCTGGTGAACCAGATGAACAACCAGTTCATACAGTATATCTTGATGCTTACTATATTGATAAATATGAGGTCACCAACCATAATTATGCAAAATATTTAAATGAGGCATTATCAAGCGGGGAAATAGTAGCAGATAGTAACACAGTAACTAAAAATAATAATGAGCTAATAGACCTTGATAATACAGGTTGTCAGATTTATTATTTCCATAATACATTTTATGTAGAGAGTGGCAAGGAAAATAATCCTGTAATTTTTGTGACCTGGTATGGTGCCGAGGCTTATGCTAAGCATTATGGAAAGCGATTACCTACAGAGGCAGAATGGGAAAAAGCAGCAAGAGGAACAGACCAGCGAGCTTTTCCGTGGGGTAATGATTTGCCAACTGATCAACATTGTAATTTTAACAACAATGTTGGCCATACTACTCCTGTTGGTCAATATAGTCCTAATGGTGACAGTCCTTTTGGCTGTTGCGATATGAGCGGAAATGTATCTGAGTTGTGCAACGATTATTATGACGCAAATTACTACAGCAACAGTCCTTATAAAAATCCTCAAGGTCCATTATCGGGAGGTAATCGTGTTTTACGAGGAGGGTCATGGGCTGGCGGACCTTGGCGTTGCGCGGATCGTTCCCAACTTCAACCAAGAGTCAGTCGACATGGAGTTGGATTTCGATGCGTTTGGGTTGATTCTATGGAGAGCGGTTTGTGGTCATCGAATTTATCTATCACCGGAAATGGTGTAAACCTCAACCGTTCTTTTGGAGGAGATACCGATGGTAGCAACAGCTTTGATAATGGGTTGGATCAGGTGGCTCCGCCGCTGGGTCAGAACTATTATGCCTACTTTTCCATTCCCGAATTCCCCGATTATTTAGCAACTGACATCCGACACTGGGAACAGCCTTTTGAAGAGGATATTGATTGGACATTACGCATTGTCAACGCTGAAGGAATCAATACAACCATAACCTGGAATCCTGACCTGCTTCCACCTATTGGTACCTTTTTCCTTGAAGGCGCCAGCAGCTACAACATGCGTAGCGTTGATTCCATCTCTGTGAGTGGCAATAAAACATTAACGATAAAATACCGGAAAGAACTATGTTTTAGCTTTGACTTTCCTCAAACTGGTTGGTACCTAATTTCGCTCCCTTTAATTCCGGCTGATAGTAGCGTAGCTAATCTGTTTCCCGATGCACTGGGAGGCACCGCTTACATTTGGGATCCGGTTACCAAATCTTATTTGTCAGAAACGCAAATCCAACGCTATCAAGCTTACTGGATCGCCATCCCTTCACCAACGACGGTACAGATATGTGGGCAACCGATAGACAGCTATACGCAACATCTCCAGGCTCAAGGGTGGTACATGATCGGGAGTGTGATGGGAAATACTGATTTTACGAATCCTGATGACAATCCGGATGGTAGTGTGCTAACGCCCGCCTATGGATGGAATCACGTTACCAAGACCTATCTTCCTGCGGATACGCTTCACGAAAAGAATGGTTACTGGGCAGCAGTATTTGAAGAGTGTGATCTGACAGTGAGCAACACAGGCCCTGTTGCTGGCTCTACTGATTTACCAAAAACGAATTGGATGGAATTTGTCAATAGCCATGGTTCATCACCCCCAGGACCACCGGATGTGAATTGGGACTCTGGACAAATAAAGGAGACACCCAGTGAATATCAGTTATTTCAAAATTATCCGAATCCGTTTAATTCAGAGACTGTTATTACGTTTCATTTGCCTCAGAATGAGTTTGTCAAAATAGAAATTTATAATATTAGTGGACAACGACTAACAACATTAGCTCGTTCACATTATGATGCCGGTGTTCATAAATTAGGCTGGAATGGTACAGATGAATCCGGAAATCAGGTGTCTTCAGGAATATATTTTTACAAATTAAAGACAGATGATTTTGTATCAATTAAAAAGATGTTATTTATTCAGTGATATTTTTGGATGCTGTCCCAATAGTTATATTTATAGTTGAAGTATTCTAAGGAGACGTTATGATAAAAAACGGTTGCCGAACTCCACAATAATGTTAACTT
>CAYYMH010000022.1:8892-62807 GCA_964472785.1 uncultured Cytophagia bacterium | reverse complement strand
AATTTAAATGGACCTAAATTGATTTTGATGGGGAATTTTGGTGGACTTTGACACTCATTATCCCAACTGATCCTGCTCAAATCATTAAAATGTGTCTCAATATTATTCTTGAATTTTTGAAGCGCTCTTTCAAACTCTGTGGTCAAATACAGTGAAAAGGTAGAATAATGATGGTTATTAGCCAAAAATAATAAATGATCTAACGAAGCCGTTTTATGAAACTTAAAAAGCTTAATCTTTTCTAATCGAAACCCCAGAACTTTGTTTATAATTTGTGACATCTCTTCGATTTCATAAAGTCTCGTTTCCTTGTCACAAAACCAGGGGAAATATTTGCCCCAAATGTGCATCCGATTTTGCTGAGGCGTTCTGGTATAAATAAAAAGATGACCATTTCGGTTAAGTGTCCTTTTCACTTCGTTCAAAAAATTGAATGTTTTGAAATGGTGGATCGCATTGAATGTAAAAATTGTATCAATCGATTGGTCAGGTAACGGAATTTTTTCTGCTACACTCAGCTTCGGTTCGAATTTTTCAATATTATTTTCTTTTAAATAACGCTGCAACTGGTGCAGCATATTTTCATTGTTATCGATACAATAAAGGAATAGTTTTCTTCCCAGGTACCGAAATAGTTGCAATGAATAACGCCCACATCCGCAACCAATATCTGCAGCAATAATATTTTTCTTTCTTTTCAACTGGTTTCTGATAAACTGAATTGGTTCTGGTTCCGTTGATCTGAGTTTCCTGTAGTCATTCGCGATCGTTGAAAAATGCTCGTCTTTTACTATCATAACAAACACCTCCAACTTTTTAGTTGCGTTAAATTTTATAACACAGAAAGGAAACTTATATCAACACTCAGAATTTGATTGAATGGTAGTTTCCGTAGTATGAAATGACAGGTCTAATTCCAAACTAAATGACTTATATGGCAGTATATTATTAAATTTGCGGTCTATTAAATTATACCTATTTTTTCCTTTCATGTTTTGATTTAAATGAAATATGCCCAACTGCCATGATGTTGTTCATTCAAGTGCAATCGGGCATATATTTTTTAACTCACGTTCGAGCCGTTTAACGTCCTGCTCAGGACATGCTACAGCAGCCATTATCACAATGTGCGATTCTCGGAATCAAAAAACGTTTCATTAAATTCTCACCTCCTCCACAAAATTTAAATTCAATATTGATAAATTATTAAATGATATATTGATTTGAATGTTTTCTTAGCTATTAATAAAATATCAATTTTTTTCTAAATTGTCAACCGAAAAATTATACTTACATGAATTTATTGCCTATTTACTCATTGATATATTAGCTAAGTTACTGAAAAATATGATTGATTCCGCTGTTCCGTCTAACGTTGGTTCGTTTGTGGAATAGTCCCAAATATCGTCGTGGTAAACAACCACATCAGATTGAAACTCCGCGAATGGGTCGGACCGGGATAATCTGATTCCTTTAAGCTGCTTAAAAATAGATGCGTAAACTGGGCCATCATTTAAGCCACCCGTAATCTCTTTGTCAAGTTTTAATGTAACCACGCTGTGCGGATATTTCGGATAACAACCACCTGCAGACGGTATTCCGACAAATTGTGTCACACTCCACGGATTCCTTCCAAGCAGCCAATCCAAATGGTCGAACATCAGTTCCTGGTAACTTTTATCGCCGCTCATTTTTTCGTACAGAATACATTGATTGACAAATGCCGCCGCTAAATTATTGGAACACCAGATAAACGGAATACCAATTCCATAGGGATTACTTTTTGCCCGAGCTTCGACTCTTTCGATTCCCTCCCTGTAATATTGGATGAGCGTATCCTGAAACGATTCATCAACCAATTCAAACAGCGCATAATGTCCGATATTCATAAACGGATAATATTCATAATGTTTCGCCGTATCTGCTCCCATCCAGGAGATAGTATTTGCCATCCGGGCGAATCGCTTTGCTTGTTCCAAATAATCCTGCTCTCCGGTGACCCGATACAATTCAGCAGCGCCCCATTCCATGTCATCCGCCCATGTACTTTCGTGATAACGGTAAGGTGCCCGGCATGGGGTTCCTTCCTGACAACCGGGTTGCCCTAACCCCATCTGATAAACCTCTTTTGCTGCCTTCAAACATTTTCGCGCAAAGCACGTGTCTTCAAAATTTCTCGACCAAATATCCGTCGCCATTGCCATCGCGGCGGCAAATCGCCCCGCCAAATTGGCGATGCCTGTGGATGTATTTTGATATTTTCCCAATCCCTGTGGTTCACCATTGGCATAATAAACAACCCGGTATTCTCCGGGACCCCAGCCATAATCTGCAGAATCCGCATAAGGCATTTTGAAACCAATATGATCCCGATCATCCGCTACCTGATGAAAAAGCTGGTTCGGTTGCGGTTGCATTTTGAACATCCAATCCAATCCCCATTTTGCCTCATCCAGAATATCAGCAACACCATTGGGGAAAAATTGTCCCAGTTCATTTACTTCATCCTGAAATAATTTCGGTTTTTCCCGATAAGCAAATAATAAACGGCACACGACATTGCCAGAAGTTAACAAATAACGTAAATAGTCTGCCGCGTCATGCCAGCCGCCCTTGACATCAATGAAAGTGCTGTCTGGCATTGGGCCGTACATGGTGCGTCCATCCTTTTGGTGACAGACCTCATCGAAAAATGGGTTGTAACCACACCGCTGCTGGCGACTATATTTTAATGGGTATTCCAAATAAGTATTGTAAACATCGTTTCCAATATTAAAAGGTAACGACTCAAAACTCGTTCCTGATATCTGTATTTTATAGCGCCCACTTTCATTAAATCGGGAAAAAACCAATCTATAATGGTAGTTAAAATTACCGAATTTGCCCACGCTAACTGGGAAATCTATTGGTCCCGAAACGATTTGATTATTTTCTGCATCCCGAATTTCAAATTTTGAGTTACTCAAAGGCATCTTTGAAAACGCCATCGCGATTTTGGGATCATCAGAGCGGTAGCCGATCTGATTTACTCTGAGATAAATTTTTTCATCCGTACCGCAATAACTCGTCGCTACAGAATAAACCAGAACAATCGTTAATAGCATAACTCTAATAAAAACATTTAATTTCATATATTTCCTCAAAATAACATGCTCATATAGGGAAAAATTATAACTTCAGGAATGAAATGCAAATTACAAATTAATAGTAAATTCTAAAACAAACATTAGTATTGTCAAATTTTAGCCCGCCAAACACACTAATAACACGAAATATTATTTTTACACTTTTGAATTTAGTGTTTTTTTGTGTGTTCCGTGGGCAATAAATTGATGTTTTTATTGCCTTAGTCCATTTTAGAATTATCGGATTAATCTTATAAACAAAAATCCCGCAGCAAAACGACCACGGGATTAGATTAATTATTCAAATATTTATGAGATAATTAGAACAGCATTTCTGCCCACTGCAAAGACCATTTTAATAGCGGCGACGGCAACACACCAGCAATAATGACAAACAGCGCGGCTAAAGCGAGTGATACCCATACAGGAATGACAGCGGTTTTTCCAATATCTTCGACTTCCTTTTCGGGCTCACGCATGTACATAACGACAATAATGTTGATATAAAAATAAAGGGCAACCAAACTAAAAATAAGCGCAATTACTGCCGTCACATACATTTTCCCCTCGAGCAATTGCATGAAAATTTGAACTTTACCCATAAATCCGACCGCAGGCGGCAAACCAGCTAATGAAAACATGGCAACTGCCATCAGTGCGGCTGCTCCGGGATATTTTTTAGAGATGCCTCTCAGATCATCGACATTTTCACAATAATGATCTTTGTGCGTCAAATAGACTAAAACGCCAAAAGCTAACATATTCATAGCGATGTAGCCGATGCCATAAAACAGTACTGCCTGTACCGATTGAATCATGTGAAGCATCGGTGCGATTGCCAAGCCCATATAACCGGCGTGCGCAATAGAAGAATACGCCAGCATGCGTTTGACATTTTTCTGAACGATAGCCACTGAATTTCCGTAAGCAACCGTGATCAGTGAAATAACACCAATGATTTGACTGAAAACCGAATCGAATGTGCCGAATGAATTTAGGCTGGCGAATACCTTCAAAATCACAGCAAAGGCAGCTAATTTAACAGCGACACTCATAAACGCCGTAATTGGTGTTCCTGCGCCTTCATACACATCTGGTGTCCATGCATGAAAAGGCACCATCGATACTTTGAAAGCCAATCCGACAAATAGAAAAATCAATCCCAACCCGCTTATAAAATTCGTTGCCTGTCCGCCGTCAAAGGTCAGTTTTTGCAGTACATCCGAAACCACCAGCGTTCCCGTGGTACCGTATAAGAAGGAAATACCCAACAACAGAAAACCGGATGAAAATCCACCCAACAGAAGATATTTGATTGCGGATTCACCGGCGCGCGGACTGAACCGCTTTAATCCCACCAAAGCGTAAATCGGAATGGACATCATTTCAAGGCTGAGAAATATCATCAGAAAATTTTCAGCAGCGATCAGCGTTAATGCACCCAACAAAGAAAAGCAGAGCAAAAGATAGTAATCCATCGCCGGAATCGACTGCGATAGCGTGTACCGGGAGGACATCAGCACGGCAAGCAACGCAGCTCCGACAAGAGCTAATTTCCCGATGTAAATGCCACCACCTGCCTGGAGAGAATTGTTCAATAACGTTACCTGATTCTCGGAGACAGCCGATCCATAAAAATAATAAACCACCGCCACTGCAATCAAGCCTAATCCAGCCAACCAGCTTGCCTGTTTGTTCCGGTAATTTAGTCCGTCAGCATGAGCCGAATCCGGAGACGATCTGAAAAATACAAATATCGGTCGCTGAAACGCTTCAACTAAAGTCAAAACTACAATCAAAGCAACCAGGCTTAATTCTCCCATGAGAAAGGCGGGATCAAAAAATACGTCGTTCATAAGCGAGTCCGAATCTTATTTCTGTTTGCTGATTAATTAAACGAATTAGGTTCTATTTTTTTTACAATAATAATCACGATCTAAATATACTTCACAGTTAATGATGCGTTTGTTCCGTTTCAATTTCCAATGCTTCTTGTTCTTCAATTTGCTCGACCATCTCTGTTTTTAACTGTTCGGGCTGATATTTCTCAACATACATATTCACGGATTTTTCCATTTTGGTAAGATAAGGTTTTGGGTAAATACCGATCCAAAACACGAACACGATAAAAGGCAAAATCACAATCATTTCTCTCAAGCTCAAATCTTTGAGATTTTTATTTTCTTCATGTTTCAACGGTCCGAAGAAAACGCGCTGTACCATCCACAACATATAAAATGCCCCGAGAATTACACCGGATGTGGCAAACACCATGAGAATCAATCTGAACGTTCCGTCACCGGCAAGAAAATGTGCCCAGGCTGCTTTGAAGCTGCCCAGCAAAATGAGAAACTCACCGACAAATCCGTTCGTCCCGGGAAGTGCCACAGAAGACAGCGTGATAATCATGAATGCCACTGAAAACACTGGCAGTCGGTAAGCTAATCCGCCGAAGTCTGCAATTTCTCTGGTATGCCGTCGCTCGTAAATCATTCCCACCAAAACAAACAGCGCGCCTGTGGATACTCCATGATTCACCATTTGCAAAATCGATCCCTGAATCGCTTCCGGAGTTAGTGCGAACAAGCCTAACATCACGTAACCCAAATGGCTGATCGATGAATATGCAACAAGTTTTTTCAGGTCAGATTGGGCTAATGCGAGACAGGCGCCGTAAACGATTCCGATCACGGCTAATAGTTGCATAAGCGGGGCTGCCCGATGAGCTGCATCGGAAAAAAGCGGGATGCCGAGTCTGATAAATCCATAGCAACCCATTTTCAGCAACACACCGGCCAAGATTACAGAACCGGCAGTAGGCGCTTCAACGTGAGCATCCGGGAGCCAGGTGTGAAACGGAAACATGGGCACTTTAATAGCAAATGCCAGTGCGAAAGCGGCGAATAACCACAATTGTGTCTGAACCGGAATATTTAATTTAAACAATTGTTCAAATTCAAAGGTAAACTCACCAAAAGTATTTCGCGCCAAAATTGCCAGATAAATCATAGCCGCCAACATCATCAATGAGCCGACCACCGTGAATAGAACGAATTTCACAGTCGCGTAAATTCGCCTCGGACCGCCCCAGATGCCGATAAGGAAAAACATCGGGATGAGCATCAATTCCCAAAAAATATAGAAGATAAATAAGTTGAGTGCAACAAAGGCGCCCAACATGGTAAACTCTAAAAATAACAGCCAAATATAATATTCTTTTTTTCGCTTCTGAATGTATTTGAATGAACTCAATACAGTAAATGGTATAATTATCGTGGTCAGCATAAACAACAGGACTGATATGCCGTCAATGCCGATGTGATAATTCAGCCCGAACTGCGGAATCCACTCAACGTTTTCCTGGAATTGAAAATCCACAATGGACTGATCGAAATCCACTAACATCACAATTGACATGACCATGGTGATGGTCGCGACAACTAAGGCAATCCATCCGAAAGCTGAGGCTGAACTTTTTTCAGGTTCATTATTACGGCTCGGCACGAGCATCATGAATATTGCGCCAAGCGCCGGAATCGCTAAAGTCCAAGATAATATGCCCATCAATTACTCCAATTTTATATTACAATACGAAAAATGCGAAAATAAAAATGATACCCGCTCCTAAAAGCATGTACAATCCATAAGTCTGCATATTGCCCGTCTGCAATCTGGATATGCCGTCGGAAACTTTTTTCCACCCGGATGCAGAACCATTGGCAGCGCCATCGATTAACTTCTTATCGGTTATGTTCAAGAAGAATTTAGTCGACAACGCTTTAAGCGGATTGACAATTAGTTTCATATATATTTCATCGACATAATATTTATTCCAAAGCAATTTTTGAACGCCGGTGTATTTTTCCGGATCAGGTAGTCTTCGCTTCACTTCACCGAACATGGAGCGCGCCAGTAACCAGCCGCCGACAGCAATCGCGACTGACAATATCATCAACCCGTATTCTGTCGCATGGCTGTAATGACCCAACGTTACGTGACCATATTTGGATAAAGTGTGTTCCAAAAAGTGATGAAAATAATTGGGAATACCCCCCCCGGATAATAGTTTCGGGATGCCGATCCAGCCGCCAACTACGGACAATCCGCCCAAAATCATCAACGGAACGGTCATCGTCTTGGGCGATTCATGCAGATGGTGTTCCTGTTCCCGCGTTCCTCTGAATTCACCGAAAAAGGTGAGATAAACCAGACGGAACATGTAAAAGGCGGTAAATAATGCGGCAACCGCGCCGATCACCCAGACTACCTTGTTGCCATATTCGGATGCAAACACGTTCCACAAAATTTCATCTTTAGAAAAGAAACCGGCAAATGGCGGAAATCCAGCGATGGCTAACGTCGCCAGTAAAAATGTGATAAACGTTGCCGGCATAAATTTTTTCAGCCCTCCCATGTAGCGAATATCCTGCTCTCCGCCCATGGCATGAATCACACTTCCCGAACCCAAAAACAAACAGGCTTTGAAAAACGCATGCGTCATTAGATGAAAAACAGCAATCACAAACGCACCTGCTCCGGCTGCCATGAACATAAATCCGAGCTGGCTGACCGTCGAATATGCCAATACTTTTTTAATATCGTTTTGGTAAACCGCAATGGTAGCGGAAAAAATCGCTGTTAACGCACCGACCCACAACACGACTTGTAATGCCACCGGCGCTGCTAAATAGAGTCCGTGAAAACGACACACCATGTAAACACCGGCGGTCACCATCGTCGCAGCGTGAATTAGTGCGGATACGGGTGTCGGACCTGCCATTGCGTCGGGCAGCCACACATAAAGCGGAATTTGCGCCGATTTACCGGTCGCGCCGATAAACAGACAAATACCGGCTACGTTTGTCCAGAAAAATGTCATTGAATTGTGATGGTGGAAAAATTCATTGACTTCGGAAATGGTAAGCGAACCGACATTGGCGAAAATCAGAAACATACCCAGCAAGAATCCAAAATCACCGATCCGGTTAACGATAAATGCCTTTTTGCCAGCGACTGCTCGTTCTTCTTCTTTATACCAAAATCCGATCAACAGATAGCTGCACAATCCGACGCCTTCCCAACCGATGAACATGACCGGCATCGAGTCGCCTAAAATAAGCAGTAACATGGCAAACACGAACAAATTCAAATAAGAGAAATAACGAACACTGGATTCATCACCGTGAATGTAGCCGATAGAATAAAAATGGATGACAGCGCTAACCCCTGTGACAGTCAGCAACATCACTGCAGACAGATGATCGATTAAAAAGGTGATATTGACTTTTAAGCCGCCTGCGCTTAACCACTCGTAAGGTGTGCACGCCAGCGATTCCAATCCGGACATTTTAATAAATACCACATACAAAGACAAAATGAAAGAAGCTGCAACCGTACTGAACGCCAGCGCACCGGCAAATTTTTCACCCCATATTTCCTTATTCCGGTTCGCATTGATTGTGGCAACAATGCCGTTGAGAAAAGCGCCACATAATGGTAAAAGTACAATAATCAAAATCAGGCTGTTTTCCATATATATTTAGCCCCTTTCTTCAGTGTATGTTTCTACGCCTATGGTTTCGCTCTGTTTAAATAACCTGACGATGATCGCAATACCAACGGCAACCTCACATGCTGCGACAACGAAAATCATCAGCGACAAAATTTGACCATCTAAACTCTGGTGCAAGCGGGCAAAATAGATCAAACTCAAATTGACCGAATTCAACATCAGTTCAACGCCCATCAACATGTGGAGCAATGTTCGTCGCAAAATAAACGTTGCCACTCCGATCAAAAACAAAATAGTCACCACAGAAATCGAGAACATTCCGCCAGAACCAATAATAAACTCTCCAAAAGCGCTATTCATGCTTTTTTCCTCTCCAATCCAATTGAACAATGGAAATCACCGCAACAATAGCAGCGAAAAGTAATGTCGATACAAATTCAAATGCAAACAAATATTTCGACAACAGTCCCTTGGAAAACACCTTAATGCCGCCAAAATTTTCCGGTGTCATTCCGGGACGCTGCATTAAACTTATTTCTTCAAAAAAGCCGGGCTGGCTTTTTAACACGAGTATCAATTTATAAATGAATAATATGATAAGCATCAGTATAATCAGACCACCGGGTATTGATAACTTGGAATATTTTTTTAAATAGTCCTCACTTTTTATATCCAGTAACATGATGAAATAGATAATCAATACCATGATCGCGCCGGCATAAATAATCACCTGAAACACGGCGATACTGTGCGCCTGAAGGATTGCATACATTCCGGCTAAGGCAAGCATGGTCGCCAAAAGCCCCATCGCGCCTCGAATCGGATGTTTTGCAAATACGAGTACGATGCCACCAAAGATAGCCGTCACTCCGAATACGTAATACATTAAAACATTAAAATCCATGGAATGAATCCTTCGTTTGAATTTGATAAATTTTAATTTTCCGATGGTCCTTTATATTATGGATTGTAACCTTGAACGACGTCATCGTTCACTACCGGATTCCAGTTTAACAATGTCTCTTTGTCATAAATCATTTTGAACCGATCGTATTCCACTAATTTTTCAGTGGAAGCTAACATTCGAATCGCATCCACCGGGCAGGCTTCCACGCAAAAACCGCAGAAAATACAGCGACTGACATCAATTTCAAAAATCTTCGGTCTTTTCTGAATGACCGGATCGGCACTTTCTTCCGCCTCGATGGTAATGCACGATGCCGGACAAACTGTCGCACACATTTTACAGGCAACGCAACGTGGCGATCCATTTGTTCGCTGAACTAAAACGTGTCGCCCCCGATTATTGGGTGACATATCGGGCCGGGTTTCTTCAGGATAAAGAATAACAACGCCACCCTTGCGAAAGGTTAGCCATTTCCACAAATTCCTGAAAAAATGCTTTGTCGTGATCCACACACCTCGGGCAATTTCCCTGTAATAAATTTGAATAGAAAAAGATCTTTTCTTTCTATCCACATATTCCATATCCGGTAAACCAGGGATCTGGTAGCTCATATTAAAAACCTCCCAAAGCCTCAATAATAATCGTGCCTATCAAATTTATAATTGCTAACGGCAGAAGAATCTTCCATCCTAATTTCATCAATTGATCATAGCGAAATCGCGGCAAACTCCATCGCATTTGCTGGAGCAGCCAGCAGAAAAACAGGACCTTTCCCGTAAATGTCGCCAATTGCAAAATGACCACTGTTGCGTGCGATAAGGGAACTGTTGCACCCCAGGGGAAATTGAATCCGGTCTCTGTCAACCAGGGTAGTGCATATCCGCCAAAAAATAACGTAGTCACTACAATAGCAACAAAGACGATTTCGATAAATTCTGCAAACATGAACAGCAGCATTTTAAATCCGGAGTACTCTAAAAAATATCCGGAAATAATTTCCGATTCCGCTTCGGGCAGATCAAAGGGCATGCGTTTATTTTCCGCGACTGCTGCTGCCAGAAACAAGAAAAAAGCCAATGGTTGTAAAAAGATGCCCCATTTGGGCAGCCATCCAAAAGCAAGCTCTTGTTGAGCTTGTACCAAACTCCAAACATCCACTTGCTGATATACAAAAATGACCCCCAACAGCGACAATCCCATGCTGACCTCATAAGAAATCATCTGGGAGGCAGCACGCAGTCCGCCCATCATGGAGAATTTATTGTTGGAAGACCAGCCCGCTAAAATTGCGCCGAACACCCCCATACCACCGACAGCAAAAATAAATAATAATCCCACATTTAAGTTCGCGACTTGTACGCGGAAACTGAAATCAGCTAAATTATTTGCAAAAAACTCAGGCAGCCACGGAATCCATTTTAAATACCACGCCTGGAACATTTCAGCAGGTCTGACAACGCCGGCAAAAGGCACTACGGCTACCGAAAGCACCGCCGGGATGAAAGCAAAAAAGATTGCCAAATTGTACATCAATTTTTCCTGGGTTTTCGGCTTGAAATCCTCTTTGATCAGACACTTAATCGCATCAGCCAAATTGTTGATGAAACCCCATAATGCCAATTTCCTTCCAAAGGGCAGCGGAATCGATGCGCGGTTGGCGCCAATACGATCCTGCAATTGTGCCGACTGTTTGCGTTCCGACCAGCTCATCACTGCACCCATCATGAACATAAACAGAAAAACCCCCGTGGCAATAGTACCGTAGGTAATTAAATATACTGTGTTAATTCCTAAAAAGCTTGATTCCATGCAATTTGCCTCACAGAATTTGATATCAATTTGCCGTCACATTTTTACTCGACATGAGTTAAGCTAAAAATGACTATATTCCTCTCTCCAAAACCCTTGATAATTTTAGCTCTTGTTGTCTCTCACTTCACTTACTGTTCGTCCGATTGGTTCAATATTCAGATTTTCCAATATATCAACAAAAAACTTCAATTCATCATTAGTATCCTGGTTATTGATCGCCTTTCGGAAAGACTGCACATGTCCGTCAAAATTGATAAACGACCCGTGTTTCTCAAATGACAGTTTACCCGCGATCAACCATTTAGCTTTGTCAGAAATTTCATCTCTCATTGGTGATAAGGCGATCAGTTCTAAACCGTCCAGTTTCTCTTTTGGCGCGTTCTGCCCCCAAACAAAGGCGTATTTAAAATCACTGATGATTAGACTTGAAATATCTTTCGCTTCGGGAAATGTCTTTTTGACTCCGGCCATGTTCGGTGTTTTATCTTCTTTGACTAAAAGCTCGTCCGCTTTCACTTCATCGGAATTCTTATCCCACACACGGTCTTTTTTTGTAAATACAGCTTTGATATTTGCACTATCAATCAATTGTTTTGCCAGCGCTAACTCCTCGTTTGTCGCGTAAGCGGAAACAATGAATGCCATTTCCTCTGCGTGATTTTTGATGAGGTCAGTGACGTCTTTCACCACAGTTTCGTAAGTACTCTCATTATGATTAATTTGAATTCCATTCAGTCGATTTTTTATCGGATTGACATAATAATCCCGGGCAAAATCACACATAAATGATTGATTCACTTTATCATTCTCGCGCGGGACAACTCTGTAAATTTTATTGTCTTTCGTATGAATGGAAATATTGCAGCCCCGAGCGCAACCGGCACAGATAGAATCGGTTTCGTGGAGATTCCAGACCCGCTCTTTGAATCGAAAACATTTCGGCGTTAACGCACCGACCGGACACAGATCGGTAACGCAATAGCTATAAGGATCATCAAACGTATCATCGTGTGCAAGAGCGACATGCGATTTATCACCGCGGTTCACAATGCCCAACTTTCGTGATTTTGATACCTCGTGGGTAAACCGGACGCAGCGACCGCAGGTAATACAACGTTCAGCATCATAGAGAATTTTATCACTAAAATGATACAATTTTTCTTTCGCGACCTTCTCCTCGTTGAACCGAGATTTATCACCTGAATATTCCATGTACTGATCCTGCAGCATACATTCGCCGGCTTTATCGCAAATCGGGCAGTCGAGCGGATGATTAATCAGCATGAATTCCAGCATGGCTTTCCGCATTTCTGCAATTTCAGGTGTGTTCGTATAAACGACCATGTTGGGAGCAACTATTGTCATACACGCAGGCTGCGGTTTCGGATTTTTTTCAATTTTCACCAAGCACATGCGACAGTTGCCGCTGGGCGAGAGATGTTTATGATAACAGAAGCGAGGAATGTAAATACCATGTTCTTCGCATGCATCAATCAGCAGTGTTCCCTCGGGAACTGTAATCTCTTTTCCGTCAACCGTTAAAGTCACATCTTTCATATATCTTAAATCCTCTCCTGATAGCGGATAAATTTACCGTTGTAAGGACACCCACCTTTTTCAATATGTTCTACAAATTCATCTCTGAATTTTTTGACAAAACTATCAACAGGGCCGCAAGCTGCGTCGCCCAAAGGACAAATCGTATGAAACTGAATATATTTGGTAATACTGGTTAACAGATCAATATCCTCCATCTTGCCTTTACCAGCCTCGATACGCTTGACAATTTTATTTAACCAGCCCGTACCTTCCCGACAGGGTGTACATTGTCCGCAGGATTCGTGATGGTAGAAATGTGTCAGTACATCCAACAATTTAACCATGCAGGTTCCCTCAGCAATGACCATTACCGCTCCGGAGCCCAAACTGGAACCTGCTTCTGTAATGGATTCATAATCAATGGTCATGTTTTTACAATCTTCGGGCTTTAACACCGGTGTTGACGAACCACCCGGTATGACTGCTTTTAACTTTCGTCCGCCTAAAATACCTCCGCACTGATTCTCCAGAAAATCCATAAATGAACAGCCCATTTCGATTTCATAAACACCAGGCTTTCTCACATGCCCACTTATCGAAATCAATTTTGTGCCGGACGATTTGTCGGTACCGATGGAATGATAAGTATCACCGCCATTGAACACAACCCAGGGAATCGACGCCAGCGTTTCAACATTATTAATGATAGTCGGACAACCGTATAAACCTTCAACTGCCGGAAACGGGGGCTTATTTCGGGTTTGTCCTTTTTTACCTTCAATCGAATTCATCAAACCGGTTTCATCTCCCACCACGTATGCACCGGCGCCTTTGTGAACTGTAATGTTACAGACGTAATCCATGCCTTTGAGCTTTTTCCCCAAATAGCCGGCTTTGTAGGCTTCATCCACAGCTTCCTGAGTTCGCTTTAAAGCATAACCGTATTCACCGCGAATGTAGATATAGGCATGTTTCGCGTTAATCGCATAAGCACTGAGAATTATCCCTTCGATGAGCATATGCGGATTTTCTTCTAAAATGACGCGATCTTTGAACGTACCTGGTTCTCCTTCATCCCCGTTGCAAATCAGGTAAACCGGCTTGTCACTATCCTTCGGAAGAAAAGACCACTTAATACCAGCCGGAAATCCGGCTCCGCCACGTCCTCGGATACCGCTTTTCTTAACTTCATCCAGTACTTGTTCCGGTTTCAATTTCGGCAATTTATCGGTCACGGTTTTATAACCATCCCGCTTTTGATAACTTTCCAATGTGTGACTCGAGCCGTTCCGTTCGAAATTAAGAAGTATTTTTTTCTCTGCCATATTGATCTCTGTTATATGTTAACTGCACATGAGATTTTTTTTCAATTCAAATTATGCCAAATTGTCAATTTTGACCATTTATCTTCTGAAATAAAAAATCTATTTATATTCAGGCCATTCCTGTGATTTTTGCTGGTGTTCTTTTCCGTCTTTTAAATCCGCTAAAATTTTGTCCACTTTTTCCTGAGTTAACAACTCGTAATAATTATCGCCCACCTGCATCATGGGAGCAGTACCACAGGAGCCGAGGCACTCGGCAGTTTTTAATGTGAACATCCCATCTGCCGTGGTCTCCCCCACTTTTATGCTCAATGTTTCACAAATATGATCAATGATTTCCTGACTGCCCATCACCGCACAGGTCATGTTATTGCAAACTTCCAGCACATATTTTCCTTCTTTTTGTTCCGTAAACATCGAATACCAGGAACGCACTTCTTCCACCCAAATTTTTGGAATATTCAACTCATCAGCAATCAAATCCACACCGTCATTGGACACGAATCCCTCCCGTTTCTGGAGCATCCACATCAAAGGTAGGGTCAGGGAACGCTCATCAGGATACTGCGTTCGCAATTTTGCAATCTGTTTTTTTTCATCCTCGGTAAAATTCATAGCGATCCTGCTTATTTAGTCATATTTATGAATGGAATCTTATCTTTAATATTGAATTAAAATTCTAAAATATTTTAACGGTCACATTCACCGCCGACCATGTTAACAGTACCAAAAATCGGAATAATATCCGCTAATTGATGTCCGATAATAATTTTATCCAGTACACCCATGATCAGAAAACTGGGTCCTCGCACATGAAGCCGGTACGCCGTCCCCGTACCATCGGAAACAATAAAAAACCCAAGCTCACCATTCGCCCCTTCTACGGAATGGTAAATGCGTCCTTTCGGTGGTTTCGGACCTTCGATTATTATTTTAAAATGATTAATCAATCCTTCAATAGATGAATAAATTTCCTCTTTATCAGGAAGATGGGCAAAATAATCATCCGTATTGACCTGGCCTTCCGGTATTTTATCAATACACTGGAGGCAAATTTTAATTGATTCTTCGATTTCCCGATTTCTCACAAACCATCGGTCGTAATTATCACCGTATTTTCCAACCGGTACTTCCCAGTCCACTTCGTCATATTTTAGGTAGGGCATGGCTTTTCGTACGTCGTAATTCACTCCGGTTGACCTTAAAAACGGACCGGTAATGCCTGCATTTATTGCGTCTTCTTTGCTGATTTCGCCCACTCCCTGCATTCTATCTAAAAATATCCGGTTTTTATCCATTAAACCGTGAACATCTTTTAAAAGCGGAATATTTCCCAGCAAAATTTCCCGTGCTTTTTGCAACCATTCTTTTGTCACATCCTTTGCCAATCCGCCAACGCGGGCGAAACTGTAAGTTTGTCTGGCCCCGGTCGCCCAGTTGAAATGCTCCCAAATAAAATCACGAGCCTGCATTAAATACAAAAAAGGCGTCATGGCACCGATTTCACTACAAATCGCTGCCTGACAGGTGTAGTGATCCGTAATTCGCGACAACTCTGAAAGGAGTGTCCGCAGCCAGGCGCAGCGTTCCGTGATTTCGATATCAAATAACTTTTCTATCGTTGCGATGTAACCGAAATTGTTCACAAACGCCGTCACATAATTTAAACGGTCTGTGTACGGAAGAGCTGAAATATAAGTATGGTTTTCACACATTTTTTCCATACCGCGATGGAGGAATCCCGGTTCAACATCGATATTAACAATGTTTTCTCCGACCAGATCAGCGATCATTTTAATAGTGCCATGCATTGCGGGATGAGACGGTCCGATATTCACTTTGACCGGTTGATCCGCCGGACTGGTAATGGGTACTTCAAGTATCTCTTTTCGTTCTTTTAATTCTTCGACTTTATATTTTGCAGGAATTTCAGTTTCTGCCATTGTTTTGCTCCGGATTTCGTAATGAAATTCTTGGTTGTTCACCCATTGTCGGATAATCTTTGCGTAACGGATGCCCTTCAAATTCTGGATAGAGAAGCACACGCCGCAAATCAGGATGACCGGTGAACTTGATGCCAAACATGTCCCAAATTTCTCGTTCTAAATAATGTGCCGCTTGATACCATTTATAACTGCTGATGATTTCAGGATTTTTGCCGCCGCAACTGGTGATGATTCTAATCCGGCGGTTGGTACTGACAGAATAGAAATGATAGATGACATCAAACCGTTTTTCAGAATATAAATCTTCTTCCCGACCTGTTAAATTCGGACACTCCGCATAATCGCTCGTTAAATAATCAACAGCCGTTATATCCAACAACATATCCATCGGATATTTTTGATGGTTCTTCAGATAATCGAATACGTCGGACAATTTTTCTGCCGGCACCCAAATATTGGGCTGATCAAATGCTTCTTCATATTTAGCATCTGAGAATTTTTCGAAAAAATCCTCAATATCGTCTTTTAATAACCAATGCTTTTCCATACATAAAACCTTATATTTAAAGATATTGTTTTGAATTTCTTATTTTTTCCTGAAGTGCCATAATCCCGTCCAAGATCATTTCCGGTCTCGGCGGACAGCCAGGAATGTAAACATCAACAGGAATAATGCGGTCGCATCCCTGCACAGTGGCATAGTTCCGATAAAATCCGCCGGATACAGCACATGCTCCCACCGCGACAACGTATTTGGGTTCTGCCATCTGTTCCCAGACACGTCGCAATACCGGTGCGTTTTTATGGGTAATTGTTCCAACCACCATCAACATATCAGATTGACGTGGCGAGTAACGTGGCATTGCAGCACCAAACCGGTCGGTATCATAATGGGACGCGCTGACAGACATAAACTCCATGGCGCAGCACGCCGTGCCAAACACATATTGCCACAAGGAATAACTCCGCGCCCAGCCGATAAATTTATCCAGTTTCGTGGTAACGACGTTCTTGGGGACATCCTCCTTAGTCATGAAAATTTTACCTCCAATCCAGTGCTTTTCTTCGATATGCGAACACAAACGCGACTAATAAAAAAAACATAAAAACCGATATAACAACATAGCTGACATTTCCCATTGATCGACCAATCAGCGCCCACGGATAAAGCAAAATGGCCTCCAGGTCAAACAACACGAATAATAGCGCAATTAAATAAAATCGAATACTGATGCGACGATTATTTTCCTGAAGCAGATCAGAACCGCACTCAAAGGGAGTAAATTTTGAATCGAAATCTTGACGATGTCTTTTCTTCGGTCCTAACCAGGCATTCAACGCGAGAATCAATAAAACAGTAAATGCAGCAATAAGTATCAGCAATAACACGGGTAAATACTGTTCTGTCATTGGCGATATTCCTCTTGGTTTTTTGAGCGAAAAATATAATCTGAGGCAAGATTTAATGAGAGTTGATTTAAATGATAGCGAGAAAACGAAGTGAATTTATCGCTCCAACTGAAATTGGAGATCATAATTGGTCCTTTAAATTCTGATAAATTTAATGCTTTTTTTTAGTTAACTAATTTCAGTTCCGCTACTCAACATTTTACCGTAAAAAAAATAGAGCCCAAAATTCATTATCAACTTAAATGAAGAATCCAGTATAAAAATAAAATTTAAAAAAGTCAAGAAAAAAATTTAAAAGTTTTCAGATGAAGTGCGGAAAATTTCATTTTATGCCAGATGAATCGCACTAAAATCATTTTTTAGCACCTCAAAAAGCAATTGAATGCAATTATCGACTAACGTAGTTGCTAACTTTTTGATTTAAGAAATTAGAAGTAAAGGTAAGTTTATCTTTTTAAGTCAAACTAAAAATCCCCCATCTCAAAAGAAATGGAGGATTTTTAGCTATTCACTCGCGAAACCAAAACGGAAGGAATTTATGAAAACTTACATCTTTGCGTATTCTTGTTCCTCAAATTTATTCACTAAACCGCTTGCGACTCTTCGGACTGTTCGGTTGTTATCCCGCTGCGCTAATTTTTTCAAAACCGGTATTGCCTTGCGATCGCCAATTTTGAAAAGTGCGACTGCTGCGACAATTCGAGCGCTGGGATTTTTCTCTGTCTTAACCATGTTGATCAAAGGATCAACTGCAGCTTCTACTTTACGATCACCCAATAATTGAGCTGCACTCGAGCGAATACCCACATTTTCATCATCTAAAACATTGATCAAATTTTTGTCATATTGATCGACTTCTCCAGCAAATGTTAAACCAACAACTACGAACAGAGCCAAGCTGAGAATCATTAACCGTTTCATCTTTACACCTCCGCTACTTTAAATATTCAGGTAATTGGATTTTAATTTGTTATTCGTTTTCGTTTTCACTTTATCCTTATGCAAGCGGTGTGCCAGATGAAAATAAGAATTTTATTTTACACTTAAGTCATTATTATTTAATAACTTTAAAATTATTCGAAAAAAACATCTCTATAATATTGGTAAGAAAATATCTGGTACTTATCCCCCACCTGTGGTACCATTTGTACCTGTTAAGCTCTCATTCACAATTCAGCAAATTAAAAGGTTAATCTGAACCGAACACCAACCGTATTTGTAACTTCCAGATTCCCTTCCAATTGTGCGGCTAACGCATTTACCAATTTCATCCCAACTGTTTCTGCCGTTCCAACCTTGACATTTTTTGGCAGTCCGATCCCGTTATCCTGAACGATCAATTCATATTTGTTTTTGATGTTGTTCATTTTTACCAGAATTTCACCACCTTGATTGGGAGGAAACGCAAACTTAAGCGAGTTTGTGATTAATTCATTAATGAGCAATCCGCATGGAATCGCCCTATCAATATCCAGAAAAACATCATGAATATCAACCTTCAAACTTATCTTTTGGAGCCTGTTTTCGTAACTCATCAACAAATTGTTTGTCAGGCTTTTTACATATCTTCGAAAATCTATTTGACCAAAGTTGTTTGATTGATGCAATTTTTCATAAAGTATAGCAATCGTACGAACACGATCCCGGCTTTCCTCGAATAATTTTCTTGCTTCCTCATCTTTAATACTTTTTGCTTTCAACGTCAGCAAGCTACAAATCACCTGCAAGTTGTTTTTCACCCGGTGATGAACCTCTTTCAGTAAAAGTTCTTTTTCTTTCAAAGACTTCTGCAATTTCCCGGCTGTTTTATTCTTTTCAGCTTCGAGTTCCTTTTCCTGTGTAACGTCTCTGCCACAACCGACAGTACCGATTAACTTGCCGTTCTCATCCCAAAACGGGGCTTTGTACACATCAAGATACAAAAATTCACCCCTCACATTTCCGTATTCATCAAATCGTTTCGGTTTTTTTGTCTCCATGACGATCGTATCTGAATCACGACATATCTCTCCAAAAGTATGATAATTCGGATTATCCGGCTTTGAATCCCTTTCGCGCTTCGCAAAGAAGATGTCATTTTTTCCAAGGGGTTCCTCCGTATCACGAGCGTTGAGCAAATTTTTACAAATCGCCTGGTTGGTGAAAATGTAGTTTTTGTTCAAATCCTTTGCCCAGATCATGTCCGGTACATTATCACACATCAAGCGAACCATGGAATAGAGTGCTTTATATTTTTTCTCATTTTCTTTCAAGGCTTTTTCTGTTCTTTTCAGTTCACTGATATCCCGGGCGATACCATAAATTCCGACAACCTTTCCTGATTCGTTATGTAAAGGCACCTTAATCACATGAAACGACCTCACCTTTCCATTGACAAACTCCACATCTTCCTCTTCTACGACCTCCCCTTTCAGCACCTTTTGGTCTACTCGTCCGCTCAATGTTGTTTTTTCTGCGCCAAAAAGTTCGGCGTCCGTCTTTCCGACAAACTCAGACGCCGGTACACCAAATAGACGCTTCATTGCCGGATTTATTTGGAGGTATCTCAATGAACTGTCTTTGATAAAAATGCAATCTTTAGCTGTTTCGAAAATAATTTTCAACCGACTCTTATTTTGACGAAATGCCTGTTCCATCAACTTACGGTCTCTAATTTCTTCCTTCAGCATGTCATTTGTGTTTTGGAGTTCTTTGGTTCGCTCTTGCACTCGCTTTTCTAATTGATCATACGTTTTCTGCAATGCCGTTTCCGCTTTTTTCCGTTCGTTGATCTCTCTGGTCAACTCCTCGGTTCTTTCCCTAACTTTTTCTTCAAGCTTTTCCCGATATTCCTGTAATTCGTTAAAATATTGCCGTGTCAATAAACCCATCAGATAAAAAAGACCGCTCACCATCAAATAGACAAGAATGTGCCAACTATTAACGGACTGATTCACAATTGAATCCATTAAGATCGTTAGTCCCGTAAAAATCACTGAAACAGGTAAACCGATCACACTGGCGACTGCAATACCCAGTGAACCCCCAACAACAAACATCTCCGGGTCTGTGGTAATACCAAACAGAATGACCAACAGCGTTCCCCAAATAGCGATCTTCCATTTCCCAATTCGATTTAGATAATAAAACAGGCAAATAATCAAAAAAGAGGCAATATCAAACAGCAGGGGGATGCTTTCCAGTCCGACCAGTTGAATGGTTGAACTAAATAATAGGGTCACAAAAGAGACTGGAATTAAAGCAACGATGAAATATGTGACAAGTATTCTTTCGGGATTTTTAACAGAATCAGCCGTTTTAATAAACCAATTCCAATAACGTTTTATCATAAATTTTCCTTTTCAACTGTATTGATTGAGTAGGAATGTTAGTCTCATGCTGTAGTTTGAATGACAACTTTGTATGCGTTCACTAATCCATTTTTCAAATGCTTTTTTAAAACATCAAAAACTATACCGTCAATAAAAGCCATGTTCGGGTTGTTATTCTTTTGTCTATTTAATTGTTTTTCATAAATTAAACACAAAATAGAAATTTCATTATTTCTACAAAAAATATACATATTGAAATCTACAGCATTTCAGTTTGAAATTTTGAAAAAACAACAACTAAAAGAGATTCCCCTCTGAAACAACTTTGTGCTTGCATTTTTTTGTATTAATGAATATATTGATCACGTATTGAATTAGAAAGGTGATTTAAAAATGCGACTATTAATTGTTACCCTTATCATTTTCTCCACACTTCATCCAATTTACGAGGTTGGCTCAAAGACAAAAGGTAAAGCAATAATGATAAAATCAGCTCAACAATTTGTAAAAATCGCCGACAAATTAAAATTCCCCGAAGGACCCGCATGGGATGGTAAAAGTGCGCTCTACCTATCCAATTGCTACGGAGATTGGATCACGAAAATTCAGGAAGATTCTGTCACCACATTTTTAACCGCTGCTGATAATCCGTTTACTTTTAAAAAAACGAATGGATTAACGGTTTACAAAGACGGCAGCATTTTTGCCTGCGATTTCGGCAAAGGCGCTATTCTCAAAATCTCTCCCGATGGAAAAACCACAATTTACGCTGCCGGATACAAAAAAAACAGATTTAACCGTCCCAATGATTTGGCGTTTGATTCAAAGGGAAATCTTTATTTTACCGATCCGAACAAATATGATCCGGACAACCGGGATGGTGTGATTTATCGAATCGAAACAGGAACAAAAAAAGTGACACCCGTGGCAACGAATCTCGCTTTCCCCAATGGATTAGCTTTTTCGCGTGATGCAAAAACGCTTTATGTTTGTGAATCTGCCATGCATCGCGTGTTAAAATTCACAGTCACGAATGCAGGAAACCTGACAGATCAAAAAACATTAGTCGAGCTCCCCGGTGGTGATCCTGACGGATTAAACATTGATGAACAGGGAAATTTGTACGTAGCGCATTTCGGTGGCGGGAAAATTGCGGTCATAAAAAAAGACGGTACCATCAAAAATATCCTGAAAACTCCGGGAACAAAACCCAGCAATGTTGAGTTTGGGGATATAGACATGAAGTCACTGTACATTACTGAAGATGAAACGAACGCTGTTTACAAACTGAGAGTTGATATTCCGGGGTTACCGTTATTTTGTTCTCCCAGCCTAAAATAGCAAACAATTCTCTTGTAATTGATTGTATTACAGATAAACAGGCGATTTTAATAAGCCTTGTGTTATAAAATTGATAACGAATTTTTTCTATTGACATTTTTAATTTATTTTAGTATATTTATTAAAAATATTGAATTAAATTACATTGAAAGATCATGGGAAAGGAATTATGCCACATCACAAATCGACAAAAAAACGGGTGAGATTAAGCCTGAAACAGAATGAGCGCAATAAAAGCTATAAGTCAAAGATGAAGACGGCTATTAAAAAAGTAAAAGCCACAACAGATAAAGATGCGATTCAAGATGAACTTAAGAAAACGTATTCGTTATTGGACAAACTGGCGTCAAAAAAAATTATTCATAAAAACAAAGCAGCCAATCAAAAATCAAAATTAGCTCAATATGCAAATTCACTGAATCAATAGTGAATTTATCATTCAATTTAAAAATGAGACCGGATTGATCTCCATCACCGGTAACTCCCCCTAATTCCGGTGAGGTAATGTTTGATCCGGTCTCTTTATTTTTATTCAGATCAGAGCTGCTATAATTGTACACATCATTTTTCAAATTGGAGTAGCTCAATTAACTCTTCCCGATCTAACTTTTTCACAATATTCGCATCGTCTTCCCTGACAAGCTCATCCATCAATTTTTGTTTGCTGCTAATCAAGCGGTCAATCTTTTCTTCCAGAGTGCCTTCAGTAACCAATTTGAACACTTGCACACCCCGAATCTGTCCGATTCGATGAACGCGGTCAGTTGCCTGATTTTCCCGCGCCGCATTCCACCAACGGTCGTAATGAATCACCACCGAACCGCCGATCAGGTCGATGCCCTTTCCCGCAGCGCCAAGACTACCAGTAAACACAAGACAATCCGGATCATGATTAAATCGCTCAATCATTTTACGGCGATTTTGTGTGGCGCCTTTTATCGTGGCAAATTCCACTTTCTTGTCCTTCAAATATGCTTCAATCAACGCCAGCATCCGCAGATATTGGCTGAAAACCACGACTTTGAAACCACTGTTCAAACTTTCATCCAATAGTTCGCAAAACAACTCCCATTTTCCGGATTTGTACTTTTGATAGTTTAACTCGCTGTCTTTCAATTGGGCTGGATGATTACAGATTTGTTTGAGCAGGCTCAGCACCGCAAAAATATGGATATACGGAATATCTTGAGTTTCTTTGTACAATTGCGCTAACAGAGATTGGGCGCGGTCATTGATCACGCTTTCATATAATTCGATCTGGTCTTCACTGAGTTCACACTTTCTCACCTCTTCGATTTTTGGCGGCAGTTCAGTGAGCACTTGATTCTTAGTGCGACGCAACATAAAGGGGCTGACTACTTTGTGAAGTTCCTCGGTTTTGTTTTGATCATTGTGCCGCTCAATTGGGTAGATATAATTTTTTCGGAACGAGAAATCTCCACCCAGATAATCGGGCAACACAATATCAAATAACGCCTTCAACTCATTCAGCGTATTTTCGATCGGTGTTCCGGTCAACCCCAATCGCATTCGTGAATTCAACTGATTTAATGCAGCATTGGTAAGACTGGCTTTATTTTTAGCGGTCTGAATCTCATCGAAAACCGCAACCTCAAATTCCAGCTTGGCAAACTCTGCCAAATCGTTTCGCAAAACACCGTAGGATGTAAGGATCACTGAATATTTTTGCTTTTTCAATGATTTTAATGTTCGTTCACTGCCATGGTACAAATGGACATGTACCTTTTTCTTTAATTGTGTTAATTTATCGAACCAGTGAGAAAGCACCGAAGTCGGGCACACCACTAAAAAATTCATCTGTCGATTTTTGGACAATGAAATCGCGTCAATCAGTGAAAGTGATTCATAGGTTTTACCAAGTCCCATATCATCGCACAACAACCCGGACAGTTTATTTTCATAAAGAAACCACAACCATTGGAAGCCATTCTTTTGATAATCTCTCAAAGTATAGTTACATTTTTCTAAAGAAGGTAGCGCTGATAAGGGTTCGAAATTGATAATTTTTTGTACCAAATCCTGTAAATGCCGCCGGGTTTTGATCTTACTTTTTATCGGCAGATGTGCGTTCATTTTGATGAAGTTTACTTTACGAACTCGAAAACTTGTGCCCTGTTTGTCAGGTAAATCAAATTCTGTTTTTTCTTCCTTCAACATGGAGCGAATCCAGCGGAAATCAATTTGATGCAGATCGATCCAGTGATTTTTGCTAATCAAATAACGACGATTCTGCTTTAATGCCTGGTAAATGTCGTAAAACGAAATCGTATCCTCTCCAATCCGGTACTTCAACGACAGATAAATCCAGTCATCTTCAATTTCATCCACAAACACATCGACTTTTTTCACTTTATTCACAAATTTCTGATTCTTTAGCGACTGGCTTACATGGTAAAAAATTTCTTCATCAATATACCTTTTGTATTCACGGATAAAATGAATGATGCGATCATTAGGAATACGTGTTTCTTCAAATTTAAAAAGATTACCGTCATAATACTCCACTGCTCTTCTGTACTGATAAAAGCCGAAGTCTTTTATAAAAATGTATTTTCCAAAAATTTCCGGTTTCATCTTTGTCGAGCCATCCAGGAAAATCGGTTTTCCCTGATCCGGCAACTCCAGTACAGGAGTAATTTCTAATTCGTGCTGATCTGTTACAGCAATCGAATGGTTCAAAACCGCATTTTGATCAAATATTTTGAGGGATTCACGAACGTTCTCAATTTTCGATAACTTGATTAACATATTGGAAACCTGATTCTGGAGGATATGAAAACTGAAAAGCTGATCCGGGGAAAATAATCTCAAGCTTTTGGTTTCATTCAGATAATCTACCGAATAATCATTTTGATCATACCCCAAAAACCAGAGCTTGCTAAAATCAAACCAGTACGTATTTTCAAACTTCTGCAGCCACGACTTGTAACCCGTCTCGTTCATCCGGCGTTCAACATCGGTTTTTTCAGCCTCAATAAATTGGACATTCTCAATAAACTTGTCCCAAACTGAAGATTCGTTCTCTGGGTCATCGAAAAAATCCCAGCGGTATTTTTCGACAATGCGATTTAAATATAAATCCGGCACTTTAAATTCAAATATTTTTTGATCGTTATTTAACACACCACTTATCTTCAACTCCGGTTCGGATTTATTTTTGGTCAATTCAGATTGGATTGAAATCCTTTCTTTGTCATAATGCTCATAGCATATTTTTGCCAAACTCGACCAGAGACTCTGTTCATAAAATTTGTGCAGCGTATCTCCAAAATGACTTGCTTCAGAAGCCTTTGAATAAATCAACAAATACAACGCTGTCAAATGTGGGCAATTCATCTGTTGCATGTAAGTTGGACAGGTGCACGACGTCCTGGAAAGTTTTTCCTCCGGTCTAATTTGAATAATACTCCAGTACTGCCCGCGTTTGGTCGTAAACTCAGCGGTATATGAATTACGAACAAAATCAAAGTTTTTAAAATCCTTGTCCTTAATTATTTTCAAACCCACCGATATAAATGATCTCGGTATATGTCGTCTGATCATGGTGGGCAATCTTTTCTCTAACTTGTTCACATGTTCAAAATTCAGCATAAACTCACCAAAGAATAGTATTGATTTAAAAATTTGTTTGCGCTTGAATCAGTTTTGGATGATAGAATTCAAGCAACCATTAACGATAAAAATATCCCGTGATAATTACGAATGACCGTAAGCTGTTTAACGAGCCCAAAACACTTCGTTTAGTTTTGCTATGTCAAATTTCTAGCTTGAAATATTCTTTTGCCTCAAAAACGCAAAGGCTCAAGGATTTAAAAATCAATTAATTATAAATTTATTAATATGTTAATCTGACAAAACTGAGTTTAAAATTCAATTTCTTATAACTTTTAATTTTTTGGTGTCATGGAGTCCGCCACCTGGCAATTGGCAATCATTTATGAATAAGTCAGCCTGGTAATAAAAAGTCAACTCAAAACAGCCTGGCTTGACCAGTTTCATTTGACTGTGTTAACGAAATATCTTTTAATTTTGGATAATTTTGGATTAATTCTTCCGGGGACGATACTTTTGAATCCTTTAACAAGAACATCGTTTGCAGTGCGTTCGCGGGCGCCTGTCCTCGATAATGATTGTTAAAAATAATATACGTTTTTGCGTTATGCTCCATCATATCTTCAATTTTCTGCTTAATTTGTTTCAATTCCTTTTCGCTGTAAAGATAATCGTAGCGGCTTGCCACGGTAGCATCATTCGCAAACCAGTTTTTTCGATTCCTGCCGTGCAGCCGCAAATAATTCACCTTTCCAAATATATGTGTTGTAAGCGGAACAGATTTTCCAATCACCGGTTGATCGATATTTGCAAAGGCGATATCCTTTTCTTCGAGAAAACTAAAAAAGTCATTATTCAGCCAAGATTGATGCCGCATTTCCACCACCGGGTTGTAAACGGAAAATTTAGCGGTCACTTTTTCGAGCCAGACCAGATTTTCCTCGCTATATTTAAACGACCACGGAAATTGGACCAGAACAGCGCCGAGTCGGTCATCCGTCTGCAAAATATCCAGACCGGACTTAATCATCTTTTCATCGCTTGCGCTCGGCAACCGATCACGTTCATGGGTGTACTCCTGCCAGAGTTTGTAAGTAAACATAAAGTCTGGATTCTCAGCCACTCGTTTCACCCAACTCTGACACATTTTGGGAGAGGAAGGGCGATAGAACGAGCTATTTATTTCAATCACGTCAAAATACCCGGCTAAATATCTGAGCCGGTCAAAATCACGAGCTTTCTGGTTCGGATAAACCACGCCCTCCCAATCTTTGTATGACCAACCTGCGGGACCTATATAAATTTCTTTATTTTTCAAAATCATTTCTGACAATTTCCAGTATAAATCTGTGTTGCGAACTGCTCTGGTTCCATCAACCGATACACCGGAAATATATTTAAATCCTGGCGCCATTGACTGATTCGTAAATAGCGATCTAAAAAGTTCCAGTAAACCAAGCCATTGCTGCTTTCCGGTTCCAACAAATACGCAGCTACATTAGCAAGCGGTTGGTCCATGCCCACGTAGATGGTGCCAGCGGGTATCGTTTTTTCCTCCGTGCGATATGTACCTTTAATCGTTGTTGATTTGTGCCCCTGATAAATTCGCTCGCTGCTTTCGATCTCCTCCATCTGAAAAACATCGACTGTCAATCGCTGTGGTTCAGTCAACGTTTCAATGGTAAGTCCATGCTGCAGCAATTTCTCGATAATCTCGTGCAGATGAGCCGGCACAAAATACCCTTTGGGCAGGCGAATCGACTGTGTGATCTGAAAATCGCCAAAAAACGGCACACGGTAGTTTTTCAACTGATCGGTTTTTTTGACTCTCTCCCACCTGTTTTTCGTTTCATCAATTTCAAATTCATAGCTCCGAATCAACAACGGCTCGGGAAACGGTTTTGTCTCAAAATCAATTCCGAACACAGCAGTAGTATCCGACGACAATCCCCTCTCAATGGTTTTGAGATCAACCTTTTGGATAAACTCCACCATTTCATCCGCGTGCTTATTCGTAAATTCGAGCGTCAATTCCAGAAAATGATAGCATGCTCGAACCCGTGTTTCAAAATCCGCGTAGGCATAATTCTCATTCAAAATCGCGAAGCGGTTGCGCAATCCCCAGTAATTGGTGCTGTAATACGGCTGATGGTTGAAGGTTCGCCAACCCTTTTCCGGATCAGATGAATCCGAAAAATAACCGTACGGAATCGATAAAACATCGTATTTTGATTCAAGCTTCTTGGCAACTGCCGGGAATAATTTTGCCCGCACGTAATCCGGTATGCGCATATCGCCGTTCGGATTATGCGACGTAGCGTAAGTTAGCGGTTCCTGATGATAGGAGCCGTTTGTCGTGTGCAAATCCATCAGCAGAATCGGATCCCAGCGGTTCAGAATCTGCTCCACCGCACCTAAATTTTCAGGGCTTTCCAGTTTAATGAAATCCCGGTTCAAATCCAAATTCTGCCCATTGTACCGGATGCCGACGCCGCCTTCCGGTCCGTTTTGGTTGCGGCGATTCTTCGTGCTGATTTTTTCATTGCCATCGGGATTAAAATTGGGCGTCACCAAAATTACCTGATGCTCCAACAGATGTTTGAAATCACCCAACAGTATCTCCCGCATCAGCATCAGCAAGGCTTCCTTGCCTTCCACTTCGCCGGCGTGAATGTTTGCCTGAATATAAATCGCCGGCTTTTTCATGACGATTAATTGAGACGGAGCTGACGGCGCCGGATCGCCTAAAATTGCCAGAGGAATATCTCGTCCCTCGACCGTTTTGCCAATTGACGTCACCCGGATGTTCGAACTGCGCTTTTGCAATGCTCTCAAAATATTTATGACGTCTTCATGGCGCGTCGTTTCTGTATAATTACTCTTTTCAGCAGTTGTCAACAGTGCATTCTCATAGCCATAAATTTTTAACGAAATAAAAAACAAAAAAACCAGCGCAACATAAGCCACCTTTTTCATTGTTAACATCCTTTGTATTTTGCTTTGATCATTTTAAACCCGCTCACTGAAATAACGCTTCCAATGTTCAGGTTAAGAACTCAATTCCTCGGACACTTCAATGACCCGCCGAAAAACACGCATGAAGTTTCCGCCCCAGATTTTCGCGATCTCATCTTTGGAATAACCGCGTCTGACCAGCTCCAGGGTCACATTCCCCATTTGTGAAACATCGTTGCAATCTGCCAAACCACCGCCGCCGTCAAAATCAGTGCCAATACCGACATAATCAATACCCACCAATTTCACCACGTGATCGATGTGATCAACCAGTTGGCTGACAGTCGCTTTTTTATCCGGATAGGTGCGGATTACGTCATAATATTCATTACGATAAATTTCCCGGATCGAATCCGATTTCACATCTTCCCAGGGACCGAATTTCGTTCTCAATGCAGTCATTGCGCTGTCCTGCGCCGGATTCGGTTCCGCTACGCGGACGTACTCACTGAGAAAACACATTTGCAGCACGCCGCCATTTTCCGCTAATTTTTTGATCATGTCATCGGACAGATTTCTCGGATTGTCGCACAACGCCCGGCAATCGGAATGGGAAGCAATGATGGGCGCTTTGGACAAATCTATCACATCATAAAACGCTGCATCCGAAATATGCGAGACGTCCACAATCATACCCAATCGGTTCATTTCCTGCACCACTTTGACGCCGAAATCGCTGAGCCCGTCGTGAACCGGACCATCGCGGTCGGTCGAAGAATCGCAAATCTGGTTGTTGCGCGTGTGGCACAGCGTGATGTAGCGCGCTCCCATGTCATAATATTTTTTGACATAAGACAAATCCTCGCCAATGGGATAGCCATTTTCGATGCCGATAAAACAGGATAACTTGCCCGCTTTTTCCAACTGGTAAGCATCGTCCGGCGTAGTTGCCAGTTCAATCACATCATTATATTTCTCGCACATCTGATGAATTGCTTCAAAAATGGTTTCGGTACGTTCCCTGACTTGGGCGTAGCCCTCCGGCGTTGTCTCCCGCTGCCCTAAAAATACGGCAAAAAATTCAGCGTCCAGTCCCCCCTGCTGCATCCGGGGCAAATCAATTTTTCCGCTTCCCCGTTCACTGGGATCGTGATATTCGCCAATGTCCCACTCGCCGCGGGTGAGCCGCATCGGCGTATCGCAGTGCGTATCAACGGTCAGCACGTCGCGATGAATTTTTTCTGCCTTCTTTTCTATATTTTGATCAGCACAGGAGATTAAGAACAAACACGACACCAAAAACATCAATGACTGTTTCATTTTGCCCTCACTATTTATTTAACCATGACTCAAATTATGGTGTTTTTTGTAAAAATAACTTTTAATATAAGAGAAATTTTACAGACATGCAACAAAAAATCTGGGTATTTTGAGGCAACACGAAATTTGCAAGTCTATTTTTTGCTACCGTACACTTTTTAAAAATTAACTTTATTGCCACTGATATTCACAGATAAACACGGATTAAATATAATTATTATAGAAAAATCTCTAACTCATAAAGAAAATCTGTGTTAATCCGTGGCTAAAATAAAAGTGTCCGGTCGTAAGGTCTATTTAGAAAAATTAATTCAATCACACAATTTAAAAATTAAAAAAGAACTCAATAACATATTTTCTCTTGACTTTCTGAAAATATTTCTTAAATTATAACCACTGAAAGATTCGTTTATACTGAAAACTTATTAAATTTTAGAGAAAGCATCATGTATACAAGAAACTTATATCTAAACAAAATCTCTCCTTTTATTAACAAACCGGTTATCAAAGTTATTACGGGAATGAGGCGGATTGGAAAAAGCTATTTTATCCGGCAATTGATCGAAAAATTGAAAAGTCAGCAGGTCAGCGAGAAACAAATTCTTTACATCAACAAAGAATTATTTGAATTTGATTTTATAAAAAACTACCGTGATCTGCATACGTTTGTGGACAATAAATTCTCGGGTGTCGGTGGACAAAAATATCTTTTCCTTGATGAGGTGCAGGAAATTAAGCAATGGGAAAAAACTGTTTCCTCATTATTTGCATCCGAAAATATTGACATTTATATCACCGGATCAAACGCTCATCTTTTATCTTCAGATTTGGCGACGCTGATTTCAGGCAGATATATTGAATTCCCAATTTATTCGCTCAGTTTATTGGAATTTATGCAATTCAGAGGTGATAAAAAAGAAGATAAGCAAACTGAATTTTTGAAATATTTGAAGTATGGAGGTTTCCCCGCCATACATCATTTCGAACTTGATGACGAGCTTATTTTCCAATACATTGGCTCTCTTTATAATACCATTGTCCTAAAAGATATTATCAAAAGGAACAATGTTCGAAACGTTCAACTGCTTGAAAATATCACAAAATATGCTTTTGATAATATCGGAAATATATTCTCCGCGAAAAAGGTTACTGATTACATGAAATCACAAAAACTTCAAGTCGGAATTGAAACAGTACAAAATTATCTCTCATATCTCGCGTCGACTTTTATGCTTTACAAAGTACATCGTTTTGATATAAAAGGAAAGAGATTGCTGGAAATTCATGAAAAGTATTATCTTGGGAATATCGGATTGCGGCATGCGCTTCTCGGATTCAGAGAAGTAGATATATCCGGAATTTTGGAGAATTTAGTTTTTCTTGAATTAAAACGACAAGGCTATCGTGTTTATGTCGGAAAATTCGGGGATAAGGAGGTCGATTTTATCGCAGAAAAAGAGAAACAAAAAATTTACCTTCAGGTCACATATTTGCTTTCTTCACCAGACGTAATTAACAGGGAATTTTCTGTTCTTCAACAAATTAAAAACAATTACCCCAAATATGTTATCAGTGCTGACACAGCCTTTGGTGGAGATTTCGAAGGTATTAAAAGAATAAATATCATTGATTTTCTATTAGATTTTGAAGGATATTTCACTTAAATCAACCTGCAAACGAAAGTTAATAATATGCCCACATAGAAACTGCCGTTGATTGAGTTGATTCAATCTTTTTTCCAACGCCGGATTAACCGCTTTATTTCGCATTTCGAGATCGCTTAACAGGGAAATGATTTTGTCGAGTCTTGGTTTTATACCAAGCATGGCAAAAGGAAGAATAATCTATAGAATTCCAAGAACGATTAAAAACAATACCCAAACTGCGCCTAATCTTGTTAAAGCTTCTGTTATGGTAATATTTCTTTTCTCTTTCTAAAATTGACTATATCTTTCATTTTTGCCAACTGGTTAATTTACCATTTTCAAAATATAAATACTGATTTCCATAAATCCACTGTTCGTGTACTCCCCATGAGCCGACAGATTTATTTATATCGTCTGGATGCCCCCAACTATCAATAGCCATCTCTTTTGTCATGCCTAACCAAATATAGCCATTAACAATCTTCTTTGCAATCGTACTACCATATTTTAGTGTATATTTGTTTATCAGAGCTTCTTTTTCAGCAAGTTCTTTTTTCATTTGTTCTTTACGTCGTTTTTCTTCTTCCTTCTTCTTTAACTTCTTATCATTTTTTCTTCCTTCATTTCTAATATATTCTAAATGATTGTTCATCTTGAAATGATTCTTAAATATATATCCTACAAAACCATTATAATTTATTTTCCAAAATTCATTAGTATAACCTAACACCATTACTTCCGATCCATTTGGAATTGAACAAAATATTTTATCCAATAAATTCGGATATTTTCTCATTACTGTCATATCTATAACTTTTGTTTTGTACCCTCCTATTTCATCTTGCGCTTTCATTTCTATCATTATAATTTTATTTTCTGTTTCTTTTATATCTAATCTGATTTGTTTTATTATACTATCAAATTTAGCTTCATTATGTTTTAAACTATCTAATTTTGATTTCAACTTTACTAGATCTTGAGCATTTATTATATTTTTAAGGCTGAAAATAAAAAAATAAACGACTAAAATTAATGTTGCTTTTTTCATAATGATATTCCTTATTTGAAGCTTCTCGTTTGGCTTGAAAAGCTAACTGTTGTATTTTAATTTTAAGAACATAATTTATAATTCAGTGCCGATACTTATCAAGTCCCCCCACTTTACTATATACCCCTTAATTGAGTAAATTTTAATATTCTTCTTCCATAATTGATTCAGAATAACATCGACAAAATCCTTGATTTACATTTCCCATTTCAGTATTACTACAATTCTTATTTGGGATACGCATTTCTTTTAATGCATCTTCTATTAAGTACCTCTTATCATGCAGTATCTTTAAATTCGTCATATTCCCTTGTTATTTTAGTCATTTTTAAAGCTGTCATACAAGAAACGAGTAACAATGAAATAATCAAATATTTTTTCATGGCTTTCTCCGTTCTAATCCTTATCTAAAAAATCCATTTTTTATCTAGAATACCGCAATCGCTATAAACATATAACAAACAAAAAAAGGCACACCAACAATTCCCAGAATCGTTAATATGCCAATCCAATTTTCACCTGGTGCTCTCCCTTTTTGTGGTGCAAATATTAATGTAATCTATCAAAAAACAACTGCAAAATCAAGTTAAGATTGTGTAACTTATTATAAATAGTGTAATGGGATGGAATTTACGGAAAATTCATTGACAACTAATCACCTATACTTACTGTTACTTTTTTTCTTTTATCTGCTTTCTTTTAGGGACAAGTTTGGCTGGATCAATTATAGGAAGTATGGCTTTACTTAGATATGTCCCGGCACATTTATCAAACAAAATACCTCTTGCAGTTGAATAGGTAATGCTAAATAATGTAGCTAAGAAATCAGTAGGTAATGTAATTTTCCTTAACTCACTAGAAAATTTATCTGATAATCCTTTCACATGAAACTTAAAATGAATTGTCATATCACATAACTGAATTTCTTTATTTTGATTATTGAAAATTTTAGCGTTAAAAATAGTTAAAATTGTTTCTTCTTCTTTATCTGGTTTAATTCCCGTTGAAAACTCAAAGCATATATCTTCAATTTCAAATTTATTATTTTCTGATTCAGAAAAAGAAAAATTCTTTATTTCAATATTTTGAAGCCGAAATCCGATTTTGACAGGTTGTTTTTTATCCATTATGCAACTTGTTTTAGTTCCATATTATCCAAAAATGAACAGTTCGTAGTTTCCTTGCTTTCTATGGTCTTTTCTGGAATTTCCATAAATTTATTTGAATTACTAATATGAATCTGATAGCTTTTTTTAAGTGTAACATTAATAGCGATATTATAATTTAACTCTTTCTCAAACATTGGTACAGTTATTATGTCTTCACTCAAAGCATCTTCAATTTTCGTGATAGTTTTTAAAGTGCAATTTGCATTACCTGCTAATATCTTGCTGAGCTGAGATTCTTTCATGCCTATTTCTCTGGCGAATTCTTTCTGTGTTTTCCCTTTTTTCTTAAGAATAACGCCTATTTGAACAGCAATCTCTCCCTGTTTTCGTACATACCTTTTAATGCCTGAAGGTACCTGTGATAGTAATTCATCAAACAAGGTAATTTTCTTTTTGTCTTTATTCAAAATTCAAATCTCCGACAAATTTATTATCTTTTATTTTTATTTCTTTATCTCGAATCTTTTGATCTATGCGTTTTGCTACATATCCCATTTGATTTACTATCTTGTCAAGCTTTGGATCTTCCTGAGTCGTACGAGTCTTTTTTATTCCTCCAGACCCCAAAATCAATATTACATTGCCAAATCTAATACAATATAATCTTAAGTCTCCCCGAGATAAAGCAACAACGTTATCAAAATAACTACTTTCTTCTAATTTAAAAAATTGATCCTGACATCCTAATCTTTCTGCTATGTCATCAATCCTTACTAATAACTTTTGAAAATGAGAAGAGCTTTTTAACTTTTTATCTTTTAAAAACTTGTCAAACTCAGTTTCTTTTTCATTTTCAAACTGTATCGTGTAAAGCGTAGATTTAAGACCTGTCCTATATAACGTAATTTTAAATGGGAAGTTCACTTATAAGTTAATTTATTATTATTAAAAAGTCAAGCTAATTTTTAAAAATATTGAGAAGTTCGATGTTCTCTAAAAAATATTTACCTGAAATGCTCAATAATTTTTTAGAATAATTATAGTCAAATAATAATCATATCTGATAAAAGATACAATTTTTCAGGAAAAAGTCAATAATTATTCTCAATCAGATAAAAACAAGCATGCAAAATCAAGATAGAATTTTCAAAATCGAGAAAAAGTTTCACTCCCCAAAATAAATAAACCGGTCAATCAAATTCACGTACTGGCTCCACACTTTGCCCGGTTCTTTCTCTTTGGATATAATTCGCTGAAATGCTCCGGTTGTTGAATCCGTTTCATCTGCGTAATTCAGCATCAATGCTTCAATCGTCATCGGCACAACCGGCGCTCCTTTTTCCTTTGTTCCGTGGTGGCTCAAAATACAATGTAATATTCGTTGTTTCAGATCTTCGGGAAAATCCTTTATTTGCTCAATTTTATCTGTCACTTTTTTGAATCCTAAATTAATATGGCCCAGCAACCGTCCCCCGGTAGAGTAATCGATAAAGCCTTGTGTGCTAAACTCATCGATCTTCCCGATGTCATGCAAAAAAGCCGCAGCCAACAAAACATTTCTGTCCACCCAGCCTTGATAGTGACCGGCAAAAAAGTTCGCTATTCGCACCACAGACAGGGTGTGTTCAAGCAAGCCCCCCAAATAAGCATGATGCCAGAGTTTTCCGCCCGGCGCTTTTTTAAATTCTTCCAGGAATCGTTTGTCGTTGAAAAATAACTGAAGCAGCGTTTTTATGGCATCATTATCGACAACAGCTAATTCATTTTTCAGCTCGTTTATTAATTCACCGGTATCTTTTGCTGTGACCGGCAAAAACTGTTCAGGGGACACCTCATCTTTTTTTGTCGCCTTACGAATTTTCTCGACAGTGATATGGGGCTTTTCCAAATAATGAATAACTTTACCCTTCACCTTTACCACATCACCGACTCGAATTCCGGCAGACGTCCTTGCCACATCATTCCATAGCGATCCCTGAATTCTGCCCGAGCTGTCGCCAAACTCCATTGAAAGATATTCATCGCTGGCGTTCTTCCTTTGTTTTTTCTCCTTCTTGCGTAGAATAAAAAATGCGAGTACGTTGTCTCCTGCCTTCAAATCTTTAATCTGTTTTTGGTCCACTATTTTCCCACCTTTTTTAATGTTAATTATTTTTATTTAGCCACAAAGTATCAGAGGATCCGGAGAAAAGATAAGTTGAAAATTATGATTCGCATTGAGAAAATTTCTGTGGGCTCTTCGCGTCTGTGGCGTTTTCTTTGATTTTTGAAAGAAATGTTTGAGCAAGAATGTAGTATTTTGCAATACATAAAATATCTTAAGGAAGTCATCCGGGCGATTATTTTTTCTTCTTTTTTGCGGGCTGGCTTTCGTTGCTTTGATTCTCATTTTTTGGTGCCGGCGCCGGATTTGTTTTTGGTTTGAGATCCTCCCTGGATATATCTTGTCTCCGGCTCGGTCTCTTCCTCGGCGGAGAGGATGAACGATTGGCGTCATCGGATTTGGGCTTCGCCATGACAGGTGATGAAGGACTGGGTGTACCATAGCGCGGCGAATCTGCTGAATCGCTGCGCCTTCCGAAATCCCTTTTTCTGGGTGGCTCCAAATAATTATCATTCTGGTTGGGCATTTCATTGTAATAATAGTATTCATCAAACCACCACGGCGTCATAAAAAAGTAGTTCCAATTATAACTCTCATTATAAACCGGATCATTGTAAATATCGGAAGATGATTCAACATACGGTGTTTCCTGTTCGTGACAGCTCGAACAATCATCATAAAACGTGACTTCCTGTTCGTAATAATAGCCGGCTGAATCTGCTTCGACATATACCGTGGGATGATTAAATGAAGTGTAGCATTGCATTGACACGCTCAGCGAAATAATAAATAAGCCGAGAAAAATTGGGGTATATATGAATTTTCTTTTCATAACTTTATTCCTGAAATTATCTTTATAGTTTATACTCATTTTACAAACAGGAGTTCTGCAAAAAGTCGGGGCTTTAAAACTCCTGATAATAGATAATTTTTAACTCCCGGCTCTCTCTCGGTAATTCATCGATTTTAGTGTCATCTTTTATTTTCTCAATATCTTCTTTATCCCGAGTGTTTTTCAATAAATTTTTGATTGAGAATTCCAAAATAAAATTTTGTAAAAAAGCCACCCGAATTCCTGCATTCATATAACCGCTTCCTTTACCGATGGAATTTTCATCATTATCATTTACAGCTAAATCATATTCCCACAGCAAGGTGATTTCACGATCCAAAAACAGATGTGCCCCCATGAAAAAGTTAATGTCTTTTTCAGTACCCCGATTTTCACTGCTGTAATTTATGCCGCCATGAATACCCAAATCTTTTAACAAGCTGTAGTTTTTGCTTCCAACAACATAAAATCCCACCGATTTGATTTGATATCGATCCAATTTCTCATAATATGTTCCGTATCCTTGAGAATTAAATCCTACGGAAACCGCCGGAAACCGCATATCTTCAAATCTGATTCGATACCGAAGGTTAACTCCCGGTGCACCGTTCCACTTAACCGCACCATGGCCGATGAGATTTTGTCCGCCATAAGTGACTCCAAACATTAACCGAGGTGTTAAACCCACTCTCAAGCCACCCAGCATTCCTCCCATGGCATAGACTCTGAGTCTCATCTGAAAGTGACTAATCGAAATAAAATTTGCAGTTGGTAAATCGATTAACGAAACAGGCCTCAGCTTTGTAGTTCGTTTATCATTAATACCATTCTGACCTGTTTGTGTCTTTGCAGGACATATTTGAAGAAAAAGGAAAAAAAGTATTAAACAGATAATTCGTCTGCTCATCATACTGCTCCTCGTTTTACTGTGGATATGGTATCAGTTGCTATTAATATAAGATAATTATACCGTAAAATCAACGGAAAAGTAATATTTTTTTGGAAAATTCGGTTGTGCCTCAAATTTTTTTGCTGAATGAATATAAAGATTCGGTATCAAAGAACCTAAACGCTGACTCAAATCAGCGCCTTAAAACATTTTTTCGTTTTGAGCGTTTAACATTTTGCAAATTTGTTCTTGGAAATCGGGTTGTTTTTTTGTAAATTATATCAAATCAATTAGGTTCAAACTTCTGCCAAAATCGAAAAACAAACATTAACAGCAATCTCTGAATACAAAGAGATTCATGATCGGCGAAAAGATGACATTGAAAGACTGCTCAAATAAACATTTTTGTATTGTTCTCTTCCTGTTTCTGTTTTTTAATTCGAATGCACCCGCTCAACATCAAGAAAAAAAACAGACGACTCCCCAGGACACGGTCAAAGTTCAAATAGACACGGTTATCATTTCCAAAGATGACTTACCGCGAGCTCCTGTGCCAAAGGACAGCATTGCTAATATAGCATGGCGGACGCCATATAAAATTGAGCGGGAACAAATCAATAATATTCTTTATGAAGATAGCCGAGATTTAAGCTATCATTTACCCGGTGTCTTTTGGCTTGATCCGGGTAATGCTGGTCAATTGCTGAAATTTACACGACACGGTGCAAATTCCAAACAAACAGCACTTTTTCTCGATAACCGCCGTTTCTACAATCCGATTTACGGCGATGCTGACGTCACCTTTTTGCCAATCGGTTTCATTCACCAGATTTCTGTTCATCATTCTCTCTCCAGCATCGAACACACTCAGCACGCCGAAATTCTGTCTTATGAGACCGAAACCTATAATGACAATATCCCCTATTCGCAAATCTATCATCATAAAGCGTCCGGATACAGTGATGTCGATTTTGTATTTGGGCAGCCTGTATCCGGCAAAACAGAAATATTAGTTGGCGGCGCTTTACGGTCTTATGGCGGAGACGATGGTGTTTACAAATATGATCATCAAAATTTACGCGCCAAAATTCAATACCACCATTCAGCTAACTGGCGAGTGAATTATTCGATTTTGCACAATAACATTCGCCGTCTCACTCCCGGTCAAAAAAACCAAAACGATGAATACCTGACACCCCAAGCAGTAAGAAAAGATCTTCGTCAGGATCATACTTTGAATATTCATGGAAGCGTCCTCAATTCGGCGAATGAAAATGTCTTGATCAATTTGTATTACAGCACATTATTTTTTCAGCACAAAGATTCCGAAAACAATTTAAAATTGAAAAATAATTGTTATTATACCGGCTTCAACACCGAATTCCAGCATCAAATTTGGGGACAAAACTTTTATTTGGGGACAACTTTTGAACACGACTGGATAAGTACCGATATCGTGGGAATCCGAAAGAATTCTTTTGGTTCGGTTCGGTTGGGGAATGAATGGAACTGGGAGAAGAAAGTTGGCTTTAGAATTTTGAGCAGCATAAACATCCGGGAAAGCCAGTCTCCAACGTTTAGCGGGGGCATCAGCGGTTATTTCTACCTGTTCAAAAACTCAAAATTAACCGCCGCAATGAGACAAAATAATCGCTTCCCTACATATTTTGAACTTTATTCAAGAACAAATCAACTCGGCAATCAGGAACTAATAACTGAGACACACAAAAAACTCATTATCGGACTGGAAAATCAGCTTTTGGAAAGATTGAATATCGGCGGCTATTTTTATCAAAAAAACATCGACAACATTATCCGGTTTCATCAGGTCGATTCGACAACCTATTCGTTTCAAAATGCCGATGGGCTTCAATTTTACGGATTTGACCTGCGACTCAACATGAAAATCTCTTCACATCTTTTATATTCATCATCCGTCATTTATTTGGATAATCAAAGCCTCTTCGATCAACCTGATTTTCAATTCAACGGTTTTTTCCGCTATAAAAACAGCTATTTCCAAGATGGTTTGAAAACCGAGTTTCGACTGGATTGGAGCTACATTGGCGAGAGAACAAACATCGTTGAAAAAGCCTATCAGTATTCCTCTGACTATAAAACTTTACCATCTGCTTTCGTGTTAACTGCACAAGCTAAGTTGAATTTTGGCAATTTGAGTATTTTTTTGATGCTTGAAAATATTTTCGATAATGACTATGAAATTATTTATGGCTACCCAATGAACGGCAGAACGTTTCATTACGGGTTACGTTGGGAGTTTTGGAATTAATGCGATCAATACACATTTTTAGGTTGAATGAATAAAGATCAAAAGAAAGTCATCTCTGCCAGCCGCAGAATCGACATGGTCGGAACCAACCCGGATCAATTTGTTGACATCCTCAATCAGAAATGTCCGCCCGAACGTGTTCATACGCTGGTTATTTGGACAAAAAATGCAACGAATTTATTTGAGTATCAGCCTCTTTATGAAAAAGTAAAACAGTATGACCAATTATTCATTCATTACACAGTAACCGGCATGGGGGCAACATTTTTAGAGCCACGGATTGAATCGCCGTTAATCGCTTTAGAAAAACTGCCAGCACTCGTTGAATTGGTAAAATCACCGCGACGGATTCGATTCCGGTTTGATCCAATTGTCCATTTTCGGTTTAAAAATGGGGACGAATTTACCAACTTAAATTGGTTTGAACGTATCGCTCCTGAAATTCAAAAAGCCGGCATCAGTGAGGTTTCAATCAGTTGGATGGCTGCTTACAAAAAAGTAGTCAACCGACTTGGCAAAAACGGCATTCAGATTGTTCAGCAAAATCAACAGCAATGGCAAACCGATCTTAACTATCTACAAGCCATCGTCGATGAGTATCATCTCAATTTACAAGGTTGTTGTGTCCCGCAAATGTCTCGTTCGCGATGTATTGACGGACATTTATTCAATGAACTACATCCGTTTGGTAAAAGCTGTTCGACGAAAAGAGCTAAAGGTCAGCGTAAATTGTGCGGTTGCACGGAAAGCTGGGATATTGGCTGGTATTCGGCATGTGTGCACGGATGTCTGTATTGCTATGCGAATCCGATCGAAATACCGGGTTTATTTAAAAAAAATGAGTTAATGAGCGAAGTCTTTGAGTCATCGTTTCAAAAAGTGTAAACCATCCTGTTTTTACTGATTATCGGTAGTGAGCGAGTTGGATTTAAAATTCATCATTTCTAAAATTCGAAAATTAATTTTAATAAATCAGAAAAATTACTTGCATTTTATTTTAAATTATTGTAAATTGCCACGGTTAATTCATTGTACACAGGTTTTCTGCCTTGCTCTATCGTTTTCTGTGGTAAAGCTTTACGAAGCATTTTTATCATTACCAAAGATTTAAAGTGAGGGATGAAAATTCATTGCTCGCTGGTTTTAGGTGGGTTGAGAACAAAGATGTACGTAACACAGTTTTTTTAATTAAGGGTTGATTCAATGGAAAAAGGAACAGTCAAATGGTTTAACAGTTCTAAGGGCTTCGGCTTCATCTCAAGAGAAGAAGGTGATGACATATTTGTTCATTACAAAGCCATTCAAGGTGACGGATACAAATCACTTGAAGAAGGCCAGGAAGTCGAATTCGAAATCGAAGAAAGTCCTAAAGGTCTGCAAGCAAAAAATGTTGTGAAAATATAAGTTAGACCAGCATTGACAAAAAAAACCCCGGCTTTTCTCACCGGGGTTTTTTCATTTTTACTGCTTCCCTTTCACTCTGTCACAGTAATTTTAACCTTCAACAAAATATCAAAAAAGGAGGATCTAAATTTCAGGGGATTTATTTAAGAACTGTTGTTTTTCAATCTATCAGTCGGGGCACCAGTCTGGTCACCGTAAATTTCTTTAATTCCTTTCTTTCAAATCCGATTGAACAGAGCATTTTTCTGATTTGATTTTTTTCGCATCTACGCATTGATTTAATCGGCTGTCGATTTTCAACAATCAACAAATCCAAATCTTCTAATTTTTCTGCTGTTCCAATTGCACTCATTATTTTGTCCTCCCAAATTCTGATGTTTTTAATAAAATTCCCCTCTTATTATTTCATTTTGAAACCCTCACATTTCAAAATGAAATTTCAAATTGAAAATAAATTATACATCACATGGTAAAAAATACACCACTTATTCTTCAATGTTTAATCTTATTATTTTTGAAGCGATGTTGATTAACTTTGCAAACAAGCCTAATTTAAATAGGTCACAGTGATATTTTTATAATCACTTTCAAGAGTTTCATCATCGCTCTATTTTCTAACACTTAAAATGTTACAATTATCATTCCAAATCATTCAGCCATGACCTATTTTAGAAGATATTTTTTTCTAAGCATGACAACAATTGCTGTTGCGTTTTTTTTAACTTGTATCTGTTCAGCCGCAATTTCAAGAAGACACCGGGAAAATAAAAAAAATTATCCAAACATGATCAGCGATAAAATTCTTATTTCCCTTTATGATCGTAGCCCTTAAATATAATCTTGAACGTCGTCCATTCATTTTGTTCGATAGTCGCATCGCCATGAATTTGTTCAGCGAGTAATTTTACCAAATGAAGCCCTAATGATTCGGTCGTGTTGAAGTAAACTTGATCGGGCAAACCAACTCCATTATCTTTATATATGAGTTGATAGGTTGCATCTTCCAACTGAGAAAAACTGATTTCAATCGCGCCTTTTCTACCTGTGGGAAAAGCATATTTCATTGAATTAGTAAAAAGTTCATTTAATATAAGGGCGATCGGTATCGCGTCATCCAATCCCAGTTCAACATCTTTAACATAAAGCTTTAAACTAATACGATGACTCATTCCGGATAACTGATGCATCCGCTTCAGTACATCCTCCAAATATGCTTTAAAATTAATATTGGCAAAACTTTTGGTGCGATATAACCTCTCATAAACTGACGCCATCATGTTAATCCGGCTACGACTTTGTTTAAACATTTCGAGAACGGATTTGTCGGTAATTTTTTTTGATTGCAAGTGCAGCAAACTGGCTACAACCTGAAGACTATTTTTCACCCGGTGATGGATTTCGCTTAACAGGATTGTTTTTTCCTTCAAATCTCGCTGAATCTGTTCTCCGGCTCGTTTTCGATCGGTAATATCAGTCAAAGAACCAACAATTGCCACTGTCTCTCCGTTTCTGATGACCGGAGCTTCTCGAACTTCAACCCATATTTTCTTTCCCTTTTTACCAACTAATTCCAAATCGAACGTCTTTTGCCTCTTCCCTGTTTTAACCGCTTTTTCGGTTAGTTTGATTCCTTCTTCATTGACAGGATTATCAGTTGCAAATTCGGTCCACTTAACCATTGCTTCCTCGGGCTCGCATTGGAGAAACTCCCGGCTTTGCGGACTGAGATAGGTTAGTTCATGCTCTGGAGTATGGGAATAGAAAAGATTGGTACTATGCTCCACAATGTTACGGAGCTTTTCTTCATTTTCTTTCAACGCTTTTACCGCCCGCTTGCGTTCCGTAATGTCGCGTATAATTCCCTGGGTTGCTTTACCGTCTTTATAGTCAATATAAGTTACAGAAGCCTCAACTTCCAATATCCTGCCATCTTTTGCAATAGCAGTAAATTCATATTTCGGGTCTAACTTCTCACCTTTACTCGATCGTTTAAGTCGATTTTCAATCAACTTTCTACTTTCAGGAGCTACTAAATTGATAAAGTCAAAATCAGGTTTATTTACATCCTTTAAGGTATAACCAAACATCTGTTCAAATTTCTTGTTGATGATCTCAAATTTTCGATTATACAATAGATAGATCGCATCATTTGAATTTTCGATTAACGAACGATACTTTAGCTCCGTTTCGATATGCGCCTGCTCGGCTAATTTCTGATCGGTATAATCCCGAATAATAGACATGACTTTATCTTCGCCATAGGGAACGATGCGCGCTTCAAAGTGTCTGACTTCTTCTTCGATGGATAACTGGTATTCGTGAATCTGCATTTTACCGGTTTTAACGGTTCTTTGTACTAAATTCATCAGAACGGATGCAAACTCTTCCGGAAAAATATCGTGCGTTTTTTTGCCCAGAAATGTTTCCGGTTCAATAAAAAGTGCTTCCGGATTGGTGGTGTGATAGTCGAGATATGTCCCCTCCCGATCCTGCACAAACATCAGGTCAGGCAGCGCATTCAGGATTGCCAGATTTCTAGCCTCGCTGTCGCGAAGCGCCTGCTCGGCTTTTTTTCGATCTGTAATATCTTTGACGTATTCAATAATACTGGTGACTCGATTTTGCTCGTCTTTAATCGGAAATGTTGATAATTCGATCCAACCGATCGGGTCTTTTTCCGACGGATAGGGGACAATTTCAGTGTGACTTTCACCTGTATCAATCGTCTTAAACGTCGGACACCAGGGGCACGGTGTTTTACGTTGCTGGTAAACGTGGTAACATTTTTTACCTTCGAGAGGCATTTGATCTTTGTATGTGTTCTCCATCCAGGCGTTCGCCTTGATAACGTTTAAGTCAGTATCCAAAACGCTTATACCGTCTTGAATCGCCTCGAACACATCCTGTAAAAATTGTTCACTTTTCTGGAGTTTTATTTCGGCTTGTTTCCGGTCGCTGATGTCACTATGCGTGCCCACAAAGCGTAATGGTGTGCCGTCTTCGGCGCGTTCCACAATAACACCTTTTCCCAAAATCCAGAGCCAGTTGCCATCCTTTTTCTTGAACTGAAACTCCACCACAAACCGGTCAATTTCACCTTGCAAATGTTTGTTCGCCTGATCCATCACATGATCGATATTATCCGGATGAACCCGTTTCTGAAATTCCTCCAACCGGCGTGGAAACTCATCCACCTCATAGCCTGCCATTTTATAATAGCGGGGATCAAAATATACTTCGTTTTTTTTTAAATCCCAGTCCCACATACCGTCATTGGCTGCGAGCATGGTTTTTGATAGCCGGTCTTCACTCTCAATCAACTTTTCGAGCGCAGCCTCCTTTTCCGATTCTGCCTGTATGCGGTCAGTAATATCCGAAATAATGTGTACGAATCCAACGTGTGCGTTGCTTTCATTTAATTGGGGATCAACTGTTACTTGATACCATCGATCATTTTTCGAAAATTGTATGCTTTCTCTTTTGAGAGACTTTTTCGCTCTTTGAAACGGACAGTTACCGGGATACTTACTTTTTCCGCAGATAATTTCCTGACATTTTTTACCGATTAGTTGCTTAAACGGTTTTTCTGCAAATTTTGTCATCGCCTTGTTACAGCGCAGAATATTGCCTTCCAAATCCATTAGTGAAATGACATCGGAAATCGCATCAAAGGTAGTGCGCCATTCCAGCGATGCTAACGCTAATTTATCCTCTGCCATTTTTCTGTCTGTAATTTCAGTCGCGATGTGAATCACTTTGTCCAGCCTGCCATTTTCATCCAAAACCGGTGTACACGAAACCAAAAACACACCATTCAGCGCCTCCATCTCCATCTCAATCGTTTCGACGTGTCCGTTCTTGATCAACGTTTCCATGGGACAACAATCAGGTGGTGTTTTCCTGTTGTTATGAAATAGTTCACAACAGCGCCTACCGATAATCTCTTTTTCTGTCAAGCCCACGGCTCGCAGTGTGGCATTATTTGCAGCAACAATGGTATGGTCAGGATTCAATATGAGCGTCGGATGGGCAATCGCTTGAAACATATTTTCCCAGTCTTTGAGTGCGGAAACTAACTTCTTTTTCTGTTTTCTTTTTTCACTCGTGTCCCGAAAAACAACCACTGTTCCAATGACTTTCCCAGTTTCATCTTTTATGGAAGCGGCACTATCTGCAATTGGAACTGCAGCTTTGTCTTTGCGAATTAATAACGATGAATCGGCCAAGCCTACAGTCACTCCTTTTTCCAAAACCTGCTTTACTGGACTTTCAATCGGTTTTTCCGTTTTTTCATCGATTATTTTAAAAACTTCCCCAAAAGCGAATCCGATTACTTCTTCCTCATGCCAACCGGTAATTTTTTCCGCAACCGTGTTTATCGATTTTATTTTACCATTTTCGTCTGTTACAACGACAGCATCGCCGATACTTTGAAGCGTTGTCTTCAACCATTGCTTGCTTTCGCGTAGTAGTTTTTCAACATCATGGATCCGAAGTATGGCTTCGATGCGGGCGATGAATTCTTTACTGTGAAAGGGTCGCGTAATATAGCCATCGGCGCCCAACTTCAAACCTTTCGCTTGTTCTTCAGGTGAGATGCGCTTGCCGGAGATAAGAATAATAAAAGTATTTTTTAATTCATTGATCTTCTTTATTTTCTCACAAACCTGAAAGCCGTCGATGTCCGGTAAAACAACATCCAACAGGATCAAATCAGGTAGCTGTTTTTTAGCAAGATCAATACAGGCTTTACCGTTATCCGCCTCAAAAACATCATAGCCCGCTGATTTTACAATCCGTGAAGTTGCTAATAGAATATCAGGATCGTCATCAACAACAAGAATCTTTTTCTTTTGCTCCATGGTTTCCTCTTTTTTTATAACGGAATGATAAGTTGGAATGTCGTTCCGTTATCATCTGATTTTATTTTTAATTCGCCGCCAAGTTGGTTTTTTCCGAGCATGTTCACTAATTTTAATCCCAACGAATCGGATTTTTGGATGTCGAATTCCTCTGGCATTCCCGGTCCATTATCTTGAACCAAAATTTCCAACTGGTTTTTATTGATTTTTTTTAAACTGACCAGAACTTCCCCTTTCCCAGACTCCGATTTTGTAAATGCATACTTGAATGTATTGGTGACTAATTCACTAATAATCAGCCCACAGGTAATGGCTTTATCCAGTTCGATAGGGACATCTTCCAATTGCAGCTTTAAATTGACGTTTTCTGTGTTTTCAACATAGGATTGGTAAAGATTTGTCACGAGATTTTCGATATAATCAGAAAAACAGACTTCGGCAAGGTTTTCGGAATTGTAGAGCTGCTTATGGATCATCGCCATCGTATTAATGCGGTCTCTGCTTTCATTAAATATCGTTTTGGTTTTTTCGTCATCTATTTTATGTGCTTGCAGGTTGAGCAGTCCGGATACAATCATGAAGTTATTTTTAACCCGGTGGTGAACTTCTTTGATCAAAATTTCCTTTTCTTTCATAAGCCGTTTTAATTCTTTTTCAGTTTGAATAATCCGGGCGTAGGCATTGACCCAGGCGCGTAATTCTGCATTGGAAATCGGATGGGTGAGGTAGCCGTCAGCTCCCGTGGTTAATCCATCGATTTTATCATGTGTCTCGGTTTTAGTCCCTGAAATGTGAACGACAAGTGTAGATTTCAGATCAGCAATGGATTTTATTTGTTTGCATAAATCGAATCCATCAGCATCTGGCAAGTTTACATCCAGCAATACTAAATCAGGCTTTTCTTTTTTTACTAATCGCATACATTCAGCGCCGGTAGCCGCTTTGAAAACATCATAACCTTCCTGACTGACAACGCGAGAAGTTGCCAGCAAAATAGACGGATCGTCATCCACCACAAGTACGCTGATTTTTTTTGACATTTTGTCTCCTCCCGTGCTTAATTTTTCTCAACAAGATCATCAGTCAGAGAAACGAATGCCGGGATATTAATTTGAATCCAATTAAAAAACGGATAAAGTGCGTTAAAGGTATCTTCACTCAAGTCTTTTCGAATCACTTCAATCCAAACATCCAGATGAGCCGGCCAAAACGACAGGTTGAACCCATGAGAACGGTAAGCGCGAAACACCCAAAGCACAGTTTCCACTAACATTTGGGGATTATACTCCACAAACACAGACTCCATGAAACGCGCCATGTTACGCGCGTTATCTTCCATCATGCTTTGGTTGCCTTCACCAATTAACTTTATTAAATCCGGTCTTTCCCGCATCACATCGATTACCGCCGCGGCTAAGGCGTCTCTTTTTTCGGTATATTCCCACGCGCATTCATTTTGGGGTTGCTCGAGTTTTTTCGCTGTTTTTAATAAATCTTCTTTTGTCATTATTTCTCTCCTCCAGAATCTTTTATTCAATCGGTAATGAAAAATAAAATGTCGAACCGATTCCCAATTTACTTTCCACCCAAATTTTTCCGCCATGCGCCTCAACTATTTTTTGGGCAATCGCCAAACCCAAACCATGACTTTTCTCGCCGCCTGTTTTTTTTGTTCCTGCCTTGCCGAATGGCTTAAACATTTGGGAAAGCGTCTCTTTGGGGATGCCATCCCCCTGATCTTTTATCGAGACAATGACGGTGTTATCGTCTTTTTTAATTTTGATATTAACTGTAGCGCCTTCTTCCGAATGTTCGATTGCGTTGGAAACAATATTATTGAAAATTTGTTCAATCTTTGAGGGATCGATGGAAATTTCCGGTAGCTGATTTTCAATCTGGAATTGAAGGTCAATCTGCTTCTTTTTCGCGTGAACTTCGTTTACCTTTAAACTTTTCTCCAATAAAATCAGCAGATCACTGGCTTGTTTTTCGATTTCGAATTTTCCCGATTCGATCATCGCAACATCAAGAAAGTCATTGATAATTTTCGCCATAAATTCGCTGGATGAATTTATGATTGACAAAAACTGTTTGTGTTCATCTGTTAATTTATCCGCTGCCTCATCAATCAGAAACTCACTGAAATTCAAAATCGCCCCCACCGGTTTCCTTAAATCATGCGCTGCCATGCCTAAAAATTGGTTCTTTAATTGATTTAATTTTTCCAACTCCGCGTTCGCTTTGTGCAATTCACGAGTCAGATTTGTCAGTTCACTGTTTGCGCTGAGTAGCTGTTGGCGCAGATTTTCAACCTCATCCAAATTTGCTCCGCCAAATGCAAGAATCTTGTCATCGTGGTTATAAAAGTGGAAATAATACGTCTGCGGCAACCCTGTTCGCGTGGTGATATTTAGTAGATGCTCTTGATCAGCAGATTTTGCTAATTTATTCAACGATGGCGGTGAGAAAATGAAATCAGAAAAATTTTTGCCGACGATATTTTTTCCAATCAACTGATGAGCAAATTTATTTGCATTAAGTATCTCTCCGCTATTGCTCAGCCGGAAAAAAAACATTGACGCATAGTTTTGCAGATAGGATTGAAAGATTTTATTTGGGAATAATTTTTCCATTCGGTTAATCCGAAATTAATCTTTCCAGTTTATCAAGCGAGGGGATGTATTCAACATTTTTGAACTTTTTAATTGTATCAGCGCCACCCCACTGAAATGCCTGGCCGCCAACAAAAATATCTAACTGGGGATAATTCGTTTTCAGCTTTTCAAGAATACTGAGCAAACTCGGCATATTAAAATAGATAGCCAGCGACAATCCCACAATGTCCGGCTTTTTTTCATCGATCATTTTCATCAAATCGTTAAGCGGCGTATTGGATCCTAAAAAATAGCCGTCCCAGCGATTCAGCTCAAAAATATCTGCTACCATTCGAGCGCCAACCTGGTGGTATTCATTTGCCACGCAGGAGATGATCGCCCTTTTATCAATATGCTCAGCCGAAAAGATTTGCGGATAAATCATCGTGATCAGGCTCTCGGTAATCGAGGTCGCCATGTGCTCCACAGCAACCGAGATTTTGTTCATTTCCCAGAGTTCGCCGATTTTGTAAAGCGCACGCTGAAAAAGCCGGGTGTACAGCGCTTTCAATTCAACGTCGCGTGCTAACAATTCCTGAACAATGTTGGTGCAGTTATTCCGATTACCCGAGAGGAGAAAGGAAAGGTATTGATCGTAAACATCATCTGAGATCATGCTTTTCTCCATTAATGCAAACAAACTTTGAATTTATTCAACAATTGTACCTGATTTTACAGGCAGCATATAATTATTAATTAAATCAATAAGTTAGCCCATTTAAAAATTGAAGTACTTTGTAAAATTAAAACAGAATTCATTTCAAATTAAAATACGCGCAATCATTACGTATTCGGGAGCTTGTAATTGTGAACGAATCATGGAGAATGAAAATTTAGATGCCTGTTATTAAGATAAGTAGATAAATTCAAAAAGTCAAGCATAGAGTTGATTCGTGTTTAAAATAAGATGATTTCAGCGAAAATCGTGTGATATCAATCCAAGAAGTTACCGTGAGAAACCTGTTTCGAATAATTTTGATGACGATATTTTTAACGTTACCCTGTAGCCGAACTTGAACAAAATCCTCATCAAAGTCTGTAACCGGATCAGCCTGTGGGGTTATTATTTTCGAGTTACCGATGAAACCGGCAAAGGGTTGGCGGATATTGAGTTTGTTACGGCGGAGGAGATTTCGAGACTAAAAATTAACTCTATTATCCTAAATTTTTACCACAAAGCCCGCTTAGGAGGTACAAAGAACTCAAAGAAGAAAAAAAATATGATACGAAATAAATAGTGGATAATACAATTTAAAATAATTTTTTTTCTTGGTGAACTTTGTGAATTCTTTGTGTACTTGGTGGTTAAAATTTTTTTTCAGCTTCGCCGCGTTGGGGTTTATATTCAGTAACACAAATTTCTATTGACTTTCAAAATCTTTTTTTATATATTTCTTTTCAGAAGCGCGGGCGATTAGCTCAGGTGGTTAGAGTGCCGGTCTCACATACCGGAGGTCACTGGTTCGAGTCCAGTATCGCCCACATCACCAAAAGCGGTAAAAATATCAACCGATTTATTGGCAAACACGATTTAAACATATGACTGATTACCAGGCAGGACTTGCTCTTTCTAAAATTGAAAATTTATTAAACGATTTATTGAGCCTCCGTGAATAAATGCGGAGGCTTTTGTATTTGTAACTGGAAACTGAAACCGGATTTTGAACTGAATTTGAAAGGTAATGTATGGATATTTTTCAAAAATGTTACTCCGACGGCGGTTATTTCGGACCGTTCAGATTGAAAAACGATCATTTTTTTACGCAGCCGATTCTGGAGCCGACTCCGGGTACGCGCATGCTTTTTGATGGCAAGCCGGTGATTCAATGGTCGATTAATAATTATCTCGGATTGGCGGAAAACGAGGACTTAAAAGCGCTGGCAGTTGAGATGGCAAAAAAATACAGCACCAGCGCGCCCATGGGTTCGCGCATGATGACTGGTAACACCAAACGCCATATCGAACTGGAACAGGCACTGGCAGATTTTCTGGAAAAGGAGTCTGCTATTCTATTCAATTACGGCTATCTGGGCGTACTCGGTACCATCGCGTCCCTGACCGATACCAATGACTTGATTCTGATTGACAAACTGTCTCATGCCTCGATGGTGGATGGCGTGCTCATGTCCACGGCAAAATTCCGTATCTTCAAACACAATGACATGGATTATCTGGAAAAACATCTCAAGCGTGCCAACCAAAACCGAAAAGGTGGCATCCTGATTGTGACCGAAGGCGTTTTCGGCATGCGGGGTGATTTGTCTGATCTGCCGGCGATTTGTGAGCTCAAAGAAAAATACAACGCCCGCCTTTATGTAGATGACGCGCACGGTTTCGGTGTCATGGGAAAAACCGGCCAGGGCACGGCTGCTTATTATGGTGTTCAGGATCAACTCGACATCTATTTCGGTACTTTTGCCAAAGCCTTCGCTGCCATCGGTGGCGTGTCTGCTTCAAAAAAAGAGGTCGTGGAATGGATTCGCTACAATGCCCGCACCCAGGTTTTTGCCAAAAGTTTGCCCATGATCTATGTCGAAGTGCTGTTCGAAACGCTGAAAAAAATCAAGCACGATTCCGAAAGACGGCAGCGTATGTGGGATAATTCGAACAAGCTCAAAACCGGCCTCCGGAATTTGGGTTTTCAGGTGGGTGATGTGCCGTCACCAATTACGCCGGTTTATGTACCTGCTGGTGATCTGAAAATGGGAATGGAAATAATCCAGCGGTTGCGCGCGATGGGCATTTTCATCACCGGTGTGATGTATCCGGTGGTGCCGAAAGGTATCATCTTGTTCCGGATGATCCCCACAGCTTCGCACACGGACGAGGAAATCAACGAGACGATTAAGGCCTTCAAACAAGTCCGGGATGATATGAAACTTGAACCTGAAACGACAAAAATGGAATAAAGTCAAAAATTCAAAATGAATAAAAAAAGAGTACTCATCACAGGCGCATCAAAAGGTATCGGACGAGCAATTAGCACCGAGCTCGTCAACAACGGTTACACAGTTATTGGCACCGCGCGAAATGTGGCAGCAATCGAGAACAAAATCAACGGTGTCGAATATATCGTTCTCGACCTACTGGATGATAAATCGATTCAGGCTTGTGTTCAGCAAATTGGCAGTATTGATGTGCTGATTAATAATGCCGGCATGAGCGCCATCGGCGCTGTTGAAGATGCAACAGTGGAAAATATTAAGCAGCTTTTTCAGGTCAATCTGTTCGGTATTATTTCACTCACCCAGGGTTTTCTGCCCGGAATGATCAAAAATAAAAGCGGTTATATAATTAACATCGGTTCCATGGCAGGAAAATTCGCCGTGCCGTTCCAGTCTGCGTATGTCGCCTCGAAATTCGCATTGAGCGGATTGACGCAGGTATTGAGAAATGAAGTAAAAAAATACGGTGTGAAGGCTGTACTTATTGAACCCAACGACATTCGAACAACTATCGACCCGGAAATCTTGATTCCTAAAAATTCACGATACGAGCGTGATTTATCAAAAATGATGGCAGCACGGGAAGAAAGTATGGCAAATGCACGTCCACCGGCAGTTGTTGCAAAAAAAGTTTTGAAAATTCTCAACAAAAAAAATCCCAAGCCGTGTTACACAGTCGGCGGTATGGGGCCGCTGATGGTTTTTATGAAAAGGTTCCTGCCGGACCGAGCGGTTGAATATCTGGTGCGAAAGAATTATGGGCTTTAGTTTTATTGATTCACCGCAAAGTCGCGAAGGACGCAAAGTAAAAATAAAATTCAATGCATCTTTGCGCTCTCTGCGTCTTTGCGTTTTTATCAAATCCATAAATAAAAGATGAAAACACAAATTAAACAAGTCCAAACACCTCGAGAATTCAAAGCATTCGTTCGCTTTCCGTACCGGCTTTACAGTAAAAGTGAGTACTGGATTCCTCCTTTGATAAAGAGTGAAATTGATACATTGACACACGAGAAGAATCCAGCATTTGAGTATTGCGACGCCCAATACTGGCTTGCTTGTCAAGGCAGAAAAGTAGTCGGACGAGTCGCAGGTATCATCAACCATAAATTTGTTGAAAAATGGGGGCAGAAATATGCCGGTTTCAGCAGGCTTGATTTTATCGATGATAAAGAGGTTTCGCAGGAGTTGCTTAAAACGATAGAAGCATGGGCGCGCTCAAACGATCTGCAAGGCGTACACGGTCCGGTGGGTTTTACAAATTTTGACCATCAGGGCATGTTGGTGGAAGGATTCAGCGAATTGCCAACCATCGCCTCTACTTACAATTATGATTATTATCCACAGCATCTCGAAAATCACGGGTATTCCAAAGAGGTAGATTATCTCGAATTCGAAGTGATGGTACCGGATCAAGTGCCGGAAAAGTTGGAGCGATTGGCAGAGATCGTTCTAAAACGAAATAAACTGAAAATTTTCAAAGCGAAATCCAAAAAAGAATTGCTGTCTTACGGGAAACAAATTTTTCATGTGATCAACGAGACCTATCGAGATTTGTTCGCATCAGTGGACTATTCCGAAAAATTGATGGATCTCTATGTTCAAAAATACTTCTCCTTTATCGCTCCGGAATATGTAACCATTGTTTTAAATCAACAGGAAGAGGTTGTCGGCTTTCAGGTGACCATGCCTTCACTTTCCCGGGCGTTTCAAAAGGCGAGGGGACGGTTGTTCCCGTTTGGGTTTCTTCACATTTTGAACGCACTGAAAAAACCGAAACATTTGGATTTGTATCTGATCGGGATTTTGCCCAAATATCAAAACAAAGGTGTCACCGCCATCCTCATGTCAGAGATGACCAAACTCGCTATCAAAAACAACATCATTTCAGCGGAATCAAACAGCGAATTGGAGGATAACAAAAAAGTCCAGGATCTCTGGGAATATTATGACTCCAGACAGCACAAAAGAAAGCGGGTTTATCTTAAGACATTTTAAAACACTTCCTGTGGTGCTAAATTCATCTCTATTTTCCGACTAATGTTTACAATTCAC
>CAYYMH010000022.1:0-8792 GCA_964472785.1 uncultured Cytophagia bacterium | reverse complement strand
CACTTCCTGTGGTGCTAAATTCATCTCTATTTTCCGACTAATGTTTACAATTCACTATTGACCATTTCACTTTTTCCGATTCTTCAAACCGCTTCCACTGAGCCATTTCAAAAAAGTCCCTTCGATGACCTCACTGTGTCCGACGTCTGTCGGCGTCAGGACAATTCGTGATTGGGAATTGAACTTGTCCGAAAATGCCAATTCTTGAGCTTCCAACAAACGAATAAATTCTTCGTGTTCCGGCGCTAAATGTTCGGTGTAAATACTGCGCAGTTTCGCATTGGGATATGATTTCAGCCATGGGATTAGTTCTTCAGTGAGCGCATAAAAGGCATCGAACAGATTGACCTCCTTTATTTTATCCTGCAATCCGCCATTTGCCACAGCTAATATTGCCGGACGATAGCCGCCGCTGTGGGCAGTGATAATGAGTTTGTTTAATTCGGCGTTTTCGATTCTGTTTTCAGATTTTAAAACTTCAAGTATTTCATTGACCAATTTTTTCAATCCGCTTTCATCTTCCATCTTGCCACCGCCAGAATCCGAAGCCCGGTAAGGTCCCTGTACCAGCACCAACACCGCGTTCTTTTTGGAATCGATCAACTGCTGGGCCATGTTGAACTTTTCCAGCACCTTCAAAACATCATTGTTCCAGCCGTGAAAGTGGACGATCAGATTTACCCCGGACGCCGTTTCATAAAATCCGTCGGGAGTCACAATCACAGCGCTGCTGTCCGAATAATGCGGATCAACCGGATAATATTTATCTTTGTACTGATGTCCGTCTTTTCGCGATGAGTGCGGATACGGCGAATTTTCCAAAGCAATTTTTGTCCATTCACCGCTTGGAAAGGAATTCCAGTTCACACGGGTCACAAAAGGACGCTCGAAACCGCTGTCTCCGGTGAAGTGATTCCAGACCAGCCGGGCAGCTTTTGCCACGGCAATCACAGTATCGTTTTCGTAACTGTCTCGCCGATCCATCGCCTGATCCGTAAATATCGCGATAGCAAAATCAGCTTCAGACGAAAATACCAGTCCGGCATCATTTTGCACGCCGGTGACGCTGCCGGTTTTGTGCGCCACAGTCAGCTCCGGTGTCGTTTCAAAGGGCAGGAATCTCGGGATCAAATCATTGTACTGCTGCTTTTCCAGAATGTCGATCATTGCCGCGCTGGCAGTAGAATCGACCAATTCCCCGCGCGCCATTTTCTCAAACAACAGCACCATATCCGCCGGAGTTGTCACGCCGACGCCGTAAATAATCGATTCCGGAGAATCGGTTTTTGTTTCCCAGGACATGAGTTTGTTGAGCAACCGCGTACTTTTTAAACCCAGTGCTTGCATGCGGTTGTTCACAGCATTCAATTTCGCCCGGTGTGTTTCACCCAGCGCGTCGATCACCATGTTAGTCGCCGTGTTGTCGGAAATAGTGATCATCATCATCACCGCATCAATGATTTGCTGGTACGTCGTTTCGGAAAAATATTGGAACAGGCCCGAGCCACCCCATTTGTTGGAGTCTGCCAAAACCACTTTTTGTGTTGGCTTTAATTTTCCTTCATTCACCTGATAAAAATATTCCACCATCACCGGCACTTTGATGACACTGGCACTGGGGAACTTCTCGTCCGCCCGGTATTGGAGCACTTCACCGGTGTTCAGATTTTTCGCCATCACACCCATTCTGCCACCGATGGATTTTTCCAGTTTTCGAATTTCAGCTTCAAAATGGTCATCTGCTCTGCCCAAAGAAGTAATGATAAGCAGCCCGATCAAAAAGACCAAGCAAGCAACTTTACAATTTAAGTCAACTTTCATTTCGGTTTCCTTTTTAAAAATTTTAAACGAATACTGTCAAATTGTATTCTGATAAATTAGAAAATTATTCGACAAAATCAAACTCTTTTTTGGCTGAAAAGAACATTGATATTTTGATTGAAGTTCAGTATATTTTGGCAATTCAAAACTTTGATCAAAGGAAACCACTATTCTGAAAAATTAAATAAAATCCTGACGGATGAATTCCGAACTGCTGTTGATTTGGAACAAACTTTGGAGGAAAACACGAATGCGAGTTTATTTGCTATATGCGATTTTAGCCGGAACATTTTGGGGCATTGGCGGCTATTTTGAAAAGTTGGGTTTACAGTCAATGAAAATGCCCGCCATCGCCGGTATTACATTGCGAACCTGTGTCGCGCTGATCATTTTAGGACTCATTTCCATTCCCACCTGGAAGACAATCGGCGATCCAGCGAACACCAAAGCCTGGCTGATGATCATCATCGGAGGAGGAATCATTGGCGGTAGTTTCGGCATGTGGAGTTTTTACGCGGCGCTATCAACGTCCCAAAATCTGGGCGTCACCCTGGCGATTGCCTTTGCCTTCTCACCGATCGCCGGCACCGTGATGGGACTCATCCGCGGCACGCAAAAAATCGATCCCAAAATCGCCATCGGACTGATAGCGATCGTTGTGGGGATTGTCCTGATTCAGTTATCTCGTGGAACGGTGAAATGAATTTTGAAGCTTATTTTTAAAATCATTGGTTCCAGCAAAAATTTATCCGAAATAATTAAATCGCATCAACATTCACATTTCGATGTTGATGCGATTTAAGTCATTCATCTTTCGACGTGCAATTTACCCCTTCATAAAATTCCGCAACACCGTGTGCAAAATACCACCATTCCGGTAATATTCCACCTCCACAGGCGTGTCCAAACGACAGATCACTTCAATGGTTCGGGATTGCCCATCGTCTTCAATTTCAACTTTGATCTTTTGTCCGGGTTGAACATCATCGTCGATGTGAATCGTGTATTTTTCTTTTCCGTTCAAACCGAGCGATTTGACACTGTCGCTATCTTTGAACTGCAATGGCAACACGCCCATACCCACCAGATTACTGCGGTGAATGCGCTCGTAGCTTTCCGCCAGCACGGCTCTGATGCCTAACAAAATCGTACCTTTGGCAGCCCAGTCCCGGCTGGAGCCGGATCCGTATTCCTTTCCGCCCAACACAATGAGCGGTGTTTCATCTGCCTGATATTTTTGAGATGCTTCGTAAAGCGTCATTACTTCATCCGTCGGCAGATAGGTCGTCCAGCCACCTTCAGTGCCGGGCGCCATTTGATTTTTCAACCGAATATTGGCAAACGTGCCGCGCGTCATCACGCGATCATTGCCGCGGCGGGAGCCGTAGCTGTTAAAATCTTTCTGTTGCACACCCCGGCTGATCAAATATTTCCCTGCCGGACTTTCTTTGGCAATCGCTCCGGCGGGCGAAATATGATCCGTGGTGATGCTGTCGCCCACTTTCACCAGCACCCGGGCGTTTTCAATGGATTGAATGGGAGGTGCTTCCGGCGGAAAATCGACAAAAAACGGGGGCTCCTGAATGTAAGTGGATTCCGGATCCCACTCGTAAATATCGCTGCCAGTTGCCGGAATCGCGTTCCAGGTTTCATTACTCTGCTCGATGCCGGTGTATTCTTTCTTGAATAAACGCGGATTGTAGGCTTTTTCGCACATGGCGCCGATTTCCTGTTCTGTGGGCCAGATATCCTTCAGGTACACTGGTTGCCCGTCTTTACCAGTGCCGAGCGGTTCCGTTGTCAAATCCACATTCATGCTTCCGGCAATCGCGTACGCCACCACCAGCGGCGGTGATGCCAGATAGTTGGCTTTGACTTCCTGATGAATGCGGCCCTCGAAATTTCGGTTCCCGCTTAACACACCTGCGACTACCAGATCACCGACTGAAATGGCTTCGGAAACCGGTTCAGGCAAAGGCCCGCTGTTTCCGATACACGTGGCACAGCCGTAACCCACCGTGTGAAATCCCAGTTTGTCCAGATAAGGCGTTAAGCCAGTATCATCGAGATAATCCGTCACCACTTTGGAACCGGGCGCCAGACTGGTTTTCACAAATGGTTTGACGGTTAATCCTTTCTCCACTACCTTTTTCGCCAAAATACCAGCGCCAACCAGCACCGACGGATTGCTGGTATTGGTGCAACTGGTAATCGCCGCAATGACCACTGAACCGTGCTCCATTTCATCCTGCTTTCCGTGCATGGTGACCGGCGCTTTGGCGTTCAGTTTGTCATCCGCCAAATTAAATCCCCGCTTGTCAAACGGTGCTTTCAAAGTAACTTGAAACGCCTTTTTCGCTTCTTTGAGTAAAATCCGGTCGTGCGGTCTTTTTGGTCCGGCAATGCTCGGTTCGACATCACCCAGATTTAGTTCAAGCGTTTCAGTGAATTCCGGTTCAGGCATATCATCTGTGCGGAACAAACCCTGCTCTTTGGTGTATTTTTCAATTAAATTAATTAATGCTGGAGGACGATTGGTGAGCTTGAGATAATGCAACGTTTCCCGATCCACCGGGAAAAATCCGATCGTCGCCCCGTACTCCGGGGACATGTTCGACAATGTTGCCCGATCCGGCAAACTCATATTGCTTATCCCCGGCCCGTAGTATTCCACAAATTTACCGACAACACCATGCTGCCGCAGCATCTGAACAGCGGTCAGTGTGATGTCCGTCGCGTTAACGCCGGGTTTGGGTTCTCCGTAAAGTTTGAATCCGACAACTTCGGGAATGAGCATGTAAATCGGCTGTCCCAGCATCACAGCTTCAGCTTCGATTCCGCCGACGCCCCAGCCGACAACGCCCAGTCCGTTTATCATTGGAGTGTGACTATCCGTACCCACGAGCGTGTCCGGCAATGCAGTCAGCATGCCGTTTTCTTTGTGCGTTTGTACGACATTGGCCAGATATTCCAAATTCACCTGATGGACAATTCCGCTTGCCGGAGGCACCACACGGAAGTTGCGGAACGCCTGTTGTCCCCAGTGCAGAAACTCGTAGCGTTCGCGGTTGCGCTCAAACTCCAATGCAGCGTTCTGTTCCAGCGCTTTGTCCGAGCCATATTCATCGACTTGCACGGAATGATCAACCACCAAATCCACCGGCACGATCGGATTGATTCTTTTGGGATCACCACCAGCGCGTGACATTGCCGAACGTAGCGCTGCCAAATCCACCACTGCCGGCACGCCGGTAAAATCCTGCATGATCACCCGAGCCGGTTTGTAAGGGATTTCAGACCGCTGCGTGGCTTTCGGAGACCAGGAAGCAACGGCATTTACGTGATCTTTGGTCACTATTTTTTCATCACAATTTCGAAGTAAATTTTCCAGGACAATTTTAATAGAAAAAGGTAAGCGAGACACCTTTCCGATGCCGTCTTCTTCCAGTTTTGACAAACGGTAAAAGTTGATATTCCCCTTTTCCGTCTCAAAACCAGCCCGGGCACCGAAAGAATCAGAAACATTTTGTGTGGCCATATTTTTTCCTCGTGTTTTAATTAGACTCTAATTTTGAAATCATGCCAAATAAAAATGAAATATTAATAAAACCGCAGAGGCGCAGAGAGCGCTGAGATTTTTCGTATTTTATTTTTACGTTGCGTCCTCTGCGTCTCTGCGGTGAGTATTCTAAAAGAGATATATTTTGCAAGCATCGAAAAAAATTATTCATCTTCACTTTTTTCCATATTTTAAAAAGCAGTCAAACGAAGAAAAAGAAAGCTGATCAAGCACAATGTGGCAACTGTGCTTGATCATTAAAATTTATTAAATCAAAACTTAACCGAATTATTGGGTTAATTCTTTGAGTGCAGCTAATGCGTCATCGTAATCCGGATGTTGCGCCACCTCAGGAACGTACTGAACGTAACGGATCACATCATCTTTATCCACAATAAAAATCGATCGCTGCTCCAGCCGCAGTTCTTTGATGTGGGTACCATAAGCATCGCCGAAACTCATATTCAAATGATCGGATAACACGTCGACCTGATTCACTCCGGCTGCGCCGCACCAGCGCTTTTGTGCGAACGGTAAATCCGCACTGATGGTCAACACAACGACATCATCGCCGAACTTCGCTGCTTCTTTATTAAAACGCCGTGTTTGCGCATCGCAAATACCAGTATCCAATGACGGAACGACACTGATCAACCGCACTTTTCCGGCACTGCTTTTTAACGTTACTTCTTTCAAATCATTGGATAACACTTTAAAATCCGGTGCGCCATCTCCGACCTTCAGCTCCGGTCCGATAACCGTTAACGGCTTACCCTGAAACGTGACTGCACCTTTCCGCTCGATAGCCATACTTCGTCTCCTCCAATATAATAATGAAAATGTTAATATTCAAATAAAAAATGAATAAAATTTGTTATTTCTATACTAATGTGAAAGTGATTTTAAAATTTTCTATTATAAGAACTCACCTTAGTCCTCTCTTACCAAGAGAGGATAAAAAGGCGAAATCTTAAAACCACTTTGTGATGACTATAATTGCGATTGTACACTTTTTAAAAAATAATATTTATTGCCACAGACAGTAACAGATAGACACATATTTTAAAGAATTCTTCAAATCAAGGAAAATATCTGTAAAAATACGTGTTAATCCGTGGCAAAAAAAAGTGTCCGTTGGCATTTTTCTTTGTATTCCTCTTTGAACTATCTACCTCTCTGGCATTTCCCTTCTCAATCCGATAAAAGGAAAGCAACCCGATGAACCGAACACATCAGATTGCTTTTCACTCCCCATTTCAAAATTTTCACTGACTTAATTGATTTTTACTTCCACTGCGTCTTCAAACGGTTGTTTGTACGGGACTTTGACTGACAACAGTCCGTCAGCGTATTGTGCTTCTGCAGCTTCTGCTTTTACCGGACAGCAGATGGAATAGGACGTCGCGTACTCTACGCCTTCTTTTTTGGCATGAATATAAAAACTATCCTCGTGCAATTTAAATTGAATGTCGTTTTTTGCAACACCGGGTAATTCAATTTCAACCAGCAGGTTTTCATGATCTTCATCCGGATATGCGTACACTTTCGGTGCTACTTTTCGTTCTGCCATTTTTCATTCCTCCTAATAAGGCTTAATTTATTTTGAATCATTGTTTATTATTGAATCTTGAATTCTTAAAAATTCACTTCATTAGATGTTAAAATGCAAATTATGATTCATTTTGTTCAGTGAGATACGCGGATAAACAAGCGGGAAATAGCTGTCTTGCCTTTCATCCGGACTCGACACACAAATTCTATTGCGAAACCAACTTCTTGGGGTTGCATACTTATCACAGAACATCATCATCGGTGACAGACAACGACCGAAAAACGCATCGCCCCTCATCGTTTGAACTGTATCAAAACTTTCCTAATCCTTTTAATTCTCAAACCAATATTAAATTTGAACTACCCAACCCAGCATCCGTGACGCTTAATATTTTCAATTTATTCGGACAAAAAGTGTTCACTGCGAATCAAACCCATTGGCAGAAAGGACAACACCAAATTATATGGGAAGGACAAACATCAGAGGGAACAATGGTTGCTACCGGTGTTTATTTTTATGAGCTCATCGTTCATGGACAGCGAAGTGTTAAAAAAACGCTTTTGATGAGATAATTTCTGAAATTCCAAATAACAAGCTACAAATTCCAAACAAATCACAAATGCAAAATTTCAATGACCGAAACAGTTGTTGTTTTGAATTTAGGATTTGAAACGTGGAATTTATTTGTTATTTGGGATTTGAGTCTTGGGATTTTGGTTCAAGATCAGACGAAAAGATTTAAAAATATGCATTGCATTATCAATATTTGTTTGATAAATTCTAATATATAAATGTAAATTCACAATTTACCCTTTTGCTTCTACAACGGCTCTGAAATCTACGGAACAGATTCTGCTTGGGATAACTGACTGACATCAAACCTGGATTGATGACTGCGTTTTGATAACCTGTGCCTGATGCTGAATCGGAACTTGAAAACGTCTTTTAATTAATGTGGATTCTTTTTTACAAAAGTTTCAGAAAAAACCGGAGGAATGCTATGATAAAATTCTTCAAATTCATTATTATTGTAATGCTATTTTGGGGATCGTCTGTGTGCTTTTCACAATGGTCAACCGATCCAGCTCAAAACACTCCAATCTGCACAGAACCAAACAACCAGTTTAATCCACATATTGTGGTGGATGAAATGGGGAATTCCATTATTGTCTGGGAAGATGAAACCGATCCGATGGGACTGCGCCATATTTACGCGCAACGGCTTAATCGTTACGGGTATAAAATTTGGGACGATAGAGGGATCCCTGTGTGTTCAGCCCGGGAATATAAAAAAATCGCGGATGTTATCAGCGACGGACACGGTGGAGCTATTATTGTTTGGACAGATTGGAAGTATTTTTTTCATCCCGAGCCCATTGAGGAATTAGATATTTATGCCCAGCGGATTGATAGTACTGGTGCTTTGCTTTGGGATTATGATGGTGTGGCAGTTTGTACGGCTGAAAATAATCAATTCAATGCCGGTGCTGTTACTGATAATGAAGGTGGAGCCATCATTGTCTGGCAGGACAATCGTCGCGGACCAAATGGTATTTATGTGCAAAGAATTAACAATTATGGTGAAACTGTCTGGGAAACAAATGGCATTGATTTAAACGATCCATTAGCCGCAGGTTCATTTCCAGATATTGTCACAAACGGTTTAAATGGTGCAATTATAAGTTATCATGGTCCTGGTCCGAATTGCCAAAATGTTGATAGTTCTGGCGATTTTTTCTGGTCGATTGATAGTATTGTCTATAATCAACAACCGTTGGCTGACAAAGAAATGATAGCAGATGGATCTAACCCAACTTCGACAGTTAAAATTTTTTTTACTCAATTTTGACAAAAATGCGT
>CAYYMH010000021.1:0-65782 GCA_964472785.1 uncultured Cytophagia bacterium | reverse complement strand
TTAAGTTTGTCGATTTTTCAATTTGATAAACATTACCGGCTCCTTGAAAAATAGATGCCCACCAACGACGTCCAGGGTCGCCGATAACAAATTTCTGCAGGGATTCATTTTTAATCTCAAAATTCAAAGGGCCGAAACCATTATTTTTAACAATCAGATTTGTTACTACGGAATCTCCCAATGAATTCACACGATAGGCAAACATATCAGGTTTGACAGAAATCACGGGCACACTCTCAAACACTGTGAACTCGAGAGAACGTGTGACTTTATAATTTTGACCATCAGACAATTCTAAAACCATATTTGACAAATAAGCATCAGGACAGCGCTGACTCACCGTGAATGACAAACTTGTTAAAGTTATGCTTTCACCAATACCAATTGAATCAATAGGCACAAGCGAATCATTTAAAAATATTAACGTATCATTACATATCAATTTTAATTCAAGTTGGTTAGATTTTTGATGTCCTTTATTCGTCAATGATGTTCGCCACTGAATCGTCTCTCCGACATTTATCTGTGAATTAAAATTTTGATCAATCATAACAATGTCATCTATCACAACATCAAATTGATCTTTCGAATAAACATTAATATTAGAAAAGTGCGGCTTAAAATTCGGTTTTTTGGCAACAAGTTTAAGTGGTCGGTTATCACTGATCGGAATAAAATTCAAATCAGCGCGTCCATTTTCATCTGTTGTTACTGCATCTAAAATTTGACTATTTTGGAGCAATGTGATTTTTACACCGCTCTGATCACAAAAAACTGTCATTTGATTTTGATTAAAAAAGCAGGAATCCGGAGCTTGCACCTGCAGTTCATTCGGATACTGTGTCCAAATTGAAGTCGCGGGATCGCCGTAATAGTGGAACTCTTCAAATTCAATCTGTCTGGTTTTGGATGAATTATAGTTTGATGCCATAAATAATTTACCGTAATTCAAAACCTGACCCAATTGATACAATGGCGCGTCGTTTGTATTTAAAGCTAAAAATTGCGGCCAGATTGCATTAATAAAACCGATTGCTATTGCATCGTTGTAGCCACTATAACTTACTCGTGTTGAACCAAATACACCAATTGCGCCTCCGTTTAATTTACGAATCCATGTTTCACAAAAGCTCTCGGATATGGCACTGGTATTTGTAATTTGATCATCAGTCTCATTATCAAACCAACCGGTGTTACAATTCAGACTGAACACGACTGGTAAAAGATCGCTGTTGCTTAAATTCTTCACATCGCTGTTTTTGTAATCCGGTTCTCCCCATCCGTCTCTTGAACCATGATCCCGATGCGTTAAAATAAACGCTCCATTGTTCAGGGCTCGGTTAATGTCAGATGCATTAGCATTCCATAAGAAACCATTGCGACGTAAAAGATCCGGTGGAAGAGGTTCGCCGTTCGCATAACCACCGTCATTATAGTTCGTCGGATCAACCTCTTGTTTAGCGTAATAAAATCGTTCCGCCTGATAACCCGATGAATTAAGAAAATCCCGGATTTCCTCCGAAGTTAAAACGAATCGCCTGTCCTCGTATCCGTCGCGTTCATTGTAATTAGTATCCTCATCATCGTCATCCTGAAAGTACGCCGCCATTGCTGCCTGTTGATAAAAACCGGGATCAGCTACCGGATTTCGTTCGTAGTTGATCACTTTTTTGATAAACACCAGCGCTTCCAAATATGCATCCACCGGAATTCTTCCGATAAAAATATCCGGAAAATAGTCACTGCCGTCAACGGTTGCGTAATACAAATCCGTTCCCACCGTGCCGTTATCTTCAACCGAATGCGCTGTAACATAATTTGTCGGAATAAACTCCGCATCTCCGAGAATGAGAATGAAAGATGGCGGCAAATTCCAGTTGTGATACGCATAGTCGATATAATTTTGAATGGATTCCGCAGTGGTTCCGATTTCATTTATATTAACAATTTTCGTCTTCAGTCCGGTCATTTTTCGCCAATTCGCCAGTGTGTCAGCGGCATCGGCAAATTCATCGTGTGTGATGATAAGATAATCACAACCGGTAAAAAATTCAAACTGTTCACTTTCAGTGTTGATATTTTGTTTTGCCGCATCCCAGTTGAAAATTGTTCTTTCCAAAAGACTTGTAAAATATCTTGATCGATATTTCGGCTCAACATACGATTCTCTGCCTCCGACAAAATTGATTGTTACATCGAATTTCTTGAATATTCTGACCTGTCTTTCAACCGGATTAAACTGCACAGGCGTGATCCAAATCGGCTTAATTTCAAAACCACGGACAATTTTTGTCGCTTCAGTAACATATATCGCTTCCGGATAATAGCTATTTTGCTGATAGATCTGTTCGTTCATAATCAAATCATGATTTTCCCGCTGACTCTCTCGCTGCGGTTTTTGCGCGGGTCTGATATTGACATCCTCAAGCAGATGAATTTCTTCTCCGCTCACCTGAATATTAACTTCAGCCCCTTTTGGAATTGCGACGAATTTACAGATTGCCGGTAAGGCAGGATCCCCCGGCGTGCTCATTTCACTGAACAGATCGATAGAAATTTTATGAAATTGCTGTTGATCGATTTCGATTTCCGTTAAATTTATAACAGGTATCTCGACACGAAATTTTAAAGCTCGATTCGTCGATTCAGTTAATGTAAGCTGAGGTTTAGCATTTTTATTGCCAGCATTCAAAATTATTTTTTGACTACTGCTATCTTTTGCTAAAACAACCGCAAAAATTAGAAAAGTAAAAAGCATGGTGTTAATTACTGACTTCGAAAATTTCATTTCCTGGTCTCCTGATAATATATTTTTTCAGTGAATAAATTTTCATCATTAAGCAAGAAATGGCATTGGCGTATACACGATTTTAAATTATCGCATTTATCAACATCAATAAAATTTGCGTTATCTGAATTTAAATCTAACCAACGCCGGATTATAAGCACTTGTTCCGGTGAATAATAATCTTTATTGTCAATTTTTTCGAAAAGAATTTTTTGGATAAGAACAAAAAATGCATCAAGTTCATCAGTATTCAATTTTGCTGAATACGAAACTGCTGCATCCATTTCTCGCACCACAAACAGTTTTGCATAGCCTTTTTGACGATCCGGTAAAAAAAGAATCATATTATTGGTTTGTTTTGAATAAAATTGCTTGGAATGAATTTCCAGTTGCGTATTTAAATCCGGCTTGAATTTACGAATATAACAATGTTCCAAAAGCAATGCTTCTAATTCTGATCCGACAGTTTCAAATTCCAAATCAAAAATATTCTCTGAAATCGTGCGCTGTTTCTGATCCATTTCAGAGCGATTTACGAAATAGAATTTTACGCGAGATTTTAATTTTTTCGCCTTTCCCACATAAAACACCCTCCCCTGCCGATTTTTCATCAGATAAACTCCCGGTGATTCGGGCAGATCCATGATGTACTGCCTGTTAAAATTGTAGTTTGAAAAAGTTACCCATTCATGAGATTCTTCCAAAAAAGATTTTAATTTCTGCTGCGTATCAATTTCTCTTTCCAAAAGCTCTCTGATAGAATTGATCAGCAGATCGCTCATCAGATCTAATCTTTCGGCCAATTTGAGGGGGGAATTGTAAGTGATTCCCAAATCTTTTGTCACCTGTTCCAGTGATTTGGATTTCATTTCGGGATAAAGCTTTTTAGCGATTCGTTTCAAAGATAAGACCGTTGGTTCAATCTCAATCCCGTTCTTCCTGACAAGAAAATTTTTAAACCGCTCGATATCTCTCTGATTTGAAAAATATGCAAAAATTGATCGATTGAATCGTCTTGACAATTCTGAAGACAGTTTATTTGGAAAAATATCTCCGGTTTGATCAGCGATTATTTCCTTAATTTTTTGCCACGTGTCGCGTGTGAGTTCATAGGGAGTCTCCAATTGGAATAATTGCTTGTCTAATAATTTCAAATCCTTTACTTGTGCGATCCCCATTAAAACCGGAATTGTCCCTCGTCTGTTAACTTCGATTGATTCAAAACCGACAATACTGAAAATTTCCTGTGCTAAAGTTTTTTCAGCTTCAGCACTCCGAATATCCCATTTTCCATTAGCATCTTTAACAAACCGCGCATCATTTTTCAAAAGAGAATCAACGATAACGTCCATCTCCGGCGAGTAATTATCATAGGTATGAAAAAATTGTTCAAGTATTTCACCGGGAGTAATGTGAGTATTTTTATCAGCAATATATTTATAAATCTTATCTTTCATTTATTTTTATCAAATCACGACTCGTATAAGAAAACCGTCACGACATACGACAAAAAATGCCAGAGAGACAAAGAGACATTTTAACAATCAATTTATAGAGTTCATTATAATGATGTGTTTTGGAAGTTTACCCCTAAACCCTGATTAACAAATCTGTGAAAAATATGTGCCCAAAAATTTTTTTGAATTTTTCTTCGAGTCCTCTGTGACTCGGTGGCTACACCTATAAAAAACCCCGCTATAATTCAGCGGGGCTTTTAGTTATTTATTAACGATTATCTTACTAAATTCGTTATCGAATGTTTCCAATGTATTCAGTCGTGAGCTGTCGTTTTCTAACCTCCGGGTTGCTGTAGTCTGGAAGCAACATCGGTCCGATTTTTTCTTCCATGCCCGCTTCTTCAACCTCTTTATTAAATTTCTTCACGTGATCAAGCGTCAACTTACCGTTGCTGGATCTGTTTTTCGCGAATGCCGCCGCATTCACACCCGCGATTCTTCCAAAAACAGTGACGTCGAGCAGGGAATTCCCCATCAACCGATTTTCCCCGTGGATACCGCCCAATACTTCGCCGGCCACAAATAAGCCGGGCACATTGGTTTCGCATTTATTATTGGCTTCCAATCCGCCATTTTGATAATGCAATGTCGGATAAATCAGCATTGGTTCTTTTGAGATATTGATACCGTAGCGTCTGAACAAAATGGACTTTCCGGGAAATTCTTTGGCAACTGTACCTTCGCCTTTCATCATATCGATCATCGGTGAATCCAGCCAAACACCCACTTTACCTGTTGGCGTGGGAACACCATTGCCACGTTCTTTTGAACATTCACGAATAATAGCCGACGCCTCTACATCCCGAGGTTCTCGCTCAAAAACAAATTGTTCACCATGGACATTAACCAGGTTCGCTCCGGCTCCACGGACTTTTTCAGTAATCAACAAACCTTCCGCTTGTTCAGGAAAAACTGCACCTGTGGGATGATATTGCACCGTATGCAAAAAACAGATTGGCACACCTGCACGATAGGCGATGACAAGTCCATCTCCCGTAGCGCCGTAATGGTTGGTCGTCATGAAATTTTGCAAATGTAATCTACCCGTTCCTCCGGTAGCGATGATAACGGATTTCGCTTTGACGATAAAATATTCCTCGGTCTCCATATTATACAGCACCGCACCTGCGCAATCACCGTTTTCATCTAAAATTAATTCAATCGCCGGAGAGAATTCCAATACATTTATATCGTCAGGGTGATTTTTTACCTCATCACGAATTGTGCGCATAATTTCAGCGCCTGTAATATCGCCGGCGTAGTGCATGCGTTTGCGGGAAGTTCCGCCACCGTGCATGGATTTCATTTTCCCATCCGGATATTTACTATAAATCATTCCCAAGCTTTCCAGCCATCGTAAAACTTTGGGCGCTTCCGTGACCAAAGTGTACACTAACTCAGGATCGTTATTAAAATGACCTCCCCCCATAACATCCAAATAATGGTAGTAGGGCGAATCTTTCCAGGTTTTATCAGAGCCCTGAATTCCGCCTTCAGCCATCATTGTGTTGGCATCGCCATTTCGCAGTTTCGTTGCTAAAATGACTTTTGCACCATTTTCCCGCGCCAAAAGGGCTGCTGAATTGCCAGCACCACCGCCGCCAATGACCAGCACATCGGTTTCCATCGTGACATCTGTCAAATCGATTTTATCCGGATCGACCCGGCTTTTTGTTTCCAGGATTTCAACATACTCATTGGAAATCGCATAGCCTTTATTCGGTCCAACTTTGATTTTCCGACGGGTACCTTTAATGAAATCAGGATGATAATTTTCGAGAATCTTCTGTCGTTCTTGAACAGGAATAGATGGAAACTCCTCGCCTCTTTTTTTTCGCTCCGCACGTTCAGGGCGTGTTTTTTCCACAACTTTAATTAAATTTTTCAATTCTGGTGTGTATGGCATTCGAACACCTCGCTATTATGAAGTTTAAATTTTTTCAATTGTATGGCCAAATAATTACAAATATTCTTTTTCGTCAGGCTCCCACATTTCGTCTGCGTTATCGGGTTCACTCTGACGTTCGGTATATAATTTCATGAGTGTCTTTTTATCAGCTTTCATTAAATCTTTTAACATAACTTCATAACGACCTTCATCGACCTGTTTAACCCGATCTTCCAGATGCTCGGCTTTTGGCAGTACATGTCTGCCGTACAACCTCCTTGCCAAAATGCCGATATTATACTGTGCTTCCTCGGCCGGACATCTTGCGGAACATAATCCGCACATCACACAGTCAAATGATAATTCTGCGGCTTTTTCGATATCACCCGCCATAGCCATAGCAACGTAATCCATTACTTTAATGTCCATCGGGCAACTTAACGTACAATTATTGCACCCCATGCATTTAAATATTTCCGGATAATATTTGGAAATCGTCTCCCCATCCGGCGTTATTTCATCAAGATCATAAGTCGCTTTATTCGCCGGAAAGAACGGTATCTGGGTGATATACATATTCGGCTCCACGACGGTCTGACATGCAAGCCCATAATACAATTTATAATCATTAGGGAAACGATAAATCGTACCACAGGCGCCACAAATTCCACCGCGGCAGCCACATCCTCGCACCAATTGATAGCCTGCATATTCCATAGCTTTCTGAATGGTTAAGGTGTCCGGCACATCGTAACGCATCCCCATGATAAAGATAGGAATTAAATTTCGGTTACTATCCGTCGCTTGTGTAGTCTTTGTTTCCGTTGTTTTCATTGAAAAACCTCCTGAAAAGGAAAATTTAAATCTAAAAGCTATCTAAAAATTACCATGTGACAAAAATACCAATAACGATACCCAAAATCAGCGCCACAACAAACATGAAATAATTATCAAGGACTTTCGCTTTTTTTGACTGCGGGATCACTTCAACAACCCGATCTTCAACGACATAATCTTTGATTGCCGTGTCAACCTGCGGGCAGGATAATATACAGGCATAACACTGCTCACAATCATCCGCCACCAAAGCTTCCAAAGCAAAGGATGTACGTTGTACAGTACGGGCTCTTCTGTCGGGCTCCCGTCTGAGTATCGGACAGGAATCAACACAATTGCCGCAAGCGATACAGGCGCGGTCACCATCAACGAGCGTACTTTCAGGTAAAAATAACCGATGATAAGGTTCGATCCCTTTCGAAAGTAAGCGGCATCGGGCAACCGGCGGTTCTTTGATGTCCAGAATTGAATTTAATACTTTTGTCTTTTCGGGACTTAATTGCTCTTCCTTCTGTGTTATATATTCCACCTTTTGCTCCTTGAGATATTTATTACATCAAAAAGGTAAACATAAAATCATAAAAGTTTATGTTTATCGAATCACAAATTGAATATCTTTTTCTTGCTGATACTGGGGATGACATTTGACACAATGTTCTTTTCCCTGTTCCCCCTCACAATCCGCCAGGAAAATAACAAATTTACCGTGTAACTTTCCATGGTGACACTTGTAACACGTTTCCTTTGTGGGGAATTCCATTTCATTCCCCGGATGAACCGTTGGTCTTGCTTCTTCATGGCAGCCGATGCAACCAATCGGATTCCGTGCTGTAAAATTTACAGTTTTATCGACATATTTATTTCCAAATTCGTCCACTTTCTGCTGGTTATGGCAGCTTTCACAATTACCATGTCTGATTTTTTCCAGCAGGGCAAATTCTTCTTGATCTTCTTCAGTTAAATTACCTTTTTTCAACAGTGTTTTCCATCGTTCTTCATCTTCAGGTTGAAAATATTTAAATCGATAGTGAATGTCATGACTGTATTTAACACCTAAATCTTTGACTCGCAAAGGTAGTGCGTATTCCGGTACTTGTTCCAGTTCAAGTATTTCCGGATGACATTGCATACAATCGTCGTCATTGTATGCTTGTTTCGAATGTACCTGATCCTGAATGGCAAGATTTGCCACTCGTTGAGAATATTGCGGAATTTTTTTTATGCTGTTAAAAACCTGCATTTCCAAAGCCTTGTCCGAATGGCAGGAAAGACAGTTTTTTCCGCCGTTATTGATGCCTTTGTGTGCCGGAATATTTAAGTCCAACGAAAAATATGTCCCCCGATTCGTATGACAGCTCTGACAGAAAGTTGATGTCTGATTATAAGCGACCATACCTGTGAATCCAACAATACCACCAAATACAGCCATTACAATGACAATCACGACATGATGTTTTATGAAATAATCTTTTGCTTTTATAAACAGTTCCTTTATTTTTATTTTCATCATTGAAAAAAGCTCCACAAATGAATTCAATCCACGACGTAAAGCATTTGTTAAATTATACTTTTCTCACTTTGACTTTTGTGCTTTTCCATCCCTGACCGTTACCTTTGGGATCAACAGCAACCGGAATCACAAAGTTGGGATGCATCCCTTTTCCTTTTTTGTGCCACCAGATAAAATTTGTATCCGGATCGTCGCTTTTGAAACGCTGTGCCTGAGCGATTCGACCGTACTCCCAGTGCCCTAATCCTTCTGAAATTGCAACCGCATCCGGATGTATTCCCTCTGTCAAATGAACCTTCAGCACTATTTTTCGCACAGCCGATTCCAGCTCGATGTAGTCCTCATGCTTGATTCTCAATCGACGTGCGGTGAGCGCATTCATAATAGCATGGTTGGAATGGTGAATCTCAGTCAACAGCTTCAAATTCGTCAAATCCGGACGCATGACATTGTATTTGTATGGCGTAAGTATCAGTTCGTTTTCTGCTAAATCCCGGTTTTGTTCAATTGGTACATATCCCGGCAAACTCACTTCTCGACCGTCAATAAAGATTCTACCGTTTGAAGTTTGAAACCCGCGCTGCCGGTTAATTCCATATCGAGGTCTACTCTCCGAATCGAAATAAATACCCTCTTTTTTCAGCTTCTTTAGATCAATTGATTTACTAACCACATCTAAATTCTTAAGTGTATATTCGAAATAATTTTCAACACTGGCGTAATTCAAGTTATTCTGCACAGCATCTCCAATATGTTTCGCCACTTCCAGAAATACGCTGTCCAGTGATCTGGCTTCTCCTTGCGGCTTAATTACAGGTTGTGCAAGTGCAATGAAAGGAACAAATTCATAAGACGGTGAAGTGTCCAGTGACCAATTTTCAACAAAAGTTGTCGCAGGTAAAATGATATCTGCCAATGCTGCTGTTTCACTCATCACCGTATCCATGACTACGGTGAACGGCATCGCTTCTTCATCTTTGAATACCGCTTTAGTGTTTTCACAATCTGGATATTCGTAAACCGGATTACTCATGTAAGAAAAATAAAAATCGGTCTGTCTCTGTCCGGCTTTCAGTTCATTGAAAAATTGATAGCCGTTGGGATCAGTATCAATCTCTGCGGGAACAAAGTCAGAAATTTGGTATTGTTGTGGTAAGCACATTCCACCTTTTTGATCAATATTACCAACAATGATGTTAAGAAGTTGAATTGCTCGCTCACTCTCAAACCCGTTGCTCTGCTTGGTTAATCCTCCACCTGAGATAACTACACCGGGCTGATTTTCAGCAAAATCAACTGCAATTTTCTCTATTGTCTCCGTTTTAATCATACTCTCATCTGCGGCTCTTTGCACGCTATACTGCGACAAGTGAGATCTCAGTTGAGAAACGGAAACATCCGTAAACTGATTAATAAAATCAGCGTCATAAAGTTCTTTTTGCATAATCACGTTTGCCATCGCCAGCGCGACAATAGCATCCGTGCCCGGTTTTATCGGAATCCACTGATCGCTTCTGCCCGCAGTGTTGGATAATCTGGGATCAATGGTTACAATTCTTGCATTATTCTGCATTTTACTTTCGATCATTCTATGGTTGAAGCTCACGAAATCGGGATGGGATTCAAACGGATTGCTACCAAAAAATAAAAAATATCGGGCATGCGCTGCATCAGCAATAACACGATCCGTTCCGTAAATCGATTTCAGTGCGGCTTCCCGATTAAAATCGGTCTGATAAGATGTAGTCAGCAGTGTTGGCTCGCCGTAGCTTTCAACAAATCGTTTTGTCAAACCAGTCAGGTGCTGGCGGTCTGCATGAAGTGTAAATTGATCAGCGCGATTCTCTGTCTTGAGCGTTTTTAATCGATTCGAGATTTGAGTAAGCGCTTCTTCCCAACTGATTTTCTCCCATTTATGTTCACCACGTTTTCCAATGCGTTTTAGCGGATGTAATATTCTGTCCGGGTTATATACCTGATTCACACCAGCGATTCCTCGGGCACAAATTTTTCCCTGATTATTCAAATGGTACGGATTTCCCTGAATGGCGACAAGATGATCGTAGCGTAAAAATCCGATTACACCACACTTCGCCGGGCATAAATTACAGATCGTGGGAATTCCCTGCCTGAAATCACTGGTAAATTTGGACACGTTCCGTCCTTTGTTCCCAACAACCGGAATAATGCCTCCGAACAACGACTGTGCGGATAGCGCGGTAACGCCAATGGAACCTATTTTCAAAAATTCGCGACGATTGAACTTCTTCATAACTATCCCTGATTTATTTTACACAATAGGCAGTACCTGTCCACCGTAAACTACCACAAATCTCATAAATAAAATACCGATGACCACCAATACTGCAGCAACGGTAATTGTTTTAATTGACCGAAATCTGGGCGTCAACACAAGGACCATGGGCACAACCTTGCCAAACAGGTTTTCTACCCCGATAAATAATGGACTCAACTCACCATGTAACAGCAAGTGTGTCATTTCCTGAGCTTCAGCATGAGCAATCGAGAGCACAGAAATATCACAAAATACCAACGCCAGATCGAACACGATCAACCAGCCTAACATACTGGCTAATGTGTAAATAATTTCCTTGTTGATTTTCTTTTCTTTGCTGAAAAACTTATCTTTAATCAGTAAAATTAAAATCATCAATCCCAGACCGGAGACGATTGCTGAAATAAGAAACAGAAATGGCATTAAAGCTGTGTTCCAAAAAGCACGTGCTTTGCCAAATGCTAGGATAAAACCTGTGTAACCGTGGACAGTGACAGCCAAAGGAATGCCGATCATGCCAAATATTTTCGTCTTCTTCATGTCACCTTTGAACATGAAGTAACCGTAAATAATACAATTGACCGGATACATCATCAACAAAAATGCGCCATAGGTCATCGGGGATGAGAAGTTTAAATAAGTAAAATGATTCCAAATGGATCGGACAGGCCAACCCACTTGTAAAATAAGCATGATCGGAGCGATGAACAACAGAATCGTTGCCATGACAACACCTACTTTTCCCGCTGGTTTAAATTTCTCAAGTCCGAAACCATACGCCAGCGTAGAGATTACAAAGGAACCTGCACTCATCCCGGTGAAGTAAAAATAGAGCGCAATCAGCCACCGAAACGTGACTTGATGATGGACGTCATAAACTAACTCGATCATAGTATATCGACCTCTCGTTTCTTTTCCACGGCATCATTGTCCAACTCAATATAAAAAACATGCGGATCAGTTCCAATTTCAGGCTTGAGCACCTGAACCGAATGTTTCGCCAATAATTTTGACACTTCACTTTTTGGATCATTCATATCACCGAAAATACGTGCTCCGACCGGACATGCCTCGACACACGCCGGCAATAATCCCGCTTTGACCCGATGGTGACACCAGTTGCATTTTTCAACGAATTTTTTTATCGGATGGACATAGCGCACTTCATAGGGACATGCTGCCATACAATATCTACAGGCAACGCAGCGGTGCGGATCTGTGCTCACAATACCATTTTCTTCGATACGATTCGCATTTACCGGACAAACAGTAACACAAATCGGATTTTCACAATTATTACAAAGCATTGGCAAAAACGACCGGCTGACATTGGGATACTCGCCTTTTTGAATCACTTTGACCCATGACATCCAAACCCCAATATGAACACCGTTCTCGCTTTTACAAGCGATGGCACAGGTATTACAACCAATACATTTTCGCAAATCAATCACAAATGCATAACGGGTCTTTGCCAAAATCAAACCTCCTGGAAAGTCTCTTTTTTAACTATCAGCCAGCTCTTGCTCGCGCCTTTTTAAACGAGCAAGCTCAGCATTTGCCGCCGCAGCGATACTGGGACCAGAATCGCCCACCGGACATTTGCCGGCACAACGGGAACATGCCACACAGAATTTGGACAGATATTTCACTTTTTCATAATCCCCTAACCGCGCTGCCAAAATCATTGTCATCGGATAAGGCTCACCATCGATTATTTTGACCGGACACACTCCAACGCACGTCTGGCAATTGTAACAATTCAAAGCCTGTCCTGTCCCCTTTACCAAGACCGGTTGAAGCGTGTAATCGAACACCAGTACAATACAGAATAAAATTGCCAGCGCATTGAAGGTCGTCATATCAAAACGAAATTTTGAGAAATAATTGATAATCTCGGTCAGCGCTGAAAATTCCGGCTTTTCAGGGACACCTTTCCACAACGCATTGGTGACAGCTTCTTTGTAGCCCGCTGTCGCCTCAATCGAACCATGAACCGTCGCGGGTACAAGTTCCACATCCAATCTATTCTCACTGACGATTTGCTCTTCCAGCCCTTCGAATGCACTGATCTGTTCCTGGTGCTGAATAACTTCGATATTTAATATTTTGCCATTTTCGATTGTTGTCCGAACTTTGATCGGACCTCGTAACCCCCTACCGGTTCCTTCGTACGTTCCGTTATAAACCAAATCCAAATTGAGCGGAGAGTGTTCGATGATATAATTTCTCACATGGTAATAATCGCTGATAAAATAAAATCCAAAAATTAAAATCACTAAAAATACCGGTATCAGAATCCCGAAGTGGGATTTCTTTTTAACAATGTAGGTTTTTATCGCGGCGATAAATAGCAGCAATCCCAATAATGAGAATAATATCAGCCGTCCATAAACAAATGCAAATGCTAAAACAATAATGAGAATGGCTAATCGCCAGGGTCTTAAAATCAAGTTTTGTAATTTAAGCTTTAATTTCAAACCGATTCACCTCGTGAAAGGAATTCAGCAATTTCATCAATAAAATCACGATTGATTAATCCATTATCAAACGCATGTTGTACCATACGTTTTGGGATTTTACCTTTGCGCAGTGCTTTCATGGTTAAAATTTGCATGGTACCGAATATTCTCGGCAGATTCAAATATTGGACACAAAAACTTTGGCACGAACCGCAACGGATACAATGCAGCCCACCGTTTCTTAAAAAACGATCATAATCCGTCACTCGGGCAGCCACAACCAGTTCTGCCTGGAATGCGATTCCCACCGGACATTTGTCCTGTGTGCCGTAACATGCCCGACACTCGTAGCAATAGATGCTCTGCGGGATACCGTTCACGATTGCTTTCCCGACATCAACTGCCAGAGCGGCGGCTATACCGAACATCGCCACACGATTCAGATTTTTTGTTAACGCCCTGTCATCCACATTGGTAAAAAATTGAAACCGTCGAATTCCCGGCATTGCGATTGGTTGATCATCGTCCCAGCGAGCGCCTGTTTTTTTTGTCTGAGCTTGAGATTTCTTTTTTTCTTCTTTTTCGTCCATTTGTTTTGTAATCTTATTCAAAAATTCAAATGTATCCACTCTGTTTAACGAGGCAGCATCATTGCCATTAAAAAGCCGGCGATTAATCCTCCGACTGCCCCCTGTAATAATTCTTTCGGAGTTTTCATATCCAAAGAGTAAGCGATAATTACGCCTGAAAAAGCTCCTGCGAACAAAAATGATAAAATCGTTAACACAACGTGATCCTTCTGTTATGTGGTTTTGCTGCTCATCGACAGCGTTTTTGGTACCATCACCGCAATTAAAAATGCGGCGATCACACCACCGATAAATCCCTGTACAATTTCTAAAACCTTTACTTCATAAACCGATAAAGCCAATACACCGCCGGCAATGCCACCGCTGATCAGAAAATAAATCAGTTGCAGTCTCCAGTTGAATCTAGTATTATCAGTAATCATACGACTGATGAATCCCATCATTCCAACAGAAACGCCGACGATTACAAATGTGTATAAAATAATGGTGATAATGTCCTGTGAAAAGTCCGGATTTGCCGGTGAAAAAACGGTGAAATTCATAAACTTCATGTAAATGGCAGCTAACGGCGCCATAATCGCCATTGCCGTGTACGTGTAAGCGCCTTTGATAAAGCCAGATTCTGCCCGCATCTGACCTTCTCCCATGGTTCCGCCACCACCTAAGGGAGAAGGCCCACAGGATGTAGTTGCATTAATGATGTAAGCAGCCATCACAATGGCTAACTGGGGCCAGGTCACCAAATTAAATTTCGCCGGGCCAAAGAGATAAAGTACCGGTACTAAAGCCGCAGTTAAAATTCTCGAGCACGAAAGTGGCAAAATCGTCTGCATTTGGACGAAAATTGCCAGCATTCCAGCAACACCTAAAAACTTAACCGAAGCCAGACTTTTGAGCACCACACCCAACGCATCAAATCCGCCAGTGGCAGCCAGCACACCCGCCGCCATAAATCCGGCAGCCATTGCAGTAACCGGCAGCAGAATAATCCCGTTCATCAAATCTTCAATCGAGGCGCGGCACAGGATAATAATCAGTATGCCTCCGGCAACGATGACAGTTTGCACCGGCATTTTACCAAACGGTTGAAAAATGGCAATCAGCAGCGAGGCGACAAAAATAAACAGGGACAAATATCCGCGAAACGGAGCTGTTACTTTTTCTTCACCAACGTTCTCTTCTTCCTTTCCTTCAGGTTTATCCCTTAATGTTACATCGTCAGGATACAATTTTTGAGAGATTATTTTCAAAAATAAAGCTGTCACCGCTGTGCCGATAAATAATGAAAACGCTTGGGGGGAACGTAAAATTCCTTCCGCTGCAGTCGGAAAAAACGCGCCTAAAAATCCTTCCCCGATCTGACCGACCCCTCCGATTGGTGACGGACCACAGGAGCCCATTGCGTTTCGGGTAAAGGCACCGATTAAAACAACTAACTGAGTTTTGGTCAAAATTCCCATTCCCCCTTCATAACCGAAGGAGAATAAAAGTGGTAAAAGCGCCGCAGCAATAATCCGCCCGCAAGGTAATGAAGCAATAACCGGAATATTGATCAGGATCACCAGCGTTCCGGTTAATCCAATCGGTGATTTTTTTATTTTTTGAATAATCACTTTGAGCGCGTCAAAGCCCTGGGTTGCACTAAGCGCACCTGCAATAAAAAGTCCACCCAAAAGAGCAGTAATCGGATGAAGAATTATACCGCCTATCATCTCATTCGGTAGCAGTATCGCACTTGCGAATCCTTCATCAACAAATCTAAAAATAGCGCCAACAATTAAACAAGCAATGCTCACCAAAACCAGAACTGTTTGCACCGGAAGATTAATTTTTCGCAGCAACGTCAACACCATGGTGACGATAAAAATCGTGAGTGTGATGTATCCTAAATATTCCACCTTATCCTCTTCTGTTTATGAATTTTGCATCAGAGCAAGTGCGGCTATGATCTGTTTTTTTCGTAAAACGAAAGGGAATATTAACAATATATTTATTTTTCGATTTTGAAAGATAGACCTGATCTCCAATTGAAAAATTACCCATACACATGGTACAGGCAAAAGCCTCAGCATCCACCGTCTCTCCATTGTTCAGCTTAACGTGTAAAGTCGTATTCACCATTGTTTCAATTCCGAGCGGATTGGATTGCACACCAACGATGATTCCTTTGATGTAATTTTTAGCCCGATAAATTTCAACTGAGATGAAGAAAACGATGAGTGCAATAAAGGTATAAAATACAATCAGATTATGCATTACGATCCGCTTTCCAGTCTGTTATGATCACTTGTTTTAGATTCGCATCAACGATATAAAATTTATTATTTGTATCAATTGCCAAATTGGTCGGTCTGCTGACTCCTTTGGACATCGAGCCGATAAATTCTCCGTCGAGCGTAAATTTCTGAATCCGTGCATTCAGTGCATCGCAAACGTAAATGTTTTGCTCGCTATCCAATGCAATGCCTTCCGGAAAATTCATCTGTCCGGGAGCTGAACCGACTTCGCCAAATTTAGACAGAAATTGTCCCTTTTCGTCGAGTATTTTTATCTGCCCGTGCTTGCTATCAGCAACAAGGATTCTGCCGTCATCCGTAATCGCGACGTCAGTTGGCAGCCGAAATTTATATTCCAAACTGCCGGCTTCCAAATTTGGGGGATCGTCGCCTAATTCACCAAATTTATCCAGCAATTCAAAATTAGTTTTATCAAAAACCGTAACGTAATGGTTCCTGGTGTTGCAGACATAAATTTTGTTTCGAACCAAAATTCCCTTTGGTGTGTAAAAAGCATTCGGGTAACCGCCGATCGTACCAAAGGATGTTAAATATTCAGCATTTTGATCGTAAATCACAACCCTGCCATTATTCGAGTCCATGATATAAATCAGACCGTCTTCATCAACTGCTATTCCCTGCGGGTAATTAAACTTGTCGCCACTGCTTCCAGGCTGTCCGAATGTTTTAATATGTTCACCAGTTTTACTAAATATTTTAATACAATATCCGGATGCATCTGAAACATATATCCGGCCTTCAGATCCCAGAGCAATACCGTATGGTTCCCTAAAATTTGAAATGATTTTTGTTGATGAAGAATGTTTGTCCTGGCTGAACAAACTTTTGGAAAAGGTAGCACTCAGAATAGCTGCCGATGTCGCTGCAAGACTTTGTTTTATAAAACTTCGTCTTGTCACTTTTCCAGACTGTGAGGAATTATTTTTTTTCATAAATAAAATGAAAATTTAATTTGAGATAACTGTGTTTTTTAAAATAAAAAAGACTATAAAAGGGATAAGACTTATGCTCCTTTTTATAGTCTTAGATTTTTATAATAAAACCAATTCAGCTCCATTTCCATTTTCAAAATTGAAGTACGTTTTATTTTATTCCGAAATGAAGATTCTAATATAAATCAACATGACAAAAAAGTCAAGTAAAAAAACAACCTTTTTACATTTTTTTTATTTTTCTTTCTTGTTTAGACGTTATAATATCCTCTTTTTTTTCGATCCTGAATTTTTTATAAATAATTGTCATCCGCCAGTTGTCAAACTCCAAGACACGAATAAATAATAAGTTATAAGAAGTTGAATTTAAAAATTAGTTTTGTCTGATAAAAACATGAACAAGGTTCTAATTAATTGTTTTTTATATCTTTGAGTCTTTGGGTCTTCGAGGCAAAAGAATATTTTAAGCTATATAGAGTCTGTCCGGAATTGTAACGCAAGCTTCCAGCTTGCGAAAAAATCTATGCTAAGTCTAATATTCAGATTACAAGCAAGATACTTGTACTACAAATATCATCATTTACGGACAGACACTATATAAGCTCATAAGCACACCCAAAAAGCATTATTAGCAGCAGGAAAGTAATCCGCCTGACTGATTAAGAATTCTCACTTCACATACATAACCTTTTGTGACAAAGAAAGCGCTCCCACGGAAATATTTACAAAATATAAGCCACTGGAAAGTATCCCAGGTTCCCAGAACAAATCAGTACGTTCCAGATTTATGTCAACCTTCTTGTAGTACACCTGTCTGCCTAACATGTCAAAAATTTTGATTGAGCCGGATTGTTTTATATTATTTCCAGGGACTTTAATTTGCAGACGTAATACTCCATTAAAGGGATTCGGATATAAATTCATCATCATCGCGGTTTGTGGTGTAATTTCCGGTGTTTTTTTCACATCGGTCGGTGAGGAAGTAGAAAATTGCCATTCCTCGCTCCATGGACTTTCGGTTAATCTATTTACGGCTTTTACTCTCCAAAAATATGTTTTTTGCGACGACAAATCTATTGCCCAGCTCGTATCAGCAATGGGCGAATCAAAAATCAGAGAGTCACCTGAAAAACTCTGATTTTCTGATAGCTGCAGATGATAATAAAGCGTATTTTTCGTGTCCCGCCATTCGAGCACTGTGTTTGGAGCGGGCTCTGTTTTCCCATTTTCAGGGGTTTGCAACTGAGGTGTTTCCGGATAGACTTGCAAATATTCGGAAACAAGTACAGATGATCGGCTGTTCCAATCTCTCGTGTTGATGGCATAAATTTCCTGATAATGTCCATCAGTATTTCCTGGGAAATCCATTTCATAAACTTTTGCAGGAATATCATTTTCGTTCAGTATTTTTAATTCAGCAAAAGGTTGATTTAGTCCAATTATAGCGCTATAAAAATTATTCGCTTGTTGGCTGAAGCCCGGCATATCTAAAAACGTATCGGTTTCATTCAAGGCGATTATCCGAAATGGTGGCTGTGTTGGCTTGATAAATTGTTGTGGTGAAGCACTATCGAGTAACCCCTTTTCCCATCCATTAAAAGCGATATTACAGAGAACTTTATATTCAAGCACAGCGGCAGCATCCAGACCATTTGGATTATTGGGCCAGGCAACCAGATCATAAAGTTCGTAAGCACCGCTCATAGAGATCACTCCTTTGATTTTATCAATTGTCAGATTATGAGCTTGAAGATAATTGCTGTCTGTCGATAATAATGAAACCAGATGACCACCTGCAGATTGTCCAAACAGATATATATTTTCCGGATCACCACCATACTCACTAATTTGTTCATAAACCCAGGCAAAAGCTGAAGCGACATCCAAAACATGATCAGGATGTACTGCATTCCAGGGATCAGACGATAATTCGTAATTGGCAATGACGGTTGTTATACCATAATATCCCGCTAAGGTGTTACCTAATTCCATATAAATATTCTTATCACCCTGTTTCCAGGCACCACCGTGAATGAATAACAGAACAGGTGTGTTTTTCTCACCAACAGGTTGATAAATGTCTAATTGATGTTTTGAGCCGCCCTCAAGCGGAGGTTCATCATAAGGAATGTTAAAACTTCCATCCACTAAATCAATAGTGTAATTTACTGTCGCCACTCCACTTTTTTCATTGTTTCCGTTAATAGCAACAGCCTTTAATGTCATAGAGCGATAACGGAGTGGTGTATTTTCGTCGATAGCATCAGGATCGTTATCGCTGGTTAAAGTTACACTATCGCCTGCCACATGTTCAGAAACGAGAATTGGAATATTAGAATATTTTTGGGAATCTGTATCCGGAGTAGTACCATCCGTTGTGTAAAAAATTGTTGCATCCGGTGTGTCACAGAAAATTTTAACTGAAATCGCGTGATTATACTTTCCTGTTTCATACGAAAATTCTGGTGTTGCTACATTTTGTGCAAAGAGTGAATTATATGTAATGACCAACAAAATAATATGAAATTTTAAAATAATTACATTTTTTCGAAAAAGATGAGAATTGCAGTCCATGACAGTATCCTTTCATTTTGAAAAGATATTGTCCAGTTTTGAATTTAAAACTGAACAATATCCCCAATAAATAATGTTCATTATATTAAAGAAAATTCGCCAGTTCGCAAATTCAGTTTAAATTTGATACCACTGGGTAAAGTAACCTCGACAGTTTCATTCCCGACAAACTTAACAGTAACTTCAAAGCTGTAATCAGTATCTCTATCTTGACCGACTCCGCTTTTTGTGATATGGCCTTTAATTTTTGCAATAATTTTCCCTGAATAGGGAATATAGGAACCACTCGACAAATTCACCTTCAAATTTTCAAATGTATAGTTACTTGAAGGTTCAATTTTAAATAAACTTGAATCATTGGTTACCGTATAATTTGAATTATTAGCACCTGAACCATCTATCGTTACCGAATTTGTAAGAATATCGACAATTTGAAATGTGCTGGTGCGGTTCAAAGTGATATCCTGTGTTGGTGATGTAGAAGTCTTGTGTCCGGTAGCATGACCGTTGAAAACTACCGAATCTGTGAGGGCAGGTATGTAGCGATTCGTCTCAGTACCGTTTTTGGTATAAAAGTTTAAGGACAACTCATAAGTGATCCAATCAGCCGAAATTGTTGTGTCAAAGCTGCTTGTCTTCTGTAGATTTCCGATATCTCCGTTAGCTGCGTCAAAAGCAGCATTCAGATCAGATGTTACACCACCTGTGGGCTCTGCGAACTCAGCTGCCACAACAACCATTTTTTCTGTATTTGTGAGTTCGTAACTCTCTGGAGTTGTGGGATTCTTGTCACACCCATAAATAAATAGGAAGACACTTAAACTTACCAGTACTAACATGTTCATTAGTTTTTTCATAATGAAACCTCCTAAAAAATAATGATTATAAAAAATTTGATGAATTAATAAAAATGGTTTTAAATTTTCGCTGTTATAAGATACATATTTATCAGAAAAAAGTTGTTGCAAAGTTGTGACCATTTTCCAACAATATAATTTAGATTTGTATTCGAAATTGTTTAAAAAGAGGCTTGAAAATGAAAATCAGGGTCATCTGAAAAATGAATGAATAAAATGCACTATTTGAAAATAGTCGAATAATAATATTGCGCTTAAATTTGCAGAATTATCACAAAATTGTTGAGAAAGTGTTGCGGTTTTCTGGAAAAAATATGTAAGTAAAAATTTAACTTGAAATTATAAATTTATTTCCTAAATTAAACACTACCTCGTCAGTTTAGTTGTGAACTTATTTTGACTTGAAATATTCTTTTGCCTCCAAGGCGCAAAGACTCAAAGATATAAAATACAATAAATTAGAATCCTATTGATATTTCTAAAGTACTAAACTAAGATTAAAGTTACATTTTTTTATAACTTATTATTTCTTCGTGTCTTGAAGTCCGCCAGCTGGCGGATGGCAATTATTTAGGAATAAAACAGGTTAAGGAATGAAATTTGATCGGATTGAATTGAATTTCCAATATAGAATGCAGTGCATAAAATTCACTATTGGAATAGAAATACCGAAATCATTAAAATAAAATTTAAATAAGTAGCATAAACTTAGATCAAATAACAGGTGTTCGAATGAGCCGAATATTAATTGTTGAAGATGAAGTCGGGATTGCTCAGATGATTAGTGTACAATTACGTATGCTCAACTTCAAAGTAGAATCTGCCACAGATGGTAAGTCTGCAATGGAAATAGAAAATTTAGAATCAGTTGATCTGATCATTTTAGATTGGATGTTGCCGGACATTGAAGGTCCAAAACTCATACCAAAACTACGTGCGAGAACGCAGGCACCGATTCTGATACTCACCGCCCGTTCGGAAATGATTGATAAATTAGTCGGATTCGAGTCAGGTGCTGATGACTATTTAACTAAACCCTTCGAGATGATGGAACTGGTTGCTCGCATCAAAGCGTTGCTTCGTCGGTCTGGCAGGGAGAAAAGTGATGATAGTCAAAAAAAGATTGTTTACAAAGAGCTGTCAGTGGATTTCGAAACAAGACGAGTAGAAATTCAAGGTGATGAGGTTGATTTGACACCGACAGAATTTAAAATATTAGAAATTTTAGTGCACAAACCCGGCGTTGTATTCAGTCGGAATGATTTGATTGATCTGGTGATGGGGTACGAATATGAGGGTTACGGAAGAACACTGGACTCTCATATTGCCCGGTTGCGCAGCAAACTGGAACTTGACCAGAAAAATCCGGAGTATATTATAACTGTGTTTGGCGTAGGATACAAATTAGGGAAATAATTATGTTCTTTAAATCATTTTATACACGAATAATATTTATTCTGGCGTCGATGTCATTATTTTTGTTCATCGTTTTAGCGCTGATTAATTCAATTGTTTTTCGTAATAAGTCTCTGGACACATTGGCTGAACTTCAGAAGCCACGTGTTATGCGATTATTTCGTCTTTTGGATCAGCGATTTGATCAGCAATATGAATTAAAGTCCGTCAAGTCAACAGTCGATTCCCTGTTTGTTGAGTTTAATATTGATATTTATGACAAAAATAAAAACCGCATTACGGGCACCACATCTGATCTAACGAACCTGGTTTCGACCCAAAAGAGTGAACATCTTAATCAAAGACAAGGATTTACAGTATTTTCAAAATTTTATTACAATCCAAATCAGGAATCGCCTTTTCACGCAATCAAAATTGAGATGAGTCTTCGGAAAACACCGGTACTCCATAGTGTGTTTTTCTACTTCATTTTATCAGGCGTACTTTCCATTGTCGTTTCCACTGTTGTCGGATATCGATTAGTATTTTATTTGAATCAACGATTGAAAAGATTAAACCAGGGTGTAAGTAAAGTTGCCAGTGGTGATTTCAATTTTAAAATAGAGGAGAAAGGTTCTGATGAAATTGCGTTTTTGGCGCGTAAGTTTAACTACATGTCTCAACAGATAAAAAGATTAATTGATCAACTAAAAGAGGTTAATGCGGCACGCCAAAGATTGATTGCACATGCATCACATGAAATAAAATCGCCTCTCACTTCTGTAAAAGGATTCATCGATATTATTGAATTTTCTAATGTGCTCAATGATGAACAGCAAAAAACTTTACTGCCAGTTGTAAAAAAAGACATCAAGCGGGTGATTAAGATTACTCATGATATGCTTCAGTTAGCACATATTCGAGCACCTGAATATCAACTGAATATAAAAAAGATCGACATTAAAAAATTTATTATTGAAGAACACAGCTATTTTTCTCATCAAGCTTCTGCCAATAAAGTAACGGCAATCTTTGAAAGTCAGCTCGAGGGGGAGCTTCAAGTTGAAACTGATCCGGAAAGATTGTCACAAATTTTGGATAATCTATGGAGCAATTCACTCAAATATGGAGATCATAATTATCCAATCCGGACCCAAGCTTTTGAAAAAGAGGAAAAAGTGAATATTCGCATATCAAATCGTTTAGATTCTCAATTAGACGTTGGTGCAGATGAGCTATTTGAACCATTTTATCGTAATCCCAGCGTTTCAGACAAAGTCAGCGGTTCGGGATTAGGCCTGTCAATTGTAAAAGAGCTTGTGGAAAAATTGAAAGGTCAAGTAAAAGCCGAACGTAGCAATCGACAAATGACAATCATCTTGAAGTTTCCGATCACCCAAACTTAATGCACAAAATTGTCCGCGCGAATATTCATCGCTTTCAAACACATCAGACTTAGTGAATTAATGAACATTAAAATACAATTGAATACAGGCGATTAAAAAAATTCGAAATCCTGTTGTTTATTTCAGAAAATTCAGTTTGGCGACGGCGGCCAATTTTCCGTTCAAATGAAGATGAGCGAAATAAATGCCGCTTGCGACGATTTGTCCGCTATCAGCTCTTCCGTCCCAGAAAACGGTTTGATTGCCGGAAAGAACTCCTTGTTTCAATTTCCTAACGACTTGACCATGTAAGTTCAGAATTTGTAATCGTATCTCAGCTGTGTTTTTTAATTGGAATTCAAGCCTGGTTTTATTGTTGAATGGATTTGGATAATTTTTCAACATCAAATAGTTTGTCGGTTGGGTCAAGGACTGTTCTTCAGCATTTGTGTTTAGAGGTTTTAATTTTTCTGAAATACGCAATTCAAGCTTATTTGCCAACCGATTTCGTTCCGAAACTACTGCCGGATCATTGTAAAGTTGATGGTTCGGATGCGCTAAGTTTTCGCTTTCATTCGGATCATTTTCCAGGTCGTACATCTCGTATTCTGGTGCCACATTGTTTTCAATATCATAGTACTTGACAAATTTCCAGTTTTTTTCACGAATACAATAGATCCGATTGGGCGGATTTACTAACTGTTTAATGCCAGGCGTGCCTGCGCGTATATCATCAAATGTGAATAAAATATCATTTTGTAAAGAGTTATTAGCCGAATCACTTATAATAGGTGAAAAATCGACTCCGCGAAAATCATAACTTCCCATATTGGGGACTTGTGCTAAAGTCGCCACTGTGGGCAAAATATCGATGAGCGATATCAATTCATCTGATGTTTGTGCTTCAGGGAAAAGTTTTGGATTGGAAATAATAATTGGAACGCGAATGGCCTCTTCGTAGGCGACAAACATTTTTTGTCTGAGACCTCCATGGGAGAGCCCCATTTCTCCGTGATCTGCCATTCTAAAAATGATTGTATTATCAGCCAAAGTGGTTCCATCTTGACGCTGGGATTCGATAGCATCGAGAATTTGACCAATTTGCTCGTCCACATGTTTTAACAAATTTCCATAAAAGTTGACATAATTTTTCTTTTTTGCCACAGTTGTGAGGCGACCCAAAGCGACATCAAGTTTATTTAATAGTTCTGCTTGAGCCTTAGGTTTTAAATTATTTTCAAGGTTCTCGAAAACTGTAGGCGGTAACCCAATGTCCTCATCTAACCAAGAACTATCAAAATCACTTGAAAAATTATTCGGATAAGCAGCCACGTCGTGGGGATTTACCAAAGAAACAAATAATGCAAAAGGTTGATCATTGTTAATCTGCTGCAAAAATTCAACTGCATCGGCCGTAAAACGGGAGTCATGGTTGGCGAGGCCTGCGCCATAATTTTCCGGCGCGACATCTTCTCCTGCATCCGGTGGATCCCAACCCTCAAGCCCGTATTTTTGTAAATCTTCAGCCTTCCATTTATCTCCATCAGGAGAACTCATATGCCATTTTCCTTTGTAATAAACCTGATATCCTGCTGTCCGAAGCAATTGTGCCAAATTTGGCAAGTTGGGGTCTAATATTGTTTCCTGTAAATTCTCGCTACTCCCTTCTGTATCAGGAAGCGTGCCGGCAACACCGTGTTGTGCCGGGTAAAGACCTGTGAAGAGAGTCGCTCGGCTTGGAGAACACATACACGTATTACAAAATGCATTATTAAATGTCAATCCATGATTTTTAAGTCTCGTCAAATTGGGCAGATTATTTTCCTCCCAATTTTCCGGAAAATGTTGGGTCGATCGTTCTTCGTCGGTAATGATGAAGACAAAGTTTAGTTTGCCATTTATTCCTTTAGAGGAACGAGAAAATAAATTTGAATTGCGAAAGTGAAGACCTGTAAGCACCGCTCCGCTGCCAATGACTGTTTGCTTCAAAAATTTTCGTCGCGTTGTTTTTTTATTCATCATTTTGTTCTCCAAAATTTATAATAATAAGGTTGACTTTATCTCTTCCAGTGAATGATAATGTGTCCATCAAAATTAATTGCATGTGTTTCAGTCATAAATTAAAAAATACTTGATTTTGCAAAGAGCTTATGATATATTTAACTCTATCTTACAAATTTATTTCCTCTACAAAAATTATACCTTATTTTTTGTAAATTCAATTTAAAAGGAAATCGAAATGCCATTAAATAACAAAAATAACAAAAACCTCACCATCCTAAAATCCAGCGAAACCAAATACCCGGAATCCCCGGATGACGCAAAACTGGAAGCTTTTAAGAATCAGTACGCTGAGCGGGATTACTGGATTACGTTTGAGTGTCCGGAGTTTACTGCTCGTTGTCCCATCACGAATCAGCCGGATTTCGGGAAGATTACCATTAAGTACATTCCTGATAAAAAGTGCATTGAAAGCAAATCGCTCAAACTGTATCTGTTTTCCTTTCGCAACCACAACACGTTTCATGAGGAAGTGGTCAACCGAATTCTCGATGATATTGTGAGAGCCTGCGAGCCGCGGCAGTTACTTGTGCTTGGGGATTTTAATCCGCGTGGCGGAATCAGCATTAAAGTTGAAGCAGCATATCCTCCCCAGAAATAGTTGTTCGTGTTCTTAATCCGGTCAAATATATTCAAAAAAAATCTTGCGTCACGATGTCAGAATTGTTATATTGCAGCAATTTAAATTCTGACCCTCAACCAAATATAGCAAAAGGAATGAAAATTTGAACATTTCACAGCAGCATTCCGAAACCGACATTTTTTCTGAAGACACTGAACTCAAACGCGAACTCGGACTCAAAGAGGCATTTTCCATTGTTGTCAATCGCATCATCGGGTCCGGTATTTTTCGTACTCCCATGCCCATCATGATGCTGGTGGCATCCATCAGTTTGTTTTACGGCGTCTGGATTGTCGGTGGAATCGCCACGCTGCTTGGGGCTTTTTGTTACGCCGAATTAGTCGCGATGATGCCGCGTTCCGGTGGTCCTTACGCCTATCTCAAAGCCGCTTATCCCCCGGTTTGGACATTTTTACGCGGCTGGGCAATGTTTTTTGTCTCTGAAACCGGCGCAATAGCTGCGGTCGCTTTGGTTTTCGCAGAATACACCAATGCGCTGTACATCATTATCACCGGGGATCAATATTCACGCGGAATGGAAGTGGTCATCGCCCTAATTGTGATCTGGTTGATGACGACCGTCAATTGTTTTGGCGTTTTCCTCAGCGGGATTATTCAGGATATTTTCGGTTTTATGAAATTGATCGCAGTCGGTGGTGTGATTTTTATCTGCTTTTCCAAATTAGGTGATTTAACACATTTCACCACTAATTTCTGGCCTAAAGAATTTACCTGGTCCACGATGCTGGCATTTGGCGCAGCCATGCGTTACGGATTCTTTGCCTACAGCGGCTGGGAGGGGGCAACTTATGTCGCCGAGGAGGTGCGAAATCCGAGAAAAAATCTGCCGATGTCCATCATTTTAGGCATAGCCGGAATTATGCTGCTTTACCTTGCGGCAAATTCAGCTTACATTTTTCAACTGCCTATGGAAACCATTCAAACCTCCAAATGGGTGGCAGTGGATGCCGTCGGAATGGCGATCGGGACTGCTGGCGGCGTAATGATTTCGCTGGCTGTCATGTTAAACACGTTTGGTAATGTAAGCGCACAGATTTTATGCAAAGCCCGCACCTGGTTTGCCATGGCTCGCGACGGACTGTTTATTAAATCGCTTTCTAAAATTCATCCGAAACACAAAACGCCCAACGCTGCCTTGGTTGTGCAGGCGGTCTGGGCAACAGTGTTGCTACTGGGAGCAGGTTTTGCCGAACACATGTACGAGGCAATTATCGATTTCTTTTCGTTTACATCTTCGATTTTTAATGTTTCTACTTTCGCAGCGATCTGGGTTTTACGGCGCAAATATCCAGACGTGCCACGCCCCTATAAAGTGTGGGGATATCCGTTCACGTTGATATTGGTGCTTGCCATTCAGGTTTGGTTTATGGTGGTAACGCTCATTACTGCGTTGCTACCTTCTTTACTGGGAATCTTGTTAACATGCACAGGGCTGATTTATTATTACCGATACGATTTAAAAGCCTGGATTAATAAAAAATTCTAATGATGACACAATGGAATTAAATCAAGAATCACAAATTGATGCCCGGAAAAAACTCTATTTTCTATTTTTAAGTGCAGTCGCGACATGGTGCCTGATGATTGTCATGACTCCCATTTTAGCTCACTTCAATTACAAGTTTGGTGCCGGTTTGAGCTATTTTTTCTTTTCAAAAATCTGCCATCAAATTCCGGAGCGGTCTTTTTTCATTTTCGGAAAACAATTCGCGGTCTGTTCACGTTGCACTGGTCTATATTTTGGGTTTTTGCTGAGCACGGCTATTTATCCCTTTATAATAAAATTCGATAAAAATTGGATTCCTGAAACCAAGATGCTTATCATCGCCGCAATTCCAATTGCCATTGATATCTCAATCCGTTTTGCTCAAATCGCTGAAAATACCTTCACCACGAGGCTGATCACCGGATTGATTTTGGGCGCGGCGACGCCGTTTTTTGTGCTGCCGGGAATTTTATCATTAGCAAAACGTAAAATGCAAACTTCATAAAATCGGAGAATCATTATGCAAGAAAAACCAGACAAAATTCGTCCCGCTCTTTTTGGCGGAATTACGATTGCGATTATCTCTACTGTTCCAGGGCTCAATTTTGTCAATTGTTTTTGTTGTGCCGGTGTTATTTTCGGAGGGTTTTTAGCGGTTTATTTTTACAACAAAAACCTACAGCAGATGGAAAATGTCCAACTGACTTATAATGACGGCATGGTGATTGGTTTAATGGCAGGAGCCTTTGGTGCGATCATCGGTTCGATACTCAGCTCAGTTATCGGTACCAACCTGCAACAACAGATTAATAAAATGATGCAATATTCCGAAGAGTTTCCTCCTGAACTTGAAGATGCATTATATAAGTTGAGCGAGGAACAATCTACTATGTCTTTAATCATTATTGGCTTGATCATGTCTCTAATTATCTATTGTATTTTTGCCCTATTGGGCGGCATTATCGGTGTTTCAATATTTAACAAGAAAAAAGCGGTTTGATGGAAAAAATCACTTATACGATAAAAGATTGGCCCGAGCAGGAAAGACCGCGGGAGCGGCTAATCAAATACGGGGCTGATAAATTGCAGGATGCGGAACTTTTAGCAATCCTGCTTCGCGTTGGCGGGATAAAAGACACGGCAATCGATCTCGCCCGGAAATTGCTCAAACAATTTGGCGGCTTCCGTGGTCTGAATTCAAAATCAGTGAGTGAGTTATGCGAAATCGACGGCATCGGTCCGGCAAAAGCAGCGCAGATCAAAGCAGCGCTGGAATTAGGAAAACGGATGGTTGCGGAAGATGTCAAGATTAAAGAGAAAATCGAATCCTGTGACGATGTATTCCAATTAGTCGGTCCGTACATGCGCGATCTGACCCGCGAGGAATTCAAAATTATCCTGCTGAACTCACGTAACAATCTGATTTTAGAGCGCACGCTTTTCGAGGGAAGTCTTGCCGAAAGTCTGGTGAATACTCGTGAAATTATCAAAGAAGCGCTGAATCAATCGGCTGCCGGGATCATCTTTGTGCATAACCATCCCAGTGGCGATCCGAATCCGAGCAGCGAAGATAAACATATCACGCAACGATTAGTGAACGCTTGTAAATTAGTTGGGATTAAGCCGTTTGATCATATTATTATCGGCAACAATCAGTATTATAGTTTTGCCGAGCAAGGATTAATATGATGCTGAATTTCAAAATTTGTAATGCACCCACATGTTTGAAAAATTAAAGAAAAATTGGAAAGAGCTTTTAGCGAGTGAGCCAGGGAACAGATTTCAGGTTCGATACTGGCGACTCCGAAAAAAACGAAGTAACCGCTTTCGGCTGAAAAAATTCTTTCGTATTTTTTCCGGAATCATTGTTATTTTTATCGGTATGTTCTTCTGGCTCATTCCGGGTTCCGGGTGGTTAATCATCATTATCGGCGCCGGCATTATCGCTGGTGAATCGCTTATCGTGGCCCGCTGTATGGATTGGGCTGAAATAAAAATACGAGTCATCATCTTTAAATTCAATGAAACGTGGCACAGCCAAAATCTGATTATCAAGATAATTATCATTTTATCGTTTGCTATTTTATTTATTCTTCTTATTAGCTTATCAAGAAGTTACCTGGTTTGATATTCATCCTGTTATCCTGCCAAACTATCTTCATTTGGGTGCAATTCCGAAAAGTTGGTATTTTGGGATATGAGTAAGAAAAATGTAAACTGCTGAAGCAGTTAATCAATTATTTTTTCATCTGTTATCACCCAGATAAATCTGGGTGTTCATTCACTTTTTTGTTGAACGATCACCCCGATTCATCGGGGTGGAGTTGTTAAAAAACTGGATATGAGAAACCGTTTCAACGGTTTACCAATTTTATGGAATTGCTCCCCTTCATTTCATCGAATCAAATACATCTTTTGAATATGTAAAAAATCATCCGTGACAATTTTGCAGAGGTAGATTCCGCTGGGCAATTCATTTCCGGGATCATTAGTTCCGTCCCATTGAAATTGGTGCTTACCCTCTGCCATTTTCCCCATTTCGAGCGTGACGATTTTTTGCCCCAACACATTATAAATCTCAAAGGTTACATAACTATTAGACGACAATCGGTACTGGATAGTTGTCATCGAATTAAAAGGATTGGGGTAATTTTTTAACAGACAAGTTTTTTCAGGCACACTTTCCTGTTCATCAAACTCAACGTCTGTAAAATTTCCATGAAACAGATTACCCGGAATCATCGGATCAAATCCCGGATGCTCCTCTTTCGGATTCATGAAACTATCAAACCACGTTGGCAGGTCCGGCGCTGTTTGATTGACTAACATGTCCCGCCATTCCTCATCGGACAAACGTTCTGCAATGGGCTGGGTAAATTCATAATAGGAAAAGATCGCGCCGCGGGTTAAATGAATATTGCCGCTTTCATTCACAATCACAAAAATTTCCAACGGATAGCCCACGCCTTCCTCCAGGCACAAATCCTTCTTCGAATCCGTATGCACATCTGCGACAACTGCCATATCATCCGCATTGTAATTCCAGCTATCATTCGGATCGACTGAATCCGACACCAGATGCATCATCACTTTACCGAAGCAGTAAATATTATCCGATTCGTCCATGGTAAGCGGCTCATTCTCCAATTCTTTGATCGAAATATGCAGCAGGAATTCCAGCAAATCTTCGAACAAATCAATTTTCTCATCAAACGGCGGCAATAACAAACTTTCTGCATTCAAACCGTCTCGCGTGTAACGCACCAGACTGAGTAACCGTCCGTAAAGATGCGGATTGGGTTCCACATAATTTTTTGGCGGATCAGGTGTCGTACCCCAAGGGGTCGAGCTTTGCTTTGCGTATAGAATAGTATCGTGCCGCAGTTCAGCCCACGACGCCAGCGCGGTGAGAAGCTCCTTATCCTGCCAGGCAAGCGTCTGCATAAAATAGGGATAGCCCTCTCCCTTCTGATAAAGCAGCGGCATCAGACAGTAGAGCCAGTTCCAGTAAATATTTTCTGCCCACTGCTGTGCCGGATAGGATTGGAATTCCGTCTTGAATTCGGAAATCTTTGCCGCATATCCTGCGTAACCGGTTTGGTGGTAAACAGAATCCGCAATGGTGTACGCCCGGTCCGATCCCAGCACGGTCATCACGTCCAATCCCATTGGCATAGTGCGCTGATCGACAAACGGTCTAATCAGATGAGCGAACAGATAGGAATCCGGAATAAACCGCTGTCCCATAAACCGGAATCCTTTGTAAGTCACAAACGTACCATAGATCCAGTTGGGGATTTTCGGCTCGGGTAGTTTCTGCGCCTCGGTCATTAACTGGCTTAAGAGCGCGGCATTTGCCAGACTGTCCGGGGGTAAATCAAGAAAATTGGCGCCATACACCTGCTCGCCGATTTGCTTGTAATGCCGAATATTGGGATCGTCGGTTTTGCCGACAAAGAACACCGTGGTGTCATAAATTTTATCCCAGATATCCAGCAGTTGCACCCCATTCGTTTCCAGGGAATACACCATCTGCACCATCATTAACGCCTGAAGCGTGTGCCGTGCAGCCAAGTCCGGAAATTTTTCCGGTTCCATGGTGAAAATCGTCCAGCCGTACCACATCATTGCTTTGAAATATGCCTTCAGCGTGTCGTTTTGCGTGTAGTGTCCGCGCAATTTGAACTGACTGTAATCCAGCGCGCTGAAATTCCCCAGAATCGGAGAATATTGATATCCCTCATGATCTTCGATCAGATTGATTTCAGCATTCACCATGTCCGCAACCGAATCAGGGATCAGCGTATTTTCATCCATCAGTTTTTTTGCCACGTAAAAGAATGCCAGATTACGCAACATCGCTTCCTGTGTATCTGCTGACTCCGTGCTTTCTAACACATTCGCTGTTTCAGCAATCAGCGCGTCGGTCATATCCTCCAATTCTGCGGCAAACTGGGTCTGTTCAATTTCCGCTAACAAATGATCAAACAAAACATGATACGTGTGCAGCACCGCATCCGTGGTCACGAACAATGGCGTACCGTCCCAGGTGCACGCATTGTAAATATCGAAGAGCTGTTTGTAACAACTTTTCTTGACCACAAAATGATTCTGGTACAGCAACGCCGAATCCTCGGCATTGAACAGATGATCGAATTGCCAATAATTGGTCACATTACTGAAATCAGCGGATACCGAATACATCGGCACATTGGGCGTGAATTCTAAAACGAGCGGATGATAGGTTCCGAATTCGGTGGTTACATCCTCGGTGATGTTGGCAATCATTTGCGGCGAGACCGGCGACAGGATACCCAAAACAAAAACAAAACCGAAAACATGAATTATTCTCTTCATTTTGATGACCCTCCTCTATTTTGTATTTTAAAACAGGCGTGACATATCCGTATTGGTGTGATTCAGGCAGTATTTTAAAACGACTTCATTTTGTTTAACGAAATTTTGGGGATTTCGATCCAAATATTTGGGGGAATTGATGTTTAGATGAAGTTAATTATAATAGACCTCACCCCGAGGGACTGTATCAAAAGTTCCGATGCAAGATGTTTAGCCCAATTTGTCGTAGCGAATTTATTCGCTTTACACAATATATGGTATTTGACGAATAAATTCGTCACTACAAGTTAACTTTTGATACAGCACCGGAAATGATGAAGCCCCTTCTATTCTCAAGAGAAGGTCGTAGATGCGTTTTAGCGTAGGTTTGGGGATGAGTTCAAAATGCAATTTCACCTTCCTAATGCGACTCATACCCCTTCAAGCCACCTCTGGGAACAATCAGCTTAAAATTATCTGGAATCAATTCAAATCGTTCGCCATCCACCCGAATGCACCTGCTCCCGTTTTCATCAAATATATCCACATTGGCTAACTTGAGGAATTTTTCAATTTTCTCTGAATATTGAGCCCACTGATTAGGCGAAATTTCTTTGACTTGACCGTGGGTGTACTGGGCTTCAATCAGCCGCTCTCTCGGATCGAAGAAGAGAAAGTTGCCGCGGGAGGCGCCGCCCAACATTTTGGTGCCCAGATACGGTCGGTCGTTGAAGCGGAGCTTTCCTTTTTCGTCGTAATGCAGACCGGCAAAGAAAAACTCGCCGCCCATCAGCGACTCACCGGCGTATTTTGTGGCTGATCCCAGTACGTACACTTCCAGTGGCTGACAACGGGTGTCGTTCACCGAATTTGTCCAGCAGCGGTCCACCACATCCCCCATGATGAACACTTTACCGCCTTTGGAGGCGTAGCCGCATACTTTTCCGGCATGCCCGAAAACGTAAAGCTCACCATGGTGCATGCACATGCCGCAGAAATTCTGGGCGTTGCCGTGCAAGCGAACCACACCGCCCTGCATGAACGCGCCAAAATATTCGCCCACTGCGCCGTACACATCCATTTCAACATCGTCGGTATCGCCCGTGCCCATGGCGGCCGTGGAGATGAGCCGCTGACCACTGGTTTTGTACAGAATGAATTTGCGCCAGCCCAACTCATACAACTTCGCCAAAAACGCGGTCAACGAAAAGTTAGGATCAGTGCCTTCAGCTAAAAAATGATTGGCATCGATCACCACTTTTTGATCGGATTTGGCTCGTGCTGAAAATTCCGCTGCTGATGATTGATCACACCACACATAGCTTTGGAAACGTCCGGTTTGTGCGGAATCCAATAATTGTTCGAGATAATATTGAATCACATCGATCAACGAACCCTGCGCTTTTTTTCCCGGATCGATGGTTCGGCTGTAGTCGCGGAGCCAGGTCAAAATTGCCAGCGCTTTATCAAAATCAGCATCGGTTTTGGTACTCTTCACCAGCCTGTCCAGCAAAGATTTGAATTCCGTGAAACTCAAATCCTTTAAATGCTCTGTGAAAAACTGCTGGTAGTCCGCCTCCCAATTTGGGATAAGATTTGTTTTTTCGACAGCAGAGCTATTCTCCCGGCGAACACTGTAATGTTCACCAGTCTCAATCAGATTCATCCGCTCGCCGTAGCGGTCGATAAAATCAAAATCAGTGATCTGATTTTTGTCATCAAAATGATAGCGGCTGATCATCCCGTTATTCACAAAAGCCTGGTCCGGTTCCGCCCCATCGATAATGTGGTGTTGATCCAGTAATTTAAACATGGTGCGAATCGCATGTTCTTCGGAAGCGATGATACTAAAAATCCGTTTTTGACCGCGCTGCTGATCGTACCAGAACGCGCTGATATTGGGACGCAAATCCGCCGGGTCTTTCAGGTCAACCCGTTCGGTCACGTGTTTATACGGATTGTGCCTCAAACAGAGGTACTGATACGGACCGTCCGGTGAACTGGCAAATTCGACCCGCTGTACCTGTTCCAGTTGCTGCCGAATTTCCGGTTCCAACAACTCCAGATCGTCGCCCGTAGTCGGTGAAAAACTCTCGAACAACGCCCAATCCGGATACTCCCATTCATCCGCGGTTAAATGAAATTTCAGTGACGCCACCTCGGTATCGGTGCTGGCAAGCGGAGACAGATTGAATTGCTCCACCCGCTGTTTCAGCGCCTCATAATTAGTGGTTTCACCGTTGTGAGTCAGCGCTGTGTGCAGTTTGGCAAACGGATGTGCGTTCATCTGTTCGACCACCGAACCGGTTGCCAGGCGAACGTGGATGATATTGTTGGGTGCGTCCGGCGTCTGCCAGGGGATTTCCCTGCCGGCCGTTTTCCAAATGGCGAAATTTTTACCGCAGGACATGACAGCCGCGATTTTGTGCTCCCGAATCCCGTAGCGGTGTTTATGGTGTTCAAAGGCGTGCGACTGCATAAAATTCCGGAGAAGGATTAAAAATTCCTGCTGCTGTTTAGCGTCCAATTCAAATAGCAAGAACTCCTGGTTGTAGCGGTTGATGTTCAACCTTTTACCAGCAAAACGCTCCAACTCTTCGGGCAACACCGAGGACACATACAAAATTCTCGTCAAATCGTGGGAATGGTTCAGCACAAACAAGTCTTCGGCTTTTTGTAAAAACAAATCATTATTTTTGTAATTCTGTAAATTGACATTTGGAAAAATATGCTCCAAAAACCTCGGTCGCCCGTGCCGCAACAGATCGTTTTCAATGTACTCAAACAGCACCGGCTGCTTCACCCGGACAAAGAACCGGAAAATATCTCCCGGATCAGTGTTGTCATTGCCGAATTCCCGATAGTCGCGTTCCTGTTTGTCGCCACCTAATTTGTAAAATTCCCGGCATTTGGCAGGATCGGTTTCATTAAAATAATCGAAGTACGGATCGAGAAACACGGATTTGATCATCCGCATCAAATCGATCCGGTATTTCAGCGTCTGCTTTCTGGCATTGTCTTTTAAATTCGCCGAGCTTACCAACTTCGCTTCAAAATCTTTCTGGAGTACTCCCTTCACCAATATCCGGTAAGCGTATTCATCAGCGTGATCCGGAAAGCAGAGCGTTTTGGCAATCCCCACACCATCCATTCCCCGATTCCGCATCGACTGCAGCGTTTGGTCGAGAATAAATCCCGGGATCGGCACGGAGCCGTTAATGGCTGCCACGCCGCAGTTGGATTGTCCGGTTTTGTGCGCCATCCGCTCCTCGAACAACTTTTCATCCTTTTCGATTTCTTTGATCACTTCTTTACGGATGCGGTAGCGGTGGTCAACCCGCTCCTTTAAACCGATCCAGTGAATTTTGTCAAACCGTCCGCGCAACTCCCGAATATCGGAAAATCCCAGCGCTGCCAGCGCGCGAATCACCTGCATCTGCATCATGGTAAAGGTGTTGATGATTTGCTGTGTATTGATTTCGATGTCGCGCAGTTTTTGCAGCGCCAAATTACTGGTGGCGATACCCCGGGAGCAGCCATCGTGACAGTTGCGGTTTCGGTCGCAGCCAATCGCCACCAACGGCGCGGTTCCCCAAACAATGCCGTCAGCACCCAACGCAATCGCCTTGATCACATCTTCGTAGGTGCGAATCCCACCGGAGACAACAAATTTGACAAAATTTCTCAAATTATCCTGCACCAGCCGGTAATGAATCAAGGGAATGGCATATTCCAGATGCATGCCCATTTGACCTTTGATGATATTGGGCGACGCGCCGGTTCCGCCCCTGGGTCCGTCCAACCAAATCTCGATTTTCATGCCATATTTTTTGGCGTAATCTGCCATCTCAAAGGAGAGTTTCTCCTGATCGTCTTTCCACTGCGCCAGCTTCGATTTTATCAATTCTTCAGTATTATCCTTGGCAATTCGGGCTAATCCGGTGGCAATAAACTCGATATCAATGGAAGGAGACACTTTGATGGATACCACCGCGTTGGGATTTATCATGCGGACAACATCGATGAACGCTTTTACATCCTCGATGGAATAGCAATTGTGAAACGGAAACGGCGAAATAATGCTGTTGTACGAAAACTCGATCACTTCTTCGCACAGCCGGATTAAATTTTCAAACTCAATCGGATCGAGCTGATTTTTAGCGTTCAACTGATACGCCTGCTCCTGAATTTCCCACAACGACTGTTTCAAGTCATCGGACACCGCTTTAATCTGCTCCGCCTGATCCAGTGTGTTCAAGTTTGCTTCCGCTGTCTTGTTTAGCGGGTGATCGCTGCTTTCGCTCAATTGCTTGATTTTTCGATACAGCTTTTCGATTTTTTCGATGTTTAATCTTTCAATCCCTTCCACGCCGCGCATGTAGGAGACGAGTTTATTCACTTTCTGCGCCAAGATATGACCACCGATACCCATTTTTGCACCCTGACTGTAGGCAATCACGATGCGTCTGGCTTTTTTAATGGTCTGTTTGGTGACACCGAACAAGCCGGTTTTTAGCTCAGTGCTGACAAACGGCTGTTCATCCTCATCAATCACAGCAACGAATTGAAACGGCTTGAGTGAGGGGTACTGATTTATTTTTTCAAAAATGCCCGGATGAGTTTCCGAATTCATTCCGTTATTTTGTAAAATCTTCTTGAATTCATCGACAGTGTACTTCTTTCCGTTAATAAAAAAAGTTTTGATCTGTTGAATTTCATTTTCGGTAAAAAATATCGGTTCCCCTTTTGAATTGAGGAAAAAACAGGTCGGATAACCACCTTCGCCAGTGTCGTACTGGATGCCTAATTTCTGCGCCGCGATCACATGCGCTTTCCAGGTATCCAATCCAATCGATCCGACGGATTTACCGCCAAACATCCACGGCGCTTCCAAAATTAAATCTTTATCCAGCGGAAGAGCGGTTTTGATATTCGCCAACTCGGCTTCGGGGATATCCATGGGATCTTTGTTGTACAAAATTTTCATCACGTCAAAGCCGTCGCCCAAAAATCCCGCGCCTTCGACATTGCGAAGATCCAGCATGGAAAAGTCACCCGCAGCCATTCTGCCCATTGACTGAATCAATTGACCGGGCCAGACAAAATCCCGCTGGTACAATTTCTGATTCGTGTCCCCCAGGCGATAAAAATTATGGGGTGTTTGTACCGGTACAATCTGTTTCTTTAAATCAAAATAGGTTCGCTGCTTTTCCTGCGAAATCAGCTCTGCTTCAATCAATGCCTGATTCATGCGATCATACTTTGCTATAAGTTCTGCATCGTCAAAGATTTTAAGCTGAATCTTGTTTTCCAATTTATGAAAATCAATCAGCCGTCCTTCCTCGCCCACCGTCTTTTTGATATCCTTAAATCCGGACGCGCCCAACACTTCCAATATTTGCACTTTGCGGGACTCCGCCTGATTATTCAAGCGCTCAATCGCCCAGTCCAGATCAAGACTAAGCAGTTTGTCGGTGGTGGTTTTATTTTCAATTATTGCCCAGTACGCAGTCGGATCCAATGCTAACAGCGCGGAAAAATCAATCAGCGTCGCTTCAGCCCCGCGTTGAATCGTTTTTTGCGTGTCCGAAGCCAGCCGGATGCCGCCGGAAGCAACAATGCTTACTTCGTGCCGCCTGCCGATTCGCATCAAATAATGATGCAGCGCCCGCACTGCTTTGGAGGTGACAAAATATTTTTCTTTATTCCTTAATCCTCGCAGATGGAGAATGTCAACGCCCACATCCAAAAACAAATTGACCTTTTCCTTGACATCGGCCGTCAGAGTCAGCGAACCGATCAAATCATATTCGGAAATTTCGAGATAACCGCTGACGAGCGGCGGCTTCTTCCCAATGGCATCCACAGAATCTTTAATGAAATTGATCGTCTGTTCGATTTTCGGATGATATTCCACTTCAAAAATGGGCATTCGCCAAAGGTCGGAGAGAATGTCCCGGTTAATTTTCGGATTGACGATCAACCGGTTGATGAGTTCATGGTCAACTCTGGGAATAATCACTTCGGGCAAATTTTCGTAGTTGCCGTTCTCTAAAATAAAATGGTAATGTTCCAGCAGCCTTTCCAGCGTAATCACCACCAAACTCTTTTGCTGCTGCGCCACTTTGATGAGCACCATTTCAACTTTGCCCTTGCTCTCCAGTGGGATTGAATTGTAAAGAATCGGTGTCATCAATTTGATATTGGGAAGCAACGGATTCACCAGATGTCCATCCCGATCAAACTTACAGAAATCCTCCCGTTTCCCGAGAGTGACGGATAATTCTTCATCCGGGTCGCCTTCGTGGAGCCGGTTCTGCGCCGGACCGACGATATGAAAATGGGCAAATCGTTCCGCGTCAAATCCGATGCCCATGTGGCGGTCACCCTGACCCGCGCCGGAAACCGGAATCTGCCCGGTGGAGGCTTCCTTGTCGATTTCCATGATGATTTCTTCGGTGACATAGCGGTCGGACATTTCAGTGACCTGCTCCGAACGAATCACTTTAGTGGTGTCATGGATGCGGTTTTGTTTTTTAGTCCAATATTTCTTTTCCTCCAAATCCACCGCGTTTTGGATGAGTTTGTCAAGATGTTGCCTCTCCTGCTGCGCCAGCTTGTTTTGCGGGCAGAAATTTACACACGCGTTGCACAACGCACAATTCATGTCCAGCAAATCCGGAATCTGTCGCGGCAGACTGTCCCGCGCTCCGTAGATACAGGCGTTTTCACTGCTGCACATACCGCAATGAATGCACGTCTCGGGATCGATAAAAAGTTGGCTGTAAGAATAGCCTTTATCGTAAATGATCCGTAGTCCGTGTGCGAGATGAGATTTATCGTCCTTTTGATCCGCCAAAGTGTGACTGAGATAGAGCGGACTCTCTTTCATAATTTGCCAGAAGCGATCAATGAAATCTTGTTTCTTTGTTTTATCAAAATTTAACATAGCGCTGAACTTGGCATTTTCTTCAACGATGTCAAAAAGTTCAGTCAGCGGTATATCGGTCGGGCATACATCATTACAATTATCGCATCGCGTACAGGTCAAAAAGCCTAATGCCTCCTGTTGACCGATTGGCTTATTTTGAATCAGCCGCGCTGCTGTTTTTCGCTTTGTAATTGGCGTTGCTGCGCCGTATAATCCGAACACATCCGAGGTCGGACACACCCGTTCACAGCTATCGCATTCGGCACACACGGAGATAATTTGATCGATGGGCTCTCTTTTATTATTTTTCAGATTGGGAGGAATCACTTTCGGAAATACCAACTTGGCAGTCCGCCAAACCAATCTTTCCAATAAATACGACGGAACAAACTTTTTACCCTGCACTCTTTTCCGGTAGGTGTTAATAAACCAATCCGTGAACAAAGGAGCGATTCTTTTAAAAATACGGAAACGGACATTCTGTCCTTTGGGATTGAGAAATTTTCCGTGATTGAGCAATCCGGTCGGGTCATTTTCTTTTTTAAACCGATCAAGATTTTCAGCCCGTCCGTTTGACAACTCTCTCCACTGTTTGATCGACGCGTAGTTCCACAAACCGATGCCGTAAGGTCGGGCGCCAAATTTGTGGGCGACCTGAGCCATCAACGGCACCATCGAAAAATAAAATTTATGACGGAACGTCCGGGTATCAGCTAAAAAGATCGACTGAACGAGGAGCTGTCCCTCCGGCATCAAATGCGCTTCTGACAGGATTTCAATATCCAGCAGCTTACCAACCAGATCTTTTAAAAACAGTTCATATTCGGAAAACGCGTCCAACGGTAGCAGTGTTTCGCTGGCAATAAGTGAGGGTCCGTTCTCCTTAATTTGCACCGGTCGGAAACGGTGATCCCAAAAGAAGTGGGCTAAGTCGGTCGAAACCTGGCGGTACGTCATGTGTTCAAAACGGATTTTCTCGTTGCTGGCGCCGAACAACTGGGATTTCAGAGCAAATTGATAATCTCTGATGTCTTCGAAATGCAAGACGACCACATGCTCAATCGTTGACAACTCTCTGATAAGATCCCGGTCTTCCTGTGCTTCGTTGAGCCGAATCTGATCATTATTTTTTAATGCCTTGGATACTTTTTTATCAATGTTCTGTTTTTCGATTTCGCGTACTTCATGAACATAGGAATCACTGTAAAAAATAACCGACGTGGGTTGAAGACCGGATCGGTCGATCGCCTGGATAAATTTGTGTGCATCTTCTTTGTCCGAAAAAGAAAACGCGTAGGGTTTTGTGACAAAGGACTCTTTTCTCAGTTTAATCCGCGCGGCAACAATAATTCCCAATTGTCCTTCGCTGCCAAAGAAGTTGTCGAGTTCTTCGTCTTCCGATCTTAAAATGTGCAATTCACCTTTGGGATTGAGAATGAGAAGTGCTTGAACCGATTCACGAACGTGTCCGTATTTGTAGCTGCCAATTCCCAAACCACCGGTAGCGAGCCAGCCGCAAATTGTCCCGCTGCCGTTATTGGAAATTTCCTGCTTGAGTACGCACCCATATTGCTGCACATATTTTCTGGCATTGGGAAAAACCACACCGGCTCCGACAGTCACCGATTCTTCAGTCGGATCAAAATCGATAAAGTCAAGCAATGAAAGATCGAGAATGATATCGCCGTCCAGAGGCACACAGCCGCCAAAGGGCCAAGTACCTGCGCCGCGTATGGTGTAATTTGCTTTGTTCTCATACGCCCATCTGACAAAAGCCTGCAAATCGCGAACCGATCCGGGTTGAATGATAAAAGACAATTTAATGTTGGCTAAAATCTTTTTGAAAATTTCAGGAACGATGTGGGTGCCGGTATCGGCGCAATAAATCTCCTGTTGCACGTCATTGGGGAAAAATATCTGGGTTGCGTCAGAGACGGAATCAATCAAGTGATCGATTTTGGAGTAATTAATTTTTTGACTATCCGACTCAGCTAAAAATCCTTCAAACAGTAAAGCCGTTGATTTTCGTTGATGCTTAACCTTGCCGGAAGCGGACTGATTTAAAATAGCGTCAAATTTTTCAGCATATTCAGGATGACGTTCTATTTGCATGCTTCGTATTTCCAAAGGTAAATTGGGTAAAACGTTCAGAGTGGATATGATTTTAAAATTTTAAATATAACAAAAAAATACCAAATGTCAAACAGTAAAAATATAAAATATTTGCAATAAAAAAGCGGAGTAAATGATTGGCGATCAACAGTTACTCCGCTCCTTTTTGACGTTAAAATTTTCGACTGGTCTATTTCTTGACATTCCCGGCTGCGCCGAAGTAAATCGAATTAAATAACAGTTTGAATGTACCGTGTGCTTGTCCCCTATTTTTAACCGGGAAGCCTAACAGAATGACCTTCCCTTTTTTGAACGGCACTTCGGCGACTGCCACCTGCTGGTGCAGGTATTTTTCGCCATGAATAAATCCGCTCAGTAAAATTTTCTCTTTCGGATACTTTGCTACTGCTGTGGCAGAATCGTTATCTTTGAACGACGGATGAATTTTGAAAGCCGGACTATTATTGAAAACACCAGCCTGCACTTTTTCCATCCCATAGGCAACCGGATGGTCATTTTTAATTTCCATTTTCAAAATCGAACCGTGACACATAAATTTGTCATGATCCACTTTATCCAAAACATTGGTAACAGGCAGTGAGAAATTCTTAATTAAAAAATCACATGATGCATTAATGCCAATCAGCGTCCCCCCTTTTTCGACAAACTCTTTCAGATTTTCCACGCCGCTGTTTCCCAAACCACCGACATATTTATTGGGCATGGTTCCCAGTTGATGTCCCTCTAAAATCGTTTTTTCGCGCTGACTGGGCAAGACAATGACGTTAAAACGGTTAATCAAATTACCAGCTTTGATTTCGCCGTCATGAATATTTTCAAAAGGGATTTCGTACTGCTCCAGCAGCCAGCGCGTCCAGCCTTCATTGATGTTTGCCACCCATGATTTGTACAGCCCAACTTTCGGTGCATCCAATTCGAAATACGGTTTATCGATTCGTTTCGAAATTGTTTCGACGGAAAGTTTGAGACTATCTGCCAATTCTCTCATTGCGTCCTTTTTCACTTCCGAACTGCGGATGATAAAGGTTCCCGCAGGATAGGTTTTTCCGTTTTCCTTAAATTCTTCAGTAACGCGAAGCACCTTGCCGCCATCGCGCTGAATTCGATTTACCGCGGTATAGGTGTTATTGACCCGGGGATCCAGCAGATAAGCATAGCCGGCTCTTCCATTAATTTTTCCAATCCCCAAATCAATTTTCTTAACCCGTTCCAAATCTGCGTTTAGCGGCGTACTGACTCGAACGGCATTCACATTCATCTGCAACGGCAATGTCCAGCCTGATAAATCGTACGACCGCAGCGGTGCGCCCTCGAATTTCTGCGTCCGGATGACGCCCTGCCATAATTGCGGGTATTTTCGCAGATCAGGGTATTTCTGGACTTCCAGCATGTTTTTCGCAAACAAGCCAAATGCCTGACTGGTCGGGATAACGAACGTGCCTGCCGGATAGCGGATTCCGTCTTGCGTAAAAGACGTTTTTGCCCGGTAAATTTCCACCGCTAATTCGTGCAGATTCTTGAGCATAATTTGAGTCGCTCCCGGATCGGTCTGCTTTTCCGGGATAATCCAGCCATAGGGTGGCTCGTCTTTGAATCGCTGGATCACGTCCCGTGCCATGCGGTAACGGTCCATCAGCAGCGTCTGTTTGTATTTCGCCGCTGTTTCCAACACCGACTTTGACGCAATCAGACAATATTCAACCGCATCCGATAACCGCCACCAGCCACCTTTCCAGGGATTGGGATAAAAAGCTGCAATGGTGAAATCCTGATACGCATCCGGAAAATCACGCACCGTGTAAAAATGCGGGGTTGCATAACGATAAAGCGCCGTCTCTGTTAAAAGGGAAATGATATTGTGCGCATCGCAAACCTGAGTAACGTAGCCGGGATACCAGGTATCAAACACAATTCGTGAAATCGCACCTTCTTTTCCCCGCTGATCAAAAGCCATTCCCATGGCTGAGCCGATTAAATTTTGCCAGCGCACCAGCAGCGGGTGCACATTGGGATTGGTCGGTTCCGCGTTCGGCGGAATCCAAATCCGCGCCGGAAAGGGAGCGGTTTGATGATGATTGTAAACGATTTGCGGAAACCAGATTTGATTGGTGATTTTATTTAAATTCTTCGTTTCCGCCATAGTCAGCATGTACGAATCGCGATTGTTATCGTGTCCGACATATTTATGATAAAGCCAGGGTAATGAACTCACTTCATAAGGCGTTCCCAGATTTTGCTCGTACCACTCATCCAGAATATTCATGCCATCGGGATTGGCGAAAACGAGCACCAAAACCACATCGTTCAAAACAGAAATCCAATTCGGGTCTTCGGTGGATACCAACTCATAAGCTAACTGGATATTATGCTGTGCTGGCGCACATTCGGACGCGTGCAATCCGCCATCGATGTAAACAATTGCTTTTCCTTCCTGTGCCAATTTAGCAGCCGATGAATCGTTCAAACCTCTGGCAAAGGCCAATCTTTTGGCAATGCTTTTGTACTTTTCCAAATTCTCAACATTTTCTGCCGAGGAGATAACAGCGTAAATCATGTCCCGGCCCATCGACGTCTGACCGGCAGAAAAAAGCTTGATCCGGTCAGAAGAATTTTCCAACACCCGGAAATAAGCGATTGCCTGATCATAATTTGCCAAATGATAGTCTTCACCGATCTCGAATTCAAGAATCGATTTTGGAGACAGTATGGTCTGTGCAGCGATGAATGAATTATGATTTAAGACGAAAATTAAAGATAAAACAATAGTAGCACAAATCTTATTTTTCATTAGAGGAATTCCTGTTTTTATTTTTTCAACAAGGCACGAGGACACGAAGTATTTAGAATTAAATTCATCACAATCTTTGACTTAAAACTATTTCTTTTCTTCGAGACTTGGAGACTTCAAGGTAAAAATTTAGCAGTTTCTTGAATAAATGAAATTTTTAATTAATCGACATCTGCAAATACTTTGTCCAGCAACTATTCTCAAATTTATCCATAAAATAAATTTCAGTGAGCGGACGGTTTATTGTTTCACCAGTGAGAAGATTAAAATTACTCAATTGATCATGGCGTTCAAAACGGACGATCCCATTCGGAAAAATAGTGAATATGTTATGTTCGAAATTTATAATCCGATGCTGGGATTTGGTATCAAGCAAATTACCGCTCAATGGGATAACATCTTGTTCCCGCAGTTCATAAAAATTCCGCTGCGGATCATTCAGCTCATTCACAACGACCATATCTTCTGCGCCCATCAATCCCAAACGGAATCCTTTGATCGCATATTCTCCTTCCGGCACATTGGCGACGTAAAAATAACCTTGCTCATCAGTGACTGCCCAAAAACTGACATTTCTAAATTTGCCCCTCTTGTAAACTCTACCGACAATCGCCAGATCAATATTTTCTTTAATCGTTAAATAATTGTCCTGGTAGCCATTGATGTCCAAAACCAAAGAACCAATGATGAGATTGCCATCATCAACCGGTTCCTCGATTAATTGGATTGAGGGACCGCAATAAAAAAAAACAATCCATATAAAAATTATAATCTTCTTAATTTGTTTCATTCGTATTTACTCCGTTACAACATAAGTGATTTGGTACAATTCTGAATGTAAAAAATTTTAATTAAAAATCAAGCTATTTTTGGCAGATCATCAGCAAAGTCAATCATTAACAGAATGTGTCGATTAAAAATGACATTACTGCTATTTCAATATTCTGGCTCACATACCTCAAAAATTTTGCCAATAATAGCCAACTCTAAAATTCTAAAATAGCGGTTGCTTTTGAATCTTTCTTTTATTAAATTAATCAAAATAATTGAATTTAGCAACTAAATAATGCATTTTAAATTTTTAATTCTACACAATAAAAAGTGATTACAAAAAAATAACGGATGTGAAAATGAAAAAAATAACATTACTCTCTTTATTAATTGCTTTGTTCACGAGTTTTATACAAGCAGAAGATAACGGAAAAATAACTATTCTGCATACTAATGACATCCACGGCTCCTTTGTTCCCATGACCATCAAATCGGATCAACCGGATAAACCGGAGCGAAAATTAGGCGGGTTTCTGGCATTGGATGATTATGTCAAAAAAATCCGCAGCAATAACACAAATCTGCTTCTGCTGGATGCCGGTGATTTCATGACGGGCAATCCGATTTGTGATATTGAAGTAAACGGCGTGCAGGGCGGCGCGATGATTCAATTTTTCAACCTGCTCCAGTATGACGGACAAACGCTGGGTAACCATGAGTTCGATATTTCATTAAAAAACATACGCCAACTGACAAATTTAGCTGATTATCCGTTTTTCTCAGCTAATTTATTCACGATAGAAAAGGAGTTATTTACTGAAAATCCTTACCACATTTACCAAAAAGGTGATTTATCAATTGGCGTGATCGGCGTGATAGTTGATGATTTGCCCGAATATATCAACGCACCCCAGAAAAATCAGGTGTTCCTGAAACCAGCGGCAAGTGTTGTCGATTCTCTGGCAACAGTGCTTGATCCGCAAACAGATTTAATCATTGTTTTGAGCCACAGCGGACTTGGCAGCGACAAATCCATTGCGCAAAAAGTGGGTTCAGTTGTCGATTTAATTATTGGTGGTCACAGTCACACAAGAATGAAAGAAGCAGAGAAAGTCAATGGTGTGCTGATTGTTCAGGCGGGGGACAAATTAAGAAATGTGGGAAAACTGGAGCTATCGGTAAAAAATGACCGAATCGAAAATTATGATTACGCGCTGGTTCCGCTTTGGAACGAAGACATTGAGTCGAATCCTGAACTTGAAAAATTAGTAAAAAAATATCAGGAACAAATCGACAAAGAATACGGCCGAGTCATCGGCAAATTACTCACACCGTGGCGCCGTTCCTACCATCACGAGAGTAACTTGGGCAATTTCGTTGCTGACGTGATACGCAAATATATGGATTCTGATGTCGCAGCAATAAACAGTGGCGGTCTTCGCCAGAACCTCAATGCAGGACCGATAACCAAGCTAGATATAAAAAATATCCTTCCCTTTTCCAACACAATTACCTATTTTACAGCGACCGGGCAGGACATACTCGACTTCGTTGAACTCAATGCCCGAGCTTCTGCTTATGATTTGCACGGAATATTGCAAGTCTCGGGGATAAAGTATGAATACGAAAAGCTTGGAAATGGCGAGGTTAAAATTCTTGGTGCGTGGATTCATGGGATCCCGCTTAATCTCAAGAGAAATTATACCTTTGCCACTGTGGACTTTGTGGTGGCGAACGCTGAAAAATATCTCGGCTTTGAACCAAAAAATGTTCAAGATACGATGACGCTGTTGACCGATGCTGTTACGCGGAATATTGAGGAGAGAAAAAGAATCCGCTCCAAAGTAGCAGGGCGAATGATTCAGAAATAAGTCATACTGTGTTTATGAAACACTGCTTATCATGAAGGCATTTTAACAGAGAGATTGCTTATGAAACAGAAATCAACGTTAACTATGTTCCTGATATTTCTATTTCTGTTTTCTTTTTTATTGTCAATATCGACAGCGCAATTATCTTCTCTATCGCCAGGTGATCGGATACGAATCACGGCACCGAAAATGTTTGTTCAACCCCTTATCGGCCAATTTACAAAAATACATTCAGACAGTTTACTCTTTTCCTTTGGTTCAAAGCATTTCGTAGTGCCTTTTCAAAACATCGAAAAAATTGAAATCAGTCAAGGTTATAACAGAAATACAAAAAAAGGTGCCCTGATCGGCGCGATTACCGGTGGTCTTTCACTGGGTTTGGCAGCTTATACCGACGCATCCAAAAACAAAGGCGGTTGGGAAATTATTAATCCCGGCAAGGCATTTACCGGTGGTTTCGTGACCGGTGCTGTGGTTGGCGCCGGGTTAGGGGCAGTCGTCGGACGAGGTATTCGTTCGGAAAACTGGGTTGCGCTTAAAATCGAATAGGATAATCTGTTACTAATCAATTAAAATGATTGCAGAAATGAGATTCATTTTATAATTTGTCTTTCACATTTCAAATAGTAACTTTTTCTTTCTATGTAACGTATAGAATGCATATTTTCAATTGACTTCGTAACCATTTTTGAATTCCATTCTCGACAAAACTTAACTAACATCTATTGAAATTTCTTTGGAGGCACTATGGACATCGCATTTTTGGCTCCGTTCTCAAAAGGCTGGAATCGAATGACAAAGGCTCTGTTTAAACCATTCAATCTTGGGAAATGGTTTATCGTTGGCTTCACTGCATTTTTAGCAGGCTTGTTGGATGGCCACAACGGAAGTGGTGGGTTGAAAATCTCTGATAGCAATAAAATTGATTGGGGAGATGTTTTTGCTACTCCTTTATACTTCTGGGAATGGCTCATGGATCACCCCGGCTGGCTCACATTTATCATGTTTATCATTCCGGTCATCATCGCCATTGTCGTTGTCTTAACCTGGATCAGTTCCCGTGGGAAATTTATGTTTTTAGATAATGTCGTTCACGACCGCGCCAAAGTCACACAACCCTGGAATGATTACAGGATGCACGGCAACTCCCTTTTTGTTTGGCGACTTGTTTTCGGCATAATTTGTCTGTCCATCATCGGTCTATTCATATTCCTCTTTTTCAACCTGGCTTATGACATTCATGTTCATGATTTTGAAGTTGCTGCTCATGTTCCGTCATTGGTGGGAATCATCTTTTTGGCGCTGATTACCGTGATCGTGATCGCGTACGTCAGCTTATTTTTGAGCGACTTTATTGTTCCAATCATGTATCGGGACAACCTAACTGCAACTCAAGCCTGGCATAAATTTTTGTCGATTTTTTCAAGACATTGGATCTCTTTCATTTTATATGGTATTCTGATTCTTTTTCTTAATATCATCGTTGTGATTTTTGTTATCCTTGCGATCATTTTTACCTGCTGCGTCGGATTGTTATTATTAATCATACCCTATATCAATGCTGTGGTCACGTTGCCGATTTCTTACACGTTCCGGGCGTTCAGTGTGGAATTTTTGGAGCAGTTCGGTCCGGATTTTAAAATTTTCCCGGAACAGGCTGAACACATACCCCAAGTATAAATTTGAATTAGTGTCTGTCCGGAATTGTAACGCAAGGTTCCAGCTTGCGAAAAAATCTATGCTAAGTCTAATATTCAGATTACAAGCAAGATGCTTGTACTACAAATATCATCATTTACGGACAGACACGAATTAGCTAATTTTTCAATGAAAAATTATATAGGATCAAAAACGCTGACGAAAAATCAAGTTGCCCAAAGATGGTATGGGGTAGCCGCGATTTTCATTTTGTTAACTCTGTTATTCTTTTGGAATCCGGTGCAGTTTAGTCTGACAAACTGTCGATTCCACGAAATAACAGGAATAAGCTGCCCGACTTGCGGATTGAGCCGGTCGCTGCATGCAGTCGCACACTTTCAATTTTGGGACGCGATTCAATTCCATTTGATGGGCCCGATTATATTTTTGATCATAATGGTTCTATTTATAAAACTTTTGGTTGAAGCGGTCTCCGGAGAAAGGTATCAAAAAATCTCTTTGTCCGATAAGTCGAAACCATTACTAATTATTTTTTTCAGCACCTGGTTTGTTTTCGCACTTATCAGATTTCTGTGGGAACTGTCGCTAAAAATTTGATAGCATAAATTATTCTTTTGCCGCGAGGCTCAAAGATTAATTATCCTTAAAATTCAAATTTTTATCACTTATTATTCCTTGGTGCCTTTGAGTCTTAGTGGCATTTATTTTTGAGTAATACAAGAGTAGTAAATTTAAATCAGAATGAACCCCAAATCAGTTTACCAACAAATATACGAATTGGTGCGATTAATTCCTTACGGCAAAGTGGCAACGTATGGTCAAATTGCAAGTTTGGTGGGTCGGTGCACACCAAGAATGGTGGGTTATGCCATGGCTGCCCTATCTGAAGGCAGTGATGTGCCGTGGCACCGGGTGATAAATAGCCAGGGGAAAATCAGCCCTCGCTCCGGCGGTGACGGGGAGTTAATGCAAAAAGTCTTGCTGGAAGCTGAAGGCATCCATTTTGTTAAAAGTAACCGGGTTGATCTCGGAAGAGTTGGCTGGAAATGTCCCAAAAAAGATAATTAAGACATGAAATTTTTGAAATAATAATTTATACCCGCGAAACACACAAAATACACAAAAAAAAATATATTTCAATTTCGTGTCATTTCGTGTTTTTGGTGAGTCATGATTTTAAATATTCGTCAATGATGCTAAAAAGATTATCCTCGTTTTCATAGGTTTCAATTTTAATTCCCGGCATTGTGTTTCCGGTGATCATTCGACTCACATAAAGTCCAGCTTGATAGACGCAAAGCACGTTCATTTTATTATAAAGCGCATGACAAATTTCATAACCTACGCCGAGCGATGGATTTGATATTTCGGCTATCACGACATCCGCGTCATCTAAAAATTCGATGTCCCGCTGGAAAATCTCCTGTGGTGTAAATTGCTTTTCAAAGTCAAAAATATCATCCTTGACGATGTGTTCCGAGAGCACTCGATGACCTTTGCCTTTCAGGTAATCGACAATTTTCGAGTAAATTTTAGCATATTTCCGACCGCCGGCGATGGAGCCGCAAAAGTAGATTTTCATTTTCACCTCACAGCATTTTTCTTCTTTAACTGTATCCGATCACAGGGATAAATAATTCTCACGCAAAGACGCGAAACCGCAAAAGCATTGAAGTTCAACAGAAGCCCCAGCTTAGTTTTAGGATGTAGGGGACGTCCATGGACGTCCCCTACGGTCTAAATATAAAAAAAACAAAAAAACCAATAATCCAACTGGTCATTCATATTAATAATTGTCGATCAAATTTGATATTCTTTTGTTTAAGTTCATAACAAAGACACTCCTCATACACAGATTCCAGCAATCCAGACCCAAGAATTCGATGAACTTCTATCGCACAACCAATAATTTCATAAGATAGTTCATTCTCAGTCATAAAGATTTTTTCGCTGATTATAAAATGATTACCTTTAGTACGTGTTGTTATTTAACTTTTTTATTTGTCCTTTATTTACAATCTATTTCTTTGCGTTTCTGCGTCTTTGCGTGGATGATTTTATTTGTTTGTAGCCTGATGCTATATTATGATTTTAATGATCATTTTTACTGAAATCAACCGGTAATCCCTCCAATGCCATAATTTTCAGCGCATTGGTCGTCGGGCACGGTCCCGTTCGTAATTGATAATCGAACACCATATTCCCGTTTCTGATTTCTTCGCGAAAATGGTAATTTTTCGCATCCGAAAACTGATCTGCTAACTGGGTCAATTCCAGATCATGAGTCGATATGACACCGACGCCTTTTTCTCCGATAAAGGAACGAATCAACGCCCGGCTTCCCAGCAGGCGTTCGCGATTGTTAGTGCCTTTGTAAATTTCATCGATCAGATAAAATAATGCCAAATCATTCTTTTTTTTGAGCTGATCTGATAGTGTTTTCAACCGCTTCACTTCCGCATAAAATTGGGAGACGCCCTCCGAAAGCGAATCATTGATTCGAATGCAAGTAAATATTCGGAATTTACCGACGTCCATCTTTTCAGCATTTACCGGCGCACCGGCGTATGCCAAACATAAATTAATGCCCAGGGTTCTCAAAAAGGTACTTTTACCGGACATGTTCGAACCGGTCACCAAAACAATTTCGCCAAGTTGGCCCAATTGAAAGTCATTGCATTTCTTTTCCTGAAATGGAATTAACGGATGTCCGATTTCTTTCGCTATAAAAACAGGTTTACTCTCCTCTGTTTTAATAATCGGAAATTGGTATTCCGGATTCAGATAAGCGAAATTTGCCAAAGATATGTAAGCTTCCATCTGAAAACAGACATCCAGCCAAAGCGGTAATTTATCTTTCAATTCCAGTTTACTTTTGTGCAGTAAAAACGCACACCAAAAATCCCACGGCAGCGCCAGATTTAGCAAAAGTCCGGTGACGTAATTCATCCGCAGACCAATAGCGGTTGAGATACGTTTCAATCTTTTCAGTTGCATCGATGGTTTATTAATGGAATCCAGAAAAGCCGAGCAGAGATGTTGTAATTGTTCGCATCCAGTTGACGCATTTTTTTCCACATACTGAAAAATCGACCGGTATTTTTTGATCTCATCAATCAGGAACTCGGCTTCTTCAAAAATCGAAGACCGCATTTGACTGTTCATTAAGTAAATGATGCCATATATTGCCAAACTGATAATGAAGTACGGTGGTAGTATATTGAATAAATTCAAGACAAATAGCACCCAGTTGAAAAGGGCGAACACTGATGAAATTTTCAAAATCAAGATCAAACTTTTTGGTGATTTAACGCTTTCCAACCAGTTCAGTAATTTTTTATCATCTAATCGCTGTTTTGAAATTTGTTTAAAATTCAGCAGCATTTTATCCCGGAACCGTGTTTTTGGGGACAGGATTTGGATAATTTTCTGCCGGTTCAGTATGTCGGTTAAATCAGGATCAGTATCCAGCAACCACTTTTTCAAATACTCGCTGCCGCCATGAGAAACGGACAGGTCGATTAAATGATGCAGCGACCGTGAACCCGTAATGTCCAAATCCAGCTCAAAGGGATGATTTTCATTCAGTTTCAGTGAGTTGTTCGTCGGAAGGCTATCCCAGTCCAATTGGATTCGGGCGATGTGGTGTTGTTTGATATCCAAATAAATCCGGTGACGTTCGATGGATGCATCCATCCGGCGATGAAAATAAGCGACAATATTGAAGATAAAAATAAACCCGGTAATCACGACATAACTGATCGTATGATTTAACCAGAAGATCGGAATACCGATAAACACAGCAGCCAAAAATATTAATAGCCGAATTGTGGAAAATTTCCGGCTTTGTTTTTCCCGGAAATTCAACGCTTTGCTGATTCGTCGCGTTTGCCTGATTAACGCTTTCAGTCGCGCATTTTTTTTATTCATTATCACTCTCTAAATCTGCACTTCAACAAATTTTCCTGCTACTTCGTAGTGATTCAGTTTCACGGTTTTTAGATTTTTCACGGCGTCCACATATTTGGTAATTTGAGTTTGGTCGTAAACCTCACCGGTTTTGTAATCCAATATCAATATCTCTTTGTTTGCTGAATCAACCATCATCCGATCAAGCCGCAGCTCTTTACCTTTTTCATCGAAAATAAGCTGCTCATTGAAAACGCGATCCCATTTTTTAGGTGAGAAATATTCTGCATTCTGATTCAAAAAAGCATCCATTTTTTCAACAATTTGTTCAATCTCTATTACGGGGAGCAAACTGCCGTATTTATTGATGGTCTTTGATTTGGCAAACTGTCTTTCGGAAGGCGTATTGTATTTTAAATAGGATAAGTAATCGTGAGCGAGATTTCCTTTTTCAACCAATCTTTTCTCAAGATAACTTTTCTTAAAATTCACCTGTTGCTGCATAACCAATCGCTGCTCATCCTTCACTAATTTACACGCTCGATCCGTATTCAAATAGGACGTGATAAAAGAAAAATCATCAGCCGTCTCTTCTTCAATCACTTCAGTTTGACTGACAATGCTGCCCCAATGTGCCAAAGAATGGTACTGGCTGAATTGCTGCCACGCATTATCCAGCACACTTTTTTGATAAATAGAATAAAACAGCGCACAAAGAATTGACTGATCATCGGTATTTTCGATATCTTTAATATACTTGGCAAAACCGTCCTTTCTTTGATACGTAAAATATACAAACAAATTTGCCTTCGGACGTGTTGCTGCCACGTAAAACGTATTAAGCGCTTCAATTTCCTCGCGCCTGTTTTGTTCTTCAAATAAATGCTTATTTTTACTTTGCTTTAATACATAATCAAAATTATAAGTGAGTAAATAATTTTCCAGCGAGTTAAAATCATAGGAATAATGAGGATAATAATTGATCTGCCCTGAAGAATGTCCTTCTCTCCCTGACACATTCAGGTACAAAAACACATTATCAAATTCCAATCCTTTTGCTTTGTGGATACTCATCAGGCGTACCACATTGGCGGTTTCCAGTCCCAGTTGTTGAAAATCTTCATCCCGGTCGATCTGGTCACAGAAATCCAGAAAATGTTTCAACGAACGCGGTTCTTCGCTGCGTTCGATTTCAAATTGGGAAATGATTTCCATGAACAAATTGATATTCTTCACATCATTTTCAGTCTCAAATATTGAGGTGACATTGTATGATTCGATAAATCGCTTGGTCAAATTCAACAAATCAAAATTTCCACCAGCCTTTGCTTCCGATTCAACATCGAAGCCATTACAATTCATCTCGATAAATTGATTTAGTTTGGCGATTTCCGGAATATCCTCAAGCTGAGTTAAGATATCACTGGGCGAATATGTTTTTGTGTCCTGTTCTTTGAAAGCAATTAAGATTTGCTTGAGCTTGTCCGTGTCCATTAACACAAAGTCAGACCGCAAAAACCGCAGCAGATCAATCAAATCCCGGTAAGCCAGAAAACGGTAAAAAAACATGACGGGTTTTATCGCGCGATGATGTAAAATTGATGTTGATGATTCTGAAATGTATGGAATACCAAGCTCTTCCAAAATACTGGCGATGGTCCGCAGATGCCGGTTATGCCGGGCAAGAATGGCTGTACCGGCGGGTGATATTTTTTCTTCACTGAGCAACGGATAAAGGACTTTTTCGACGTATTCGCGGATCGCGTCTTCCTCGCGATGGATGTCATTTTCTTCATCTTTGCCCGGCGAAGTATTTCTGAAATGAACTTCGATGTAACCTTTATTCCCTTTTTTATTGGGAATGACGTCATCATACAGCCATTCAATCCCTTTATTTTTCAAAATAGCCTGTAACGAATCCGAACTGAAAACCTGATTCACGAACCGAATAATATTTTCTTCACTGCGGTACGACGTGTCCAATTTTGACTGTTCCGCATTGATAATTTCCGGCAGATGCAACAATAGATCACGCTCGCCATCCCGCCAGCCATAGATGGATTGCTTTTCATCTCCCACAGCAATCACACCGCCGTAATCCTTGATGCCAGCGCCGCTGATAATTTCTTTGATAATCGGCAGCAAAATTTTAAACTGAATGACACTGGTATCCTGAAATTCATCAATCAGCACAAAACGGACATTGGTGGCGAGATATTCATAAAACGCATTGGTGACGTAATCTTCGCTAATCAGCGATAATTCAGGATCATACAAATATTTGAATGTGTAATAGGAAACATCGTTGAACGTAAAAATCTTTTCTCTCAATTTTATTTCATCGTATCTTGCCAAAATACTATCAGCGACTTGTAAAATTTCCTCCTGTTCGACAATGCAGTGCGTATAAAAAAGATTCTCAGCCAAACACTCCAGCGCTTCATCAAGCCTTTCTTTTAAAAGAAGGGACTTTTCCTTGTCCGCATTTTTTCTGAAAACAGTGCTTCCATTCCAAAAGGGATTTTTGTCAAAAATTGCTTTGCTGTTGAGATTAATAAATTCATCATCCGTAAACTTTTCTCGCATACGTGAGGCAACATCTGAAACAGGTACATCATCAGAAAAAACAGCTTTATAAATATCGGATTTAATCACCTTTTTAGCGGATTTGTCGTGCTTTTCAATATTCAGGTAAGCCTGAAATTCGTCCAGGACTTCGAAGAAACCTTCCCTAAATTCAGCCAACATCTTTTCAGCATAATCGTCATTGATTTCAGAAGTAGCTGATTTTTCCTTTTTTTCTTTAATCAGATGGATGAGCCACCGTTTATCAATCATCGACTCCACCAGCGCTTTGTAATTGCTGATGCTCTTGCGCCCGGAACGAAAGAAAAATTCTTTCAACAAATCAAGATTTTCTCGATCCAGCAGCACGTCATAAATTTCTGACAACAGCTCCTCGTCATTGCTACTTTTGATCTCATAATTCATGATACCGAGATAGGGCGAAATCACGGTTTTGAAAATATTGTTCGTGAATGAATCGATGGTGCTAATGCTTACTTTATTTTTATGGAGCATCATTTTTTCATAATGGCTTTTTAAAACACCTTTTTCCCAATCACCAATCTCGATGTCCATCAACGATTTAATATTCGCGATCAACTGTTCATCATTTTCATAAACAATGGCTCGCAGATGCTCGAAGATTCGCTCCCGAATTTCCGCAGTCGCTTTTTTGGTAAACGTAATCACCAAAATTTCGCTGAATTCAATACCCAGCGGTGCGAACTTTACCAGTAATCCAATGTATTCCAGTGAAAGCCGATAGGTTTTACCGGTGCCGGCGCTTGCTTTGATTACCTTGCGGATGAAGTTGTTCATTTTCTACTCATCTGTTTGATTAAATTTTCTCATCAATGGTAAATACAAATCGGTTCGAGAGATTTCCGTTTTTAAACCCAACTTACTTTTTAATGTCGGTAAATCAAACCCATTCGCTGCGATCCTGTTCACAGCCTCAATCAAATCCCGCTTCAAAGATTCGATCTTTTCCTCCTTTGTTTTTCGCTTGAGGAGTGACGTCAAGGCTTCCAATTTTTTATCAAATACCAAATAAAAATAAGACTCCACCTGCTCGGTCATTTCCGGCTGCTCGATTAAATAGTAGTAAAGTTCATAGACTAATAACTGGTTGGCATTATACCCCCCGGTTTTGTAATCAAAAATTGAATAAAGAGGCGCATCAGGCAAAATGATCCGCAAATCAGCCCGTCCCCGAATCCGAATATTTAAACCAAACTCATTCTCATCAGCAGGGATGAACGTTTTATATGTTTTTTCTTCAATCCGACCGTATTCTTTTTCAGGAATCACTTCAATATTTTTTGATTGAAAGTTTGTTTTCTCGCTCAACTTTTGAAAAAATTCTTTTGCGCCTTCCTCAATAATCGGAACGATAATTTCAGAAAAATAGGTCTGGGAATAATTCTTTGGCAGCTTGTAATAATTTTCGTACTTTCCCAGAATTGTTGTCACAGCACTTTTTATTTGATTTGAATTCACTTTGCCAAAATCAAAACCAAATAACGGCCCCTGTTCCTGCTCAATGAGCTGGTGCCAAATTTGATGGATTACATCATGAACAATAATTCCGATTAATTTACTGGAAAAATCGGTCTCGACTTTTTTGATTTTTTCATCCAAACGGTAAAGTTGAGTGATGTAAAATGCAAACGGATTGTCCAACAATGCTGCCATCGAATACGGCGTCAAATTTAGGTTGTTTTCCGGGAAATCGATTTCTTTGTTTACCGGAAATTTGAAAAAATCCGGTTGCCGGCAAACAGATTTCGACACCCGGTAATCAGAATTTTCCAAAAACTGGCGATAGACTGTCCGGTAATTTTTATCCGCGACGTGAGTTGTTCGCAGTGGAATTCCTTCCGGTTTGTGCAGAAAAATTTCCTCCAAAAACGAACTGCGGTCTAAATTTTGATCAATATTTTTGAGCGTGAACAAATACACCTGTTCCGAATTGAACAGCAATCTGAAAAAATAATACCGTTCGCGTTCCCTCACTTCATCATAAGTTTTTAAACCTAAAATTTTTCGTTGATTTTCAGTAAAAAGAAACTGCGTCTGCCGCGGTCTGGGCAGCGAATCTTCGGAAAGGTTCAACACCGCCACTTTTTCGTAGGCAACATTGCGCGTGTCTTCGAGGTTATTGATGCGAATTCGATGCACATTTTCATCAGCGAGACCGTAGCTCATCCTCACCTTTTTCGCTTTTAAATAATCGACGAATAGTTTCAGAATTCCCGCCGATTTTGTCATCACTTCATTTTTATCTTTTTGAGCACCAAATAATTGATCATATTCCGGGATAAAATTCAGCGTTTCGATGGTGGAAAAATCACCCACTGCCTGAAAGAAGGTTTCCTTGATTTCATAATAGTTGCGCTCATGCTCAGTGATAATAGACTCGATATTGAACAGATTATGCCGCTCATCAATTTTCGAGATCAGCGCGCTGATGGAATCGATCAGCAGCACGTTATTGAGAAAATCGATCATGAGCAAAATAAACGTGAGCGATTCACTTGTCGGAAAAAAATGAAGGAATTTCTTTTGCAGATCGAGGTATTTGTAATCGTCTTCAATGAGTCCATAAATAAAATCCAGCGTTTGTTCCTGGGCTTTTTTACAGGAAGCTGGCTGAATATCATTTATAAAATAATTAAAAAAATCATCAATCAAAACAGCATCCAGCAGTGCCTGAATTGGGAGCAATTGATTCTGTTCTTCCGAATCATAAATCAGGCTGTCAACAAGCTGGTAAACTGAAAAGAAAAAACGATAGATGGACGTGTTAGTGAAATTGACCGTGGAATTGATGTTGAATTTATCGATTGCTAAAAATTGAGAATAAGGCTTGTCCCAAAACGATGGGTCAATGATGTGGCTGATTTGGAACTGATGAACAGCACGTAGCAGCGAGGTGATCATTGAAAAATCATTTTTGCATTCAAAAATGTCGATCGACTTTGTCCGACAATCTTCCTCGCGGATATTTGGCACTGAAACCGGTTCGCTACTGAAAATTTCTTCACCACGATGCTGTCTCGTCTGCTGATAATAAATAGTTACTGATTTTCCCGATTCAGCAATTTGGCTAAAAATGGCTTTTTCAAGTTGGGTGTAGTAATACTGATTCACCACAACAAACTGGTCATAGTCCCGAAAAAATTGAAAATTCAGGTTTTCCGGTTTACGAATGAATATATTGTCATCAAATTGTTTAGCAGCAATAAATTTTTGGTACCTAAATTTTATTTCAACAAAATAACGGTACACCTCCCGCTGCCACTGGAACAACTCGGCTGCACTGCTGATTTTTTTCAGGACATTTTGCTCATCCACCAACTCCTCATTGAATTCCTCCCAAAACTCAAAAAACCGCTGCGCCAATTCGATCGACTGAAAATAATTATTGAGCCTGAAATGCTTTTTATGCTCGTATGTCAAAGCACTGTAAAACGCCAGCGTTCTTTTTTCCTCTTTTAAAATCGGATGTTCAGCGCGGAACACCAGCCCTTTCAACTCCTCCATTGTCAGAAAAAGCGTGTTAATAAAATTCCAATCTGCTTGAAATAGTCGAATTGCACTTTTCTTATTCACCTCTGTCGGAAAGATGAAAACCGTTTTGTCGGCTGGCTCTTCGCGCAACACCTTTTTTAATAGATTTTCAGAAAATGGACAGAATTTAAAGTGAAGTTGGTTGTCGTTTTTCATCTGTTTCTTTTCAATAAAATTTCAGTGATTTTTTTTGCAAGGTTAATCGAAGCTAATGTTTGGCTCTCCGAAAAATCGGAGAATTAAACACTGTTAAATGTAGGATTTATTTTGCAGAATTACAAGAATTTTTTAAGAAATTCTACAATTTATTCCTTCATCACCATCAAATGAAACTGCTCTCCGCACACCGACCCGAAAACGCCAATACCACCATCAACGCCGCCACTCAGCACCGGATGTTCCCGGTAAAGATAATTGTGATAATTATCATCAATGGCTAAAATTTGCATGGTATTGGAACCGTAAAATACGATCATCGAAGCGTACCAGAATACAACATATTCACCCGGAAAAAAGTCGGTGCGCAAATCTTTCAGCATCATGAATGCCGAAAGATGGCGTGGTTCGCCATTATCGCCGCCCTCATATTCTTCCTGACTTTCCGGAAATTTATGATCTTCGCGAAAAGGCGAGATAATTTCAGCGCTGGTGTAATGTTCATTACAATACATATCCACATAAATCATCTGCTCATCATTCTCGCACTCAAGAAATACCGGCTTTTCAAAACCGAGATTTTTTGGGTACACATAATTCACCGAATCGGTGCGTAAATCAGTTTCTAAAATCAGTTCAGGTGGCACCGTTGTTGTTGCGGAGACTTGTTTTCCGTCTGCTTGCACATTCAACGTATAACTTGTTTTGGGTTTAATCAACAAATTTTCATTACAATAAAAACCGGGGCGATCTGATTCTTTCAAAGTAGTCACCTCACCAGTCGAATCATCCGTGATTGTCACCACAGCATTTGAAATCGCAGCACCTTCCAGACTATATTCGCCCTGAATCGGTCGGGTATAATTCACCATAATCGCATGATCAGCTGTTAAATAACGGTCTCCCCAGAGAAAGCCAAAAATCACAATTTCTTTCTGATAATCCGGTGAAGCCGGGTCTTTATCACAAGTTGACAAAGTAAATATTAAACTAATCAAAATTAACAGATAAATATATCTGAATTTCATTTTTCCTCCAATAAATTAAGCTGAAAATTTTATCGCCCCAAAGACGCAAAGTTTTAATAGAATCATTTTTTTTCTTCGTGTCTTCGCGCCTTGGTGGCATACTTACAAACTAAAAATGAATCGAGAAACCAAACGTCGGGAGCAGCGGCAGCATGGTTTGATCATCCACTTCCGCGTTAGCTTCATAAACGTCCCACTCCCGAAACCATACATTTTCACGGTTGTAAACATTCACCACCTGAACAAACACTTCAGTGGGAATGCCAAAATACCTCGTATTATGAAACAGTCCGACATCCAGCCGGTGATAGTCTGGCAGCCGGTAAAAATTTTTCTTTCCGTCAAGCGTTTGATAATAGACACGTCCTGCCGGATCCTGAACCGCGTAACGGGCGGTCACTTCGGTGTAGGGTTGACCGGTTGCATATTTAAACGCGAAGTTGAGTCGCCATTTTTTGCCCAACCGAAAATCCTGAATTGCGGTAATCGTGTGCCTGCGGTCATAGGTTGGATAATAGACTTCACCGAAATTATACTCCTCAATCTTCTTTTTCGTCCAGCCTAAACTGTAACCCAGCCAACCCTCAAGTCGCCAGATGTTGTTTCGAAAATAAATATCCCCTCCGTAAGCAAAGCCATTACCCCGATGGAAATTTTGAGCAGCGGTTTGATTCTCAAGCGTCTCATCTCCGGCACGGAAGGTTCGGTATTCTGCCAAATTCCGATAATCTTTGTAAAACGCCTCAATGTTAACTGAAAAAGTTTTTCGATTATCAAAATTAAAACCAATGATGTAATGATCAGCTTGCCCCGGTTTGAATGTCTCATCCACAGGAAACCACATATCGGCAAAGCTAAAACCCTCTTGCAAAACCTGATTGAGAAACTGGTGATATTTTCCGTAACTGAGCGTGACATTCATATTATCATTCAAAAGATGTTTGACCGAAAAGCGTGGGTCGAACCGTGTGTAGCTACCGTCCGAATAGTGATCCAGCCGCAAACCAGCCTGGATAATGGTAAACGGCGTTATTTTGTAATTGTCCTGCGCAAAAAGGCTGTAATAATTACCGGCAAACGTATTCAAGTAATCCGTATCAACCACTCTGTACTTTAAACTGAAATCCAGCATTTTTGTCTCAAAACCGAAATCCATCGAATGCCGACTGGTGGGCGTATAAGTTAGTTTGCCCTTTAGTGCCAAATCGGTGATCTTGTTCTCGATTCCAAATTCAACTTCATCAAACTCGACTTTTGTGTCACTGTCAAAACGACTACCGGCAAAATTAAAATGCGAATACAGTTTGCTGTTAAACAAATGCGTCCATTGCGTTGAAAAGGTTTTATTTCCCCAATCGAGGTTTATCGACGTCCCCTCCTGTGACAAATCCAGTTTATCATTGCCGACATAAAAGCTGATACTGGTCTGGTTATTTTTATCGATATCATAGTTTAATTTCACATGTCCGTCATAAAAATAATAGGGCAGCTCCATATCCACCATTTTGCTGGCGATGTCCAAATAAGTCCGGCGACCCGAGATCATCCACGATCCTTTTTTCCAGGGACCTTCCAGCGTGGTCGTGGCACTCAACAAACTCAAACGAGCTACTCCCTCGAATTCCTCGCGGTTTCCCTCTTTGTTGTAAACATTCAGCACCGACGACAATCGTCCGCCATAGTGCGCGGGAAAACCACCCTTTAAAAGTTCCACTGATTTAATGGCGTCGGTGTTAAAAGTACTGAAAAAACCGAACATGTGATTCGGATTATAAACATCGATACCGTCCAGCAGAATCAGGTTTTGATCAGGGCTTCCTCCGCGGATGTACAGTCCGGCCGAAAAATCAGACAGCGTCGCGACGCCTGGTAGCATTTGAATTGCCCGAAACAAGTCCGCTTCAGCAACCTGTGGGATCGTTCGCAGTTTCGGCACTTCAGCGATAATCTGACTCGGCTTGATGTCCAGTTCACGGTTGGTTTTCTCTGCCGTCACCATTACTTCCTCCATCTGCAAAGCCTCGGACTCGAGATACACGTTCAGTTCAATATCCTCACTTTGCCCGATTTGTTTTTCGAACGTCTCGGTTTTATATCCGATATAACGGAAATAAATCGTGTAAGTGCCCGGTGGAAGTGATGGAAGCACATAGTAGCCCTTTTCATTCGTTGTGGTTCCGATCGTTGTGTCTTTGATCCAGACATTGCCCATGATGATCGGTTCACGTGAGTTCTTTTCCCGAACGAATCCGTGGATGGTTCCGGCGTTTAACACTTCACTCCAAAAAATCAAGGAAACCAGTACCAGCAAAATCTTCGTTAATTTCATATCTACCTTTCTGATATTTACAAAAGTCAGTCACTTGGGAAACAAAAATTGTATCCACTCAATATTTTATGGCAATACCCTTTCAAAGGTTTTGAACCTTTGAAAGGGTGCATGTTCACCATCTGTTTTTGAATGGATACCAAAAATTAAATGTATCCGCTCAATATTTTATGGTAATGATAATTACATGCAAAAAATGTCATTCCTGCGAATGCAGGAATCTCCTGCGTACATGGGAGATTCCTGAACTTCGCTTCGCTCCGTCAGGAATGACAGCGCTTTATTACCCAATTTATTGAATGGATACAATTAAATGCTCTTACGCAGCGTTACTAAAAAAGTTTAGGTTATTCTTTAACGCCATAGATTTACACTGACAAATTAATTTTCTTTGAAATCGAACCTTTTCATAAAATTGAAATATAATGTTCATGGGACTTTCAACTGCATAACCTCTATTCATTTTGATAAATTACAAAAACAGGACTAAAAAATGAAAAAACACAAAACCGTCGCTTTAGTCGCTCATGACAATCGCAAGCAGGATTTAATCGAATGGGTACTCTGGAACAGAGAAACACTAATTCAGCACTCATTAATTTCAACTGGTACCACCGGCAAAATGATCAAAGATGCTTTATTAAAGGAAATGGACCGATGCAATACCACTGGCAACCTGAAATTGAAAATCTTAAAATCCGGTCCGTTGGGGGGAGACCAGCAACTCGGTGCTCACATCGCTGAAAACAAAATAGACGTGATGATTTTTTTCTGGGATCCGATGCAACCGCAACCTCACGATGTCGATGTAAAAGCGCTGTTACGTATTGCCGTTGTTTATAATATTCCCATTGCCTGTAATCGAGCGACCGCTGATTTTCTCATTTCATCTCCGCTGATGAATGAGGCTTATCAGCAGCAGTTGAAAGACTACAGCGAATACATCAATCGTCCGGTTTGAAAAAGCAATAAAATCAAATCTTGTTACAAATTGATGAAAAAGAAAGAATTATTTTTTAAAAAATATCCGGTGCTGCAACCGTCTTCCCTTGGCGCTTTTTTCCACAAAATATTTTTCACCGGTTAACGGATCAACACCCGTGTAGTACGTAATCGAGGACAGCGTCATTGGCAACGGGATGAATGCCTGCACCTGTTTGGGAATCATTTTGAACAGCGATTGAATCAGTCTCCGCATTTTTTTCATCTCAGCGTTCGTGCTTCCCGGATGACAGGACATCATATAGGGCAACAGATGCTGTCTCTTTTTCAGTTTACCGTTGATGCGATTGTATTCATTAACAAATTCCTGAAGCGACGTCAACTCATTCTTTCGCATCGAACGTAAGACCTTTTCGCTGCTGTGCTCCGGCGCAATCTTCAATTGCCCGCTGATATGATTTTTTACCAATTTTTCGAGCAGTTGTTTTGCATTTTTGTCTGCCATAAATAAATCATACCGAATTCCCGATCCCACAGTCACTTTCTTGACTCCCGGAATTCGTGCCGCTTTTTCCAGCAAATTGATCCAGGCTGCTGTATTAATTTTCAAATTGGAACAAAGTTTGGGAAACGTGCAGCTTTCCCGGTTGCACTGCCAATTGATCCGGCATTCAAATTGATAATTATTAGCCGACGGCCCACCGATATCTTTGATGTGACCTTTAAAATCCGGCTCGCGACTAAGCTTTTTCACTTCGTTTAAAACCGATTCCTCACTCCGGCTGACGATGTTTTTTCCCTGATGCAGCGTTAACGAACAAAAGGAACAGCCAGAAACACAACCTCGGTGTGCAGTAATCGAATCCCTGATCATTTCAAAAGCCGGGATGGTTTCTTGGTAGCTTGGATGAGGCTGGCGGGTGAAAGGCAGCTCGTAAATAGCGTCTAATTCCTGCTGGCTCAAAGGAGCAGGCGGATAATGAATCAGATACCTACCCCCTGTCGGCTGACACATCACGTTGTGCTGATTTTTATAAAAAAGACGATAAAGCTCGATAAATTTTTGTTTCGACTGAAAAGCTTCTTCTTCAGCAGGCAGGACGACTGCATTTTCAGGAATATTTTTAGACATGACAACCGTGCCGTTGATTCCGCCTAAATCCATTTTCTGTTCAATTCGTTTTGCCACTTCGACAATCGGTTTCTCCCCCATTCCATAGACAAGAATATCAGCACGCGTGTCCTCCAAAATCGATCGGCGGAGCTTGTCGCTCCAAAAATCGTAGTGCACAATTCGCCGCATCGATGCCTCAATGCCACCAATAACAATTGGCACGTCTTTATAAGCCTGCTTAATCGAATTGCAATAAACAATCAACGCCCGGTTTGGTTTCAAACCTGCTTTTCCTCCAGGAACGTACGGATCATCGCTGCGCCTCATTTTGAAAGCAGTGAAATTTGCCAGCATAGAATCCACATTGCCTGAAGTGACGCCAAAAAACAGTCGCGGTTTTCCCAAAATGGCTACCGACTGCGGATTTTTCCAATCCGGATAATTAATAATGCCGATCCGGTAGCCTGCCTTTTCCAAAACGCGCCCGATCATTGCCGTCCCAAAAGACGGATGATCCACGTAGGCATCGCCGGTTATCAGCACGATATCTATTTCATGCCAGCCTTTTCCTTGGGCTTCTTTTTTTGAGAGAGGAAGAAAATTCATTCGGAACCCATTAAATTTAACTTGTTCATTTTGAATTCATTAAACCAAAGCTTCACAAAAAATGATCCTCGATTATCATGATTTATAACAATTTCCAAGGAATTTTGTTCACAATATGTATTGGATTTCAGGTGGTGTCATTTACTTTTGTTCAACCCCTGTCGGGGTTGATGACTGTTGGTGTAGTTTACTACAAATATTAAATCCGCCAGCCGGCGGATTCGACATTTGTAACAATTCATTAAATGCAGATATCATAACTCTGAAGGAGTTGAACATCAAATCATCGTGATTATATTTTTTCCTGATTCAAAAACATATTATTTTTTACTTGACTTTAACCAAAAAATGTTGATATTTATAATGGACAGATCGGGATGGATATCGATAATGCCATTGATACGAATTCCGGAATATTTTTCTAAAAGAAAATGGAGGATTCGGAGATGATCAATCGTCGAAAATTTATAACAATCAGCTTACAGGCAGCAACCACATTTTACCTGTTCCGTCCCTTGAAATTAACGGCTGATTCTTACAGTGTGCAAGGGGATATTAAAGATTTAATCAGTGAATTGGCAATTTCCGGTGCAACGCTGACATTTGAAAGTAATACTGAAAATTTTAGCGCGGTCACCGATGAGTTTGGACATTATTTTGCGCAACACACCACCTCTGTAAACCGAGGGAAAAGGAATCATCCAATTCCAACAGATTATGCATTATCTCCTGTGTCACCTAATCCAGTTGGTAATCATGCTGCTGTTGCTGTTAAGACTAAAGGCAGGACCGAAGATTGGGAAATTCAAGTATTTAATGTTAGAAGTCAGAAACTTGATGATGTAATTAGATCTGTTAGTGGAGGAAATGGAAGATATAAGGTTAATTTGGATTTTAGCAGATACAGATCAGGACCGTACATTGTCAGGATGCAGACTCCTGATGGTGTTTTGGAACAATTGGTGAATAAGATTTCTGGTTCAGCTGATTATGCTGGCACTATTCTATTACCAAATTAATCTTGCGTTTTTTTGCAAGATTAATTTGGTAATA
>CAYYMH010000020.1:61784-75976 GCA_964472785.1 uncultured Cytophagia bacterium | reverse complement strand
CCTTTCAGGGCAAATTATTCAAGCCACCACCTCTGGTGGTGGTAATTGACTTTTATTATTTAAAGAATATAAGTCTCCAATGAGGTTCAGTAATTCTCTGTTTTCTTTTGTGACAAGTATGCTTTTGACGTTTTGCCACGTAGTTTTACTTTTTTGTTTATTCATTATTATCCTTAATCTTGATAACGCTTAATTTATATGAGACCTCAGCGTTTTCAACAATTTCTCATTTTCGTCCAATATCTTTTTCGTTATGGTTTGGATTGAAGCAAGCGATTGTATGTACCACTTGTATTTTTCATTCAGCTTTTTTGTGTTCGTATTGTAGAATTCAGACTTATCCTTATCCAGATTTGGCAATAATTGCCGGATGCATAATGATTCCAGTTTTTTCATGTGATCAACCAATAGATGAATCTGAAAATAATAGACTTCCATATTTTCAATCAACTCCAATTCCAATACATCCATTCCTCCGGTTTCCAAAATGGCTTCCCAGGTTCGTGTGCTGTAACTGGCACTACCAATATATAATGGCTTCAAATCAGGCATGAGACCTTTATCGTGGGCTGTCGTATATGGTGTGATAACCAGACTATCTAACATAGAAAAAGTTTCACACATGCCAACAGAGTCTTGCAGTGCTTGTTTAAACAGGCTTTCATAAATTTGTATCTTTTTAGTTTTATTACGCTGTTGAGTTTTGAAGTCATCCAGCAAAAACGCGGCATACACGCCCGCAAAAACGATAAATAATTCAAGCCCCAGGAAATAGATTTTTTTAAAATTTATTTTGCTTAAAAGTTGTCTCATAGATGAATTTTTATTTCTTCATTGAATAGCTGTGTTTTTCGTTCAACGATGCTTATTTTATAAGTAAAAAATACCTTGACATTATCCCTCCATTGCGCCACATTAAAAACAAACGATCATGTTCATTTTAACGGAGGACAATAGGAAATTTCAACAGTTACAAGAAAAAAGAAAATTCGTCACTGATAACATCATCATCGGCATTGACTTGGCAAAGCCGGATGCCGAAAATGCGTTGGTTAAAGAACGTTTATTTCGAAATCAACACACGTTTTCGAACAGGGATACTTTTTTCCGCTCCTGTGGAAACTTTTAAGTACAAATATGGGTTATATTGCTACTTGATATGTCTGACCTAATGGTTCAAAATCTGACACTTCTTGACGTTCTAACTTTGAACGAATTTGTTCAAAAAAACTAACAATATCTTTTGAATATAATCTTTCACCACAATGTAAACAAACTTCAGCTTGCACTAAAACTACAGCAGTATTCTTACCACCACGTAATAATTTTTCTACTTTCTTTTCGATAACTTCTCCGCCACAAATCGGACATTCTTTAAACGGAATCATCTTTTTTTCTCCTTGTTTTCCAATCAATCCATCTGGCTGGATCAGGTCGGTAAACAGTAATTAATACAGCCCATTGATTTTCTGGGTTATACGCCCAAACACTATGGATTGGTTCATTTTTAAAATTTTTTCCAAATATTAAACAACTTGGATAAGGTTTATCTGTTGGATAATCTTCAATAATTTCTCCATGAAGCACACTTATAAATACCTCATCAAAAGTAAGATCATCGGAATTTGATTCTTCATCTGCATGATCTGTAATACGTATCTTATCATTTCGAATTGCTTGAGTAATATCATCAATTTTCAATTGGAAATTCCTTTTTTATACTTAAATGTAATAATAAAATTATGTGAGATAGATTTATTGTTGCTTTAATCAAATGCTAATTCTTTAATTTAATGAATTTTATTATACAAGCTATGCTAATATCTTCATCGGCATTGACTTGTCAAAGCTAGAAGCTGAAAAGCGTTGGTCAAATAACCGGTTATTTCGAAATCAACACACTTTTTCGAACAGGGATACTTTTTTTCCGCTCCTGTGGAAACTTTTAAGGACAAATATGTGTTAGCCCATAATACTTGAAAAACAGGTAATTGTTTCTTTAAATACGACAACGTTTTATTTATTAGTCTTGATATAAGCATGCATCCAAAATTGCTAAAACTTCATTAATAACATCCCGATCAGCTTTTTCAATAAATTTTGCTCGTCTACTTACAAAATCTACTGATTTAATTTGTTCAACCATTATATAACCTGATAATGAAGAATGCTCAGGAATTTTAACATGAAAAGGTATTTTACGAAATGTGTTTGTTATTGGGCAAACAATTGCAAGTCCAGTATATTTATTAAATAAATAATTACTTGTGACAATAGCAGGTCTTCTTCCTTTTTGTTCATGCCCAGATTGTGGATCGAATGTTAAAATTATTAAATCACCCTTTTGAGGTGTATATGATTTCATTTACCATTCTTCCTTTCCGACTGGTTTACCCCAATCCAATTCATTCGAGGAATAATTATTGGGCATTTGAGAAATAAGCTCTCTGATACTGTACTTATTTTTAATATTATTTAACGGTTCAATGATAATTTTACCATTGCTAACAAAAATATTTAATTCATCCCCAATCTCAATATGCGCTTCTTGCAGAATATGCTTTGGAAACCGTAATCCTTGACTATTTCCCCATTTTTGTATTTTGGTGTGCATAAAATTATCTCCTTTGAAAATTAATGTATATACCAAATATATACTTTTAAAATTAAAAATCAAGGGAAATTTTTAAATGTGAAGGATAAAAATTGTTCCGTTGTTTGGTATTACTATAGATATTTGTAGCTCATAATTCATTATTTATAAATGGCTAACGATGCTTATTTTATAAGTAAAAAATACCTTGACATTATTCATCCATTGCGGCAAATTAAAAACAAACGATCATGTTCATTTTAACGGAGGACAATAACAGTTACAGAGAAAAAAGCAATTCGTCACTGAATTTTCCGCAAAGCGATATGTTACTTAAAACAGTGACGCCGCTGCCGGACTCGAATCCGCAACCTGATCAGTCGCGGTGCAGTGGAGAAACAGGCGATTGCGGTTGGAATCAGCAGCAAAGGCTACTGGCGGCTTGCCAAAAATTATGACAGCTGAACGTCAGTCAGTCTTTTTGGTGGGATAAAGTGGGCTGATCCCGCTTTTAGCGGGACTTATTTGAAAGAACAGGATTTTGTTTCCGTGCGTGAACTCTGGATCAAATTTCACTATCCCGAGACATGGTTCCACTTTAGGAGGATGAATCATGGTGAATGCGCCTTAGGCGCAACCCGTATGTCCGGTGGTGTGGGGAGCGGGGGAGAAAAACCCGCCCTTATCTGATTATGTGCCCATGTAGTTTTTTATTGTACCAATTAAATCTGGATATTGTGATATTTTCTTTTTATTTATTTTACGTTCAATTGATCTTCGAATGCCATTCTTTTTAAATGTGTTTTTAATTTTATATTTCAACATATCAAGTAATAATTCAATCCAATAATCATAAATTTCAGGTTCCTCTCGCTTGATTCTACGAATTGTACTGATGTATTCAGGGATTCTTTCAACATGGTGTGTTAAAAAAAGAGAGTCCATAGTTAGGCTTTTAATATTATCGATGACATCACCATTCTTACTAAATACTTTTGGAACTCCATTCGCTGAATTAGAGAATCTTTCATTTAGCATATAATAATCATAATAAATATTAGCAATAGTATTTTGTAATTCATAGGGAATATCTTCAATACCGCCTAATTGTTTTATGTCTTTTGCACATAGTTTTAAAATTTTTTTATCAATCATTAACTTGCCTCTTTCTGATAATTTAAAACTTTAACTCATACCATAATTTATAGGCAATCTCACATGCTTCACACATCTCTTTAACATATTGTCTAATTTCAGTGCCACCAATATTTGTACCTATCCAATAATCCTTATAGGAATATGAATATTTTATTAAAAAATGAGAAGATTTTGTAGGGTAAAGTTCTTCACGGTTTTTTGCAATATAATGGCGTTTACGATGGCTACTTTGATTGAAATATTTTAAATCAATATTTAAAAAAGATTCTAAAAAATTATCGAATTCTTGATCAAGGATTTGAATTAATTTCTTAACAATGTCGATTTGATCTATAAACTTGTATAAATCGTATTGATCATGAAACAGGTCAACAACTCGATGAATTACAATTTTGGGATCAGTACTATAGGTTCGAATATAAATTTCTGCTATATCACTTTTACTCATATCAAATTTCTTTCAATACGTATATGCCACATAACCTGCCAAAAACGCTTGTAAATACGTGACTTAACCAAATTCATGCCACGCGTTTTTGGTCAGGTTAATTGCGTTGTTATGCACAATTTTACATTTAGTATTGACTATGAATTACAAATGAATTTCCAACAAGCCAAAATAATTGTTTCATTTTTAAAAATCTTTTTTCCAGTAAATGTGCTTTTTCTTTTTGCAGGCCTGTCATACATTGAATAAAGATCATTTTATTTTTATAAATTGTAATAAAATGTAGAGCTCGCATTCTTAAGGTTAAATCCATACGCTGCATATCTTGTTGAAATATTAACATCGCACCCTTTTGCCGATCCAGTGTTATAGGCTTAGAACTTATATATTTACCACCGCTGGGAATCATTTCCTTCAATACATCTTTTGAAAATAAATAGTCTAATTCTTCTTCTGAAATACTATAATTATCTTCAATCGGTATTTCTTTTACCATGAGCACAATACTATCAAAACCGTGCCCATTTTCACTAGTTAATAATTTAATAACATTAGGTCTAATCCCTTCTTTAATAGCCCAACTCATCGGAAATTTTATTTCAAAATCAACACCTTTTGATTTGTAGTGATTTTTTGTTCTAAATGATTTAGTGAATCCTTCCAAAAATTCTTTTTCTGGACAATTTTTAAATGTAGGATTGTTAATAAGCAGAATTTCCAGAACTGGAGATTCAATTTCACCTTTTGCACGTGCCCTGACTTGGTGGATAAATGAAATAGCTTGGTCTTTTGTTAACCTTGTTGTAGCTAGACTGCTATTAATTTGCTTTTTCATTTGTCGTTGAAAATCCGACCATTTTGTAGAAAAATTTTTCTTCAATATGTTTTCTATTTCCGCAAATGAAGATTTAAATGAAGAATTAAACTCAAGTCTGGACTTCTGAACTTCTAATGATAAATCAGTAAATTCAGTTGATATTCTATCCAAACTATAATTTTGCCCAATACAAAAACCATAGGCTTTACTTAAATCTTCGTAATAATTAGAGTATATTTGGCCATTTAGATAAGAAGAACTGATAATAACAGAAAAAAAGAGCCATTTAAACAAACTAATATTCTTGCACCGTTCAAACATTGTAATTCCTTTTTAAGATATAAAATTTTTTGCTATCTATTACCAAGCATATAAACTAAAATGTAAATAATCTGTATTATAATGTAAGCCAAAATCCAATATTTTGCTTTATCAAATGCAGCTCTGCAACCGACTCTGGTCATTCCTACAATATCTTCAATTGTTTGTTTAGCTAAAATAATAGATTGTCGTCTTGCATTTTTTATCCATCTCTTTAAAATTTCATCTCTTATGTCATAACTTTTTCTTTTAGAAAAATTATCAGTAGAAGTTCTTGCTGAAAATTCTTGATTGAAATAATTATATTCTTGGTCATACCTTAAGCGGGCATCTGGATCGCTCAATATCAAGTAAGCTTCATTTATATCTTGCATAATTTTAGTTGTGTCTTTACTTGGATTTTTATCTGGATGCCATTTTAAAGCTTGATATTTATATGCTTGCCTTATAGCGTTTAGTTTTGCATTCTTCCTGATATTGAGAATAGCGTAATAATCTTTAAACATTAACTTTCTTTATCTAATTTTGGACTATTTGCTATCTCATCAGCTTTTTTAGGATTGAATTTCCATATTGCACGCATTGCTGCTAACATTCCCAATACAAGAGCCATCATTGGAATAGCACCACGAATTCCAACTTCCTTCATTATTCCCATAATTATTGATCCTACAATAAATATCAAAATGATGAAAATTAACTTTAAAGTAGTTCGCATTGTATTCCCTTTCATTAAGTAAAAGTAAAATTAATAATGGGATAATATTATATAGTGCATAACGGACTGGCGATAACTTGCAAAAAACGATTAATTCACTTTACCGACCGAAAACGCAAACGCGTTTTTGGTCGGGTTGATTGCCTGGATGAACTAAACCGCTTCGCGGCAGATTTAAAAAAAATCGTTTGATTAACGATGACCTCCTTGATAAATTAAGAGTGTCAATCATTTAACTAATTTACAAGGAGGACCATCATGACACTACAAGATTACCTCAGCCAAAACCTGCAAGACTTACAGCTTCGGGGAATGGCAAAAGCCACGCAAGATAACTACTTGCACGCTGTTCGGAAAATATCCGAACACTATCACAAGCTCCCGGATCAAATCACAGAAAACGAAGTCCGGGAATATTTCCTCTATCTCAAAAACGTTAGAAAGTATGGACGCCCGACGATTTCAAAGAACCGATTCAGCAAAAACCGCCGTAGCTTGTGTCATAATCGATGTCGAAGTAAATATAAACGTGGCGCAGACGATTGTCAATTTTTTAATAATCGCAGGGGAACAGGATACGTACGCCTTAACCAGTAAAATTTAAACAAAAATAACTTTAGAAAGATCAATCCAAATAAGGATCTGGTGAAACTAAAAAATTTATGATAATAACGCTGTAAATCTTCCCCTATTTTAGCATTATTAACCAACAATCCCTTCCGTGTAAATCTCAAATAATAATAATTTTTTTGCGGTCAAGTCCAACCCTGAATTCAAGTCGATGCGCCGCCCCCAATCCCTTCCCTGCCGATCGACATGAATTCCTTGGTCGTTATATGCTGCCGTTGCTCACAACCCGTTTTGTTAATACGGTAGTGTATTTATATAGAATTACAATATTTCTCGAAACTTAAATATCAATCAGAACAATCTAAGCTGGTTATTTTCTGTTACATATCTGTATACTGATGGATTAAACTTATCTTGCAAACCACCGAAGTTATCAATCATTTCTTCTAATTCATTGATACAATCTGTAAGTTTCGTATTTATTTCATCTCTTGTAAATCTTGATATCGCCCAGCCTTTTTTTGTTAATATTCTATCTCGAGTTTTATCTTTTTTGATGTCGTCCTTATTTTCGTGATGGAATATGTCACCGTTACATTCCAAATCAATATTTCGCTTTTTGCAAAACAATCCAAAATCGAGTCGGAAAAATCTCTGCTTTTTCTTCTCATTATAATATATTTCATACTGTCTTTCTGCATCTATGCCTTCTGATTTTAAGGCATCCCAAACCTTTTCTTCAATATAACTTTCTAAAAACACTTCGTTGAGTTCCTTAGCCTTAAGAAATCGCTCAAATGCGGTAACAATGAAGGTTATTCTTCTTGGCCTAATAGCTTTAATAGGTTCCGGCAATCTAATCATCTCTGCTAATTCAATTTTATAATAATCCTCGTTTGCATTAGAATTATTATTTTCTTCAGGCAACAATTCTATGCGTTTGCAGATGGTTATATTTTTTACTTCACCATACCATTGAATTTGACTTGGAGAATCTTTGAACGCTTTTCCTTGATATAGACCTAAATATTTAATCTGATTATCTCGAACTATATTCGGTGCCGATTTAACAGGAATTCTATACCATTTATCATGAAGAGCAATTGGTAAATCTCTCTTGTTTTTTAAAACTCCGATTACAATATCTTTCTTAACATTTCGTTTCATATTGACTCATTTATCATTTTATCACTTCAACACATAACATTAGACATAACATATTACTAACTTCCTAAAAATACCCACAAATACATGTCTAATATTAGAAACATTTTTTGGTGAATCTCTATTTTTTAAGCAATTTACATCATGCATATCATCAACCTATTTTGTGATGATTCTATTTTTAAATTTTTAGAAATGTTACGAGTATTAATCAATATAAAATATCATCTTGATAATGTCAAGAAAAAAGTAAAATAATATGAAAAAGTTCAGCTATTTGATTTTGTTGAACAAATCAGGAAAAAATTACCGGATTTTTGAAGTCTGTTGTTCTTGTGCTCTTAAATTATTCAAGGTGTTTATTCAAAATAGTATCGAATAAACACCTTTCCAATATCATTTTAAAAATCCATTATTTCCCAAACAGCTTGCGATGCTGCTCCAGCCATTCAGCCAATTTATAAAGCTGCTCTGTTGCCTGATAGCGTCCGTTGGCGAAAACGCCGTAGTCACCGCCGCCGGTCATGGCGGAGGCGAAGCGAGTCGAGTTGGTGTAGAATAGCCATAGCGACGTCCATTCGCGTTCGATGCGTTCGTCAAAGATGTTTTCGCCTTGGGGCAGCCCCCGGGCAAAGCCAGCGTTCCAAATGTCCAGCAGGATTTTGGTGCCCTCGTAAGTCATGGCATTGGTTTTGTGAATGGTGTTTTCCAGCCGGGCAAAATGGTTGTCCACCCATTCCGTGTTGTGGCAGCTCAGGCAGACCTGCTGCAATTTCTCATTGCGGGCGTGCTGTTCCTCCTCGTCGATGACAAACTCAGCAACCGGCGTTCCATCCAGTTCCGTAATAAGGGGCAATCCCTGCGAATTCTTGACGTCACTGAGATCCGCGGAAGCCGGATGAGGATGGGCATACGGCACGCCGAACAGCCGCCATGCCAGCCGGTCATTAAACTGGTGAGTGCGTTCCGCGATCACGGTATTATCGCCGGACACGAGCAAACTCACATGGCAGGTGGCACAGGTCGGCGCGGTAAAATCTTTCCCCACGGTCCAGGGTACGCTTTCAAAATCAAATTCGTCCGCTTTGGACTGGAAAATATTGCCGTGCTTACTGACCACGTAAACTTTGTAGGCAGGCACGTCCGGACCTTTGTGGCACTCGGAGCAGGTGTACGGCTTGCGCGCGGTTTCGATGGAAAAATCATGCCGCGGATGGCACGAGGTGCAGGCGCCAAGGCTGCCGTCCGGATTGATGCGTCCCACCCCTTGATTAGGCCAGCCTTTGAGCACCGGAAATTCATATTCCCCAAAATCGGTTTCCTTAACCACCTGTCCGACGACCTCGACTTTTGAGCCGTGACAATAGAGACAGGATTCGTATTCGGTGAGGGTGTCTTTTTCACCGATCGTGAGCTTCCCATCCGAATAGGTGTGCGGATTGTTGACCGCTTTGATAAAAGTCTGGTACACCGCGTTATCCACCAGATTGGAATGCGCGTGTGCCATCAGATTATCCGCATATTGTTTTGCTTCCACCGAGTGACACGTGGCACAGTCGTTGGAGCTGACCACGACATTGATGGTGTAGCCATTGTGTTCAAACGCATCCTGGTGCTGATCGGTGTTCAGCGCATGGCATTCATAACAGCCCACGGTGACATTGAGCAAATTCGACTCAATCTGTTCCGATGAAATGCGGCGTTCCAGTTCGCTTTTTTGCAGGGCTAATTGGGGAGTGGTTTTGCTGTGCCGGCTTTTGTACCACGATTCCACCAAGCCGGGATGAATTTCGGTGTGACAGAATACGCATTCTTCAGTCTCCGGACTCATGGTGACCTCATCCGCATGTGCAAAATGCAGACACAATATCATTATAATTGTTATGGTCAAAAAATAGCTGATCAGTTTTTTCATTTTGATCCTCCGCTTTGGTTTATGAGTAATTTTTAAAATTCGTTAAAAGGCGTTCGGAATTCATCCGTCAGGATTTTATACGTTATCCAAAGTTAAATTTAAAAGGCTCACGCCTTAAATACGATGTATTTAAGGTCAAAACCGCAATGTGAAAACCGTCTCAACACCCGGATTGGAATTCACGCTAATATTCCCCCGGTGCAACCGCATAATCTGCCGGGACAGGCTCAAGCCGATTCCGGAACCCTCCTGTTTGGTGGTGAAAAACGGGATGAAAATTTTGTCGATGATATCTTCGTTTATTCCGGGACCGTTATCCGACACTTGAATGATCACCCGACCCGAGCCGTTCAGACGCGCTAATAACTCAATTTTCCGGTTTTGCTGTTTTTTCAATGCCGCGATGGCATTCATGATCAGGTTAATCAGCACCTGTTCGATCATCTCCGGATCAGCGGTTAATTCCAGCGTTTCAGGATCCACGGATGATTTGAAGTCAATTTGTGCGTCTTTTAACTGGCTCGACAGGAGTTTTTCAATTCGCTCGAACAAAGAGCTGATCCGGAAAATCTGGAAATTGGGTTTGGGAATGCGATACAGTTTCCGATAGGATTGGACAAAATTGAGCAAGCCCTGACTCCGCTTTTCAATGGTTTTGGCTGCGACGCGGATATCGCTGATGGTTTCACTGTCGTAACTTTTTTGCTTTTCATCATCCACTGAGTTTTCTGCCACGATGTCATTTACCGTAGATGCCAATGAAGCAATCGGCGTAATAGAGTTCATGATTTCGTGAGTGAGGACCCGGATGAGATTTTGCCACGCCTCCATTTCCTGCTCTTCCAATTCTGGCTGAATGTTTTGCAGAGAAATTAGGGTAAAGTTCGTGTTGCGCATGATGAATTTCGTCGGGTAAATCGCCAATTGCAGCAATTCGCCGTTGCGGTTAATTTTGATGAGCGATTTTCCGCCCGGTTTCACCTGGTAAAGCAGATCAACCAGTTCGGGGCTGAACGACTTTAATTTGCGGATATTTTTCAAATGATGAACCTTTAATAAGCGTTTCGCTGCTGTATTGATCAATTGAACATCACCATTCTCTTCAAACGCAATCAGCCCGATCCCAATATGCTGCACAACGGTTTGCAAATAACGGTGGTGCTCTTCGGTTTCGGCACGGGCTTTTTGAAATTTTCGGAGCACCTGATTGAACGCGTCTTTCAACTCCCGGAATGATCGTCCCAAACCCGCGCCGGTAAATATCTGGGTAAAGTCCTCATATTTAATAGCGTCCAAAAAGCGGGACAAATCCCGGTTCGTTTTTTCCACATATTTAATTAAGCTGATGCTTTGAACAATAATCAAAATCAGGACGATGCCAGCTAAAGCATTGAGCCGGGTCTGAAATAATAAATACATCAGGAAAAAAGTCAACGCAACGATCATCAAAATTCGAAGCGTGGTTACTATTCGGAAATTTTTAAATAGCATGTTTTTCCATTCTTCGATAGAGGGATGTTCGGGTTAATCCCAGTTCCTGCGCTGCTTTGGTGACATTGCCGTGGTGTTTGGTCAATGCTTTGCGGATGAGTAACTTTTCGGCATCTTCCAGATTCAGATTGTCGAACAATATGCCGTCGCTCAATTCTCCGGAAGACAAAATAATATCGCTCGGCTGCAATGTCGGCGATTCGGACATGATGACTGCCCGTTCAATTGCATGTTGCAGTTCACGGACATTTCCGGGCCAATGGTATTTTTGCAGCTTTTTCATCGTTGCAGGATTGATGCGTTTGAGCGGTTCATTATATTTTTTGCAATAGAGTTTCAAAAAATGTTCAGCCAGCGCCGGAATATCTTCGACGCGTTCCCGAAGCGGAGGAAGCTGGATTTCGACCGTGTTGATGCGGTAAAGTAAATCCTGCCGGAATTCCCGTTTTTTGACCATTTCCAGAATTGGGCGATTGGTAGCGCAAATCAACCGGATGTCGATGAGGACCGGCTTGTTCGAACCCACCCGAACGATTTCCCGGTTTTGCAATACAGTCAGTAATTTTGCCTGAAGCGGAAGCGGCAGATTGCCAATTTCATCCAGAAAAAGAGTGCCGCCGGATGCGACTTCAAAGCGCCCGGTGCGCTCTTCTTTTGCATCAGTAAACGCGCCTTTGACGTGACCGAATAGCTCGCTTTCGAAAAGCGTATCGGTGATCGCACCCATGTCCACGCTGATAAAAACATCTTTGCTGCGGGTTGACTGACGATGAAGTTCGCGTGCCACCAGTTCTTTGCCAGTACCGTTTTCTCCCAAGATCAGGACATTGGCATCGGTTTTGGCAACTTTGCGGATCGATTCAAATACTTGTTCCATCTGCAGGCTATGACCGATAAAGTTTTGAAAAGGGCGATCCAGATCTTCGCTGAGCTGTTTCTGGCGTTCTTTGAGGCTGCTGATTTCGGTTATCGATTTTCTCAAATTGATGGCTGCATTTACGGTGGCCAGCAATTTTTCATTCTGCCAGGGTTTCAGGATAAAATCGAATGCGCCTTCTTTAATCGCTTTGACGGACATTTCCACATCGCCGTAGGCGGTGATGATGACGACTACCGCCGCCGGATCGATTTCGAGAATTTTGTTGAGCCAGAAAAATCCCTCACGACCGCTGGTCACGTCTTCGGTAAAATTCATGTCGAGCAAAATCACATCGTAGTTTTCATTTTTGAGCAAAGCGGGAATCGCGTTCGGGTCTTTTTCCGTGTGGACGAATTGAACATGCTGTTTGAGAAACAGTTTTGCTGCCTGCAGCACGTCTGCGTCGTCGTCCACAATCAGGATTTTATGGTAGCTTTTTGTCATGATATTTGAATTGAAGGAGTGGATTTTCTTGTTCAGTTGTTATATACAATTTTTCTGTTGAAAAATCAAGTGTTTTATCGTTTGAAGCACGTAAAATTGAATTTTATTAGCAAATTGAACAAATATTATTCCACCAGTTCAAACGGTGAGTGATGAGTGCTTATCTTTTTATTCTCAATGGATTAGATTGGAAATAAAAGAATCAATTTTTTATTGGTCGAAAAAAGGTGTTCGGAATCGAACAGTCACTGTAATGAAACCGGATAACATTGATTTGAATATGATTGGTAAGTGTAATAAAAACAGTGTTGGCACAATAGTTGGAAGTAACATATTCGGAATAATGCGCATCAATACCGAGAATTGATTGAACCGAGGAGAAAAAATGGATCGACCGATTCCAAAGAAGAAATGGACTTTAAAAAAAATCGCGGCAATTGTGCTGATTACGTTGTTTGCCGTATTTGTGATTTACACGATGTTTCTCAGTGACCGGAGTTCGAAATTAAATGTGAAGCGAGAGCGGATCACCATCTCAACTGTTGAAATTGAACCGTTTAAAGAATTTATTCCGGTTATCGGGACGGTGCTGCCGATTCAAACTGTTTACCTGGATGCCATCGAGGGTGGCCGCGTTGAGACACGGTTTGTTGAAGCCGGTACATTTGTGGAAAAAGGCACTGAAATTTTAAAACTGGGAAATACGAATTTGTTGCTCAACATCATGTTCCGTGAGGCAGAGCTGTTTGAGCAGAGCAATAATTTGAGAACCACCCGGCTGCTGATGGAGCAAAACCGGTTGAGCCTGAAAGCGCAGTTAGTTGATCTGGAATATAATAAAGCGAAACTGGAGAAACAGTACCAGCGAAAGAAAGAACTGGCAGAGAAAAGTTTGATTTCTGATGAAGAGTTTGAACTGGCAAGAGATGAATATCGATATTATGAAAAACGGCTGGATTTGGCTTACGATTCATATCAGCAGGATTCATTATTTCGAGCAGCACAGATCAATCAACTGGAAGCGTCGCTGGAACGGATGCAGACCAATCTGGAGGTGGTGAAACAAAAGATGGAAAGCCTGACCATTAAGGCGCCCATTTCCGGTCATTTGACGTCGCTGAATGCGGAAATCGGGGAGTCGAAACAACCCGGTGAACGGTTGGGAAAAATCGATGTGCTGGACAGTTTCAAAGTCCGCGTTGAAATTGATGAACATTACATTGCCCGTATTGACGATGGTCAAATGGGGCGATTTGACTTTTCAAACAAAACGTATCAACTGAAAGTGTATCGGATTTACATGGAAGTTGACGCCGGAAAATTTGAAGTGGATATGGTCTTTGCAGGCAGGACGCCAGATGGGATTCGACGGGGTCAGACGCTGCACATCCGTTTAGATTTGAGTGATCTGACAGAAGCCATACTTTTACCGGTGGGGGGATTTTACCAAAAAACCGGTGGCCAGTGGGTTTACATTTTAGACAAATCCGGCAGCTATGCCTACAAACAAAAAATAAAAATCGGCAGGTATAATACAGAAGTTTACGAGGTGTTAGACGGCTTGAAACACGGCGATAAAGTCATTACGTCCTCGTATGATAATTTTGGGGATAAGGATAGGTTGATTTTGAAGT
>CAYYMH010000020.1:0-61684 GCA_964472785.1 uncultured Cytophagia bacterium | reverse complement strand
GTCATTACGTCCTCGTATGATAATTTTGGGGATAAGGATAGGTTGATTTTGAAGTAATGGATGTAAGACGGCAAACGTGAGAAGTGAGACGCGAAACACGAGATGTGTGAGTTAATTAAAATATTATTTTCAACAAATTGGTATAGGAGAGGAGAATATGTTGAATCTAAGTCATAAAAAATTAAATGTCTGGAGAATGGCGGTCGATTTTGTAACAGATATATATAAACTGAGCAATCGTTTTCCTAAACATGAGATGTATGGATTAATTTCACAACTTAGAAGAGCATCAATTTCTATTCCTTCAAACATAGCGGAAGGAGCTGCAAGGAGTTCCGCAAAAGAAAGAGTCCGTTTTTATGAAATTTCCCGATCTTCATTGGTAGAGATCGATACACAATTAGAGATTGCAAAAAAATTGGAATATTGTAAAACGGATGACTTAAAAGATTTGGGCGAACAGATGAATCATATTTTCGCCTTATTATCTAAATTAATTTCAAAAACTATATAAGAAACTCTGAAAGTGGATATTAAGATGATAAATAATAACTTATGAATGAACTATATCACAGCAATAAATGTTTGCCGTTTCACTTTTGCCGTCTTACATTTGGAAACAAAAATAATAAAGGCCTTTATCCAAAATAACAGGAGATTACCCAAATGATCAAAACCAAAAACCTAAAAAAAATCTACACCACTGAAGAAGTGGAAACGACGGCTTTGGACAATGTTAATGTTGAAGTCAAGGAAAATGAGTTTGTGGGAATAATGGGTCCGTCCGGGTGTGGAAAGTCCACATTGTTGAACCTGATGGGCTTGCTTGATAATCCTTCCGGCGGAGAATATTATTTTCTGGATGAAGAAGTGTCCGGATATTCTGAACGGCGGCGGGCGAATTTGCGGAAAAACAATATTGGCTTTGTGTTCCAGAGTTTTAATTTAATTGATGAACTGACCGTGTATGAGAACATCGAGCTGCCGTTACTCTATTTGAAAGTATCTTCAGCGGAACGAAAAAAGAAAGTCAACGATACGATGGAGCGGATGCAAATCATGCACCGGCGCAACCATTTCCCACAACAACTGTCCGGCGGACAGCAGCAGCGTGTGGCGGTAGCGCGAGCCGTGGTTTCTAATCCGAAGTTGATTTTAGCGGATGAACCCACCGGAAATCTCGATTCTGCCCACGGTGACGAAGTGATGAAATTGTTAGCAGAGCTGCACGAAGAGGGAACGACCATTATCATGGTGACGCATTCACCAGCTTACGCAGAATACGCGCACCGGGTTGTTCATTTGTTCGATGGTCACATTGTGACTGAAAATCTCAAGGAAAAATTCCATGTGTAAATGGTGACAGAATTTGAAAACACGGAGGCTTGTCTTGATAAAACTGACAGATATTTCAAAGTACTATACCAATAAATTCGTCAAAACCTGGGTGCTTCGGGATGTCGATCTTGAAGTAAGAGAAGGAGAATTTCTAACGATCATGGGACCGTCCGGAGCTGGGAAATCAACACTTCTTTACATTCTGGGTATGCTGGACGAACCCAATGAAGGAGAATATTATTACAGGGATACGCCTGTTCACAAAATGAATGATAAAAAAAGAACTGAACTGCACCGCACTGAAATCGGCTTTGTGTTTCAACAGTATCATTTAATTGATGAGTTGACGACTTATGAAAACATCGAGACGCCGCTGCTTTATCAAAAAGTGAAAAGCGCTGAAAGAAAAGGTCGGGTGGATGAGATGCTGGATCGTTTCAATATCGTTGCAAAAAAGGATCTGTTTCCCAATCAACTGGCGGGCGGACAGCAGCAATTGGTCGGTATTGCCCGCGCGGTGGTTGCCAGACCGAGCCTGATACTGGCAGATGAACCAACGGGCAATTTGAATTCCGATCAGGGAAAGGAAATTATGGAGTTGTTCAGAAAACTCAATCAGGAAGGAACGACTATTGTGCAGGTCACCCATGCTGAAGAGAAAGCTCAATATGGTAGTAGAATTATTCATCTGCTGGATGGAAGAATTGTTAAAGAAGAAAATCTTTGATTCGCATTTAAAATTTTTGCTTTGGAGAAAACATGTTTAAAAATTATCTCAAAATTACTCTCCGAAATATAAGACGCCACACAATCTATTCTCTGATTAATACTTTCGGATTATCCGTCGGAATGGCTGCTTGTCTTTTAACTATTGACTGGTGGAAATTTTTATTGGCGGGAATTTTGGCATTGGTGATTGCATTGCTGACGGTGAGTTTTCTATCAACTCGATCAGCTACTGCCAATCCTGTGGACAGATTGCGATATGAATGAAATGATTAAGAAATTCAAATAAATGCTTTTTAATAATTAAAATTTCGGTGTTAAATCAGCTTGTTTACATATTTCATTAGCAGTTATTCGATCAAATTGGCGATGGCGTTTAACAGGAATCGTTTTAATATCATTTGTGTAAATAGAATGGTTACCGCCTTCACGTAAAAGGTAAAATCCATTCGCCTCAAGATATTTGACTAGATCCCGACGTTTAACTGACATCGGTTATTTCAACAGTAAGTGGTTCAAAAAGATCGGCGCCGTATGGTAATTCTTTATCTAATTGTCTATAAGCTTGAATCATTTCATTTAAAGCATCTTTGAGTGATGCACGGCAATCTTCAAAAGATTTTCCTTCGGTTATAACCTCCGGCCATTCAACAAGTTGACCCATGTAACCGGAACTTATTTTTGAATATTTGGCTGTGTAATTTTTAAACATAATAGATCCTTTAATTTTGAATAAATATAAATTATTTTTATTACATAATCAAGTAGTTTTTAAAAGGGTTTCATGGAAATTTAAAAATGGAAGTGAATCATGTTCAAAAATTATCTAAAAATCGCACTCAGAAATCTATTCAAACAAAAGTCGTTCTCATTTATTAACATCGCTGGTCTATCAATCGGTATTGCGTGCAGCATTCTTATTTTCCTCTGGGTTCAGGATGAATTGAGCTTTGACAGATTTAATAAAAATGCTAATAATTTGTATCGGATTATAAATTATAATGGTGAATTTGAGAATAGAGGCGCCGGTACGCCCGCGCCTTTGGGGCCGGCATTAAAGCAGGAAATGCCGGAGGTGGTAAATTACACGCGCTTTGCTCCGGTCCCCAAAATTGTGCTCAGCAAAGAGGATAAAATGTTTTATGAAGAAAGGCTGGTCTTGGCTGACAGTTCGATATTTAACATGTTTACTTTTCCCTTTTTAAAAGGCAATCCCAAAACCGCACTTTCGAGCACAGACAAAATGGTGATCACTGAATCTATGGCGAAAAAATATTTCGGGGAAGAAGATCCGATGGGAAAAACCATCATCATTGAAGGTGGGGGAGAGGCATTGATTTCCGGTGTGGTAAAAGATATTCCGAAAAATTCCCACATTCAATTTGATTTTTTGATTTCATTCCAATTATTATATGAAGACCGAATCTTCGGAACTCAGTGGGGTGACTTTAATTTTACAACGTATGTTCAACTCGAGAGAAATTCACGCGTTGAGCATTTGAATGAAAACGTAACGGAAATTGCCAGGGCTCACAATTGCCCACAGGTAAAATGGGGTAACTTAAAATTTTATTTGCAGCCGCTCACTGATGTTCATTTGGATGCCGGTACAGCACCGTCAGGTGTTGAGATCGTCGCGCCGGGAGGGGATACGAAATATGTCTATATTTTTTCGCTCATCGCCGTTTTTATTCTGTTCATTGCCTGCGTCAATTTTATGAATTTGTCAACGGCAAGAGCAACAAATCGCATAAAAGAAATTGGCATGCGAAAAACGATCGGCGCGAATCGGTTTCAATTGATTGTGCAATTTTTAGGCGAATCATTTCTCGTAACAGTGATTGCGGGTCTGATTGCGCTTTTATTGATAGAACTGTTTTTACCATCATTCAACCAACTGTCCGGAAAACAATTGAACTTGCATCTGCTCGAATACAAAATGGTTATTATTTTGGGAGCGATAATCATTTTTACCGCACTTGTTTCCGGTAGCTATCCTGCACTGTATCTATCAAATTTCAGTCCCATTAGTATTTTAAAGGGAAGTTCATTTTTTCGAACAAAAACAGGAAATCGGTCGATCAAAATATCAGACAGCGCCGGATTCAGGAAAGTATTGGTCGTACTCCAATTTTCATTATCAATCGGGCTTATTTTCGGGACCGCGGTTATTTATCAGCAGCTCCAATTTATGAGGAATAAAAAGTTAGGTTTCGACAAGGAAAATATTGTCATGCTGCCGGCACGGGGCAATTTTCTCCTCAAATATAATGTGATTAAAAATGAGTTGACACGAAATCCGAATATTCTGGCTGTTACGGCAAAAGACTGGATGCAGTTCAGATCACAAAAAAACACAAATGATTTTGACTGGGAGGGAAAACAGGACAACTATGAAGTGATGATGACGCATGTCAAAGTCGAATATGATTATTTTGATGTGATGAATGTGGAGTTTGTTGAGGGGAGAAATTTTTCCAAAGATTTTAAAACCGATGCAACAGAGGCATTCATTCTGAACGAGGAAGCGGTTCGGCGAACCGGTCTGGAATCACCGGTAGGGAAATCTTTTAGACTTTACGATAAAAAAGGTTATATCATTGGCGTTATAAAAGATGTCTATTTTGGTTCGCTCCACCAAACTGTGAATCCTCAGGTTTTTCACGTCTTAGCAAATATGTATCATGCCTGGGGTTATGGGGCAATACTGGTTAAAATTAACGGACAAAAGCCGGAGCAAACATTATCGACCATAGAAAGTTACTGGAATAAAATGAATCCCACAGCGCCGTTTGAATACCATTTTCTCGATGAAACCTATGACAATTTGTACAAGTCGGAAAAGCGTTTGAATATTATTTTTAATTACTTTACCGGTCTGGCAATATTTATTTCCTGTTTGGGGTTATTCGGTCTGACATTATTTACCGCGAATAAGCGAACCAAGGAAATCGGCATCAGAAAAGTGTTGGGCGCTTCGGTTTCAAATATCGTAGGATTGTTATCGTTCCAATTTGTAAAATGGGTGTTGGTAGCAAATTTAATTGCTCTGCCGGTTGGATATTATGTGATGAACCTTTGGTTGCAGAATTTTGCTTACAGGATTGGTTTAAGTGTTTGGACTTGTGTTTTGGCCGGACTGGTCGCGCTCTTGATTGCTATTTTAACGGTGAGTTATCAATCGATTAAAGCGGCGGCGGCAAATCCGGTTGAGTCGCTACGCTATGAGTAGTGATGAAATCCGACCTTTGGCAGATGGAGAGTTTTCGGTATGAATAGTGACGCATTTCTCGTGAAAGGAGTTGGGTCTTTTTCAGCTATTCTAATTCGTATCTGTTTGATCAGCATGAAAGGATAAGTAACTTAGTCTAAAAGTAATCAATTTTGTGGTAAATCCAATTGACTGTATCATGGTAAAACTGGTAAAAATCCTGAATGTCAAAATCGATTAAAAGCGACGGAAGTATGTCAGGATTTTTTTCGAGAAAATTAATTCCCGACTCGATTTGGTAAGCGACCGTGGGAGGATCGTCAAAGATAGCATCTTTCAGGCGTGCGTCATCATAAACAGATTGAAGTGATTTGACCTTAAATTGTTTTTGAATAAAATAGAAATCGATGAAATCTTTGGGCTCGATTCGACTGGCTATTGTGCAAAATTTGTTGGAAAAAATATTGTGGATCGTGTCAATCAATAAAAAATGTTCATCCGAAAAATAATATTTTTCTCTGTCTTCCTTAAAAGATAATGGATCAAAGACAAAATCGACTTTGACATTTTGAATGAGGGATGATAAAAAATTGGGTGATTCTTTGATTTTCGTATAAGCGTTTTTCCGGATTGCCTTGAGATTAAAGTCAATCTTGCTAAAATCGATTGAATTTATACAAAAAAAATCCAGATCGTTGGAGCGTCGATGATGGAGATAAAAAACAGCAAGAGCAGTACCACCTGTCAAAAAAAAATCCGTTTTCAGAATCTGATGCCGGATTAATTCTAAAATGATTTCACGCTGGAACGCTGTAGCGTAACATTGATTATTTTCTTTGAGAGTCTTGGTAAACTTCAATTAATCGCGTCCATTTTTTTCGTGAATAGTCGGTTAACTTAAGTTTAGGTAAATGACGGGAAATTTCATCTATGGAAAAAAAGTGCAATGTGTCGACGACTCGGCCATGTTCGAGGAAACGGGTCATGATCCATAATCGGATATCGGTTTCTTTCGAAGAATTAAGGATATTTTCCAGATATTTTTTATCTGTGAATTTAGGGTAGTCCCAGAAAACGGCTTGAAGTTTCATGAAATTAACATGTTAACTTAATTATTAATAACTTATGCATTTAAATATAATTTTTTTTTGATAGAATGTCAAGTAAAATAATTTAGGCTTTGTGCATGGAGCAAAACGCATAGCGTAAAATATATGAGACGTCAAACGTGAGATGTGAGACGCGAATTTTTTCTATTCACGTTTGCCGTCTCACGTTTCACATAATGCTATGCGCCATGCGCTTTAGGCTTTGCAAAAAATGGAGAAATGAAATGTTCAAAAACTATTTCAAAACCGCTTATCGAAACTTATTGAAATTTAAAACCTACACAGTCATTAACATTTTTGGTCTGGCAATTGGTATCGGAGCGGTCATTTTGATTTTGCTGTACATCCAATTTGAGTTCAGTTTTGATAAATTCCATCAGGACTTGAATTCGATTTATCGCGTTTCGATCGTTAACCTGAAAAATGGAAAATTTGAATCTGACACGCCGGTATTTGTCGACCCGTTAGGACCGGCGATGAAAAAAGATTTTCCGGAAGTTGAGAATTATGTCAGATTTTCAACGCCAAGAAGTGCCTATGCTAATAAGGAACAGGGAGAACCAATCCGGCTGCGCAACATTCGGCACGCTGACTCGACTTTTTTTGATGTTTTCTCATTCAGACTGCTTCAGGGAAATCCGAAAACTGCTCTGGTATCGCCCCGTTCTATCGTGCTGACGGAACAGGTCGCACAAAGTCTGTTTGGTGAAACAAATCCCGTCGGGAAATCGGTTGCACTGGATGGTCAGGATTTGTATTTAATCACCGGCGTCGCAGAGAATCCACCGGTGAATTCGACCATTCAATTTGAAGCGTTAATTTCGTTCTCATCACTCTATAGCGATTCCCGATATTACATGGGATGGAATGGGGGTAATCAATATTTTACCTACATTAAACTGGCTGAAAACGCTTCACCTGATATCGTTGAAAGTAAATTTCCTGATCTCATGTGGCGCTATTTAAATAAAGAATTATCCGCCATCGGTGTAAAATATGAACCCTATCTGCAGCCACTGAAGGATGTGCACCTGTTTTCAAAGCATTACATGAATGAGCGTTTCATTCTTATTCTAATACTTACCGGAATTGCATTCCTTATTTTATTTGTCGCCGGTGTCAATTTTGTTAATTTGACAACTGCCAGAGCAACCAGCCGAATGACGGAGATTGGCGTGCGCAAAGTCCTCGGTGCAAATAGAGCATCACTGATCAAACAGTTTTTAACGGAATCGATCCTGATCACTTTTATTTCTGCAGTTATCGCATTGTTCTTTGTTTACCTTGTGTTTCCGCTCTATCAAAATTTAGTAAGTGAAAATGTCCGATTTTTAGGATTTAGAAATTATGCTCACTTCGTTTCTCTCATTGTGGTTATTTTGGTTGTTGGTATTGGCGCTGGCAGTTATCCGGCTTTTGTTCTTTCTCGATTTGATTCAAGCAGGGTTCTCAAAGGATCGTTTAAAACCGGATTAGGTAAAACGAAATTCAGAAACATTTTGGTCACCCTTCAGTTCACCATTTCCGTTGCGCTGTTCATTTGCACGATGCTGATCAATAATCAAATTCAGTACATGAAAAACAAGCAACTGGGATTTAATAAAGAAAACATGCTCGTCATTTCGCTTTCCAGTGAAAACGTACAGCAAAAAGCAGATGTGCTGAAACAGGAGATCAAATCTTTACCAAATGTAATCAACGTATCCGCTTCTTCTGACGTACCCTATAACGGATTTACTCGCAATGGCTATTTCCCGGAAGGACACACATCACCCACAACTTTTCATGTTGTTGATGTTGATGAGCATTTTCTCGAGACGTATCAAATTAATTTATTGAAGGGCAGAAATTTCTCGATGGATTTTGGTTCGGATCAAAATGCGTATCTGGTTAATGAGACATTAGCGAAATCGTTGTCCTGGGAAGAACCGATTGGGAAAAGAATCAGGCGCAACGGACAGCATCAAATTATTGGCGTGGTGGAAGATTTTCATTTTTCTTCGCTGCACGACAAGATTGAACCGCTGATCATTACAAACCAGCCCTGGCGAAACATGTTCAGCGTATTGTCCGTTCGGATTGCTGGGGAGAATGTTCCGGATACTCTTGCTCGAATAAAAAAGGTATATAAAAGTGCGGTTATGGATGCGCCATTCGAATACTATTTTCTCGATCAGGCATTTGATTATCTGTACCGGTCAGAGCAGAATTTTCAGAAAATATTACTCTACTTTTCGTACCTGGCGATTCTGATTGCAATACTGGGATTGTTCAGTCTATCGTCATTCTCCATTGAACAGCGCACCAAAGAAATCGGCGTCCGAAAAGTGTTGGGCGCCACGTCAATAGGGATTGCGGGATTGCTTTCAAAAGATTTTCTAAAATTTGTCGCTATCGCAAACATCATCGCCTGGCCTGTTTCCTGGTTCATAATGAATCAATGGCTACAAAATTATGCGTATCGAATTTCTGTGGGATTTGGGAGTTTTATTTTGGCGGGTATCATTTCGTTGATCATCGCCCAGTTGGCAGTGAGTTACCAGTCGTTCCGGGCAGCGAGAGCCAACCCGGTAAAGAGCTTGCGGTATGAATAATTGAAGCCACAGGGACACAGAGGACACGGAGTTTAAATAGTTAGATTTCAGTGCACCTTTGCCTATAACCCACAGTTAGATAATGATTGAACGAAAAAAGAAATCTTGTCATTCTGAACGACCGAAGGGAGTGAAGAATCTAATACCACAATGCCTAATAAAATCTTACACTTAGTGAGACGAGATTCTTCGTCAATACTTCTGAAAATAACAAAAATTAGAGTTTTCAGTCAGGCACCAGATTAAAAAAACCCGGTTTGTGGCCGGGCTGTATTTTCAGTGATCTTGTGAAATATAATCATTTTACTGATACATCTGCTCAATCAAATCCGCATACTTTTCTTCAACCACCTTGCGTTTGATTTTCAGCGTCGGTGTTAATTCGCCGGCTTCGATGGTAAACGGTTCGGCTACCAGCTTAAATATTTTTATTTGCTCAAACCGCGCCTGATCAGATAACACGTTATTAATTTCATTAGCCACATACTGATTAATCTGATCGTTGTCCATTAATTCAGCGTAATCCTTAAATGAAATTTTTTGTGTCGCTGCGAAGGATTCCAGCATGTCCTGATTCGGCACAATGAGCGCTGTCAGATATTTTTGTTTATCACCGATAATCAAAACCTGATCCACTAACTGACTGGTGAGCAATTTGTTTTCAATGGCAGCCGGTGCCACATTTTTTCCGCCGGAGGTGACGATAATATTCTTCTTCCGATCCGTAATGGTTAAAAAACCGTCTTCATCCAGAAATCCAATATCTCCGGTGTGCAGCCAGCCATCATCATCGATCACCTCTTTGGTTTCTTCCGGATTTTTGTAATACTCTTTCATCACATGCGGACCGCGGGTTAAAATTTCGCCATCATCCGCAATCTTCAGCTCAACCCCGCCTTTGGTGAGCGCTGGTCCAACGGTTCCGAATTTGAATTTATTTTCCAGATTTACCGCAATGACCGGTGAGCTTTCGGTTAAACCGTATCCCTCCAAAATCTTCACGCCGACTGCGTGGAAAAACTCACCGATTTCTTTGGATAAAGGCGCACCGCCTGAGATGAAATATCTCAACCGTCCACCTACTTTTTCCTGAATTTTGCTGAACACCAGTTTGTGCGCCAGGTTGTGTTTGAATTTTAATCCACCGCCAACTTTTCCTCTTTTTTCGGCTTCCACATATTTTTCACCGACATTGATTGCCCAGAAAAATATTTTTTTCTTAAGCGGTGAACCGGCTTCCGCATTGGCTAAAATTTTGGCATATATTTTTTCAAATAATCTTGGCACACTGCACATGATGGTGGGTTTGGCTTCAGTCAGGTTTTGCGCCACGGTTTCGATACTTTCCGCGTAAGCGATCGAACCGCCGGCGAGCAGCGGACAGAATTGTCCTCCCATTCTTTCGAACACATGGCACAAAGGCAGGAAAGAGAGAAATAAATCAGTGGAACGGATATTCAGAGTTTCAATTCCACCCAACGTATTGGAAAGAATGTTCCCGTGACTGAGGACAGCGCCTTTGGGATTGCCGGTGGTTCCTGAAGTATAAACGATGGCACAGGGATCGTCCGTTTCAATGGCACTGCTGACGTTATCGAAATAATCGGGATTATTTTTATCGAACTCTTTCCCCTTTTCATAGAGATGCGCATAAAAATACATCGCCTCCGTGGCTTCCGCAACCTGATCCATGTAGATGATTGCTTTCAAATTGGGCAAATTATCGAAAATGTCCAACACTTTTTTTACCTGTTCTTCCGTCGATACGATAATTATTTTCGCTTCCGCATCATTCAGAATGTATTCAATCTGCCGTGGCGCCAATGTCGGATAAATCGGCACATTGATGGCGCCCAATGAAAGGATTGCCAGATCGGAGATCGCCCATTCGGCTCTGTTCTCTGACAAAATGGACACTTTATCTCCCTTTTTGATGTCCATATTTGCCAGACCTAAGGCAAAATATTTGACGCGCCGACCCAGTTCGTTGTAATCGATGCCCTGATAGTTACCCTCTATTTTGGTCATCAGGGACGTGTTGTCCCCAAAATTCTTCACCGTGTTAAAAAAGGCTTCAGCTAAAGTTTTTGCTGCCATCTTTTCCTCCCAATGAGCGTGTTTGAATTTGTTTTTTTCAATATACGGTTAAACACGAAGATACAATATTTTTACTATGGCAGGGGATGCACATGTGCATCCCCTACGGTTTAAATATTTAAAAAACCGATAATCACACTGGATTTCAGTCGTCTTTTAATAATAAAAAAAAACTAAAATCGTTACTACAAAATAAATTGCCAAACTATAGTAAGGTAATAAAAATAAATTAAATGTCAATAGAAAAGTGAATGGTGTGAATGGATTGATTGAAAAAGTGGGGTAGTTTAAAAAAAAGCGATCAGCTCAATGCTGATTGCTGAAAGCATAAAAAAAACAGCGACAGCATGATGTAATTGCATGAGGTTGTGCAAACTGCCGCTGTCGATCTTTGGAGATTATTTATTCTTCTTCCATCCCGGATGGGTGATTTTGTACTGGCGGATTTTATAATTAAGCGATCGATTGGAAATTCCCAATAGACGTGCCGCATCTTTTTGCACCCAACGGGTGATTTCCAGCGCTTTAATGATGTGCTGTCGCTCAACGTTTTTCAAATTCAGTGTCGGTTCGGATTTTTGTTCCTGTAGTTTTTTTCGTCGTTCTTTTCCGCCTGCCAGAAAATAATCCCGTCCGGATAAAGCCAGATCTTCCGGCTTAATCATTTCACCGTCATCCACCACAAGCACCGCGCGTTCGAGCAAATTTTTAAGCTCCCGAATATTGCCGGGCCAATAATGGTTGATGAGTAATTTTTTTGTTTCACTGGTAAATCCCCGGGTCGGTTTCTGGAGCTCCTTGCTGAATTTTTTCCGGAAAAAATCCGCGATGATCAAAATATCTTCCCTTCGCTCCCGCAAAGGGGGGACTTCGATTTTTACCACATTTAAGCGATAAAATAAATCCTGCCTAAAGTTACCTTTTTCGATTTCTGATTCAAGATCTTTGTTGGTAGCAGTGAGAATTCGGACGTCAACCTGAATGTTAGCGTTTCCACCGATGCGGGAGAATTCCTTTTCCTGCAGCACACGTAGAATTTTCGCCTGTGTCATCGGATTCATATCACCGATTTCATCCAAAAATAGAGTGCCGCCGTCTGCCTGCTCGAACTTACCGATCCGTTTTTGAAATGCGCTGGTAAACGCCCCCTTTTCATGTCCGAACAATTCGCTTTCCAATAAATTTTCCGGTAGCGCGGCGCAATTGACCTTGATGTACTGCTTTGTATTGCGGTAGCTGATAAACTGGATCAGGTCGCTGATCAGCTCCTTGCCGGTGCCGGTCTCACCCTCAATTAAAATACTGCTGTTGCTTTTGGCAACTTTTTTGATAAGCTGGAGGATTTCTTTTATTTTTTCACTGCGGCTGACGATGGGATAGTAGTAGTCAAAACCGAAGTTCTTCACTAAATTTCTGGAGATGTCATCTGAAAATTCGAGACACTTTTCCATCCATTTCGAATCCAATTCCTCTGCAAAATTCGACATCAATCATTTCCCCTACTGTCATTCGATTCAAAATTCAGTTTCCGTTTTCTCTGCACAAATGATAATGACAAAATATGTACCAGAAATGAAGCACTTTTTTTAAGGTTAATATTTACAAACAATTAAATGGAAGCAGTTTGTAGGAAAGTTGTGTAAGCTATTATTTTTCAATAAAAATGATGTAAAGTATCTGACAAGAGGATTTGACAAAGAGGGATTAATATATTGAAAATATTTAGATTAACTTTAACTCTATTTAAAGAAAATACGTGTGTTCAATATCCGGCATTGAATGTGTTGATATTTCAAACTATAACCAACTGAAAAAACAATAGCTAAAACAAATGACATAAAATTATGGATATTGAAAAATAATGACTTAAGACAAATTAAATTCAAAATTTATAATTTCATTTTGAAATGTGCCGGATATTGAACAGATTGGTGGAATAATGTTTATTAATATTAACGCATTGAACGAGCGCCCGAATTAATTCGTGTGTTGATATAAAAAAAGAGAACCGATAATTTTATCCATTTCATTCGTTTCTGTTTAAAATTCATATTGTTGGGGTTATATCAAAAGTCATAATGCAAGATGTTTAGCCCAATTTGTAGTAGCGAATTTATTCGCTCCACACAATAAATGGTATTTGACGAATAAATTCGTCACTACAAGTTAACTTTTGATACAGCCCCGTGTTTTTTGTGTAATTTTTTTTCCGCACATATTCAATACTTTCGGTGTTGGTTTAAAAATAAAAAGATATCCTTTTCCTCAATCCTGAAAGTATTGAATATTTGTAGTCGATGTAAACGAAAAAGGATAAAAATCCTGAAGGGGTTTAACAAAAATAAACGAACATCTATTTTATTCCCGGTATTTTACCGCTTTGGACATTCTATACCCAGGGTTTCATTTACCTCTTCGAGAGAAATAGTCGGTTCATCTTTAGTTGCCTGTTTCGCTTTTCTTAAATCGAGCAGATCTTCGAGGTCTTCTATGTATTGGAGCATTTTTTGATATTCATTAAAATCCAAGATTGCGAATTCTTCTTTATTATTTTTTTTTAAAAATTCCGGATATATTTTGATCATTTGTACGCTTCTCCTCTGCGTTTTATGTGATAAATGATAATATTATCGTTTTCAATTTCGAACAAAACACGATAATCACCGACCCGAAGTCTATATTCAGGTGTGAAAGTGGTCAATTTTTTCACGTCTCCAGATAAATTATCTGATAATGCGGTGATTTTTTCTACTATTCTTTTCGCCTCTTTTTTAGCCTGCATTATTCATAAACTTTGCCACAGAGGCAATGAGGTCACAGAGAAACAATAACTTGTGAACATAGTAACTTTCAAATAAAGTTGATAAATATCTGACCGCATATTTTTTGTAACGTTTTGAAAAATAAAACTCTGTGTCCTTGTGGCTACGAATTTTTCAGGTTAGGTAGCTTTTTAAGTTCTTTAACTGCTTTCTTTTTGAATTTTATTTTGTGCATTAAATAGATAATGATTTTAAAAATTGTAATGTGTGAAAAATTGTTCGTAGCATATTTATTGTTATGTTACAAAAATAAATTGAATTAATCAAGCAAAAATTTTCAGAAATTGTATTCTGACATTGAATTCAAAACTGAGCTCCTTGAGCCGAATCTCAAAATTCATCCAATATTAAATATAAGTCATTTTTATTTTCTGCTTGCTTTTATTGTTGTTTTATTATATCTTTAGATTGTTTTAAAATTTGCTGTCACCAATTGGTTAACTTTGTTAACGTTAATAACACCCGAAGCGCTTCATGGAAGAAATTAAGCACCTCAATCAAAAGATAAGAGATTTGACCAGCCTGATCGACGTGACGTCCATTATCACCTCCACGCTGGATTTGGAGGAGTTGATGAATCTGGTGATGGAGAAAGCCCAGGAAGTGATGCACGCCGAAGCCAGCTCGATCATGCTGGTCAATGAAGAGAGCGGTATGTTGGAGTGCCAGATCGCGCTGGGCAGCGTTCAGGAAAAAATCAAGGACAAAATTCAGCTCAAGATGGGGCAGGGTATCGCCGGTTGGGTAGCGGAAAGCGGCGAGGAGATCATTGTCCCGGATGTGAAAAAGGACGAACGCTTTTTTTCAGAAATTGATCACTCCACCGGTTTTGATACGCGTTCCATTCTGGCAGCTCCACTTAAAGTCAAGGAGAAAGTGATCGGCGTGGCAGAAGTGATCAACCGGCTGGACGGCAAGCCGTTCACACAGGAGAATCTGGAGCTGTTTTCCACCTTCTGCCGGCAGGTGGCATTAGCCATCGAAAACGCGCAGATGCACCGTTTTATGCTGGAACAGCAGGCTTTGAAACAGCAGCTCGAAGCGGCGCATCGCATTCAGCAGAGTTTTATGCCCCAATCTTTTCCGCATTCGGAGAACGATCATTATTTTATTTACGCCAGGAATATTCCGGCGACAGCCGTAGGCGGCGATTTATTCGATTTTATTCAAATCAATGACCGGGATCTGGGCATTGTGATCGGTGACGTCTCAGGCAAAGGCGTACCGGCTGCCCTGTACATGGCGCGGTTGATCAGTGACTTGAGATATTACAGTCATCTCACCGAGAAACCGTCGGATCTGCTCAAGCAGGTCAATCAGATACTAATGCAACGCAGCCAGCGGGGCATGTTTGTTTCGTTGATTTATATGGTGTTAAACCGTGAGAATGGTGAGCTATTGATTTCTAATGCCGGGCACATCCCGCCACTGTGGTACCAAATTTGCTGTGGGGAGTGCAAGCAAGTCTATTCCCAGCAGGGTATTCCTCTGGGAATTTTGCCTGAGGCGGAATTTGATGAAGTTCGCATCCAATTAGGAAGTGGTGACACGGTTTTACTGACCACTGATGGTTTAATCGAAGCAAAAAACCAAGCCGGTCAGATGTTCTCGCTGGAGCGTCTCGAACAGACATACTGTGAATGTACGAATTCAGACCATCCCCAGGAAATTATTGGCAACATCATTAAAAAAGTAAAAGCATTCAGTGGATCGCGAAGCCAACACGATGACATCACACTTTTAGCAGTGAGGTGGCAATAATGGCACAGTGCAAAAAATCGAAGATGGACACGATTCGCATCACGATTCCGGCGAAACCCCAATATCTGAAAATTATTCGCGCCGCAATGAATAGTATTTGTCAGGTGCGGGGAATTTGCAAAGAGGATCTGAACAACCTGATTTTGGCAGTGGATGAGGCGGCAAGTAATATCATTAAACACGCTTATAATGGACCGACAGAGCAACCCATTTATGTAAAAATTAATATCTGCAGCAACAGAATCGAAATTATTCTCCGGGATTTGGGGGAGAAAGCAGATGTCAAAAAAATTAAACCTCGTGAATTGGATGATGTGAGACCGGGCGGCTTGGGCGTTCATTTTATCAAATCCGTGATGGACGAGGTTGTTTACGATAACAGTTTGAAAAACGGCAACAAATTGAAAATGATTAAGATGATTCATTAACAGTAGAAAGGCGTTATGTTAGAAATTAAAGCTGTCAAAGATGAGCGAACATCGATTATTAGAATAAAAGGGGATGTGGATTTATACTCATCGCCCAAGGTTCGTAGCCAAATCGTTTCTTTAATTACCAAGAAAAACAATAACTTGCTGGTTGATTTATCCCAGGTGACGTACATGGACAGTTCGGGGGTTGCCACTTTAGTGGAGGCGCTGCAAATCATCAACCGGGTCGGCGGCAAGCTCAAGCTGTTCAGCCTCGGACAGGCAATTAAAGACGTGTTTGAACTCAGCCGGTTGGATAAGGTGTTTGATATTTGTCAGAATGAACAGCAGGCTTTGGAAGACCTGGTATAAACAAATAAATTTAAAAAACAATGAATTTAATTCTCAAATCATTCGGATTTGTAGGCAGATTGTTCCTGATGTCGATGACGCATATTTCGCGTATGGTTATGCTGACCAAGGACGCGCTGTACTGGTCACTGATCGGCCCTGTTCGCGGAAAAGGCGGCATCCGCTGGAAAACTACGATTGAGCAGATGGTGCTCATCGGTTATAATTCGATCCCGATTGTTGCCACGATTTGTTTTTTTGTCGGATTGATCATGGCGATGCAGGCGGCTTACCAATTGGAGCGTTTCGGTGCCTCGATTTATGTCGCTGATTTGGTCGGTGTTTCGATGACCCGGGAATTAGGCCCATTGCTCACAGCGATAATCGTCGCCGGACGCAGCGGTTCAGCCATCGCGGCGGAAATCGGTACTATGAAAGTGAACGAAGAAATTGATGCGCTGCGGACGATGGGTTTTAATCCAATCCAGTTTTTGGTGGTTCCGAGATTGTTGGCGCTGCTGATTATGTTACCCTGTTTGTCACTGATCGCCGATTTGGTGGGTATCTTGGGCGGATTTTTTCTGGCGGTGTTTAATTTGAATATTTCATTTATCCGCTATTTCAATCAAACCGCTGAAGCATTGGTGATGAAAGATATCATTACCGGACTGGTCAAAACGTTTTTCTTTGCCACCATTATTGCGCAGGTTGGCGCTTATCAGGGATTTATTGTTAAAGGGGGCGCAGAGGGCGTCGGCAAATCAACTACTGCTTCGGTAGTGATGTCAATTTTTCTGATTATTATTGCTGATTTAATTACAACGATGATTTTTTACTCAACCTTATAATTTAGCTATGGATAATGTTCAACCAATTATTGAAGTGAAAGACCTTGTCACATATTATGGCAGCCGAAAGGTGCTTGACGGTATCAATTTATCAGTAATGCAGGGAGAGACCATGACCATCTTGGGACGATCCGGCTGCGGAAAGAGTACGTTATTGCGGCATATTATCGGGTTGTCAAAACCAACTTCCGGTAACATCTTTGTCAAAGGTCAGGATATTGCCCAGCTCACTGAAGAAAACATGTTGCCCCTGCGCCGAAAAATCGGCATGCTGTTTCAAGGAGCAGCATTGTTTAATTCGATGACGGTTGGTGATAATGTGGCACTGCCGTTGCGTGAACACACCGAGCTGGAAGATTCGACTATTAAAATCATGACGCGGATGAAACTGGATCAGGTGGGTCTGGCCGGCTTTGAAGATTTTTTGCCGGCTCAATTGTCCGGTGGTATGAAAAAACGTGCGGCATTGGCGCGGGCAATTTCAATGGATCCGGATATTCTATTTTGCGATGAACCATCTGCCGGACTGGATCCGATTGTAGCAGTGGGCATCGACCATTTGATTTTGAAACTGAAAAAAGCCTTTCAAATGACGATCATGATTGTGACGCATGAGCTGGAATCGGTTTTTGTCATTGCCGATCGCGTCGCGTTGCTCGATGAGGGGAAGATCATTGCTTTGGGAACCGTGGATGAACTGAAACAGTCGGATAATCCCAAAGTGCAGCAATTTTTTAACCGGGAGCCCGACCCGGAAAGTATTGACCGCGAAAGCTATTTAAACTCGTTGATCGGCGAAGAAGTGCAGTTTTAATGCCAGCGCCGGTAAACCTGAATTTTTATAAATGTTTTTAAAACAGGAGCTCTAATCTATGGAATATCGCTCGAATGAAATCAAAGCGGGCTGTCTGGTTATTTTTAGCATTGTCCTGCTCATTTTTGTATTGGTTTTGGTTTCGGGATTGGATTTATTCAAAAAAACAAAAATCTACTATGCGGAGTTCAAATACACCAGCGGTATTGAGGAAGGTTCATTAGTCCGTTACGGCGGAATGCAAGTTGGCCGAGTGAAAGAAGTACGCATTAATGACGATGATAATTCTACGATTCGTTTCGCGCTTGAAGTTGATGATGATATACCGGTAAAGAAGGATTCGGACGTATTTATCACATCGATTGGCATCATGGGAGAATATTATATTGAAATTTCGACAGGAAGCTCACAAGCAGAAGTACTCCCGCCGGGAAGCATGCTGAATTCCAAAGAAGTGACGCCGCTGATGATGCTGACGGATAGTTTTGACAAACTTACCGGTCAGTTGAGTGTGACAGTCGATCAAATTAATCAATTGTTGGGAAGTGAAAATCAAAATCAAATTCATGATTTGCTGGTGAATCTGAACAGTTTGCTACAGGATAATCAACAGGGTGTTTCCACGATGATGGAGAATTTAAACGCGGTGCTGGCGAACTTGAATGCGATGGGCGGTGAATTGGATACTCTTATCTTGAAAAATCAGGACAGCATCACCAATTCGATCAATCAACTGGAGATGACCTTAAGAGAGTCCAAACAAATGATGAGTGAATTTCGCTCAACGCTGGGAAATATGAATCAGATGGTTGTTTCTCAAGATGGCAATTATGATGAAATCATGGATAATTTAGCCCGCACCAGTCGTAATTTGGATGAATTTACCAAAATAATTAAAGAGAAGCCCTGGAGTTTAATTCGAAAGTCAGCACCAAAGGAACGGGAAATAAAGTAAATAAAAAAGGAGCCACAGATGAAAAAGTATTTTTTATTCGGTCTAATACTCATTGCTCTGTTCATTTATCAATGCAGCAGCATTCCGGACACACGCTATTATATGATCGATTATCCGATTGAGATGTCCGCAGAGAATGTGAATCCGAAGTACGAAATTAAACTCGGTGTGCCAAAAGTGTCCGTTGACCCGGTTTACAATGACGGCAGGTTGGTGTATCGGGATTCTCATTATGAAGCGAAGTTTTACCACTATCATCGTTGGGTCACCGATCCCGGGCGTATGATTACCGATAAGTTGATTGAGCAATTAAACAGCTCTGCTTTCTTCAAGCAAGTGGTTTCGTATCCCATGTTCACCGAAGTGGATTATGTTTTAAAGGTCGAAGTGAAAGAATTGGAAGAATGGGATGAAACGGGACAGTGGTTCGCGAACGTGAAATTACACGCTCAGCTTGTTGCTAAAGAGAATGTAAGAAGAATTATTTGGTACAAGACATTTGAAAAAAGAAATCCGGTTCAAAATAAGACGCCGCTGGATGTTGTAAAAGGATTGAATGTGGGAATTAAACAATGTATTGATGAAGTAAAAATGGAACTGGATCAATTTTTTAGCGGGATGGAAACAGAATAATTTTTCTTGGCAAATTTGATGAAGTGTCATTCATTTGCTTTTACCGGGAACCTCAAGCAATAAAATCAGGTTTCAAGTTTGAAGTTAAATGAATGACATTTTTTTTGATAATGAAGTGTACTCCACTTTCAAAGTGGAGCAGACTTAAGTGATATTACTCAAATAAATTTATGGACTGCCATGAAATTTTTCAAAGCAAATTTTCGGAAATACTATTTAGTCATCTTCATTCCTTTAATCATATTATTATTTTTAGCTTGTGAAAAAAAACAGGCAGATGATGTCCTGGCGAAGGTTGGAAACGATGAAATTTCTGCTGATGATTATCTTTACCGGTTTGCAATGCAAGCAAAACCGGGCGCAAGACCCGTGACAATTGAAAATCGTAAGCGCTTTTTGGATCGGATGATCGAAAACAAATTATTGGCTCAATATGGTTATGAAAATAACTACCAAGATGATCAGCGGATTTTTCACCAATTGAAAGCGATTCGGAAGAATGTTCTGATTGAAGAACTGTATCGGGTTAAGGTGATGGATCAGGTTGACATCACGGACCAGCAACTCCGGGAAGCCTTTGCCAAATCAAAAATCAAAATTCGCGCACGGCATTTATTTGTCAAAACACGCGAACAGGCAGATTCTCTCTTGCAGTTAATTGAGAATGGTAAATCTTTTCGGGAATTAAGTCCAAATTTGTTCAGAGATACCACGCTGGCGAAGAACGGCGGTGATCTCGGTTACTTTTCCTTTGGCGATATGGATGAGAACTTTGAAAAGGCAGCCTATCAACTGGATGTGGGTGAAATCTCCCAACCGGTTCAAACGAAATGGGGTTACCACATTATTAAAGTAGAAGACCGGATCGCGAGTCCGCTTGTCACTGAAAATGAATATCAGACAACCAAACACCGTATTCAAAAAATCATCAGAGAGCGTTCAGAAAACCGGTTGTCTAATGAATATGTGCGGGAATTCATGGCGCCGAAAAATGTGGTGGCAAAAGCACAGACGGTTAACTTTCTGGTATCAACTGCCCGTCAGATCAAACAAAAAACCGAAAATCTGCTTCCTTCCGAAATGCCGCAACTAAAAGACGAAGAACTGCAAAACATCCAGCAACAGGTCGAGGCACATGGCGATGATATTATTGTGGAGTTTGAAGGAGGTTATTGGACGCTGGAGATGTTTTTTGAAAAAATGCTGGAAACCCTGCCAAGAAATCGTCCCAGATTGACCAGTCACCTAAATGTGGCTGACAAGCTCGCGGCAATGGTGCGGGATGAATTCATGTACAAAGAGGCGATGAAGCTTGGATTAAGTAATGAACCGGAGGTGAAGAAAAGACTGTCCGAAGAAACAGAGCGACTCGTCGCCGGTTTGGTGAGAATGGATTTGGTCAACAAAGTCGAAATTTCGGAATCTGATATTCGGGCATATTTTCAACAGCATCGGCAAAAATATTATTCACCCGAGAAAGTGAAATTAAGAGAAATAGTCCTCGAAAATCCGGAAAAGGCAGCGCAGACAAAAGCAAGATTGGAAGCAGGTGAAGATTTTGCCGAAATGGCGAGCAAGGAATCCATTCGCGAAGAAACAGCAAAGCGCGGTGGGGAAGTGGGTTACATTAGTTCCAGCGACCATCCTGTGATTGCCGAAATCGCTGTAAAATATCAAGATGGTCAAATCACAGAACCGGTACTTGTGAATGGTGAGTACCAGATTTTTCAGATGCTGGATCGGACAGAACCCCAGCCTATTCCGTATCAGGAAATCAAAGATAAAGTGGCGCAGGATTTGAGAGAAACGTTGATTCAGCAGCAGATCGAGCTGGCAATCGCTTCGGTTCGTGAAAGGCATCCGGTGTGGGTGAATGAAAAATTGCTGCAAAGCTTCGATGGGGGAAGTGATGAAAAACGAGTTGAATTGATGAGATATCGGTATTGAGGGATTTACATCGGTCGAGGGTCTGTTTCCTGTCTTTTTAAATTAACCATTTATAGTGTTGAAATAACTTGTTGATTTTTATGATAGTTATTTGGAGTGCATTCACTATGATAATGCATGCATCGTCACACACGATGCACTCCATAATTAATAAAAAACAAAAAAGATAAATAAATTATTTCATTTCAGAATGTTGGCTAAAATAAACGTAACTATTCAGAGCATTTTTTTTGCCACAAAAACGCCAGGACTCAAAGTTACACAAAGAAATACATCTCTAAAAATATTCTAACAGTCTTCTCTGCTTTTTTTTGGTTCATGGAGATTTCGTGGCTGAACAGTAACAAATAAAAAACTAATAGTCAATGGCGAACGGCTAATTGTCAATGAAAAAATGAGACAAATATGATATACTACTCACGCGGCTCCGAACATGATGATTTATCAATTGATGATCTGAAAAATGCGCTTTACTCAACTTTTGAACAACTCGGTTCCAGGAAAAAGGTGCTTGCTATCCCGCCTGATTTTACCCGGTTCCATTCGCAGGCGGGGACACTGACCGAATTGAGCTACGATTATTATCAGGAACGACTCAAAGATATTTTGCCGGCGACCGGAACTCACTCACCAATGACCAATCACCAAATTGGAAAGATGTTTGGTAAAGTTCCCCATGAATTGTTTCGAACGCATGATTGGCGCCACGATGTGCTAACATTGGGAAAGGTGCCTTCGGAATACATCGGACAGGTTTCGGGCAATGTGGTGGATTTCGCCTGGCCTGCTCAGGTGAACAAACTTTTAGTCAATGGCGATTACGACCTGATTATTTCGCTGGGTCAAGTGGTGCCCCACGAAGTGGCAGGAATGGCAAACTACAACAAAAATATCTTTGTCGGCACCGGCGGTTACGAGGGCATCAACAAAAGCCATTTTTTGGGTGCGGCTTATGGCATGGAACGGATGATGGGCAGAGCCGATACACCGGTTCGCCGGGTTTTAAATTATGCCTCAGAAAATTTTGCCAGAGATTTGCCGATCGTTTACGTGCTTACTGTGGTGGAACAGTCTGGCGACGGACAATTTAGAATTCGCGGGTTATTTATCGGAGATGACGCGGAATGCTTTAATCAGGCTGCTGCACTGTCGCTCAAGGTCAATTTTAAAATGCTGGACAAGCCGCTGGAAAAAGTGGTGGCTTACCTTGATCCTGCCGAATATAAAAGCACCTGGCTCGGAAACAAGAGTATTTACCGCACCCGAATGGCAATTGCCGATGGCGGCGAACTGCTCGTGCTGGCGCCGGGTGTCCGGGAATTTGGCGAAGACCCGGAAATCGACCAACTGATCAGGAAATATGGCTATGTGGGCACACCAAAAATTCTGGAACTGGTCGAAGACAACCATGATTTAAAAGAAAACTTGAGTGCGGCAGCGCATCTGATTCACAGCTCTTCCGAAGAACGGTTTCGCATCACTTACTGTCCGGGTCATTTATCCAAATCTGAAATTCAAAGCGTCAATTTTACCTACGCTGATTTGGAGCAAATGCTGGAAAAGTATGATCCGAAGAAGTTAAAAAACGGGATGAACACGCTGCCGGACGGAGAGCAGATTTATTACATTTCCAATCCGGGACTGGGACTGTGGTCAACTAAAGAGCGGTTTGAGATTCAATAGAAGAAAAGACAAAAATTACCGTTGCCCAATCTTTCCTCAAGGTACCTTCCATTAAAATATTTTATTTTTTTTACTTGACATGTTACGATCGATGTGATATATTTATAGTAATTCCAAATTATATATCTTGATCATAATGATTATTAGTGGGGAAATGATATGTCTACTGCAACAATAAAAATATTCTTAGTGCATGGAGATCCAAAACGACTTCGCACTGCGGAATTATCAAACTGGACAGGCAAAGCGGTCGCAGGTCCACGTAGCGAGTTCGATGGTATAATTCGTCGAGAGGAATCCTTCAATTCGGGCGTTTATTTGTTAACTGGAAATGATCCTGAATCTGGAAAACCCGCCATATATATTGGAGAAGCTGAATCTATTAAGGATAGAGTCAAGACACATTTAGAGAGAGATTTCTGGAATCAAATTGTATTTTTCATAAGCAAAGATGAAAATCTTACAAAAGCCCATGTTCGTTATTTAGAAGGAAAGCTAATCGAGCAGGCTTATAAAGCTAATCGTGCAATTGTAAAAAACAGTCAAAATAGTAGTGCGCGATTACCAGAATCTGATCGTGAAGATATGAAAGTGTTTCTGGAAAAAATTTATCAATTACTACCCGTTCTCGGTATTGATCTTTTAGTTACTACAGCTAAAGCTGAAGCAGCCACTGAAAAAGGATTATTGTTTTGTGAGATAAAAGGATTAAAAGCGAAAGGTCATCTTAGCCCAAATGGTTTTCTTGTATTGAAGGGATCACAAGCGACATTGAAGGATCGAGCATCGTCCAAAAAATATCCCTGGGCTTCTAGTATTCGAAACCGGTTAAAAGAAGATGGTGTCCTGATTGAAAATGGCGACCATCTTTTATTCACAAGAGATGAAGATTTTTCTAGTCCAAGTGCTGCAGCGGCAGTAGTTCATGGTGGACATGCCAATGGGCTAATTGCATGGAAAGATAAGAAGGGAAAAACGTTGAAAGACATAGAAGCTAAATAATCCTGAATTTCATAAGAAAAAGCTATAAAAATTTGATTCGAAAAGTATCAACTCTGACTTATAAACCAAAGCAATTAATGAATCGCTCTATAACTTTTTTAATTTTAATCACTATCTTTTTAATCCCTACTTTTTCCCCTGGTCTCGCCATTAATGAAATCACTATCTGGAACGAATTCATCCAACTGGTCAAAGACGGTGAATTTACGGCGGACCGTATTCGACCTTATTTTGAATCGCTACGGCAGACGAACATGGATTTCGTCACCCGGATGACAAATGAAACATCGCAGGAAGAACTGGACGCTGAGCCGGAGATCATCCGAACAAAGGAGCGCATAAATTACCTGATTCCCATTACATTTAATCAGTCCAAAGTTACCTATTGCTTGAGTTTCATCGAGGAAGGGGACAGGTGGTATTTGCAGCATATTGAATCGATCTTTATCCGGCTTGATAAGTTACCTCCGCTGCCAACTTCGGATTTTCCGGATTTATCCGACCAACAAAAGAACTGGGCACGTTCCGAAATTTATTGGACAGAACAGGTGCGCTTGTTCAATTTTCTGTCCAAAGAAAAAGGAAAGGACTTCGCATTTAACTGGTTTAAAGATGGCGCGGGATATTTTCTGGCGGCGAAAAGCTGGGTACCGTTTGTCGAGCATCAGAGAGCGTTCATTTTATATTTATGCTGGGAACAAGCAAAGCTGCGGGGGAATGAGGTCAGTCTCGAAAAATTAGCTGAAAAAGAGGCCGTGGTGCGCATCGGCCCACAGTTTATTAAACTGTATCTGCAAACAAGTCACCTCAAGCAACAGATTTCTTTTGAAGATTATATCCAATTATTCAATACGATCTGGCAGGATCGCGCAGAAAAAGCCGGCTGGAATCTTGAAATCATGTGTGGCGGCTGGCCGATAACCTTCCATTTCAAGATTCGCTGATTTTTTTAATTCACGACTTAATGAACGTTCCGGCGTGATATTCCTGAAATGCCACCCGCAATTCTTCATCCGTATTCATCACGATCGGTCCTTTCCAGGCGATGGGTTCATTGAGTGGTTTCCCGGAAACAAATAGAAAATGTACTGCATCATTTTTCGTTCTTACTTTGACTGCATTTCCATTTTCTAAAATGACAACCTGACCAGTGTGGATTAATTTATCATCAACATCAAAATAGCCGCTGCCATCAGCGACATAGGCGAACACGGTGTAATTTTCGTTCACTTTCATCGTGTATTCAGTATCAGCTTCGATGTGGATATCATAATATTCGGTTTTCACAACGAGGTCTCTCACTGGTCCCTGCACACCGTTCATCTGTCCGGCGATAATTTTCATGTGCACTCCCGGCGCGGGCGACAGTTCCGGGATTTGATCTTTTTTGACATCGCGATAGCGGGGATCCATCATTTTATGAGTGGCGGGCAGATTGACCCATAACTGGAAGCCACGCATCTGTCCTTGCACCCGTTTTGGCATTTCCTGATGAACGATTCCGTTGCCTGCTGTCATCCACTGCACATCACCGGATCGGATCACACCTGAGTTTCCCATGCTATCGCCATGTTCTACCACGCCATTGAGCATGTAAGTGACGGTTTCGATTCCCCGGTGCGGATGCCACGGAAATCCGGCTAAGTAGTCATCCGGATTATCCGAACCAAAATCATCCAGCAGTAGAAACGGATCGAATTTTGGTTCTTCATAATAGCCGAATACGCGGTGCAGTTTGACGCCGGCACCTTCGGTCACCGGATTGCCGGTGATAATTTCTCTAATTTTTCTGATTTTTTGCATTGAAACGACTCGTTTATTTATAAAGACTAAAGTTTGAATTTTAATACAGTGTCGGGAGCAACTCCTAAAGTTGGTAAACCGTTGAAACGGTTTCTAATATCCTGTTTTTTAATAACTCCACCCCGATGATCGGGGTGATCGTACAACAGGAGGGTTGAATTAACACCCAGATTTATCTGGGTGTTAAAAGAAGATAAAACAATTGATTAACTGCTTCAGCAGTTTACATTTTTCTTATTTATTTCCCAAAATACCAGCTTTTCGGAATTGCAACTTAAAGTGTCCATAATTTTATTTAAAATGCTGACGCATGAAATCCGGAAGGTAAATTTCAGCGACATTTATTTATTCACCTTTGGATTGAAAATGTGAATTGCCTTGTGTTCAACATCGTCGGCAGCTTCGCCAATTCCTTCGGTTAACGTCGGATGGGCGTGAATCGTCAATGTTAAATCATCAATATGTGAAGCCGATTCAACGGCTAATGCCCCCTCGGCAATTAAATCGGATGCGTGCGGGCCGATGATATGGACGCCCAATATGGTCCCGGATTCTGCATCGCTGATTACTTTGGTTACACCGTCCACTTCTCCCAGCGTCATTGCTCGTCCCAGAGCGCGGAAGGGAAACATGCCTGCTTTTAGCTGGTAACCTTTTTCTTTTGCTTCGGCCTCTGTGAGCCCGACGATGGCTATTTCCGGATCACTAAAAATGACTCCCGGAATCGCCACATTATCGAACGCTGCCGGTTCGCCGCTAATCACTTCAGCGGCAATTTTACCCATGTACGATGCCCGATGCGCTAACATCATGCCTTTAACAATGTCGCCGATCGCGTACACGCCTTCGACGCTGGTTTGCATTTTTTTATTCACCTCGATGAATCCTCGCTCATCAGTTTTTAATCCGATTTTGTCTAAACCCAGATCTTTTGTGTTGGGTGACCTGCCTACGGCGACTAAAACTTTGTCAGCATCAATGGTCTTTTGCTCTCCGTTTTCCGTATAGATCACTTTTCCGGTTTTATCTTTAACGTCAACATTTCCGACTTTTACGCCAAGCTTTAAATTGACGCCGATTTTTTTCAACGCTTTGGAGAGAACAGACGTAATTTCCGGTTCGATAGTGGGCAGCAATTCTTCGGATAATTCAAGAATGGTGACTTCAGCTCCTAATTTGCGGTAAACCGTCCCTAATTCGATACCCACAGATCCGGCCCCTATCACGACGAGGTGTGTGGGTACTTCCTTCAGTCCCAGTGCATCCGTAGAATCAATCACTACTTTGTGATCAAATTTTGCCCCCGGAATTTCGATCGGTGTTGAACCTGTGGCGATGATAACATTTTTATATTCAAAACGCTGTAATGCTTCTTTGGTATCAACCATTAGTTTTCCCGGCTCTGTAAACGCTGCATTGCCTTCGATCACTTCAATTCCGTTTTTTTTCAACAATGATTTGATTCCGCCACGCAATTTTGTTACTACACCGTCTTTCCACTCATGTAATTTATCCAAATCCACCGAAACATCTTTTGCCATAATACCCATTTTATTCGCGTTTTCAACATGGTACTTGAGCCCCGAGGCTTCGATCATTGCTTTTGACGGAATACAGCCCCAGTTTAAACAGACACCGCCAAGGAGTTCTTTTTCGATCAGCACCACTTCTTGCCCCAACTGTGCGGCACGAATAGCTGCAACGTAACCGCCGGGTCCGGCACCGATAACTACTGTTTCAACACTTTGTGTAAAATCTCCCACGACCATAACAAATCTCCCTTTATTTCATCAGTGATTGGACTTGCAGATAGATTTTGAGCCAAAAAGTTCCGCTAATATTCTATCGAGCCAAATCACATAATTTTCATTTTTATTTTATATGACATCCACCAGCATCTGCATCGGATCTTCGAGCAACGCTTTGATATGGTTCATAAATCGCGCGACCAAAGCGCCATCCAAAAGACGATGGTCAAATGAAATAATCAACGGCATCATGCGCCGGATCATAATTTGATCGTCTTTCACTACCGGCTTTTGACGAGCGGACATTGTCGCCAAAATTGCTAACTCCGGATGATTCACAATCGGTGTAGCATGCTCGCCGCCGATGCTGCCGATGTTGGTGATGCTGAAGGTTCCGCCACGCAAGTCTTCCAATTCGATTTCCCGGTTGCGCGCTTTTTCAGCTAATCCCTGGATGTCTTCGGCAATTTGCATAATGCTTTTTTGATCTGCCTTTTTGACCACCGGAACAATTAAGCCCTGTTCCGTGTCAACAGCGATTCCGATATTAAAGTAATCTTTGTAAACAATATCACCGCTTTCCTCATCCAAAGAGCTGTTCACTACCGGATATTGCTTTAAGGCAGAGACAACGGCTTTTACTACGAATGCGGTGACTGTGAGACGAATTCCCCGCTCTTCAGCTTTCGGTTTTTGCCGTTTGACGACTTCGAACAAGTCAGTCACATCTGCTTCATCCGTGTGAGATACATGCGGAATAGTCGAAAATGAACGTACCATTACTTCAGCGATCCGTTTCCGGATGCCTTTTAGCGGTTCTCTCTTTGTCGGACCATATTTGTCAAAATCAAATCCGACAGTTGATGCTTCATGATCCACTGCAGCCGCTCTCGGTATTTTCGGAGCTGCCGCTGGTTTTTCTTTCGCGGCTTTGCGAACATCATCGTCAGTGATTCTACCGTTGTGTCCGCTTCCTTTAATCGTATTTATATCAACACCCAGTTCACGAGCTAAATGTCGCGTGTGCGGAGTTGCTAAAACGCGTTTCGCTGGAACAGGTTGTTCAACTTCTGCTTTTTCTGGTTCTGCTTTTTCTGGTTCTTGCTTTTTCGATACCGTCGTTTCTTCTTCAACTTTTTCCTCTGCTTCTTCAGCTACGGCGGCATCTGTTTCAAGTATCACCACCGGATCACCTACATTTATCACATCACCTGTGTCGTGCGGTAATTCCAAAATTTTTCCGTCCACCGGTGATGGCAATGTCACAACAGCTTTATCTGTCTCAACTTTTACGATAATTTCATCGGCTTTGACTTCATCACCGACATTCACTTCGTAGCTTACAAGCTCGGCTTCATGAATGCCTTCACCGACATCAGGTAGTCGAAATGTATATCTCATGACTAAAACTCCATTGTTTTATGTATTGCTCTGACAACTTTTTCAGAATTCGGATAATTTTGATTCTCTAATTTTGCCAGAGGCGGTACAATATCATATCCGGTTACTCTGGCAATCGGCGCTAACAGATGCAAAATGTTTTTTTCAGCCACAGTGGCGGCAATTTCTGCTCCGACGCCAAAAGACCTGGGTGCTTCGTGTACAATTACCAACCGTCCGGTTTTTTCAACTGACTTGGTTACAGCTTCCATATCCCAGGGCAAAATGGTTCGCAAATCAATCACTTCTGCGTCCACGCCTTCTTTACCGACATGTTCTGCCGCGTCCTGAATTATTGGAACCATGCCACCATAGGCTAATATTGTGACGTCCTGTCCCTCTTTCAGTACATCAGCTTTCCCGATTGGCGTGCGATAAATTTCGTCAGGCACCTCAACTTTTTTCCAGCGATAGATGCGTTTCGGTTCAAGAAAAATCACCGGATCGGGATCTTCAATTGCTGAAATCAATAAACCTTTCGCATCGACCGGATTGGAAGGAATGACAACCTTTAGTCCCGGCGTGTGAGCAAAAAGCGCCTCGGTGCTTTCAGAATGATGTTCTAAAGCGCGAACCCCGGCGCCGTAAGGCATACGCACCACCATTTGCATATTATATTTACCCTGGCTCCGGTGACGAAGTCGGGCGACGTGATCTACAATTTGATCAAATCCCTGGAATACAAATCCCATAAACTGAATTTCGGCGACCGGTTTCAAACCGTTCATCGCCATTCCGATACTGGTGCCGATAATCGAGGATTCCGCCAGCGGTGTATCGATTACACGATCTTCACCGAATTTATCAATTAAATCAACAGTTGCGCGAAACACACCACCGTCAACGCCGACATCTTCGCCTAATACGACAACTGTTTTGTCTTCTTCCATTTTTTGATGCAGAGCATCATTTATAGCCTGAATCAATGATTTCTTTGCCATTATTGACCTCCTTGCTTGCTAAATTCCCTGACTTCTTCCATCTGCTCTTTGAGATGCCAGGGCATTTCGCTGTACATATATTGAAACATACTCGATGGATCGTTCTGATCTGCATTTTCATATTCTTTAACAGCCTGATCCAATTCTTTTGTCAATTCTTCAATTAATGCTGTATCCTTTTTCTCATTCCAATTATGCTTATTCATTAAATACTTCTTCAACCGCTCAATGGGATCCTTTTTCTCCCATTCTTTCATAATTTCAGGTTTTCGGTATCGTGTGGCGTCATCAGCCGTTGTGTGGTCGCCCATGCGGTACGTCACTAATTCAATGAGCGCTGGCTTATGCTCATCACGTGCTCTGTCCGCATATTTTTTTATGGTTTGATAAACAGCAAAAACATCATTGCCATCTACACGAATTCCGTCAATAGCGTAAGCCGAAGCTTTTTCCGCCAGGGTTTTCGTTGCGGTCTGTTTTTCCACAGGCAGCGAGATTGCCCAGTGGTTGTTTTGAATGACAAAAACAACTGGTAATTTAAAAACACCTGCCCAATTTAACGCTTCGTGAAAATCTCCCTGTGAGGTCGAACCATCACCGGAAGAAGATAGTACCATGATTTTTTCGCCTTTAATTTTTGCGGCGTGTGCGATACCTGCTGCGTGCAGCAGATGTGCGCCAATGGTAATGCAAGTAGGGGTGATATTCAATTTGTCCGGAATGTTACCACCTCTTTCATCACCGCCCCAGTAGCGATATTGGTCAACAAGTGATAAGCCCTGTGTAAACAAGCTGCCATATTCACGGAAAGCCGGCACAAACCAGTCACTTTCCTGCAATGGCAGCGCCATCCCGATATTGGACGCTTCCTGCCCGCGAACTGAAGCCAGCGTTCCCATACGTCCCTGTCGTTGAAGGCTTAACGCTTTCTCGTTCCACAGACGCGTCAAATTCATAAGTCGGTACATTTTCATCGTCAATTTTTCGTTAATACCGCTTATTTTTTTATCGCCTGCTGTCCCGTTTTCATTTAATATTTGAATCGTTTCTTGTTTCATGATAACTCCCTAATTATCAAGTTTAAATTAACTGATATTTCAGAATTTTACTGTCATATTAGATTGCTAAGATTTTTATTTGATTCACAAAATACATTTTTGTTGTCAATTCAAATAGTCTTAATATGAAAGATCAGTAGAAAATATCAGCATAGGGATGCACATGTGCATCCCCTACGGTCTAAAAAAAACAATGATCCAACTGGTCGTTGATATTATTAATTAGAAAATTAATGAAACCAGAACTACCAAATTTCGTTAAAGCGGTAAATTAATCAATTAATTGATAAGAATCTCCGGAGGTTGTATGCTGATGCGAAATTGGTTAGTGGCACATGCAAAGAGGTATTATCTTTCAATTCTAATCATTCTATTTTTGTTTCATTCCAATATTTATACCCAATCGGAAGAAAAATCTGGCACATACAAAGGAACCATTAAAGGAAAGGTGGTTGACGAAACCACGCAAAGTCCGTTACCGGCTGTGAACGTGTTAATTGTCGGAACAGAAATGGGCGCAGCAGCTGATTATGACGGCAATTTTGTGATCGAAAATGTGCCTGCCGGATCATATAATCTTCAAATTCGAATGATGGGTTATGAAGACCGGATTGTCTCCAACGTGGTTGTGAATCCTTTGCGGAAAACCTATTTAAAAATTGAACTAAAACCGACCGTGCTGGAAGGCGAAGGCGTCGTCGTGACTGCAGGATATTTTCATGAAGCAAAGGATGCAGTAGTGAGCAACCGCAGCATGGATTTTGAGGAAATCCGTTCCGATCCCGGGAGCGCAGAGGATGTACAGCGTGTGGTTCAGGCACTGCCGTCCGTTGTCTCCGGATCGGATCAGCAGAATGAGATTATCGTACGCGGCGGGATGCCCGGTGAAAATTTGTTTGTAATGGATAATATCGAAATTCCCAATCCGAACCATTTCGGCTATCAGGGCACTGGCGGCGGCCCCATGAATATGGTCAATCCTTACATGATTCGACGAGTTGATTTTTATGCCGGAGCCTTTCCGGTGCGTTACGGCGACAAAGCGTCGTCGGTGATGGACATCTCGCTGAGAGAAGGGAACAGGGAAGAATACGATGGTCACTTGAATTTGGGTATGGCTGGCGCCGGCGCCATGGCAGAAGGCCCGATTGGAGGTGGCAAAGGTGCCTGGATTTTAAGTGCGAGAAAGAGCTTTCTTGATTTGATCATTTCTTCCACTGGTTTGACAGCAGTGCCAAAATATTACAGTTTGCAGGGCAAAGCCACATACGATCTGAATACTAAAAACAAGTTGATCATCAACGGAATTTACGGTGACGACAAAATCCACATTGAAGATGAAGAAGAAGAAGGCGACAGCGGATACGAACGGGGAGCGGAAAATGTCCGTTCGTTGAGTCATCAATACGCTTTTGGTGGGACGTTGCAAAGCTTGTTTGGTGACCTCGGCATGTCTGAATTGACACTTTATCAAACATTAAATCACTGGGATCAATACGTTTATGATAATAACGATGATCCATATTATACAAATATCTCTACAGAAATCGAACGTGCTGTGAAATATGATATAACGTTATTACCAACGAGAAAAGTTGAACTGGATTTTGGTTTAGCGTTAAAAGGATTGACGTTCAATCATGATCAGTGGTCAGATCCGGACACGCTTTTTATTTATGATGTTGAGGCGGACCCTGATACGATTTTAGGAATCAAGCAGACGTACCCTGAGTGGATCGCTAAGCAAAAAGAGGATACTTATAAACTTGCACTTTACGGGCAGACGAAGATTTATCCGATTCCGCGTCTGGAAATTACTGCCGGTATTCGGTTGGATTATATGCATTACATCCGGGAAAAAGCCATTGATCCACGACTCGGACTGTCGTACAATTTAAATAAAAAGACATCGCTAAATTTAGCTATCGGACAACAATCTCAATCTCCGGCTTATGTCCAATTGACCGCCCATCCGGATAACTCGAATTTAGAATACAAGCGTACCCGCCAGGTCGTTTTCGGGATCGAGCGGTTGTTTCGCGAGGATATGCGAGGAACTGTGGAATTGTTTTACAAGGATTACCGCAATATCCCGCTTGCATATTCCTGGACAACCCCGGATCCGTTTGACCGGTCTGAAGGTAAATTGGTGAATGAAGGAAAAGGTTATGCACGGGGTGTGGAAGTTTTTGTGCAAAAAAAGATGATGAACAATTACTTTTTTACGCTGAGTTATGCCTATTCAATTGCCAAAGGATTTGATCCCAGATTTGATGAATATTTCAATTGGGACTATGATTACCGCCATATCTTCACTTTTATTAATGGATACCGGTTCGATTTTCGAAAGTACGACTGGTACGCTAAATTAAAAGCAAACACGTTATACAATATTTTCGCCTGGATGCTGCCTTTTGCAGATCAGATGGATTTTAGCATTCGCTGGCGCTATCTGGGTGGCAGACCGTACACAAAACCGGTCTATTACGCGAATCTTAATCGCTGGGTTACCGACGAGACTGTTTTGCAAAATATACACCGATACCCGTCCTATCACCGGCTCGACTTGCGGATCGACCGGCGGTTTATGTTTAAAGGGTGGAATATTGTGACATACTTTGATTTAATGAATGTTTACGGTCGGGATAATATTTGGAGCTATTCTTATCAGGATGACGGCACGGTTGATGAAATTTTGCAGTGGAAGGTCTTTCCGGTGGGCGGATTGGCGATTGAATTTTAGATCAATTGAGTCATCAAATTACATACAAATATAATTTGAACAATAAAAATATTTTTGGAAGGTAGGGAATGCAAATTTGCATTCCCTACATTAGTATTATAATTTTTTTACCAGCTCTGCCACGGTTCCGTACTTCTTTTCGACTTCATCCATTTCTTCGCCCTGACGAAATGCTTCTTTGCTCAACTCATGCCAGTTCTGATCACGAAGCCGCCAGCTATCATTATCGATCACGTCAGCCACCAGCAGTTCATTTTTCGTGGAAATACCGAACTCGATTTTCATGTCAATTAAGCGGAATTTGTGCGTTTTCCACCACGCATTTTCAAGCGCTAAAAAAGTGTCGATTAAAATGTGCCGCATTGCGTCAACGGAAATTTCATCATTCAGCACATCAGATTTTTTTACCGGCTTATTCAAGTCCGCCTCGGCAGCCGGCTTTTTCGGATGTAACAATTTCCATTCATCCGCCTCAGGATTGGCGATGAGCGGGTCTTCCTCTCCTTTTTTGGCGTCCAAACCGCTGATAACGGTTTTCCCGCTGCTATTGATCAATTGTCCTTTTGTTGTCTTGAGGAAAAATTCGGTGTAGAGATTCTCAAATCGGTGCGGAGGTTCTCCTTCAGGTTTTTTGAAGTCAGGACGTCTTTTCAAATAACTTCCGACAGCGTAGCGCCTGCCGACGACTTCCAACGGGATCATTTCACATTTGGGCGCTAAAAACTCGGTCTCCGAAAGTTGTTCCACATAGGCAACCGGAATATCTGCTTTTTTCAACAATTCAAAAACTTTGCACGTCGTTGTGGTCGCATACTGTGCTTTCCGTTCAAACTGCTTAGTAAACTTCGGATCATCGAATGCAGTGATGTCTGATTTGTTTTCAATGATGATCAGATCGGGATGGTTTTTAACTTTCCAGATCACTTTTGTTTTACCTTCGGTTAACTTATCAGATTTTTGATAATTTTCCACGGAGGACTCCTCTATTTATTGTGATTATTAGTTTGTTCGATTATTTATCATAAATCGTAAATCGTGTCGTCTCGTTTGGGGGCGGCTTTTTTGCCCAGACGTTTTTTTTGACTTTCGAGAACAAATAATTCGTCATCATCCAGCGCATCACCCATGTCTTCCTCAATTTTGTCGGGATCTTCTCCTTTTTCTAACCGGTTAAGCGCCTCTTCCATTTTAGGCCCTAACTTAATTCCAGCCTCCTTGGACAAACGACGCATAAAATCTGCGGCTTGCTTGGGATTGTCCTCATCGAGTTTTTCGGATTCTCCTGCCATCATCGCCATGGCTCGTTCCATTTTCGCTTCGTCGATGGGCGGCATGCCGTCTTCGCCTTCATCATCGGTTAGTTCACCGGATAACGCTGAAAAAATAGAGACAGTTCTTTCCAGTTTCGGGTTGTCACATTTTGGACAGCCGGGAATTTTGTCGGTGTTAACGGATAAACAAAAAAATTGGTAAATCGTATTGCAATCCTGACAGTAAAATTCATAAATAGGCATGGGCTTCCCTCGTTATTTTATTCAAGATAATCTTCTGCCACGGAGTATCAAATGTCCCAGAGAAATTTTTCCAAGTCCTCTGCGACTCGGTGGCTGAATAACTCCTAAAATTTATTCTTAAATATATTGCAATTCAATGAAAATGTCAAGTTTGAATTTTCAGCCAATTATTAATTTTTTGAAAATTTGGAAGGGTTTATTTTACAAATGACTTGATTTTTTGAAAAAAACTTTGTAATTAATGTCTGAACACAGCCTTTTTAAAAACGAAATAGCTTACACTAATCAATAATCATTATGTATCAAAATTATAAAATGAGGCGAAACATGAAAGTTGAAGAAAAATTAAAGTCAATGGGATTGACACTACCTGAAACACCCAAACCAGTCGCAGCCTATATCCCTGCTGTAAAGGTCGGTGATATCATTTACACATCAGGACAAATTCCCATTGTGAAAGGGGAGCTTAAATTCAAAGGGAAATTGGGTGATGAAATAGCAAAAGAGGACGGCTACAAGGCAGCAAAAATCTGTGCTCTGAATGCCTTGAGCGCGGTTAAAGGTGTGATTGGCGATTTGGATCAGATTGAACAAATTGTCAAAGTCGTCGGGTTTGTCGCCAGTGCGGAAGGATTTACTGAACAGCCTGCTGTGGTTAACGGGGTGTCGGAATTTCTAAAGGAACTGTTCGGAGAAAAAGGACTTCACGCGCGCAGCGCGGTTGGTGTGGCGGAGTTGCCACTGGGGGTGCCGGTAGAAATCGAGATGATTGTACAGGTGAAATCGTAAGCGGAGAGAAATTTTATACAAAGTAATTAGAAATAAACGTGCCGCTCATTACGCAAAATATTTTGTAACAGGCGGCACGTAAATCTACGCACAACTAACAGCAATTTAGACTAAAGCAAACTTTTCCGGCTCATTTTCTTTCGGGCTTTACATTGTCCCAGAATTTCGGATAAAACAATTCCCTTCTTTAACTCATCAGGGGATTTTAAATTGATGTCCAGTGCTTTGACTCGGCTTTCTTTTCGAACAGGTTTAATGATCGTCTCCGACGGCACATCAATTTCACGCTTTTCAATGGTCTGACCAAGTTTACCTTTTCCGGATAATTTTTCTTTGACATATAATTCGTGTTCGATTTTCTCGACAACAGGTTTTACCTGCTGTTCAATTTCAGTTTCATCCGGTAAAGGAAATTCATCTTCCTCTTCAGACCAGGGAAATTGCCAATCCGGAGGCTCCGTGTCAGGAGATTTTCTTTGTGGTGATTTCCTCTGCTCCTCTTGCTGGGACTTGAAAAATTTGTTGATAAAGGAAATAATTGCTGCTAATATAATGAGAATGGTAATCAGACTATCCATAATATCACCCTATTTATCCGGCTTTTCTTCAGGGTCAGAGCCGGAAATCGAATCTCTCATTTTCGTATCTGCCTGAATATTTTTCATGTTGTAATAATCCATGATACCCAGATTTCCTTCACGAAAAGCCTGTGCCATTGCTTTGGGAACTTCAGATTCAGCTTCCACAACGCGTGCCTGCATTTCCTGAGTCAGCGCCGTCATTTCCTGTTCTTTGGCGACTGCCATGGCGCGTCTTTCTTCTGCCTTTGCCTGGGCGATGCGTTTGTCCGCCTCCGCCTGATCTGTCTGCAATTTGGCGCCGATATTTTCGCCGACATCGACATCAGCAATATCAATCGATAAAATTTCAAAAGCAGTACCCGCGTCCAAACCCTTTTTCAACACGGTTCGGGAAATTGTATCCGGATTTTCCAGCACATGTTTGTGGGTGTCGGCGGAACCAATTGTGGTGACAATACCTTCTCCGACCCGGGCGATGATTGTTTCTTCACCGGCACCTCCGACCAATCGGTCAATATTCGCTCGAACCGTCACCCGTGCGGTGGCTTTCAACTGAATACCGTCTTTGGCAATGGCCGCTACCAGTGGTGTTTGAATAACTTTTGGATTCACACTGACTTTGACAGCCTCGGCCACATCCCGACCGGCAAGGTCGATGGCGGTGGCTCTGGCAAAACCAAGATTTATATTTGCCTTGTCAGCGGAGATGAGCGCAGTGACTACGCGCTGCACGTTTCCACCAGCCAAAAAGTGGGCTTCCAGTTTGTTTGCGTCCACATCAATGCCGGCTTTTGAAGCGCTAATCAATGGGCGAATAATCAGTTGCGGCGGTACTTTTCGCAACCGCATCCCGACCAAATCCCTTAATATCCGAACCCGGACTCCGGAGAAATAGGCGGTGATCCACAATCCCACCGGAACGAAATAAGTGAACAGCGAGAAAAAAATGATAATTGCCACAATGATTAATACGACTAAAAATGTCCCATCCATAAGATATCCTCCAAATTAAATAGACTTGTTATCTAAATTTCATGACTCTATTTCACTGACCACGACCCGATTGCCTTCGACCAGAATAACTTCAACTGGGCGGTCTTGATCGATAAAGCTACCTTCAGCGACGACATCGACTTTTTCATCATCGATCAATGCCACACCGGAAGGACGCAATTTTGTGTAGGTGACTCCCTTTTTTCCGAGCAATGAAGAAAGCTGTTCCGAAGAAGAGTGAAAGCCCTCGGTTCGTTTTTGATCCGTATCCAGCACGATTTGTTTCCAGCGCTTGGATTTCACCACGAACCGGATGAGTAAAACGGAAACAATCAATGAGATAATTAAAATAAAATTGGCAATCAATATTCCCAGTTTACTGTATGCCAGCACTATTCCCAATACGATCATGGCAAAGCCAAAGATTCCGAAGATGTTGAAACCGGGAACCAGAAAAATTTCGATGAGAATGAGAATAAATCCGAAAACAATGATTCCGCCGATGATAGCTTCAATAGGCATGTTTTATTTCCCGTAGTTAGTTAAATCATGAATTGGAAATTTTTCTGACGATTATTTTATAGCCTTCAACTTTTATTACTTTGACTGTAGAGTTTTGTTCGACGAACTCACTCTCTGCAATGACATCAAGTCGTTTATTGTCAATCCGTGCCACGCCAGCCGGACGAAGCGCAGAAAGTGTCGTGCCGGTTTTTCCCAGATATTGCTCATATTCATCGGGTGTGGAACGATAGCCTTCTTGGGCATTTTGATTTGTCTCCAGAATGAGTTGACGAAATGTTTTGCTCTTTGGCAAAAATTTCATGATTGGAAACATCAGCACAAAAGCTAAAATCATTGAGATACCGACCTGAGTGATAGCACCAAGAATCTCGGTAAAATCGACTCTGCCAATCTGCCCGACAAGACTGAGAACAAAACTCGTCAGTACGAGAAGAATGCCGGCAATGCCGGCAATGCCGAATCCCGGGATAACGAATGCTTCCAGCAGAAGCAATGAAACGCCTAAAAAGAAAATCAAAATTTCGGTCCATTGTGCCAGGTTGACCAGATAATGGCTGCCGAAAAATAGCGTCAGGGAAATTACTGCCAGCGTTCCGCCGATGCCCCAGCCTGCGGTGCGCACCTCGAAAATCAAGCCGAAAATTCCAACCGTTAGCAATAACGAACTAATAATCGGATTGGTGAGAAAGTAGACCAGTTTTTCCGACCAACTGATTTTAGTGCGAATCATTCCGGCAGGATTTAATTCGAACCGCTCTAGTAGTTCATCAAGATTTTCGACCACACCGTCAGCGATTTTATATTTAACTGCTTCGTCAGCGGTCAGGGTGAGTAATTTCCCTTTCTCGATTACGTCCGGTACTTCAATATCTTCGTCCACCATGGATTCGACGATTTCAACGGGTCGATTGTTGCGCTGGGCAATGGAACGCATTACCGATCGCAAATAAGAGACCATTTTCTCGGATGCCTTTTTCCCACTCTGATCCACCGGAGTGACAGCGCCGATGGAAGCTCCGGGTACCATATAAATTGAGTCACAGGACAAGGAGATGAGCGCTCCGGCTGATGCTGCTTCACGATTGATAAAGGCGATAATGGGCACTTCCGCTGAAAAAATCGCGTCCCGAATTTGCAGCGCAGCATCGACCCGTCCGCCGGGGGTGTTGATTTCCAGAATCACGGCTCCCGCATTTTCAGAATTGGCGGTCTCCACAATCCTGGCGATATAATTCGGAAGACCCAGATTGATTTCACCTTGAATTTTAATATGATAACTTGATGTCGAGTCAACTTGTGCGGTGGTCTGAAAAGGGAGCAGAGTAATAAGTAAAGAAAGGGAGAGCAAAAAAATAATATTTTTCATTGTTTATTCTTTGATTAAGTTAACGGCGGAACGTTATTGAAAACTGAAAAACATATCCGGAACATGCTGAATTTGATCGTTGTGGATTCTATTAACTGATCATCTCATCTTTTTCAGGATCATAATTTTTGTAATGAATAAATTTATATTTAAAAAGTGATTGAACGAATACGGATAATCGCTCGTAAACCGGATCGACATCTTTGTCAAAATTATTTTTTAATTCATCGCCAATTTGGGCGACAGTCGATTTTCCGTCGATTTGTTTCCAGACAAAACTGCCAAAATCATCCAAATACACCTTAAAATTGGGATTTTTTAATTTGGGTAGTACGTATTTCACCACCAGTTTGTTTCTAAACTTTGGTTTCAAAATCGTGATTTTTCCATCGGGTTTTTCTTCGGATTGAATTGTTTTTTCCGGAATTAAATCTAATAAATTAACACTCATTCAACACTCCTCACACGAACACGTATTTGCAGAATTTTTTAACAGCCACGGATAAACACTGATGCACACAGATTTATAAATTTTTATCACAGATTTTTATCGTGTTGTAATTGGACTTTTCATTAAGACATAAATTTAAAAAAGCTCCCCATCTTTATATGGGGAGCGTTAACTTACTTTGAATATTTCTTATTTGCTCACTTTGCGCATGGCTTTAATCGGGAAATGGATCAAAACGAAAGCAAGTATGGCAAAAATGAAAAAACCGAGAACTGCAAAACCGGATTTAGCTGCTCCTGTAGCGGTGACGTTTCCAAAAATTGCGTTTAGATTAATGTTTGAAACAACTAATACTGCCAGGATGATGCCTACCAGAGCTTCACCGGCGACTAATCCGGAGGCGACTAACAGTCCCATGCTCTCAAGGAGTGTTTTCTTTTCCTCCTTCTTCTCGATTTGCTCTTTTTCGATATCTTTTTGAGCCATCCTTTCGGTTGCATATTTTATAATACCACCAACAAAGATCGCAAAGGTTGTGGTAAATGGCAGATACATTCCGACTGCAATTAACATTGGCGAAGGAGAACCGATCAGAATTAGTGCAATCGCGAAAAACATACCGGCGATAACTAAAGGCCATGCCATATCGCCACTGATAATTCCTTTGGACATCATTGCCATCAAACCGGCTTGCGGTGCGGGCAATGCGTCAGTGCCGATTCCGTTTGCCTGATGCAACCACATGATCGGAAGCACCAAGATCAAAGCAGCAGCGACAACACCGATACCACCACCGATTTGCATGCGGTAGGGGGTCGCGCCTAAGATATGTCCAACTTTCCAGTCTTGCATCATGTCACCCGCGACACCCGCCACACAGCAGACAACGGACGCTACAGCCAGTGTTGCAGCGATACCTTCATTTGTACCACCGAGTCCGGCAGCTAACATCAGCAAAGCTGCAATTAACAGGGTGGATAATGTCAGGCCTGAAATTGGGTTTGAAGAAGACCCGATAATTCCAACCAGGTATCCGGCGACTGCGGCAAACATAAAGCCTGCAATTGCCATCACAATTGCTGCTAATAGTGCAGATCCCCAATTTCCGGCAAAGTAATTATAAAGGACAACCATGCAAACGACCAACACGATAATGGCGATAAAAACTAAGCCAAACGGTGCATCTTTGTCAATTCGAGACACTTTATTCGGCTCACCTTTTTTGGCTTCAGCGATGTCAGAGATTCCTTTGCGAATGCCGGAAAACAGGCTGTTTCTCATTTTGAACAGCGTGTAAAAGGCACCCACTAACATTCCACCAACTGCGATTGGTTTCACCGTCGCATTATAAGCTGCTTTTGAAACCGTAATCCATGTCAAATCTCCGATAACAGCGCTTAAATCATTGCTCATTAAAAATAGTACAATCGGCATCAAAAATAACCAGCCAAAAACACCGCCGGAAAAGGTGATTGCTGCTAACCGAAAACCGATGATGTAACCAACACCCAAAAATGCAGGTGAGGCACTGGGAGTTTGCCAGAACATACGGCCTTCGTGTGGTGTTTCCGTTCCAGGAATAGTTTTACTGGTATTACTATCTAATAGAGCAATTTTCGAAAGGCCGAAAGAGAAGATGCCTTTGATATGATCCTTAATTAGTGTTAATCCGTTGGGATTTTTGAAAAACTCGATAACGCCGGCTAACAACATCGGCCCGAAAACGTAAGCTGCGCCCGAGCTTCCGCTTTGACCGATTTTAACAATTTCAGCGCAGGCTTTACTTTCAGGGTAGGGAAGCGTGACATCTTCGATCAAAGCACGACGTAGAATAATCACAAATAACACACCCAATATACCACCAACTAACATGAGTATGGTGCTTTGAAAATAATGGAATTCATCCCAAACACCGGCTATAATGAAGGCAGGAATAGTAAAAATTGCACCTGCAGCTAATGCTTCTCCGACAGCTCCGGTGGTTCGCGCCATGTTTTCTTCGAGAATCGTTCCTTTAAACATCCTCAAAACGGCCATCGAAATGACTGCTGCGGGAAAAGTCGCAGCAACTGTCATCCCGGCTTTGAGTCCTAAATAGGCATTTGCCGCGCCTAAAATGATGGCCAGGAAAATACCAAGAATAATCGCTCGAATCGTCAGTTCCTTCATATCTGTTTCAGCAGGAACATAAGGTTTGTAACTCAGTTTGGTCGGGGCTTTTACATCCGCCATATTTTTTCCTCCTGGGGTTAGTTAAAAAATTATTTTGAAATTATTTAAAATTCGAGATTGAACTTAATATTACCGCCAGAACAATTTGTCAATATTGTGCTTAAAAATTAAGACTTAAAACATAAAATAAATTGAGCAAAAAGTCAAGGGAAAAATGTAAAACGTGGAAAATTCTGTGATTTAAACAGACAATAATACATCTGGTGCTGATTATTTTTCTTTTAGTTTAAATTACAGCGGCTTCATTAAAAATTAAAACTTGCAGGTCCGCATTTAGGGTCACGTTAATTCCGATAGGCATGGTCGGTTTATCAGCCTCATGACCGACATTCAATCCGTAAAGAACGGGACATGGTAATTTTCCCAGGCGATCTTCCAAAACTTCCTCCAGACTCAAAGTAATATTAAATGCTGGTTCATAATCGGCAGGTTTACAATTCGGACAACGGTCGAAAATGATACCAGCGACCTGATCCAACTTTCCTGACAATAAAAGCTGAGTCAGCATCCTGTCAATATCGTAAGGTTCTTCACCGGTTTCCTCCAAAAACAAGATCGCGTTTTTTATGTCCACATCGTAGGGCGTACCAAGCAGCGCTGTGAGCAGTGTCAAATTACCGCCGATCAGCTTTCCGGAAGCCGTTCCCGGACGGATGGTGTTCAAATGGGCTGTGGGACGTAACGGGTTACCAGGCGCAGGGTGGGCGATCTTTCCAACCGGTTCAGTGGATGAGACAGCTTTAAAAAAATATTCTTGTGTAAAATCCGAGAAGCTTGAAATCGCGACGGGTCCGTGAAACGTAACTAAACCGGTTTTCGCATAAATCGCCAGACATAATGAAGTAATATCGCTGTAGCCTAAAAATATCTTTGGATTTTCTTTGATCAGTTCGTAGTCAATCAGCTTCAATAACCGCATGCTACCGTAGCCACCGCGCAGCGCTACAATCGCCTTCACTTCATCATCCAGAAACATGTTGTGCAGATCTTCAACGCGTTCTTCGTCTCGTCCGGCAAGATAGCCGTATTTCTTTTTAATGTGCTTGCCGATTTTTACTTTAAATCCAAGTGATTCCAATGTTTCAATTCCCACGCGAATGGTACCGGGATCAAAGGCGCAGCTCGCCGGCGTAATTAATCCGACGGTGTCGCCTTTTTTTAAACGTTCCGGTTTAATGAGAGCCGACTTTTTATGATCTGCCATGAGTTTCACCGGTGAAATCGCGGCTATGGCACTCAATGCAGTGATATTCTTGAAAAAGTGTCTTCGGGAAGTTTGACTGAATGGTCTGTGCGTTTTCATTTTTGCTCCGTTTTTTGAAAAAAGTAAATATAATTTATCAACAGTGTAATTAAATAGAATTTCAATAAAAATCAAGCAGTTTCTGGGTTGATTGTTCAGAATATGAAATTCATTGGCGTTTCTGCAAAATTTTTGATCCATGTTGATTGGTAGGCTGCAGTTATCATTAAATTCAATTTAATTGATAATTTGTATTGATTTTTATCCTGGATTTTTGTATTTTTACTTAACTTTAATTTAGCCTTGAGACTCTTGATACAAATTTTTAATGACCAATAAAAAGAAGAATACAAAACACTCCCAAACTCACCAGCAAAAATTCGGCAAAACACTCCTCCATGATATACGGCATGGAGACATATCCCGAACTTTATCCCAGGAATTCAAAGACATCTATCGGTTTTACATTGACCATGAAAGCCGCAAAAGATTAGCTAAAATGGGGCGCATGCGCAGATGGTTGAAAATTACCTGGTGGATTCTGAAAAGCATGTTTTTTAAATTAACCCCAGTGCGCCGAATTTTATTCGTCGTGGGAATCATCTTGTTAATCGGCTTTTCCAATAATCAAAATAATCAGTTTATCCCGGGCATCGTTATCATTATTATTGTTCTGATGCTCGAATTAAAGGACAAGCTGTTAGCCCATGATGAACTCAAGGTGGGGCGAGCTGTCCAGATTTCATTAATGCCAAAAAAATCTCCGCTGGTAACCGGTTGGGATGTCACATTTTACACGCAACCAGCCAATGATGTGGGTGGTGATTTGATTGACTATATCGAATTCGATCAAAATCGATGGGGTTTTGTCATTGCCGATGTTGCCGGAAAAGGATTAGGTGCTGCGCTTGTCTCAGCAAAACTTCAGGCAACCATCCGGGCAATTGCTAATAATTTTAATTCGTTAGCTAAATTGGGTCAGGAGCTGAATCGGATTTTTTATCGAGACCGGATTCCCGAGCGTTTTGTGTCACTGGTCTATTTTGAGATTAAAGAAAATATTGATGAAATAAACATTATAAACGCCGGGCACATGCCACCGATCGTGATAAAAAAAGGTAAATTCAAAGAGCTGAATCCAATGAATGCTGCCATCGGCATTAAGCCGGATGTTCAATTTGAGAGTCAGCACATCAAATTGGATGCCGGAGATTTATTCGTTACCTATTCAGACGGAATTACAGAGGCAAGAAATAAAAGTGATGAATTCTTTGGGGAAGCTCGACTGAAAACCTTTTTGCAAAGCCATTTTCATTTGTCATCGCTGCAAATCGGAAAATTGTTATTAAAAGAAATTCGTTCTTTTATCGGCGATGAGAGATACAGTGATGATTTGTCTTTTATCATCTTAAAACGTAATTAATTAATTAACACAAGTCATAAAAATTAAAAATCCCAAGGAGGATAATATGAAACGCTTGTTTGCTCTCTTTTTTATTCTGTTACTTATAAGTGTCGCTTTTGGTGATGAGGAGGAAAAAGACTTGATGTCTTCCGGCACTTTTTCCGGATTGAAATTCAGGTGTATCGGACCCGCGTATTGCTCCGGACGCATTGGTGATTTCGCGGTTAATCCGGATAACCCCAGCGAATATTTCGTAGCGGTCGCATCGGGAAACATCTGGAAAACCACCAACAACGGCACAACCTATGATCCCATTTTTGACAAATACGGCGCTTATTCCATTGGCTGTCTGGCAATGGATCCGAATAATCCCAATGTTGTTTGGGCAGGAACCGGTGAAAATAACAGCCAGCGCGCTCTCGGTTACGGCGACGGGGTTTACAAAACCATGGATGGCGGAAAAAGCTGGAAAAATATGGGATTGAAAACATCGCGGCAGATCGGGAAAATTTTGATCGATCCCAGAGATTCGGATGTGGTTTACGTGGCAGCCGAAGGTTCGGTTTGGGGACCCGGCGGTGACCGCGGATTGTACAAAACAACCGACGGCGGAAAAAACTGGAACGCGGTGCTGACGATTAGCGAACACACGGGAGTTTCCGACATGGTAATGGATCCACGTGATCCGGATGTTATTTACGCAGCCTCGCATCAGCGCAGACGTCACGTATTTACAAAGATCGACGGCGGTCCTGAAACCGCGATTTATAAAACCACAGATGGTGGAAAGAACTGGCGCGAGCTTAAATCCGGTATTCCCAGTTGCGATAAAGGCGCAATCGGACTGGCGATCTCGCCGGTGAATCCGGACGTGATTTACGCGATCATCGAAGCGCAGGGTGAAAGCGGCGGATTTTTCCGTTCCACAGATCGCGGTGAATCCTGGAGAAAAATGAGCAGTTACATGAGCACCAGTCCGCAGTACTACAATGAAATTTTCTGTGATCCCAAAGATGTGGATAAGGTATATTCGATGGACACTGTCACGAAATTCACCGATGATGGCGGAAAGACCTGGCATAATTTAGGTCGCAAGGCAAGACACGTCGATGACCACGCGCTCTGGATCGATCCCAATGATACCAGACATTTACTCATCGGCGGCGATGGCGGTATTTACGAATCTTTTGACGCTGGCAACGATTGGATTCACAAAAGTAATTTGCCGGTTACCCAATATTACCGGGTTGCTGTCGATAATTCGGAGCCGTTTTATTACGTTTATGGCGGCACGCAGGACAATAACAGCATGGGCGGTCCGTCCCGAACAACCTGCTCGTACGGCATTTTAAATGAAGATTGGTTTGTCACGAATGGCGGCGACGGCTTCTGGTCTGCAATTGATCCGGTGGAACCTAACATCGTTTACGCGGAGTCACAATACGGCGGCATGGTACGTTACGATCGTCAGAGCGGCGAATCTATCCGCATTAAACCGCAACCGCGAAAAGGAGAATACACCTATCGCTGGAATTGGAACACGCCGTTGTTTATCAGCCCGCATTCGCACACCCGAGTTTACTGTGCGGCAAATAAAGTATTCCGCAGTGATGATCGCGGAAATACCTGGCAGGTGATCAGTGACGATTTGACGCGACAGATCGACCGAAACAAGTTGCCGGTGATGGAACGTGTTTGGAGCGTGGACGCGGTCGCGAAAAATGCCTCCACCTCTTTGTATGGTACCATCGTGTCTTTGGATGAATCGCCAATTCAGGAGGACTTGCTTTATGCAGGTACTGACGATGGATTGATTCAAATTACCGAAGACGCCGGTGAAAACTGGAAAAAGATCGAAAAATTTCCTGACATTCCCGAGATGACGTACGTAAGTGACATTCTGGCTTCCAAACATGACGCCAATGTGGTTTTCGCTTCGTTTGATAATCGGAAACGCGATGACTTCACACCCTATCTGCTGAAGAGCACGGACAAGGGAAAGTCATGGAAAAGCATCGCCGGGAATTTGCCTGAAAATGGTACGGTACATACAATTGAGCAGGATTATGTCGATCCGAATCTGCTGTTTGTGGGGACCGAATTTAGCGTGTTCTTTAGCCCCAATGGCGGAAAGAAATGGATTCAACTGAAATCCGGAATACCCACCATTTCTGTGAAAGACCTCGTCATTCAGGAACGGGAAAATGATCTGGTGGCAGCGACTTTTGGCAGAGGGTTTTATATTTTGGATGATTATACGCCGCTGCGATCAGCAACGGAAGAAACTTTGCAGAAACAGGCGCATATTTTTGAAATTAAAGATGCGCTGATGTTTATTCCGACACGGGCGAAATACGGTCAGGGTTCGATGTACTATGCCGCTGATAATCCGCCGGTTGGAGCGACCTTTACTTACTATTTGAAGGAAGCACCCAAAACATTGAAACAACAGCGCAAGGAAAAGGAAAAGAAACTCCGCAAAGAAGGCAAACCGATTCCTTATCCAAGTTGGGACGAATTGCGGGCTGAAGATAATGAAGAAAAACCGTATTTGTTATTCACTGTTTTTGATCATGACGGAAATGTGGTCCGAAAAATAACGACGTCCCCGCAAAAAGGGATTCATCGGATTACCTGGGATTTTCGCTATCACGATCCGAGCCCGGTTCGGCTAAGAAACGACAAATATAATCCATTGGCAAGCGACAACGGCGGTGTGCTTGTTCATCCCGGAACCTACAAAGTTTCGCTGTCAATGAGCGTCAACAGAGAATTGTCACAGTTGATCGAACCGCAGGAATTTAAGACGGTGGCTTTGGACAATTCGACATTGCCTGCCAAAGACCGCAGAGCGCTGGTTACTTTTCAGACAAAAGCCGCGGAGCTCTTCAGAGTCGTTCAAGGTGCGATGTATGCGGCTGATGAGCTGGAGGAACGGATTGCTCACATTAAACAGGCATTGCTGAAAACGCCAAAAGTGCCACAGGAAATGATGGAAAAAGTGAAAGCCATCGAAAGTACCTTGTCTGAAATTCAACTCGAATTTGAGGGCGACAGAACGATCAGCAGAAGAAATGAGAATCCACCGACTTCGTTGTCCAGTCGCTTGTGGACGATGGCTTATACGCATCGCAATTCCACAACTGAACTTACACAAACAGAACAGAATGCTTATAAGATAATTAAAGAAGAATTCACACCATTGTATTCAAAACTGAAAACGCTGATTGAAAAAGATGTCAAAGAATTAGAACAATCGATGGAACAATATAATGCGCCTTGGACGCCGGGCAGATTACCGGATTGGAATGAATAAATATTAATCAGAGGCTTGCGGAGATGGAATGTCTTCGCAAGCATCAATACACATTTTTTACAGGAGGAGTATTTTTTATGAAAAAAAACATGCTTCAGATGATGCTATGCATCGGCGTTATTTTAATGGTATTTAATTTTGCGGCTTTTGCCTGCACCAATTTTTTAATTACCAAGAAGGCTTCAAAAGACGGCTCTACCATGATTACCTATGCGGCGGATTCGCATGTGCTTTATGGTGAATTGTATTACACAGCCGCCGCGAATTATCAACCCGGAACCATGCTCGATATTTATGAATGGGACACCGGCAAATATCTGGGACAAATCGAACAAGTCGAGCATACCTACACCGTTGTCGGAAATATGAACGAACACCAGGTTTCCATCGGCGAGACTACCTGGGGCGGCCGTCGTGAATTGAGAAATAAGGATGCGATTATGGACTATGGCAGCCTGATGTATGTCACCCTGCAACGGGCAAAAACCGCCAGAGAAGCGATTCAAATCATGGCAGATTTAGTCGCTGAATACGGCTATTACAGTTCCGGTGAATCGTTCTCCATTGCCGATCCGGAGGAAGTCTGGATCATGGAGATGATCGGAAAAGGTCCGGACAAAAAGGGCGCGGTTTGGGTGGCTCGCAAAGTACCCGATGGCTATATTTCTGCCCATGCCAATCAGGCGCGGATCCGGCAATTTCCCTTGAATGATCCAAAGAATTGTCTCTACGAAAAAGATGTAATCGATCTGGCCCGGCACATGGGCTACTTTGATGGCGAAAATAAAGATTTTAGTTTTGCCGATGCATACGCGCCATTGGATTATGGTGCGCTCCGGTTTTGTGAAGCCAGGGTGTGGAGCATGTTCCGCTGTGCCGCACCGTCATTGAATTTGTCGATGGATTTTGTGAAAGGTGTTGAAGGCGCTGAACCGTTACCGTTGTGGATTAAACCGGACAAAAAATTATCGGTGCATGACGTGATGGAACTGATGCGCGATCATTTCGAGGGCTCGGATTTTGATATGACAAAGGACATCGGTGCTGGTCCTTTTAAACTCCCTTACCGCTGGCGGCCGTTGACCTGGGAAGTAGATAGCGTAAAATATTGCAATGAACGGGCGACTTCAACCCAGCAAACCGGATTTTCATTTGTTTCCCAAGCGCGTAAGTGGTTGCCGGATCCGATTGGTGGCATTCTCTGGTTCAGTGTGGACGATACGTACAGCACGGTTTACGTGCCGATGTACTGCGCCATAACTGAGGTGCCGAAAAGCTATGCTGTGGGCACCGGGGACTTTCACCATTTTACCTGGGAATCAGCATTTTGGGTGTTTAATTTCGTGTCCAATTATACCTACAAACGCTACAGCGACATGATCAAAGATGTGCAGATCGTACAGCGAAAGCTGGAAGGTAAATTTTTGGCGGATCAACCTGAAATCGAAAAGGCGGCATTAACGTTGTACAAGCAATCCCCGAGATTGGCGATCGATTATTTGACCGAATACTCAGTGAATTGTGGTAACTCCACTGTCAAACGCTGGAAAAAATTGGGCGAATTTTTAATCTACAAATATCTCGATGGGAATGTGAAGAACGAGCATGGTAAAGTGACCCATCCAGGTTATCCCAAAGATTGGTATCAGAAGATCGTGGATGAAACCGGAGATCATTTTGAGATGAAGGAATTACCGGAAAATAAATGATCTCATAAGATAAATAGGCGGGGTAGTTTCGGAAAAAATACTGCCCCGCTATTTAAATTTAACCTAAATTTTTAGATTAACCATTTATATTATGTTACGGTTCAGCCATGAGTCTCGGATACACAAAGAAAAGCAGCGAAGACTGTTAGAATATTTTTAAATATGTATTTCTTTGTGTAACTTCGAGTATTAGTGCCTTGGTGGCAAAAAAAACACGCTGAATAATTACTATAATATTGAAATAATTTATTGAATTTTAATGTCGTTATTTGGAGTGCATTGACTGGGTTAATGCATGCATCGTCACAGAAGATGCATTTCATAATTAAATGCTTTTATTTTTCTCTTGACTTTTATATACCAGGCATTGATCATTTTATAAAGAACGGTGTCCCAATTTGCGATGCTGGGTTGCCTTTAGAGATGAAGGGTCGGCACTTAACCAAGCAACGATATATATGGGGACCTCCAATTATCACTAGTAAAAACAAAAGATTAGAGGCTTGTTCACACTGTCTTTTGAAAAAGGATTGTTGCCCCAATAGTCAGGGACGTACGCTGCTCACTAAAGCCAGTGATTTTCCACAAATAGATTGGGACAATCCCCAGCATTTATCCCGATGGAAAAGTCACTACAGCAAACGAACCGCTATCGAGCGCATGATTAAAATAATTAAAGTTGACTATTGTGTTGAACAATCTAATAAACGTGATAGTGTGAATTTTCAAGGGCATCTGGATAAAGCAATGCTTGCCTCGCACGTTCTGCTATCATTATAATTACTTGCAACAATAAAATAATCAATCACTAAGGATAAGTATGTGTTAAAATGACGATTATACCGATTTTGGCTTATTTTAATATTTTATTTTCTGAATTTTAGAATATTTTCAAAATTTTTAAATAATTTTGAGTGAAAACGAATCACTTTTCAGCGCTGGGTTAATTTATGCGCCGGCTCTGTAGTTATTTATGTGCGAAACTTGAGTAAATTAAAAACTGAAAGTAAATTATTTATCAATACAATAAAAATGATAGCGTACCGGGCTGAAACAGCTGTGGCAAATTTATTGATTCCCTCTTACAAAAAATCTGACAATGAAATACGGATGCTGGTCAAAGAAATTATCAAAAGCGAGGCTGATTTGATCTCTAATTATAGCAACAAAACTTTGACTGTTCGGATGCATTCATTGTCCACGCCCAGGGATAGTAAGGCTGATAAAAAATTATGCGATTTTTTAAACGAAACTGAAACCATTTATCCTGGCACCAATTTCAAACTAATCTACAAAATATTGTAGTTCTTGTTTACGAGAGGTTAGGAGTTCTGAAATTACGATATGATATTTTTGAGTATTATACTCAAAATTGAATATTCACTTTTTTTTGTGTATTTAAAAGACGCAATAGCTGCTTGGCTTCTTTGTGATTGCGATCAAGTTCGAGCACATGCTTTATCTGGCTCTGTGCTTGACTGGTTTTATCTAATTTAATAAAACATAGCGCAAGGTAATATCGCGCTAATACTTTTTCTTCATTAGATAATTGGGAATGCTGATTGTCAATTTTGATTGCAGTTTCAAAGTCGTTGGCGGCAACACGAAACTCATTTTTTTTGATGCGAACCATGCCCATTTTTGCGTGAATAAAAGGCAGGTTCTCCAATTTAAGTGCCCTTTGAAACCATTCTTCAGCCAAATCTAATTTGTCTTGAATAAAATATTTATTTCCGATTTTTACATAGGGGAAATAGTTATGCGGAACGACTTTAACGACTGCCAAATATTCCCCGATCGCTTTTTCAAAAATATTTCTTTCGGAATAATATTGAGCAAGTCTGTAGTGCGCTTCGTTCCATGATATTTCGCCGCTGTTATAATCATGAACAATTTTTTCGACCACAGATTTTAAATTCGGGTCAGGATATGTTATTATCTTGACTGTGTTTTTGTAGGGCCATTCCGAGGTCAGTTTTTGAATTTTAACGTCTCCAAGGGCTTTGTCCAAAAGGGTCACAGATGAAATCTTCTTAAAGTAGTCATCCGAATACTGCAGGTTTCTCGGATTATCATTAAAAAAGTTGTATTCGACAATGGCTGAAGCGATAGTTTTTGCCATCAGAAAGTAGCCATCAAAATTCGGATGGAGATGTTCGGTAATAAATTCGTTTCCGATAATCCCCATTTTTGAGTGTGTCGCAAAAGTTTCCTCGACATCAACGAGAGGCGTTTTATTGGTGAGACATGTTTGTTTAATAATATGATTAAATTCCGTTGTGGCTCTGAAACGCAGGGCATCGAGATCACGCGCTCGATGAAAGGCTTTTTTAGCCTTGACGGAATCCTTGAGCGCAAAATAGCACTTTCCCATTTCAAAATGAAGTTTCGCCGGTGAGGCGTCAATATCCATGGCGTGTTGAAATGAGCTCAGTGCGAATACGTAGTGACCCATTTGATATTGTTTTTTGCCGCGTTCATAAAAATGATTCCACCGTTGTTCGCTTTTCGAGGAAAGGGTATCTGAAAATAATGAAATAAACGGCGGCTGGTCTCTCAAGTTACTGACGAGGGTGCTTGCTAAAATTGGACAGTCATGCTGATGGATCGTGTCGATAATCTCCCGCAGATTTTCTGAAAAATAGCGCTTTGCAAGCTGATAGTCCTGACTGTCCAACGGAATTGACTTTTCCTGAACAATGGAAGCCATCAGCGTCCGCTTGGGCGTTTCTTGATTTGATTTTTGAAAAATGCCAAAGATATTTTTGATGATGCTGCGGAGCAACTGAAATGTTTTGAAATTTTTCAGCATTAAATAAGTTCGAATGACAGCAGGATATTTGCCAATTTTTTCCAGTGATCCGACACCAAAGGCGCCGTAAAATTCGTTATGTCCCATATAAATGATAAATAAGTCCGGGTCATATTTCACTAATTCCCTGGTGAAATCCAGAACCGAAAAACTGTTCACAGCCGACATACCGACATTGATGACTTCAAAATTTTTGTCGGGGTAGTAGGCGGAAAGTCGGTCGTGAAGCAGGCTGTTCCATCGGGCGTTGAGTTCATAGGGGAATCCGGCAGTCGTAGAACCGCCAAGCAAAAATATCCGGAACGTGTTCGGTGATTTGTTGAACTCGAATGTCTGGGGATAGAGCTGGGGAATTAGCGATTGATCGGTTTTGATAAAATATCGCTGTCCCACATCCGGGTTTAATTGATAGAATTTTTGACCATCCTTTTCTGTGGTGAGAATAAGCTTTAAGTGGTCTCCGTAATTGAAAAGGTTCAAAAAAAGCTCAAGAATAATAATAAAAAGTACGGGGATTGAAATGGTGAATAAATAAAAGAACAATTTTTTAGAAGACTTCATCATAGGCAGTTTGTTTACAATATTGACTTGCCTCAAAGATACGAAAGCTCAAAGTATCAAAAAAGTCTCTGTGAGTCCTTGAGTCTTTGAGGCGATTTAAAAACAATTAAAACAGCGCATAAATAAATGGCGCTAAAGCTGATCCTTCTGTTAACACGATTAAAAATGCCAATAATAACAGAAAAAAGATGATCGGGCCTAACCACCATTTTTTTCTTACTTTTAAAAATTGCCACAGTTCAGCTAATATCGAAAGTTTGCTCATAAAATTTCTCCTAACCCTTTACGCTTCCCAATGTCAATCCGGAAATTAACCAGCGGCTCAAAATCAGAAACAAAACCACGACCGGTAAACTCACCATTATGGCACCGGCGGAGTAAAGTCCCCACGACGTTTCCATGGCCGATTGAAACGTTTTCAAGCCTAAAGGTAATGTGAATAAATTTTGATCCTGAATTAAAACAGCAGCAACCAGATATTCGGACCATGCGGTCATAAAAGAAAATAAAGCAGTGATGACCAGCGCTGGCGCAGCCAAAGGAAGTACAATTTGCCAAAACGTTTTAAATTGGGTGCAGCCATCGATGTACGCCGCTTCCTCCAAACTGAAGGGGATGGTGTCGTAATATCCTTTCATCTGCCAAATGGTAAATGGCAGTGCGGTGGCTGAGTACGCGATGATTAAACCAATGTATGAATCATAAAGTTTCAATCGAATCAACATGATAAATAATGGTAACAGCAGCATGGTTAACGGAAACATTTGGGTGGTAATGAGCGCAAACATGGCTTTGCTTTTGCCGGCAAATTTGTAACGGGAAAATGTGTAACCGGCGGTTGCTGCCAGTCCGACGCCAACCAGCATCACAAAAGCGGAAATGATAATGCTGTTCATCAGCCACTGGAGAAACGGTTCTTCGGTAAACAGCTTGATATATGTTGTAATAGTCGGGTTTTCGGGTATGATCGCAAGGGATTTGCTTAGCAACCGATCCCCGGGACGCAATGAAATTGTCACCACGCGTAAAATCGGATAAATGGCAAAAATCGTGAAAACGGATAATACGACATACGCGCCAATTTTGCCAGCTATGGATAGATCTCTTGGCTTTCTCATCTTTGAATTGTTTAATTTATTTAGTAAACAGCTTCGGTTGCCTTTGTTCGCTTTATAAAATTCCAACTGAAAATTAACAAGATTCCAAAAATTATCATTGAAAATGCCGCAGCATAGCCCATGCGGAAATAGCGAAAACCGGATTTATAAACCCACGACACCAGAATGTGCGTTGTATCCGCAGGTTCGCCGCCGTTACTGACCAGCCAGACGATGTTAAAATTATTAAACGTCCAGATAATGCCCAGCGTAATTGCCGGAATCATAACCGGTTTGATTAACGGCACCGTGATGTTTTTTAATTTATGGAGCAAGGACGCGCCATCAATTTCCGCAGCTTCATAAAGCTCATCCGGGATGCTCTGTAAACCTCCTAAAGCGATAACCATCATAAAGGGGAAACCCAGCCAGATGTTAGTCACGATACAGGCGGTAAATGCACCCCATTCTGTGGTGAGCCAGGGAATGTGGACGTTGAATAATTTATCTAAAATTAAACTGACTGCCCCGTATTCGGAATTGAACATGCCGCGCCAGGTCAACGCCGTAATGTATTGCGGCACTGCCCACGGTAAAATGAGCAGCGTGCGAAAAAAAGACTTGCCCTTCAAATCTTTATTTAAAACGATGGCTAAAAATACACCGATCGTGACGTGAAAAAATACATTAACCACTGTCCAAATAATCGTTTTGAATAAAAAATACCAGAATGTCCGTTCTTTGAACACAGCAGCATAATTATCAAAGCCGGTAATCTGCCAGTCATAAAAGTGCGACAGGTTCATGTTGGAGAATGAAAGCACGACATTGTAAACAAACGGGTACAGCACCACAATGCCCATTACGATGAAAGCCGGCAGCGTGTAAAGATAGGCTAACTTATTATTTTCAATATTTCCGACGCCCGATGCCATTGATTATCGGTTCTCCTTTATGAGTTTCTCTGCCAATTGCTGCATTTCTTTCGCTGCTTGCTCCGGTTTCATCCTGCCGGTAAAAATCGACTGATAACTGGGACGCATCGCATCCCAAATCCAGCGTAATTCCGTAACTACCGGCATAAGCTGACCAACTTCCATTTGGTAAATTGAACTGCGGATAATTTCGTTGTTATTCACAAATGGATTATTGTAAGCGGTAATACGGGAAGGAATCGTGCCTAGTGCCTTTGTGAATTCCATTTCCACTTCGGGGGAAGTCAGGAATTTTAACAATTCCACAGCAATGGCTAATTTATTTCCCTCCAGATTCACGTTGAGCGAGTAGCCCATCGGAGAGACCATGGGCGCGGGCCAAAGTCCGGTTTCATTGATTTTGGGAATTCGGGTAATCCCAATGTCAATGCCATTTTCCATGTAGGTTCCCCACGACCAGGGACCATTAATGATCATGGCAGAGTAGCCGTCTAAAAACAGCGCATTTGAGATTTCATAATCGCATTCGATGGGAATAATTTCATGTTTATTCGCTAAATCGTAAATGAGTTGAGCAGCATTAACTGTGGCTTTGGTATTTAATGCTGGCTGGTTGTCCTGATTTAAAATAGAACCACCGTAGCCGGCGATAAACGGCACTGCAAAATAGGGTTCGGTGTAATTCCACGCCAGCGCATAACGAACCTTATCCTGATTTCCCTGATTCAGTTTTTGGATCCTTTTCCCGATTTCAATCAATTGATTTATCGTTTGTGGCGGATTTTTAATTATGGATTTGTTGTAAACGAGACAGAGGTGATTGCCGACACGGTCGGCGATTTGATACAGATGGTCTTCAAAGTAAGTATTAGCCGGGATCGGTTTCGTAATGAAACTGTCCAAAAAGGACGATCCAAAAAGTTCTTCCAGCGGTTTGATGACTCTCAATTCGACAAACGGACCAATGTTATCATTGGCGCCCCAGAATAAAGAGGGACCGCTTCCACCCATCGCTGAAATGATATAGTTTGTGCGAGCGGTTTCCGGCTCATAAAAAAGCTGACTGAGTCGCCATCCCGGATATCGTTTCGAAAATTGATCTAATTTTTCCTGAAGGATTTGTGTGCCCAGCGGGCGCATTGAGTGCCAAACGATAATCATTTTTTCGCGATCCCGGGCACAATACATCAGAAAAAATAGTGTGATGAAAACGAACAATAATGTTATTTTTAATGATTTATTTTTCATTTATTCAAAAAGATTGATAAACAAATTTTTAAATTTCGCTGTGACGATTTCGAATTACTCTTTCTGTTGGACAGGTTCATCATCAAATCTGACTTCGGTGGACAGGTGTTTGTACCAAAAATGGTATAAACCGAAAGAGAGCACGACCAGTAAAATCGATAACCAGCCAAAAGTATCCCAGCGCTGCATTACGATCATCATCATGGTGAGAAAGAGAATCAATTGCCAGGGTACTGCGATAAATGTCGCGATGATGTCCCGGCGATGTTCACTCTTAATCTTTTCCTGAACCGGCGCTGAAATCGAATTTTTAATACGTCCCCAAAAGCCAAACGGTCTGGTGCGTTTATAAAAGTCTTTCAATGTTGCTTCATCGGTTGGTTTTGTCAAAAGTGTTCCGATCACCATGAAAATAAGTGACATCCCACTGGCGAAACTAAAGGCGACATATTCCGGCACAAACGGAAACCAGGTTCTCTGAACGAGCGCAGCCACCATACCGGCAGCCATTCCGATGGCAAAACCGTAACCGTTTAAACGCCACCAATACCAGCGGGCTAATTGGGGGATAATCATTCCTGCGCCGATACTCATCGTTATCCATCCCCAGATTTCGTTGATATTTTTGATGACAAGTGAAAATAATAATCCGAAAATAACCATGATAACGGTTGCGACTCGGCTATGTAACATCAGTTGTTTATCATTGGCTTTCGGGTTGATGTAAGCCTGATAAATATCTTTGACCCAATAAGCCGCACCGGCGTTCACCGTCGAGTCAAAAGTGGACATTGCGGCTGCCATAAGTCCTGCGATTAATAATCCCTTGATTCCTGTATGCACTAAATTGTTGAGCACAATGGGCAAAACAGTTTCCGGATTTTCGATAACACCATGTGTGGTGCCGTAGGATATTCCCATGATGGCAATCGCTGCGATGAAAGGCCAGCGAAATGCTAACAAGAAAGTCCAGAACAACGAGAGCAAACCGGCTTCCCGGTCACTGCGAGCGGCAAAGTAGCGTTGAATCATATAACCGCCGGTGCCGCCTGCGCCCTCGATGGTGACTTTGATCAGGTAAAAAATAATCGCGATGCCAAACAGATTGTAAATGGAATAGGAACATTGTGGATCGAAATTTAATTGCCATTGCGGGATAACATTGGTCCAGGCCTCTTTGGTGGTCTGGATTGCCATGAACGTTCCGTCTCTCATTGGCACAGAGATCGAAAAAATATCCGGTAAATCAAATTGTGTGATTGCCATAACGCAGATGTAAATGATCGTACCAAAAATAAAAACACCTTGAAAAACGTCGGTCCAAACAACACCGTAGAGACCGCTGGCAACTGTGTAGATCATGGCAAGTAAAATCATTAAAGTAGAAGCCCAAAACGGGGGGATACCCAAAAATTCGCCGATAAATATGCCGGAGCCAACAGCAAAATAAGTTACCATGGCAATGGTCACAAGGATGCTGGAAATGGCGGCAATCAAGCGTGCGACGTGACCTTCATTGGTTTTTCCGAATCGGAAACTCATCCATTCAGCGAGGGTCATGACTTCAGCACGGCGATTCCATTTGCCCATGAAAATCATGAGGAAAGCCATAATGAGCGTGACCCCACCGCGAATTTCAATAAAAAAGCCAGTGGCGCCCAGCGCAAAAATCCAGGCGGTGTTGATCATTGTTCCACTGACATCAAGATTGGAAGCCATACCCGAGGCTCCCAAAACCCACCAGGGTAATTTTCTGTTCCCCAAAAAATATGAGTCAATACCTTTGGACGCTCGTCTTTGCAGAAGAAGTCCAATGATGACAATAGCTCCCAGATAAATCACCAAAATCGCATAATCAATTATGTGCATTGATCCTCCATTCAAAATCTAATTCTGGGAAATGTGCCAAAGTTCGGTTGTTTTTTTGATGAATCACCTCCCTGTAAAAAGTAAAGCTAAGCTTCTGCCCGATAAACTTTATATTCCGGATCATTTATGGATGCCTTTGCAACATCCACCCTGATCACATGGTCATCGATCGAACCCTGGTCCCAATCTTCAATTGCTTTTAGCGCCGCTTCTGCATCCGGTATCTCCAAAAAAGCATATCCGCGCGAAAGTTTCGAATATCGGTCGCGAATGATTTTAATGTTCCTCACTTTGCCGTACTCCTGGAACATGTCGAGTAAGTCTTCTTCGTCAGCATCTTTGGGCAAGTTCCCCACATAGAGTCTCATTTTTCCCTCCTCCGAGATTTTAGATTTTAATGTTGTGTCAATTTTTTGAGATGAACGGACCTCCATTAAATAAATTTATAAGTGAAAAAAATTTAACAATAATTATAAGAATTTTTTTCAATTTTGTCAACATAAAAAATGAATAATTTTGAAAAGAGTTGGTTTCGAGAAAAGAAAGTTGAAAACTGCTTAAAAAAAGCATTTTTTGTTATCAGCAAATTCCATAGTATCAAAAAGTACTTGATATTTATGTTTTTCTATATTATTTTAAATTATGGTTAACAAGGACGTTCTCACGAAAACCAAAAAGAATGCTGTGGACATAAAAATCAAAGTTGTGGACATTCTGGGTAGTTGCCCTGTCTATCAGAAGAGTGATTCTTTTTATCTGGAAAATGGCTATATTCTCGATCCGAAAAAATCTGGTCGTATTTGTATGCATTCATTAAGTTCGATCATGCCGTACCATGTTGCTCTTTCACACGGCGTCAGACCAGTTGAAGTCGGATTGAATGAAAAAGATGAAAATAAGGCTTATGTGCAGTGTCTCGACCCGTGTCGTTACACAGGTGGCGGAACAGTTGTTTTTGAGTTGGAGGTCATCCGATGAATGACAGTGAATTTTTACCTTTGGGTAAATTAGAACCGGCGCTTCTTTCCGGGCTTATCAAAAAATATACGACATCAGATGAGTCAGTAATTATTGGGCCGAAGATAGGCGTGGATGCCACTGTGATTGAGCCGGGGAATCAATTTTTGATAGCCAAAACAGATCCGATCACCTTTACTGCTGACGACATCGGTTATTACGCGATCAACATCAACGCCAATGATATCGCTTGCATGGGCGGTGTGCCGCGTTGGTTTTTAGGTACATTGCTCTTGCCAGAAAACCAAACAACCGCCAAATTAGTGGAAAATATTTTTCATCAAATAGCGGAAGTGTGTAAAGAATTGTCGATTTCATTTTGTGGCGGGCATACCGAAATTACTTATGGTATTGATCGACCAATTTTAGCGGGGCAAATGCTGGGAACGGTCGATAAAGAAAAATTAATCAATAATAAAAATGCCCGTGCCGGAGATCACATTTTGCTCACCAAGGGGATCGCGATTGAGGCGGTTTCGATCATCGCCAGAGAGAAACAAAAAGAATTGGCTGCTACCTATTCCAGTGATTTTGTGGAAAAATGCAAACAATTTATTTACCGGCCGGGAATCAGTGTGCTAAAAGATGCGTTGATCGCGGTTGAAGCTGGCGGTGTCCGGGCATTGCACGATCCGACTGAAGGAGGGCTGGCGATGGGATTGCACGAACTGGCTGAAGCGACGGGCTGCGGCCTGAAAATTGACGGGCATGAGATAATCCAGCTACCCGAAGCAAAGCTGCTTTGTGATCAATTAAATATTGATATTTTGGGCGCCATCGCGTCAGGCGCGTTGTTAATAGTGGCAGGTTACAAAGATAGTTTAAATATAACGGATCGATTGAAGTCGAGCCACATCAGGGTCAAAGATATCGGAAAATTGATGCCGGCTGAGTATGGCAGAAAAATAATCATTGATGAAAAGGAAATGGATTTGCCTGAATTTCCGCAGGATGAAATTACCAAATTATTTAATTGACCAAGCATATTTCTCATGGAGGATAAAAATGCACATAGAATGGATTGAAAGTCAGTTTTTCAATACGGATAAAATCTCCAACGAAATGATCATCATTCATCACACGGGCAGCAACAACGGTAGAATAAACAGCCTGCAGGGAACGATCTCCTGGTTTAAGCCGGATGTGTGGCGGTCAACAAATCAGGTGTCGGCGCAATACATTATTGCCCGGGAACAGCGGCCTATCATTCAGATGGTCAGGGATGAGCATACTGCCTGGCACGCCGGACGCAGTCAATGGGAAATTAACGGCGTGCTCCGGAAAGATCTGAACAACCGCAGTATCGGCATCGAACTGCAGGGTGACGGTCATCTGTTTCCCTATACCAATTTTCAATACGAAGCGCTTATTTGGCTGGTCAAACAGAAGATGGATGAATTCAATATACCGATTGAACTGATTCGCGGTCACGAAGAAATTACATCGCGCAAGCCAGACCCGGGACCATTATTTGATTGGGAACGCTTCAAACGCGGATTAACCTCTACCACAGTCCCGGTCGGAGATGACCTCGTGGACGAAGACGGCGACGGTATTATCTATCTTGACGAAACCGACGACGTCAAAATCCCCTCTGGCAAAGACCGCTCGATTTTGGAGGTTGTGTTTGATTTTTTTGCGGGGTTGTTTATGAAGTAGTGAACGGTCATGACCGTTCACTACTAATTTATTGGTATGGTCTTCTATTTTACTAATGTCATTTTCTTCGTTTCCTGATACAGAACCTTATTACCCGATTTTGCCCTGATCAAAAACAGATAGGTTCCACTTCCGACCATTTCTCCATTCTCATTTGTTGAATCCCAAATCAGATAATGCGATCCCAGTTGATATTGTTTGCTGACTAATGTTTTTACCTTTTGACCCATAATATTGTATATGACTAATTCAATCTCTGCTGGTTTGGGCAGTACTGTTACGTCCAACTTTATTTGAGCAACATATTCTCCCTTAATTTGCTCAAATA